>NZ_JBVJDK010000012.1:0-301700 GCF_055582325.1 Streptomyces sp. NPDC042100
GTCTACGACCGCGACGGCTACCTGTCGCACATCTACTACGGCCAGCGCAAGGACAACCTCTTCTCCGCCACGGCCCCGGCCCGTATCGGCTTCACCGTCGCGGAGCGCTGCTACACGGTCGGCTCGGTCACCTGCACCGACGCCAACTTCAAGTCGAAGGACCCGGGCAACTACCGCCCCTGGTTCGACACCCCGGCCGACCTGCGCTGCGAGGCGAAGAAGAAGTGCTGGAACGCGGGCCCGTCCTTCTGGACCCGTAAGCGCCTCGACAAGATCACGACCTCGGCCCAGCGCCGCACCGACACCGACGCCCGTCAGGTCGTCGACGAGTACCAGCTCAAGCAGTCCTTCGCCGAGCTGAAGACCGGCCCCAACACCGCGCTGTGGCTGGAGTCCGTCCAGCGCACCGGCTACGCCCGCAACGGTTCCACCGACGCCAGCGTCGCGCTGAACCCGGTCCGGTTCGAGCCGAACGCCGAGGACATGCCGAACCGCGTCAAGGCGGTCAACCCCCAGCGGCCCGGCTTCTCCCGCCTGCGCATCGCCCGCGTGATCAACGAGTACGGCGGCGAGACCGCCGTCACGTACAAGCCGATCACCGGCAAGTGCCTCTCCGGCACCGGCCTGCCGACGAAGACGGACAAGGCCGGCCTGAAGGCCAACAGCGAGCTCTGCTACCCGTCGTTCTGGAACCCGGACCCCGAGGTCGAGGACATCGACTGGTTCCACAAGTACGTCGTGGAATCCATCGAGGAGCTCCCGAACGTCCCCGGCGCCTACGCGACGAAGACGGCCTACCAGTACAAGAACCCGGCCTGGAAGTTCGCCGACTCCGAGTTCACGAAGAAGTCGACGCGGACGTACTCGCAGTTCGCGGGCTTTGAGCAGACGACCGTCATCACGGGCGCCGAGGACCCTGCCATCGGCAGCAAGCAGTCCAAGGCCGTGAGCCGTTTCTACCGTGGTATGGGCGACACGGTGCCGGTCAAGGACGTCCACGGCAACGTGATCAAGGCGGCGGACGGCTCCACCGTCTACGACCGTGAGGCCTTCGCCGGCCGTATCTCCGAGGAACTCAGCTACACCAACGCGACGGATGCCGACACTGACTGGCTGAGCCGCGGCGTCACCATCCTCGAGGCGACCGAGCTGGCCAAGCGGAACCGTGACGACGGCCTGGACCCGCTGAAGGCCTGGCGAGTCAACGAGGTGGAGGAGACGGCCTACACCAAGTCGTCCGGCACCAACACGGACGACCCGCGCGCCGAGCGCGTGGTCCGGACGAAGTCGACGTATGACTCGGCGAACGGACTGCCGACGCTGGTGGAGTCGCTCGGCGACACCGGCAAGACCGGCGACGAGTCCTGCACCAAGTCCGAGTACCTCAACGAGCCGACCAAGAACCTCATCGGCTTGACGAAGCAGGTCCTGGTCTCCCCGACGACGTGTGTGGCGGCGAACTTCGCGGATCTGTCGACGCTGAGCGGCGGAATCCGTACCTCGTACGACGGCACGGCCTACGGTGCGGCCCTCACGGGCACCGCGCGTGGCCTCGCCACCGAGTCGTGGTCCCTGAACGGCACCGGTACGGGCTTCGAGAGCAACGGCACCACGGGCTTCGACGCGGTGGGCCGTGTGATTCGGGAAACCGATCCGGACCAGTTGAAGCAGGCGAATCCGAAGTCCTCCACGATCACCTACTCCTCCGTGGGGCCGGCGACGGGGCAGGTATTCAAGATCACCACAGCTAACGTGCTCGGGCACACTCAGACTCAGGAGCTGGAGCCCGGCCGTGCGGTGACGCTGAAGACCACGGATACCAACAACCTGGTCAGTCAGGCGCTGTTCGACCCGCTGGGCCGTCTGGCCGAGGCGTGGGCCCCGGGCCGCACTCCGGGCAACGGCGTCGCGGACTTCCGCGCGGTCTACACGGTTCCGGCCGAGGAGATCGACCCGGAGGACCCGAACAGGAAGATCCGCAAGCCTCCGTACGTCACGACGTACGCGCGTGGGTACGAGGACCGGGTCGAGACCTCGGTGACGCTGTACGACGGTCTCGGCCGTGAGCGCCAGTCGCTGGAGGAGCCGGAGAGCGGCGACGGGTTCCTCGTCACCGACACGCTCTACAACAGCTCCGGTGAGGTCTGGCAGACCAACAACTCCTACCTGACCCGAGAGGCCAAGCCCGGCGAGCTGTTCACCCCGCTCGCCGACACCGCCATCCCGAACATCACCCGCTACACCTACGACGGCCTCGGCCGCGTGCTCGCCGAGACCCCGTACATGAAGTACGTGGACCCGGTCACCAAGGAGACGTCCTCCAAGGCGTACCCGGAGCGTGCCGTGCGCTACGAGTACGGCCAGGACTGGTCCAAGGTCATCCAGCCGCAGGGCGACTCGTCCTACCGCGTCTGGACCGACGCTCTGGGCCGCACCAGCCGCACGGACACCTTCAACCCGGCGGCGCCGGACGGCTTCACCTCCACGCGGTACGAGTACGACGTGCACGGCCAGCCGGTCAAGGCGACCTCGTCCGTCGATCCGACCCACCCGTGGACGTGGACCTACGACAACGCCGGCCGGATGCTCACCGCGTCGGACCCCGACTCGGGGACGAACCGCACGGGATACGACGCTCGCGGTCGGGTTCTCACGACCACCAATGCCAACAACGTCAAGGTCTGGAACGCGTACGACGAGCTGTCGCGCCCGACCCAGCAGCGCCTGAACGACGCCAACGGCAAGCTTCTGGCCGAGTTCACCTATGACACCGTCCCTGGCGGTCGTGGCATGCCCGCCACCGCCACGCGTTACACGGACGACCTGGCGTACTCCCAGAAGATCAACGGCTACACGACGGACTACCAGCCGACTTCGACGACGAAGTCGCTGCCCCAGTCCGTTGTCGACACCTGGGGCTTCGCCAAGGACTACACGTACGACTACGTGTACTCCGACAACGGCATGCTGGACGAGACCACCCTTCCCGCGGTGGGCAAGTTCGACAGGGAGAAGCTGGTCGTCCGCTACAACGAGGACGGCAAGGCGCTCTCCGTCTCCGGCAAGGACTGGTACGGCTCCGAGACCGTCTACTCACCCTACGGCCAGGTCCTGCGTTCGACCCTGGGCACCCAGCCGTACCGGGTCTGGGCGCAGAATTCCTACGACGAGGGCAGCGGTGAGCTGAAGGAGCAGGCGGTCTACCGGGAGAAGAACGACGCCTCCCTGGTCGGCGGCAACCTGGTCTCCAACCGGGCGTACACGTACGACCCGGCCGGCAACGTCACCTCGATCCAGGAGAAGTCCGTCGGGATCGAGGAGCGTCAGTGCTTCGCCTATGACCCGCTGGGTCAGCTGAAGTCCGCCTGGACCTCCAAGGAGCAGACGAACTGCTCCGCCCCGAAGAACATGGACGGCACGCTGAACGTGGCGTCTGGCAAGGACGGCTCCGGCTACTGGCAGGAGTACGAGTACGACCTCCTCGGCAACCGCACCAAGCTGACCGAGAAGAACCTGGCCGGCGACTCTGCTAAGGACGCCACCAGCACGTACGCCTACGGGAAGGCGGACGGCAGCCAGCCGCACACGCTGACCAAGGTGACGAAGAAGTACACCACCCCGGCCGGTGCGCAGGTCACGGCCGAGGCGACCCGCCTCTACGAGCTGACCGGTGACACCAAGTCGATCACCTCGGTTCAGAACGGCGACAAGCAGGACCTGACCTGGACGTACGACGGCAAGGTCGACCGGATCACCGGTCAGGGCTCGAACGGCAAGACCCCGTACGTGGGTCTCGGCCAGAAGTGCCTCGACCTGAAGTCGGGTCTGGCCACGGCGGGCAACGCGCTCCAGCTGTACGCCTGCAACGGCACCGTCGCACAGTCCTGGCACTTCGACCCGGCCCCTGGCCAGGCGGACGCCAACGTCGGCACGCTCGAGATGTACGACACCTGGTGCGTCCAGCCCGCCGCCAACACGGCCGGCTCGGCCGTCCAGCTCCAGAAGTGCAACGGCACCACCGCGCAGCAGCTCAAGCGCAACGCGACCGGTCAGCTGACCCACGTCGCCTCCGGCCTGTGCCTCGCGGTGCAGGGCGCGGCGAACGTCAACGGCACGGCCCTCGTGCTGGCGACCTGCGACGCGGCCCAGGCCGCCCAGCAGTGGCTGCCGCAGAACGACACCCGCCACATCTACGGCCCCGACGGTGAGCGCCTGCTCACCATCCAGGGCAAGCAGGCCACGCTCAATCTGGGCGAGGCGCAGGTCACCGTCCAGCAGGGCGGCATCCTGGTCCGCTCCGAGCGCACCTACTCGACTCCCGGCGGCGCGGTCCTGCGCTACGCCAACGGCACGGGTGGCGACGCCCTCACCGCGCTGGCGATGGATCACCAGGGCAGCGTCTACGCGGAGGTCGCTCTCTACAGCGGCATGCCGGTGCGGGTGCGTAAGCAGGACCCGTTCGGCAACCAGCGCGGCGCCGACACGGCCGGTCAGAACGTCCAGACCCACAAGGGCTTCCTGGGCAAGGACAGGGACGACGCCTCCGGCTTCCAGCCACTGGGCGCTCGTCTGTACGACCCTGCGGTGGGACGCTTCCTGTCCGTCGATCCGGTGCTCGACCTGAATGACCCGCTGCAGTCCAACGGGTACACCTATGCGCAGAACAACCCGCTCACCTACTCCGACCCGACGGGCGAATCGATCGTCCTGACGGCGTCGGAGCGGGCCGCGGCCCTCGCGGGCGCGGGTCTGTCGGCGGCGCAGGTCGCGCAGGCCGAGGCGATGCAGGGCAAGTCCCTCACGTCCGTCATCCTCGCGGTCGCGTGGGAGACGCTGAAGGACTTCATCGGCATCAATGACGCAATGGCCTGCTTCGGCGGCGATATGTGGTCCTGCGTGAGCATCGTGGTCGACGCCATTCCGTGGACCAAGCTGGGCAAGATTCCGTCCGTCATCAAGGCCGTCAACCGCACCATCGACGCCATCCAGGCGTTCAAGGCGGCCAAGAAGGCCGCAGAGGCGGTGCTCAAGGCCGCCAAGGCCGCCGAGGAGGCCGCGCTACGGGCCAAGAAGGCGGCGATCGAGAAGGCCAAGAAGGAAGCCGCGCAACGAGCGAAGAAGAAGGCAGCGGAGGAAGCGAAGAGGCGAGCAGACGCGGCGGCAGCCGCGAAGCGCAAGACGGGTAACCCCACCCACAAGCAGGCGCAGGCCAAGGCGGCGCCCAAGTCCTCCTCGCACCCCCCGGCTCACAAGGGCGGCGGCAAGAGCACCGCGGGATCCAAGAGCTCCGGCGGCGGCAAGTCCGGCGGCGGCGGAGGCGGCGGCAAGTCCGGGGGATCCTCTCGCAGCAACGGTGGTACCAGCGGTGGAGGCGGCTCGGGCAAGGCCGAAGGCGGCGGGGGCGGCAGCCAGGGCAGCCAGGGCAGCGGAAGCCCGGAGGGCGAGACCTGCAACAGCTTCGTGCCCGGCACGAAGGTGCTGATGGCCGACGGTTCCACCAAGTCGATCGAGCAGGTCAAGGTCGGCGACAAGGTGGTCGCGACCGACCCGAAGTCCGGGGAGACCCGGGTGGAGACGGTCACCGCCGAGATCAAGGGCCAGGGCCTCAAGCGGCTGGTCGAGATCACGCTCGATGTCGACGGCAAGGCCGGCTCGAAGACGGCCGTGATCACCGCGACCGACGGGCACCCGATCTGGGTTCCCGAGCTGGCTGCCTGGGTCAAGGCCACCGACGTGAAGTCCGGTCAGTGGCTCCAGACCAGCAGCGGCACTCGTGTCCAGGTCACGGCGGTGCGGAGTTGGACCGCCCAGACCTCGACCGTCCACAACCTCACCGTTTCCGACCTCCACACGTACTACGTGGCGGCGGGCGACTCCTCCGTCCTCGTCCACAACTGTGGCAACGGCAATGGGGGCGGAGCGGAGTCCTACTTCAGCGCCTACCCCAGGGAGTTCCTGGACCAGGCCGCCAAGTACGGCAAGGCGGGAGTCCGTGAGCTGCCGGACGGCCGCTTCCGGTTCTACGGTGAAGTCGCCGTGGCCCGTACCCCTGGTGAAATGCTGGGACGCCGGTTGGTGCGCGAGTGGAACCCCGCGACGGGTGCCACCCGCATCTGGCACGAGACGGTGGACCACAACGGTCGAGTGAGAATCGTCCGACCGGACGTGAATGTGACGGGTGGTCAGAAGGTGCACTACGTGTTCGATGCCGTCGGCAGATTCACGGGTACCTTCTAGCCATGAACGAGACGCTGATCGAGGCACGACGGCTCCTGGCCGGATTGATCTCCGGCCAGGTGGGCCGGGACGAGGCCGCGGACTGGGCCATGGAGAGAATCAAGGACGAGAGTGCCGACCATTCCTCCGACGAGGTCCTGTGGACGCTCCTCGACCGGTTGGCGGGCGCTGATCTCAAGCAGGCTCCGGAGTCCTACCTTCATGGTGCCGAGGACTTCGAGGAATGGCTGAGAGACGCTGATGCCTCACGCTGACTCGCGGTAGCAAGCGGCAGGGGCGGCCCCGCCGAATGGAGACATTCGGCGGGGCCGCACCCGTTTCAAGGCCCTTGCCGCCTCTCCGCCTCCAGCGCCAGCGCCTGTTCCATCACCGCCCGGGCGATCGGGGCCGCGTTGCCGCCGCCGCTGATGTCGGTGCGGCTGGCCTCCGCGTCCTCCACCACGACCGCCACCGCGACCGCCGGCTGGGCCGCGTCGGCGGCCTGGGCCCAGGCGATGAACCAGGCGTACGGGGTGCCCGTGTTGCCCAGGCCGTGCTGGGCCGTGCCGGTCTTGCCGCCGACGCGGGCGCCGGGGATCGCCGCGTTGGTGCCGGTGCCCTCGTCGACCGCGCGGACCATCAGGTTCTGGAGCTGGTTCGCGGTGGAGGGGCGCATCGCCTGGCGGTAGCCTCGGCGGCCGGTGGTGTCGACCGTGGTGCCGCCCGCCGTGGTGGTGCGCTCGACCAGGTGCGGGGCGGCGATCTCGCCGTTGTTCGCGACCGCCGCCGCCACCATCGCCATCTGGAGCGGGGTCGCCGCCGTGTCGAACTGGCCGATCGAGGAGAGGGCGAGCTGGTCGTCGCCCATGGCGGTGTCGAAGTTCGACTTCGCCACCCAGGACGGGACCCGCAGGCCCGTGTCGTTGAAGCCGAACCTCTCGACCGAGGCCACCATGTCCGTGAGCCCCACCTTCACCCCCAGCCCCGCCATCACCGTGTTGCACGACCACTGGATCGCGTACGCCAGCGAGGCGTCCGCGCAGCCCGTCGCCTCGTTCGGCAGGACCTGGCGGGTGCCCGGCAGGACGAAGGGGTCGGGGATGCCGGTCGGCGCGTCCACGTCCGTCACCACGTTCGCGTCGAGCGCCGCCGCCGCGGTGACGATCTTGAACGTGGAGCCCGGCGGATAGGTCTGCCGCAGCGCCCGGTTCAGCATGGGCTGCCCCGGGGCCGAGTTCAGGCTCCGCCACGCGCCGGTGACCGCCGGGCCCGTCCCGGACAGCGCGCCCGGCTCGTACGAGGGGGAGGACACCAGCGCGAGGATCCGGCCGCTCGCCGGTTCGATCGCGGCCACCGCGCCCCGCCGGCCGTCCAGGCCCCGGTACGCCGCCTCCTGCATCCGGGCCCGGATGGTGGTGACCACGTCGCCGCCCGGCTGCCGGCCGCGGCTGATGTCGTTCCAGAGGGGGAGCGGCGCCAGCATCGGGTCGGTGCCCGAGAGCAGGTCGTCCTCCGCGTTCTCCAGCAGCGAGGTGCCGTACGTCTGCGAGGCGTACCCCGTCACCGGCGCGTACAACGGGCCCTGGGTGTAGGTGCGTTCGTAGCGCAGCTGCTGGCCGCTGTCGCGGGAGCCGGTGACCGGGCGCCCGTCCACGACGATCTCGCCGCGCGGCTCGCCCCAGCGGGTGATCGCGATCCGGCGGTTGGCCGGATTGTCGTCGTACGTGTCGGCCTCGAAGACCATGACCCGCGCCGCGTTCACGAGCAGCGCGACGAGGAGGACCAGACAGAGCGCCGCCGCCCGGCGGATGTAGCGGATCACTTCGCGTCCTCCACGATCGGGGCGATGACGCCCCCGTCGGCCATCTCCGGGCGCGGCGCCCGCGCCGAGTCGGAGACCCGGACCAGCAGCGCCACGATGATCCAGTTGGTGACGACCGAGGAGCCGCCCTGGGCCAGGAACGGCATCGCCATGCCGGTCAGCGGGATCAGGCCCATCACCCCGCCCGCGATGACGAAGACCTGGAGGGCGAGGATCGAGGCCAGGCCGATGGCCAGCAGCCGCCCGAAGGGGTCGCGCAGGGCGAGCCCCGCCCGGTAGCCCCGGGCGACCAGGAGGGCGTAGAGGAGGAAGAGGGCGGTCAGGCCGACCAGGCCCAGCTCCTCGCCCGCCGTCGCCAGGATGAAGTCGGACTTGGCGGCGAAGCCGATCAGGACCGAGTGGCCGAGGCCGAGACCCGCGCCGAGCATCCCGCCGGCCGCGAAGGCGAAGAGGGACTGGGCGAGCTGCCCCGGGCCGTCGCCGGCCCGGATCGAGGCGAACGGGTCGAGCCAGTCCTGCACCCTGCTGTGCACATGCGGTTCGAGCGAGCCGACCAGGAAGGCGCCGGCCGCCGCGAGCACCAGCCCGACCGCGATCCAGCCGGTCCGGCCGGTCGCCACGTACAGCATGATGACGAACAGGCCGAAGAAGAGCAGCGAGGTGCCCAGGTCGCGCTCCAGCACCAGGACGCCGACGCTGAGCAGCCAGATCGCCACGATCGGGCCCAGCACCCGCCCGGTGGGGAACTGCAGTTTCCAGACCCTGCGGCCGGTGAAGGCGAGCGCGTTGCGGTTGGCGGCGAGGTAGGCGGCGAAGAAGACCGCCAGCAGGATCTTGGCGAACTCGCCGGGCTGGAAGGAGAGTCCGCCGAGCCGGATCCAGATCTTGGCCCCGTTCACCGCCGGGAAGAAGATCGGCAGGATCATCAGGCCCAGGGCCGTGGCCACCGAGAGGTACGCGTACCGCTGGAGCGTCCGGTGGTCGCGCAGCAGCACCACCACGACCGTGAACAGGGCGACTCCGAGCGTCGACCACACCAGCTGCGTGGGCGCCGCCCGGTCGCCCGGGGTCTCCAGGTCGAGCCGGTAGATAAGGACCAGACCGAGGCCGTTGAGCAGCACCGCGATCGGCAGCAGCAGCGGATCGGCGTACGGGGCGCGCCAGCGGACCGCCAGGTGCGCGAGCAGGGCGAGCAGCCCGAGCCCGGCGCCGTAGCGGGCGGCGTCCGGCGGCACGGCGCCGCTGCGGGCCAGGCCGACCTCGGCGTAGCCGTAGACGCAGATGAGGACGGCGCAGACGAGGAGGGAGAGTTCCACGCCGCGGCGCTTGGGGATGCGCAGCCCCGGCGGGGGCGCGTCCCGCGCGTCCTTCGGGGGCGGCGGCGCTGCGGTCATGGACCGCAACGTAGCAAGCAGTAAGCCCTATGTCCCTTTTGTGTGACGGTGTGCCGCGCCGGGGTCCGGCGGCCCGTCCCCCTGCTTGCCGTCCGGCCCGTCCTCCGGCCCATCCCCCGGTCCGTCCCCCGGTCCGTCCCCCGTCCTGTCCCCTGTCCCGTCGTCCGGGTCCGTCAGCCGGACGTACTCCGGCAGCTCCAGGCGCGCCACCGCGCCGCCGTCCGGCGCGTTGGCGAAGACCAGCTCCGCGCCGATCACCTCGGCCTGCCCCACGGCGATCGTCAGGCCGAGCCCGTGGCCCTTGCCGCCGCTCTCGGTGCGGAACCGCTGCGGGCCCGCCGCCAGCAGGTACTCCGGGTAGCCGGGGCCGTGGTCCCGTACGGTCACGACCGGGCCGTCCACGCTCAGCACCACCGGCGGCAGGCCGTGCCGGTGCGCGTTGGCGACCAGGTTGCCGAGGACCCGTTCCAGGCGCCGCTTGTCCGTCTCCACGGTCGCGTCCCGCCCGATCCGGACCTCGGTCGGCGTGCCGGAGGCCCGCACCACGCGCGCGGCGAGCGGGCCGAGGTCGTGCACGGCGAGGTCCACGGTCTCGGTGCCCGCGTCGAGGCGGGAGATCTCCAGCAGGTCCTCGGTGAGCCCCCGCATCGCCTTGACCCGGTCCCGCACCAGCTCCGACGGGCGCCCTTCGGGCAACAGTTCGGCCGCGGCGGACAGGCCGGTCAGCGGGGTGCGCAGCTCGTGCGCCACGTCGGCGGTGAAGCGCTGCTCGGTCTGGAGCTTGCGCTGGAGCGAGGACGCCATGGTGTCCAGGGCCCCGGACACCGTCGCCACCTCGTCCTGAGGGCGCGAAGGGTCCTCGGTCCGGGGGTCGTTGACGCGCGCGTCGAGGTCGCCGGCGCTGATCCGCCGGGCCACCTGCGCCGTGAGGTGCAGTCGCCGGGTGATCCGGGTGACGGCGAAGGCGCCGACGAGCAGGGTGACGCCGATGGCGAGCACGGAGGAGCCGAGGATCGAGCGGTCCAGGCCCTCGATGGTGGCGACGCCGCTGGAGTAGTCGAGGCGTACGGCGAGGGCCTTGCCGTCCGCCGGGCCCGCGGCCCACATCGTCGGCCGGCCCTGGTACTCGTCGACCATGGTGCCCCGGTCGCCGCGCAGCGCGAGCGCCCGCAGCGAGGCCGGCAGCCCGTCCGGGTCCACCCCGGCGAACCGGGGCAGCGGCTCGCCCGACTCGTACAGCCGGCTGACCTCGCCGAGCCGGCCGAGCGCCTTGTCCCGGGAGTCCTTCACCGTCTGGCTCGCCACCGACACGTGCACGAGGGCGCCGAGCAGCGCCGCCAGCGCGCAGCACATGACGGTGATGAAGACCGCGGACTTCCAGGTGAGCGTCGCGGTCCAGGCGGGCAGTCGGGGGCGGCGTCTCACCGGCTCGCCTCGGGCACCGACCCGGGCCGTCCGTCCCAGGGCGGCGCGGGCACCGCGGTGGGCGTGGCGGTGGGGCTGACGAACGCGGGCGCCGGGACCAGGGCGGCCCCCGTGCCCGGCGGCTTGACCCGGACGATCTCGTCCCGCGCGGGCAGCATCGTGCGCTGCTGCTCGTCCCAGGACCAGGCGGTCCGGTACTCGTAGCCGGGGATGCCCGCCGAGCTGACCCGCATGATCAGGTCCCGGCCGGCCAGCTCGACGCTGACCACCTGGTCGACGGTGGACATGATCCGGGTGAGGCCGCCGTTCTCGGCGAGGTAGACGCGGACGCCGAGCTGCTGGTCGGGCATCCGGATGCCGACGATCAGCTCGTCGCGCCCGTTGCCGGTGAGATCGCGGTAGTACGGGGTGAGGACCGGGCAGTGCGGACGGTCGGTGCCGCACGCTTCGATCGCCCGGACGGTCTGCTCGTAGAGCCCGTCCGCGCCGCTGCGGGCGTCGCCGTGGGCGCGCACCTCGGCCTGGACGACCGCCACCGGGTCCACCGAGCGCACGTCGTTGTCGGGGACCGCGATGCCGGGCACCCGCTGGGTGTCGGACTCGCCGTAGTCGATCGGCGGATTGGTCGCGGGGGGCAGGCCGGGCCAGAGCCGGACCGGCCCGACGGCGGTCGGGGTGGGGCCGGCGCTCCTGAGCTCGCCCTGGTTGCCGCAGCCGGTCAGGGCGAGCGCGCCGAACAGCACCGCGGCCGACAGGGCCGCGGCGCCGATGAGCTGTCTTCCGCGCGGTCTCACGCTCTTCCTTGTTCTTCCTTCGCGTCTCACTTCACCAGGTCGGCGAAGACGATGATGTTGTCGGTCCGGTGACCGTCCCGGACGGGGCCGCCGCAGGTGATCAGACGGAGCTCGGGACGATCGGTCCTCCCATAGACCTTATTCGTAGGGAAGTCCTTTTTGTCTACTTGCAGGATCTCGGTGACGGCGAACCGGGCCGTCGTGCCGTCCGCCCGCCGCACCTCGATCAGGGAGCCGGGCCGGACCGACGCCACGTTCCGCAGCAGCGCCGGGCCCCGGGCCGTGTCGTAGTGCGCCACCAGGACGGCGGCGCCCCGCTCGCCGGGTGTCACGCTTCCTGTGTACCAGCCCGGCAGCTCCGCCTGCTCGACGGAGGGCACCTGGAGCTCCCGGTCCGGGTCCAGGCCGAGCCGCAGGACGGGGCCGGCGTCGACGCCCGCCGCCGGGATCGCCAGCCGGACCGGGTCGGAGGCCGCCATCGGGCGGGCGGCGCGCTCCGCCGCCGGGGCGGCGGCCGAGCCGTGCGGCACCCGCACGTCGGGCGCCAGGGCCGCCGTCCCCTGCCCGGCGCAGCCGACGACGGTGCCGGCCCCGACCGCGAGGGCCAGCGCGCTGCCGGCGAGCAGGCCCCGGTGGCGCCGGGCCCGAGGGGGTGCGGGGGTGCGGTGGGGTGAGGTGCGGCGGGACGAGGTGCGGTGCGGCGAGGCGCGGCGGGGCGAGGGGCGCAGGCGCATGGCGGGCTCCGATCCGGAAGGGCTACTGACCGAATCTGAACCTAAATGTCCGTATTTGCGGTTGTGTAACGGTCGCCCGGAGACGAGCCCGCGAAGCCGTCACATCCGTCACGTCCATCGTGTCTGCCACGTCTGCCACGTCTGCCGCGTCTGCCGCGTCTGCCACGTCGCGTCTGCCGCATCGGTCCGCGAGGGGTCGCCCCGCCCGCTCACATCCGGTGCCGCTCCATCCGCGCCAGCGCCGCCCGGCAGAGCGTGAGCAGCTTCTCGTCGTCGTGCACGTCGTGCGAGCCCGCCCCGTCCTCGCGCGCGTTGTGACGGTGCCTTCTGGCCAGCTCGGTACGGATCGCGAACTCCGCCTCCGCCGCCGCCGGACCCATCTCCGCCAGGCACTCGGCCACCGTCACCCGCGTGTGCCGGTTCTCCTCCCAGGCCGCCAGCAGCACCGGCAGCACCGACTCGGCGTCCCCCGACACCCGCCACAGCGCCGCCGCCGACCGCACCCGCACCCACAGGTCCCGCGAGCCGAGCCCCGCCCGCAGCGCCGGGGCCGCCGGGGCCGCCGCCGGGCCGATCGCGCCCAGCGCCCGCGCCGCCGCGCACCACTCCGCGCCCGAGGCACCCGGCCGCAGCCAGCGGTCCAGCGCCTCCACCGCCTCCTCCGGCGATCCGTCCAGCGCCCACACCGCCTGCGCCGCCATCGACGACACCGCCGCCGACTCGGAGGCGAGCAGCCCCCGCGCGTCCTCCAGCGCCTCCCGGGCCGAGGGGCCGAACGCCGCCAGCGTCCGCAGACACGCCTCCCGCACCCAGTCCCGCCGGTTCGGCGGCGCCCCGCGCAGCACCCGCAGCACCTCCGGCAGCGCCTGCACGCCCCGGACCGCGCCCAGCGCGCACAGCAGCGGCGCCGCCCGGTCGTACAGCAGCTCGTCCAGCTCCACCTCCGCGAGCCCGCGCCGCAGCGCCGGGGCGAGCGGCAGCGCCGCCGGGCCCAGCGCCTTCACCGCGTACAGCAGCTCGCGGCGCACCTCGCCCTCCTCCAGGGCGCGCGCCAGCAGCGGGATCGCCCGCGCGTCCCCGCACCGGGCCAGCGCCAGCAGCGCCCCGCCCCGCCCGCCGGCCGGCCCCGGCGGCCCCAGCGGCCCCGCCGGGGCCGCGGCGATCCGCTCCGCCAGCGCGTCCGCCGAGGGGGCCGACAGCTCGAAGAGGCGCTCCAGGAAGGAGGTCGCCGCCTCGCGCAGCCGAGGCTCCGGATCGCTCAGCTGCGCGCCGATCAGTTGGACCACCTCGTCGTACCGGCCCCGCCAGACCCGTATCAACGCCCCGCACAGCCAGATCGCGTCCGAGCGCTGCCCCCAGTCGGGGCTGCGCAGCTGGGCCAGGATCAGCGCGATGCGGTCGTCCACCCGGTCGTCGAGCGCGGTGTGCAGGGTGCGCAGCAGCTCCTCGGTCCACGGGGTCGGGCGGCCCGCCGAGTGCTCCTCCAGGAGCTCCCTGACCTGCCCGATCAGCGTCGGGGTGGCCGCCCTCGGCGTCTCCCCGGGCCCCTCGGCGGCGGGCGCCGCGCGCACCTCGTCGAGCAGTGTGGTCACCCGGTCCACCACGTCGTCCGGGATCTCGGCGGGCGCCACCCGGGCCAGCTGCGCCAGCGCCGCGAGCCGCAGCCCCGGGGCCTGGGCGGCCCGGGAGAGCCAGGCCAGCCAGTCGACCGTCTCGGCGCGCAGCGACTCGTGCCGTAGCGCCAGCCGGCCCACCGCGTGCACCAGGGCCAGCCGCACCTCGGTGTCCCGCTCCACGGTGAGCCGTTCCCGCAGCAGGCCGAGCACCCGGACCGGGTCGGGGTGCAGCGAGGCGAGCGCGCACGGGGCCGCGATCCGCACCTCGGGGTCGGAGTCGCGCAGCAGCCCGAGGAAGACGTCGGCGCCGGCCGCGATGGCGGCGGCGGCCATCGCGAAGTTCGCCGCCGGTATGAACTCGGCGTCATCCGCGTCGAGTTCGGCGACCTCCTCGTCGTCGCCGAGGTCGATGCCGCCGATGCTGGTCAGCAGCTCCACGATGCAGCCCCGGTCCTGGACCTCGGGGTCGGCGACGAGTTCGAGCAGAAAGGGGATGCAGGCGAGGGTCGAGTCGTACACGTCGCCCTGGTGGTGCACCGCGCCGTACATGCCGTCCAGCGCGTTCTCCCGCTCCAGGGAATCGGCGGAGGCGAGCCCGCGCAGCAGCTCCGGCACGTCGTCCGCCGGGCCGTACGCGTGGCCCAGCGAGGCCCAGTCGACCTCCTCGATCCCCGTCAACATGCCAGGCCGCCTTCCCCGTGAGCGCTGTACCAGGGAGCAAGTGTGCACCAAGGCGCTGAGAACGAGGGCTCGCCTGCCGGACGCTCTCGGCGAACCCCCGCCGGGCCGCTCGCTTTGCGCCACCCGCCGTTCCGCCCGGCGCCGCGCCGGACCCCCACGGGACCCCTCCCGGACCCCCTCGGGACCCCCGCGGGGCCCCCGCATCCGGTCCGTACCACTCCCCGGGGACGGCCGACCGGCCCGGTTCCCCGGCGGGCGGGCCGCCGGGCGCCCGCGGCGGCGTTGCGTGAGTTTGTCCTGAACGGACCGCCACGGGAGGGGAGGGGGCAGGGCGCGCGATCCGGCCAGGGGGCTCGTTCACGGTGCGCGCCCCCCTCGGCCGGGGTGCGCGTCCCCCTCAGCCGGGGGCGCGTCCCCCTCGACTGGGGTGCCCTCGCCGGCCGGGGGGGGGCTAGACGGCCGGGCCTCCGGGCTCCGCGCTCGGCTCCCGGGGCCCGCCGTCCGGCGCTCGGGGCCCGGCGTCCGGTTCCCCGGGCTCGGCGTCCGGCGCTCGGGGCCCGGCGTCCGGTTCCCCGGCCTCCGCGTCCGGTTCCCCGGCCTCGGCGCCCGGCTCCCGGGGCCCGGTGTCCGGCTCGTCCGGCGCCCCGGGCTCCCCGTCCGGCTCCCCGGGCTCCCCCGGGGCCGGGGCGCGGTCCGCCGCCCGGACCCGGACGAAGCGGGCCGTGTCCTGGCGGCCCGCCGGGACCCGCAGCTCGACCGGCAGGTGCTCGGTCAGCGGGCGGACGGTCCCGTGCTCCGGGTCCGCCATCGGCCCCGCGAGCAGCCCCGCCGTCAGCGCGGCGACCTCCCGGGCCTGCGGCGCGGTCAGCCGGGGGGTGGTGCGCAGCGTGCGCCCGTCCGGCAGCCGGACCAGCACCGCCCGCGGGCGTTCGGGCGGGCCGAAGACGCCGACGAGGGCGGCGTCCCGGGTGTCCGCGTACCGGATCTTCCGCCAGGACCAGGTGCCGCCCGCCCGGTACGCCGAGCTCCACGCCTTCGCCACGATCCCCTCCACCCCCGCCGCGCGCAGCGCGCCGAACCACTCCCGCGCGGTGGCCGCGTCCTCCGTGGCCAGCACCCGCTGGAGCGGCGGTCCGGTGCCTTCGAGGGCCGCGCCGAGCAGCTCCCAGCGCTCCCGCAGCGGCCGGGCCCGCACGTCGTGCCCGGGGAGGGCGAGCAGGTCGAAGGCGATGTACGAGACGGGGACGCCGGCCCGCTCCCGCTCCCGGTGCGGGCGCAGCAGATCGGTGAAGCTCAGCCGCCCCTCGCGGTACGCGCAGAGCTCGCCGTCCAGCACGGTCCCGGGCGGCAGCCGCTCGCCCAGGTACGCGGCGACCGCCGGGAACTCGGGGGAGAGGTCGCGGCGGGCCCGGGACTGGAGGAAGACCCGGCCCCCCTCCAGGACGAAGGCGAGCGCGCGGAAGCCGTCGAGCTTGAGGGAGTACTGGTAGCCGCCGGGCACCCCGTCCGGCGCCGGGATCTCGTCGGCGGCCCGGGGCCGCATCACGTCGACCGGCGGCCGGAGCACTACGACGCCACCGGCACCGCCACCGCCAGCCCCAGCCCCGCCACCGCCAGCCCCGGTCCCGCCACCGGCACCAGCACCGCCGGCCCCAGCCCCGCCACCGGCCCCAGCCCCGCCACCGCCACCGGCCCCGGCCCCGGTCCCCGCCCCGCTCACGGCAGTGCTCCCGCCGCCGTCGGGTCGAGGAGCGGGGCGAGCAGCTCCCCGTACCGCTCCAGGCGCCCGGGCATGTCGGACAGGAGGACGACGAGCCGGTCCGGGGAGACGCAGTCCGCCACCTCCGCCCAGGTGACCGGCGCGGAGACGGCGGGCAGCGGGCGGGCCCGCAGGGTGTAGGGGGTGGCGGTGGTCTTCGCGGCGGCGTTCTGGCTGTGGTCGACGAAGACCTTGCCCGGCCGCAGCGCCTTCGCCATCCGGTGCACGACCAGGCGCGGGAGCGCCGCCTCGGCCTCGACGGCGAGCGCGCGGGCGTACGCGGACACCTCCTCGGACGGGGTCGGCCGCAGCGGGACCAGCAGGTGCAGCCCCTTGGCTCCGGAGGTCTTCGGGTACGCGGTGAGTCCGTCGGCCGCGAGGCGGTCCCGCAGCCGGCGGGCGACCAGGCAGCACTCGACGACCGTCGCGGGCGGCCCCGGGTCGAGGTCGAGCACGAGCCGGTCGGCGAGCCCGGGGGCGTCCGCCCGCCACTGCGGGGTGTGGAACTCGACCACCAGGTTGGCGGCCCACATCAGCGAGGCCAGGTCCTGGACCATCACCTGCCGGGCCCGGGGGTCCTCGGAGCGGGGCACCGGCGTGGTCTTCACCCAGGCGGGGGTGCCGGGCGGCGGGTTCTTGGTGAAGAAGAGCTGCCCGTCCGGGCCGTCCGGGTAGCGCAGGAAGGAGACCGGGCGGTCGCGCAGATGCGGCAGGATCGCGGGCCCGACCGTGGCGTAGTAGTGCAGCAGCTCGCCCTTGGTGGTGCCGGTGGCGGGGTGGAGGACCTTGTCCAGGTTGCTGAGCGCCAGCCGCCGCCCCTCCACCTCTGTGATGGGCGTCATACGATGAGAATCCCACGATTCCCTCCCATCCGGGGCTATTGCCGCTATCCGCAACTAACCGGCGTGAAAGGTGATGAACGTGCGATCCATCTGGAACGGCGCCATATCCTTCGGCCTCGTCAGCATCCCGATCAAGCTGGTCAACGCCACCGAGAGCCGTTCGGTCTCCTTCCGCCAGATCCACCTGGAGGACGGCGGGCGCGTCCGCTACCGCAAGGTGTGCGAGCTCGACGGGGCGGAGGTCTCACCGGCGGAGATCGGCAAGGCGTACGAGGACGCCGACGGCTCGATGATCCCGATCACCGACGAGGACCTGGCCGCCCTGCCGCTGCCGACGGCGAAGACGATCGAGATCGTGGCGTTCGTCCCGGCGGGCGAGATCGACCCGCTCCAGATGGACGCCGCCTACTACCTCTCCGCCAACGGGGTCCCCGCCGCCAAGCCGTACACCCTGCTGCGCGAGGCGCTGAAGCGCAGCGACAAGGTGGCGGTCGCCAAGTACGCGCTGCGCGGGCGGGAGCGGCTGGGGATGCTGCGGGTGGTGGACGACGTGATCGCCATGCACGGGCTGCTCTGGCCGGACGAGATCCGCGCCCCCGAGGGCGTCGCCCCGGAGACCCCGGTCACCGTGCGGGACGCCGAGCTCGACCTGGCGGACGCGCTGATGGCGACGCTGGGCGAGGTGGACATCAGCAGCCTGCACGACGACTACCGGGAGGCCGTGGAGGAGATGATCGCCGCCAAGGCCGAGGGCGGCGCGGGCCTGGCGCCCGCCGAGCCGGCGGCGGCCGGCGGCGGGCAGGTGATCGACCTGATGGCGGCCCTGGAGAGCAGCGTCCGCGCGGCGCGGGAGGCGCGCGGCGAGGCCCCCGGGGCGGACGGCGGCGCGGAGGGCGGCTCGGAAGGCGCGGACGACGGGCCGGCCGGGGGAGCCCAGGTCGCCGAGGTGACCGAGCTCAAGCCGCGCAAGAGGCCCGCGCGGGCGCCCGCCGCCCCCAAGGAGACGGGAGCGAAGAAGTCCACGGCCCGGACGGCGGCGAAGAAGACGGCGGCGTCGGCACCGGCCCGCAAGTCCACGGCCAAGAGCACGGCCACGGCCAAGGGCGCGGCCGCCGCGAAGAGTCCGGCCAAGTCCACCGCGAAGAAGCAGCCCGCCAAGGCGGCGAAGAAGGCGGTGCCGCGCAAGCGCTCCGCGTGACCGGCGGAGTGTGGAGGGCCGGCGGAGGGTCTGCGGAGGAGTGATGGAGGGCCGGCGGAAGGCCGGCGGCGGGCTGGCCGGAAGTGCGCCCGGATGTGGCGGACACTCCCGGATCGGGATCCCGGGTAAAGAATTCGCCATGATGTCCCGCGGCCCTTCCGATAGGCCGTCACAGATCTACGCGTACACGTCTGTGGGTAGCGCACACGCGTGTTCCTGACTGTTTTCGGTCGCGAAGCGGGCTGCTCGGGGGTGCCCCGACCTGCTGCTGGTCAGGCCGGGGCGTGGCGGGCGTGTCCGGATCGCTACGGCTGCCACGGGTCGTACATGGGGCCGGTGTATCCTCGGGGATCAAAAAAGGTCCGGAAAATTTAACCGGAATTCAATGTTCCCCTTTACTTTGCAGACACAGCCCGTTTACGCCGGCGATCTTTGACAAAGCGAAGCGATGGTTTTTAGACTCGCTGGACGACAGTCTAGGGGGAGACGATGAGTCAGCGTACGCAGGAAAAACCGAAACCTCTGATACCCGACGTTTATATCGACCGTGTCGACCGTGTTGATCGTATCGACCGTATCGACCGGAATTCCGTGGGCGGCGAGAGCTGGCGGATCCTCGTGGTGGAAAGCGAGCTCCGGTACGCGGAATCGCTCGTGACGGGCCTGCGGCGGCACGGCCACCAGGTGTCCACGGTCGAGACGGGCGGCGCCGCGCTCCAGGTGTACACCTCGGCCGACCTGGTCCTGATCGATCTCGAACTGCCCGATCTCGACGGGCTGGAGGTCTGTCGGGCCATCCGCGCCGCCGGGGACACCCCGATCATCGCCGTCACCGCCCGCGGTTCCGAACTCGACCGGGTCCTCGGCCTCCAGGCGGGCGCCGACGACTACATGGTCAAACCGTACGGATTCCGTGAGCTCATGGCCCGTATGCAGGCCGTCATGCGCCGGGCCAGGCCCCGCCCGCGCGCCGTCGACGTCATCGACCAGGGGCCCCTCCGTATTGACGCCGGCGCCCGCCAGGTCAGCCTCGACGGACGGCAGATCGACGTCACCCGAAAAGAGTTCGACGTTCTTTATCTGCTCGCCTCGAATCCCGGAAACGTCGTTCCCCGTAAAAGGCTCATGCAGCAGATATGGGGAGATTCCTGGTCGCGCAGAACCGTGGACACCCATGTGAGCAGCCTCCGGAACAAACTCGGTTGCCGGGACTGGATCGTCACCATTCGCGGTGTCGGATTCAAACTCGGCAAAGTGTAATTCGGCAGCGTCGGCGCACGGTTTCGGAACACGGAGAATCGGAAAATGACTCACCCTCCGACGCAGCCGCCCCAGCGGGCCGTGTGCGTGGGCGAGGACTGCAGGCGCGGCGCCGTCGACGGCGGCGGCAGACGACGGGCCCGGCCGGACCTCCGGCTCTGCCCCTCCTGTCTGGACCGGCTGCTCGCGGTCCTGGAAGAACTTCCCCGTCTCTACGCCGAGTGCGAGCGGGTGCTCGGCGGCGCCGGTCCCGCGCGCGGCACCGGCGAACGGCGCGGCAACGGCGGCAGACCCGCCGGCATCCCGCTCAACGGGGCGGCGGCGGAGGCGCGTTCGGCGATCGTCGCCACCCTCGGCTCCTGGAGCGGGCTGGTCGCCGACGAGCGCGGCTTCCCGGCGCCCCGGCGCAGCCCCGTCCACCTGGCCGCGTTCCTGCTGCGCAGCGCCGAGTGGCTGGCCGCCCACCCCGCCGTCGCGGACGCCACCCGCGAGCTGGAGCGGCTGGCCGGCGCCGCCCGGCGGGTGGCCCGTGAACCGGCGCGCCGGCACCCGGTCGGCCCCTGTGCCGAGCCCGGCTGCGGCGGTCTGCTCTCCGTCGCCGACGGCAGCCGGCAGATCCTGTGCGACGCGGACCCGGCGCACCGCTGGGCGGGCCACGAGTGGACCCGGCTGCGCCGCGCGATGCCCGCCCGGGACGCGGCGCCCGAACGGGCCGAACGCTGGCTCACCGCCCGCGACATCGCCGACCTGTGGGGCGCCCCGACCGGGACCGTCTACCGGCTCGCCAGCGAACAGCACTGGCGGCGCCGGAACAGATACGGCCGCACCTACTACGCGGAGAGCGACGTCCACGGCACCCTGAGCGCCCGAAGGCCCAGAACGCCCGCGATGAAGTGACCTCCGCCCGACGCCCCGCCCCCGGCACCCGCCCGGACGGCGGGGCGTCGCCGTTCCCACGCCCTCGCTCCCGCCGTTCCCACGCCCTCGCTCCCGCCGCCCCCCCCGTACCGCGCACCCCGTCCCCGTACCGCGCACCCCGTATCCGAGGAGACCCGCGTCCGATGCCGATGCAGGCCGAAGCCTGGTTCCTGGAGGTGGGCCCCCCGGGACCCGCGCTCACCGCTCCCGCCGCCCTCACCGCCCCCGCCGTCTTCGACGCGCACGAGCGGCGGCGCCTCGCCTCCTTCGTGCGGGCCGCCGACCGGGAGCTCTACACCGTCGCCCACCTCGCCCTGCGCACCCTCCTCGCGCGCCGGCTCGGCCGCGCGCCCGGGGAGCTCGTGTTCGCGCGCGAGCCCTGCCCCTGCTGCGGCGCCGCGCACGGGCGGCCGGTGCTCGCCGAGCCCGAGCCGCCGCTGCACTTCTCCCTCTCGCACACCGAGGGGCTGGTCCTCGTCGCCCTCGCGCCCGTCCCCGTCGGCGCCGACGCCCAGCTCCGCCCCGCGCCCGGCGACGTGCCCGCGCTGCTGCCCGCCCTCCACCCCGACGAGCGCGCCGCCGTCGCCGCCACCGCCGGAACCGCCCGCCGGGCCGCCGCCTTCGGGCGCCTCTGGGCCCGCAAGGAGGCGTATCTGAAGGGCCTCGGCACCGGTCTCGGCCGCGTCACCACCCTGGACGACCTCGGCGCCGACCCGGCCGGCTGGACCGTGGACGACCTGCCCTGCGGCCCCCGCCACCACGCCGCCCTCGCGCTGCGCGCGGCCCGCCCCGGGACCGCGCCCCCGGCGGTCCACCACGTGCCGTCCCTGACCGCCCTCTGAGAGAACCCGCACACTCCGGCCGGGATTTGAGAAACCCGACACAGCTCTGACACAGCGCTCATTGAACGCCGCCGCCGGTCCGAAGAAGCTGGACGTCAAGGTCGGTGCGCTGTCTCCACCGCGCGGCCCGCCCGGCCGGACCCACCGTCTCCCGGCCGCCCCCACGCCGTCTCCGTCGCCGTCGTGCTGCCCATCCCGCAGCCGACGGCGCACCGCGTTCCGGCACCCGCCGCGCCACCCCCCCCAGGGCCTTCGCACCGCCCACCGCCCACCGCACACCAGAGAGAGGACACCGCCATGACCATGGCCATCCCATCGACCCGGACCGTCGCGGACCTGCTGCTCCAGGCCGCGGAGGCACACCCCGGCTCCGGCGTCCTGTACCACGAGGGCGGCGCCGCCGCCCCGGCCGCCGCCCTCCAGCCGTACCCGGAGCTGGTGCGCGAGGCCCGCCGGGTCCTCACCGGGCTGCGGGCCCGCGGGCTCGCCCCGCAGGACAAGGTCGTCCTGCTCCTGGAGCGCCCGAGGGAGTTCCTCACCGCCTTCTGGGCGTGCCTCCTCGGCGGCTACGTGCCGGTGCCGATGGCCCCGCTCGGCGGCGACCCCGAGCGCTGGGCCGCCCAGCTCGGGCACGTCCACGCCCTGCTCGACGGGCCGCTCGTCGTCACCAGCGACAGCCTGGCCGCCGAGCTGCCCCGGGTCGACGGCCTCTCCGTCACCGCCCTCGACACGCTGTACGCCGCCGAGCCCGCCGAGCCGCTGCACGAGGCGGCCCCCGAGGACACCGCGCTGCTCGTCCTCACCTCCGGCTCCACCGGCAACTCCAAGGCCGTGCGGCTCACCCACGCCAATCTCATCGCCTCGATGGCGGGCAAGAACACCGCCCACCGCATCGGCGCCGACGACACCTCGCTCAACTGGGTGTCCTTCGACCACGTCGCCGCGCTCCTGGAGTGCCACCTGCTGCCGCTGTCCGTGGGCGCCACCCAGCTGCACGTCGAGGCCAAGGTCGTCCTCGGCGAACCGCTCGACTTCCTGCGGCTGATCTCGCGCTACGGCGTCACCATGACCTTCACCCCGAACTTCCTGCTCGGGCTGCTCAACGCCGCCGCCGACCGGCTCGACGAGCACGGGCCCGTCGACCTGTCGAAGCTGCGGCACATCATCAGCGGCGGTGAGGCCGTCGTCCGCACCACCGGCGAGGCGTTCCTCGCGAACTTCGCCCCGTACGGCCTGGCGGGCGACAGCCTCTGGCCCGCGTTCGGGATGACCGAGACCTGCGCCGGGTCCATCTACTCGCGGGAGTTCCCCGCCACCGACCAGGGCCAGGAGTTCGCCAACCTGGGCCGCCCCGTCGAGGGCCTGCGGATCCGCGTCGCCGACGAGCACGACCGGCCGCTGCCGGCGGGGGAGACCGGCGAGCTCCAGCTCAGCGGCCCCATGATCACGCCCGGCTACCACAACAACGAGCAGGCCACGAAGGACGCCTTCACGGCCGACGGCTGGTTCCGCAGCGGCGACCTGGGCCGGATCGACGACGGGCGCCTCACCCTCGTCGGCCGCAGCAAGGACAGCATCATCGTCAACGGCGTCAACTACTTCAGCCACGACGTCGAGACCCTGCTGCAGGAGCTCGACGACGTCGCCCGCTCCTACGTCGCCGCCTTCCCGACCCGCGCCCCCGGCTCCGACACCGAGCAGCTCGTCGTCGCCTTCCACCCCGAGGTCGAGGACGGCGACGAACTCGGGCTCTACCGGGTCCTGTCGGCGGTCCGCGCCAGCGTCGTCATGCACTGGGGCTTCCGCCCCTCGCTGATCCTCCCGCTGCCGAAGGAGGCCTTCCCGAAGACCAGCCTCGGCAAGATCCAGCGCCCGCTCATGCGCAAGCGGCTCGAAGCCGGCGCGTACGCGGAGACCGCCGACGCCGTCGCCGACCTGGTCCTGCGCCGCCTCGGCGGCTACACCGCGCCCGAGGGCGAGACCGAGACGGTCCTCGCCGGGATCTACGCGGAGATGTTCGACACCGACCCGGCCAAGCTGAGCGCCACCGCCAACTTCTTCGACCTCGGCGGCACCTCGCTCGACATCCTGCGGCTGCGCAGCCTGGTCGCCCGCCGGCTCGGCGCGCACGACCTCCAGATCATCACCGTCCTGATGGCCCCGACCGTCCGCGCGCTGGCCGCCCGGCTCGCCGAGGACGCGGCCGGCGGGGCGGCGGAACGCCCGTACGACCCGATCGTGCCGATGCAGGTCGTCGGCGACAAGACGCCGCTGTTCTGCGTCCACCCCGGTGTCGGCGAGGTCCTCGTCTTCGTCAACCTCGCCAAGTACTTCGTCGGCGACCGCCCCTTCTACGCCCTGCGCGCCCGGGGCTTCAACCCCGGCGAGAAGCCCTTCGAGAGCTTCGAGGAGATGGTGGCCACGTATGTCGCCGCCATCCGCGAGAAGCAGCCGCACGGCCCCTACGCCGTCGCCGGCTACTCGTACGGCGGCGCCGTCGCCTTCGAGATCGCCAAGGTCCTGGAGGCCGAGGGCGAGCGGGTCGACTTCGTCGGCAGCTTCAACCTGCCCCCGCACATCAAGTACCGCATGGACGAGCTCGACTTCGTCGAGACCGCCGCCAACCTGGCCTTCTTCCTCGCCCTCATCGACAAGAAGCAGTCGCTGGAACTCCCCAAGCGGCTGAAGCACCTGTCGAAGGAGGAGCAGCTGGCCTACTTCATCGAGCACGCGCCGCAGGACCGGCTCGCCGAACTCGACCTGGACCTCGCCAAGTTCACCGCCTGGGCAGAGCTCGCCGACGGCCTCACCGACCTCGGCCGCAGCTACAGCCCCGCCGGTCACGTCCGAGGCATGTCCGTCTTCTACGCGATACCGCTGCGCGGCACCAAGGAGGACTGGCTGAACAACGAGCTCAGCCGCTGGCGGGAGCACGCCGACGACGTCGCCTTCATCGACGTCCCCGGCGAGCACTACACGCTGATGGGCCCGCAGCACGTGGCGAGCTTCCAGTCGATCCTCCGCAAGGAGCTCGACCGGGCGCTCGGCGACGGCAAGTAAGCACCACACGAAGGGGATTGCACACATGAACGGCAAGAAGATCCTGGTCACCGGCGGCACCGGCCAGGTGGCCGGACCGGTCGCCAAGGCGCTGGCCCAGGGCAACGAGGTCTGGGCGCTCGGCCGCTTCGGCGCCCCCGGCTCGGAGGACGCCCTGCGCGCGCACGGCATCACCACCTTCCGCTGGGACATGGACGAGGCCGCCGACCCGGGCGCGGACTCCCTCAAGGGGCTGCCCGAGGACTTCACCCACGTCATCCACTCCGCCGTCAACCGGGGCGAGGACGGCGACTTCAACCGGGCGATCGAGGTCAACAGCGTCGCCGCCGGGCGCCTGATGACCCACTGCCGCACCGCGGAGGCGTTCCTGTACGTCTCCACCGGCGCCCTCTACAAGCGCCAGACCCTCGACCACGCCTACCGGGAGGACGACCCGGTCGACGGCGTCGCCGACTGGCTGCCCGCCTACCCGGTCGTCAAGATCGCCACGGAGGGCGCGGTCCGCGCGTACGCGGCGACCCTCGGCCTGCCCACCGTCATCGCCCGCCTGAACATCGCGTACGGCCCCGGCGGCTACGGCGGCGTCCCGATGCTCTACTTCAAGCGGATGCTCGCCGGCGAGCCCATCCCGGTCCCCGTCGAGGGCCAGAACTGGTGCTCCCTGCTCTACACCGACGACCTCGTCGAGCAGGTCCCGCACCTGTGGAACGCGGCCACCGTGCCCGCCACCCTCACCAACTGGGGCGGCGACGAGTCCGTGGGCATCACCGACTGCGTGCGCTACCTGGAGGAGCTCACCGGCGTCGAGGCCAGGCTGGTGCCGAGCGAGGTCACCCGCGAGACCTACCAGTTCGACCCGGAGCTGCGGAAGAAGCTCACCGGCCCCTGCAAGGTCGACTGGCGCGAGGGCATCCGCCGCACGGTCGAGTCCATGTATCCCGAGTACGCGAAGAAGGGCTGAGGCGCGCACCGATGACCACCACCACCAGCAACCTGGACCTGATCCACGCCGCCTACGCGGCCTTCCGCGACCGGGACGTCGACGCGCTCGTCGCCACCATGGCCGAGGACATGGAGTGGATCCACCCCGAGGGGATGCACACCTACGGGCTCGGCGGCACCAAGCACGGCCACGCCGGCGTCCGCGCCTTCCTGGCGCACGTCCCCAC
This sequence comes from Streptomyces sp. NPDC042100, assembly GCF_055582325.1. Lineage (NCBI taxonomy): Bacteria > Bacillati > Actinomycetota > Actinomycetes > Kitasatosporales > Streptomycetaceae > Streptomyces > Streptomyces sp. NPDC042100. Next base: position 25,731 of record NZ_JBVJDK010000012.1, read on the forward strand.
CGTCCTGGGCGGGATGCGGCTCCAGCCCCTGGAGTTCCTGGACCACGGCGACCGGGTCGTCGTCTTCGGCGTCCGTGACGTCACCTCCCGCTCCGGCCACACCGAGACCCTGCAGTTCGTCCACTCCTGGACGTTCCGCGACGGCAAGGCGGTCCGCATGGAGGACGTCTTCGACACGGTCGCCTTCCACCGGGTGATCGAGAGCTGACGGGCGCCCGGTGCCATGAAGACCGCCATCGCGTACGCCTACCTGGGCCCCGAGGGCACCTTCACCGAGGCGGCGCTGCGCAGGCTCCCCGCGTACGCCGCCCACGCCGCCCTCGACGCCCACGGCGCGGAGCCGCCCCGGCGCCCGTACCCCAGCGTCCCCGCGGCCCTGGACGCGGTCCGCCGGGGCGACTGCGGGACGGCCGTGGTCCCGCTGGAGAACTCGGTGAAGGGCCCCGTGCCCGCCACCATGGACCAGCTTGCCGAGTCCGGGCTGCACATCACCGGAGAGGTCGAACTCCCGGTGACCTTCGCCCTGATGGCACCGGACGGCACGGACCGCGCCGCCGTACGGGAGGTGTTCAGCCACCCGCACGCCCTCGCGCAGTGCGCCGCCTGGCTCGACACGCACCTGCCGGGCGCGCGGGCCGTGCCGGCCGACTCGACGGCCGCCGCCGCGCGCGAGGTGGCGCGGCGGCCCGGCGGCGGGGCGGCGGCCATCGCCGCCCCGCCGGCCGCCGAGCGCTACGGCCTGCGGGTGCTGGCCACCGGGCTCGGGCGCCGGGGCGGGGCGGTCACCCGCTTCGTCGCGGTCTCCCCGGCCCGTTTCCCGCCCGCCCGCACCTCCCGGGACCGCACCTCGCTGGTCGTCACCACCGAGGACGGCGGTCCGGCCCGGCTGGCCGCGGTCCTCGGCCTGTTCACCGACCGGGACGTCGCGGTGAGCCGGGTGCACGCCTGGCCCACCGGCGAACGCCTGGGCAGCTACCGCTACTTCGTCGACGTGGACGGCCACGTGACGCACCCGGCGGTCAGCGGCGCCCTGTCGGGCCTCCCCGGGGCCGGGGCCTCCGCCCGCTTCCTCGGCAGCTACCCGAGGTGGCCGGCCGCCCCGGCCCGCCCCGTCGCCGGTCGCCGCTGATGCCCCACGCCGCCCCCGTCCCCACCCGCCCGCGCACTCGTCCCGCCAGCCTCCTCACCTGCCTCCTCACCTTCGTCCGCGAGAGGTTCCGCCATGGAGACCCTGAAGCCCGAGACCCCTGAATTCGAACTGATGAACACATGGGACGGTCTCCCCGCCGCCCAGCAGCCCGAATACCCCGACCCCGCCGCACTGCGCCGGGTCACCCGCGAACTCGCCGCCGCGCCCCCGCTGGTCTTCGCCGGGGAGTGCGAGCGCCTCAAAGACAGGCTCGCCGCCGTCGCGCGCGGCGAGGCCCTGCTGCTCCAGGGCGGCGACTGCGCCGAGACCTTCGACCGGGTCTCCGCCGAGACCGTGCACAGCAAGCTCAACACCCTGATGCAGATGTCCGCCGTCCTCACCTACGCCGCCGCGCTGCCGGTCGTGAAGGTCGGCCGGATCGCCGGCCAGTACGCCAAGCCGCGCTCCCAGCCCACCGAGACCCGCGACGGCCTCACCCTCCCCACGTACCGGGGCGACGCCGTCAACGGCCTCGCCTTCACCGCCGGGGCCCGCGTCCCGGACCCGGAGCGGCTGCTGCGGATGTACCAGGCCTCCGCCAACACCCTCAACCTCGTCCGGGCGTTCACCGCGGGCGGCTACGCGGCCCTCGGCCAGGTCCACGAGTGGAACCGCGACTTCATCGCCGGCTCCCCGCTGCGCGAGCAGTACGCGGCCCTCGCCCACGGCATCGACCGCGCGCTGAAGTTCATGGAGGCCACCGGCGCCAGCCCGCGCGCCTTCGACGACTCCGAGTTCTACGTCTCCCACGAGGGCCTGCTGCTCGACTACGAGGCCCCGCTGACCCGGCGCGACCCCGACACCGGCCGGGTCTACGCCACCTCCGGGCACATGCTCTGGATCGGCGAGCGCACCCGGGACCTGGACGGCGCCCACGTCGAGTACTTCTCCCGCGTCGCCAACCCGATCGGCGTCAAACTGGGCCCCAGCACCACCGCCGACACGGCGCTGCGGCTCATCGACCGGCTCGACCCCGACCGGGAGCCCGGCCGGCTCACCTTCGTCGTGCGGCTCGGCGTCGACCGGGTGCGCGAGGTGCTGCCCGAGCTCGTCGAGAAGGTCACCGCCTCCGGCGCCCGGGTCGCCTGGGTCAGCGACCCGATGCACGGCAACACCATCGGCGCGCCCTCCGGCCACAAGACCCGGCACTTCGACGACATCCTCGGCGAGGTCCGCGCCTTCTTCGAGGTGCACGGCGCCCTCGGCACCCACGCGGGCGGCATCCACGTCGAGCTCACCGGCGACGACGTCACCGAATGCGTCGGCGGCGGCCATGACCTGGGCTTCCCCGACCTGTTCGACCGGTACGAGTCGGCCTGCGACCCCCGGCTCAACCGCAGCCAGTCGCTGGACCTGGCCTTCCTGGTCGCCGAGTTCCTGCACGCCGAGGAGGCCGCGTGACGGGGGAGACGCCGGGGGCGGCGCCCGGGGCGAGGCCCGAGGCGGCATCCGGCCCCGCGCCCGGGCCGGCGGGTGCGGAGCTCGGGCGGCTCCGGGCCGGCATCGACCACGTCGACGCCGCCGTCGTCCGCCTGCTCGCCGAGCGCTTCGCCCTCACCCGCCGGGTCGGCGAGCTCAAGGCCCGGCACGGCCTGCCGCCCGCCGATCCGGGGCGCGAGGCCCGGCAGATCGCCCGGCTGCGGGAGCTCGCCGGGGCGGCGCGGCTCGATCCGGAATTCGCCGAGAAATTCCACCGCTTCGTCGTGGCCGAGGTGATCCGGCACCACGAGGCGATCGCGCGCTCCGCACTGGAACAGCGAATTCCGGCCGCGCGGGAGGAGACGGCTCCGCCGCCGGTCCTGGCGGAATATTGACATTCGCTTGGCGAAATCCGACAGAGCGTGCGCATGACCTGCGAAAGTGCGCACACCCATGAATCCGTCTCCGTTGATCGAGGTTTCCGGCCCACAGGAGAATCAAGGCCATGATCCGGCCCGATTCTCCGCGGCCGGCCTCTCTCTCGTTCACGACGGACACCCGGCGTCTTCTTTCCGGGATCACCATGGGGGATTTCGTGATCAGTCGCAGAAACATGCTCAAGGCGGGTGTGGCCACCGGCGCGGCCGGCGCGGCGGGCCTGCTGATTCCGGCCACCGGCGGCACCGCGAGAGCGGCCGACCTCGACCCGGCGAGCATCCCCAAGTTCACCCAGCGGATGCCGCTCGCGCCGACGCTCGCCCCGTACTCCTCCACCGGCACCGCCGAGTACTACGCGATGACCATGAAGGAGGCGGACGTCGAGATCATCCCGGGCCGCCTCACCCGGGTCCACACCTTCAACGGCAGCTTCCCCGGCCCGGTCATCCGCGCCCGCTCGGGCGTCCGCGCGGTGGTCCGGCAGACCAACGACCTGACCGTGCCGACCTCCGTGCACCTGCACGGCGCGCACGTCCCGCCGGACAGCGACGGCGGCCCGATGGACCTCATCGCCCCGGGCGGCGGCACCAAGACGTACACGTACCCGAACCAGCAGCCGCACGCGAACCTCTGGTTCCACGACCACGCGCACCACCAGGAGTCCGAGAACGTCTTCCGCGGCCTCAGCGGCACCTACCTGCTCACCGACGACGTCGAGCAGGGCAACATCCTGCCGAAGGGCGCGTACGACATCCCGATCCAGCTGCGCGACGCCCGCTTCGACGACCAGGGCCAACTCGTCTACGCCATGGACGACTTCCTCAACCGGAACGTCATCCTCGCCAACGGCAAGGCCTGGCCGTACTTCGAGGTCGCCCGCAAGCTGTACCGCTTCCGCATCTTCAACACCGCCAACATGCGGTACTTCCACCTCAGCCTGACCGGCAACGCGCCCTTCACCCTGATCGGCACGGACGGCGGACTGCTGCCCCGGCCGCAGGAGGTCACCAGCGTGGCGCTCTCGCCGGGCGAACGCGCCGACATCATGATCGACTTCTACGAGTACCCGCTCGGCACCACCCTGGAGCTGAAGAACGCGCCCGACGCGATGCCGGGCGGGCCCGCGGACGCGATCACCAAGGTCATCCAGTTCCGCGTCACCGGCACGGGCAAGGAGTTCGGCACCATCCCGTACGACCTGCGCACCCTGCCGGCCCTGCCGCCGGCCACGGTGAACCGTTCCATCACCCTGAGCATGGACGAGACCGGCTCGGCGTCGGACCTGGGCTACATCAACGGCCTGATCTACGACATGGACCGGATCGACACCCAGATCACCCTCGGCGCCACGGAGATCTGGACCGTCACCAACGCCAACACGGTCATCCCGCACAACTTCCACATCCACCTGGTGCAGTTCAGGGTGCTGGAGCGCAACGGGAAACCCGTGACCTCGGGCCCGGAGGTGGGGCTCAAGGACACCGTCAACCTCAACCCGGGGGAGACGGTCAAGCTCCAGGCCACCTTCACCGGCTACCGGGGCACGTACCTCTACCACTGCCACATATTCGACCACGCGGCGATGGGGATGATGGCGACGATGAAGATCGTCTGACCACCCGGCGTCTGACCACCCGGCGTGGGACTACTCGGCGTCGAAGCTCTGCCGGGACATGCTGATGTACTCGCGGTGCCGCTCGGACCACCTGATCAGGGAACCCACCTCCGTGGACAGGGTGTGTCCGACCGGCGTCAGCTCGTAGTCCACCCGCGGCGGCGTGCTGGGCGTGACGGTCCTGATCACCAGGCCGTCCCGCTCCAGGCTGCGCAGGGTGAGCGTCAGCATGCGCTGCGAGATCCCGTCGATGGAGCGGCGGAGCTCCGAATAGCGCCGGGGCCCGTCGCCCAGGATCGCCATGATCAGAACGCTCCATTTGTCGCCGACCCGGTCGAGCACATCGCGCAGCTGACAGATGGCCAGACCCTCGCTGACCTGGTCAGGAACATTCATGTGCGTTGCGATCTTTGAAGTGCCGTCTTCTGCCACAGCAGCAGGATCGCCCAGAATTCTCGTGGAAACAAGAAGTAACCAGCGCACTGTTTGTGCGCGGCTTCGCCGCGCCCGCACCGGAGGAAACCATGGCCGTCGACCTGAGCGTTCTGCCCCCGCGAAAGGGGCCCCGTCCCGAGACGACCGGCCGGGAGATCCCGCACGACCAGCTGGAGGACTTCTCCCCGCCGGAGATCCGGGACGCCCTGGTGGCCCGCGCCAAGGAGCTGCCGGGCGTCTTCACCAGCCCGAGCCTGGTCTCCGAGCCCGGCTCGCTGGCCCTGCGGCTCAACCGGAGCAACCGGCCCTTCCTGGCCTTCCTGCACCCGTCGGTCGACGAGTTCGGGCACATCCACCGGTCCGGCTTCATGCACCTCACGGTGCCGGTCGAGGTCCTGCCGGCGCTCACGGAGCTCGGCTGGATCGAGCCGCACCCCATCACCCGGCGCGCGGAGTTCCCGGACAGCATCGTGATGCTCTACGCGCCGCGCGACGAGGACGAGCTGGAGGTCGCGGCCCTGGTGCTGCGGGCCTCGTACGAGCAGGCCGCGGCCTGACCGCCCCACCCCACGGAACCGAAAGAGGAATCACCCCATGCGTGCAGTGACCATCGACGAATTCGGCGCGGCCCCCACCGTCACCGAGGTGTCCAAGCCCGTGCCGGGCCCCGGCGAGATCCTGGTCAAGGTCAGCCACTCCTCCCTCAACGGCTTCGACGGCGCCGTGATCTACGGCTTCCTGAAGGACGTCCTGGAGCACAAGTTCCCGGTGACCCTGGGCAAGGACTTCGCGGGCACCGTCGAGGCGGTCGGCGAGGGCGTCGGCCGCGCCGCCGGCGACCGCGTCTTCGGCGTCGTCATGAAGCCGGTCGTCCAGGACGGCGCGCTCGCCGAGTACGTGGTGGTCGGCGAGGGCTACGGCATCGCCGCCGCCCCCGAGGGCCTGGACTCCGCCCACGCCGGCGCCCTCGGCCTGGCCGGCTCGGCCGCCGTCGGCGTGATCGACGCGCTGGCGCCGCAGCGGGGCGAGACGGTGCTGGTCATCGGCGCGACCGGCGGCGTCGGCGCGTACGCGGTGCAGCTCGCCGCCGAGACCGGCGCCACCGTGATCGCGACCGCCAAGCCGGGCGCGGAGACGGAGTTCGTCAAGGGCCTCGGCGCCACCCATGTCGTCGACCACACCGGCGACCTCGCCGCGCAGATCCGCGCGCTCTCCCCGGGCGGCGTGCACGCGGCGGCCCACCTGGCCGGCGACCCGGTGGCCGCCGCCGCGCTGGTGGCCGCGGGCGGCCGGCTCGCCTCCACGCTGGGCTTCGGCCCGGAGGCGGCGACCGAGCTGGACATCACCGTGACCTCGGTGATGGCCAACCCGGACCCGGCCACCCTGGAGCGCCTGGCGGGCGCGGTCGTCTCCGGCACCCTGACGGTGCCGATCGGCCAGACGTACGGCCTGGACGCGGTGGGCCAGGGCTTCGCCGCCTTCGGCGCGGGCACGGTGGGCAAGATCGCGGTCACCGTCGCCTGACGGAAGGAAGGGGGCGGGCGCGCCACACCGACGACGCGCCCGCCCGCGCCCGCCCACCCGCGCCCGGCCCCCGGCACCCGCCCCCTCGCCCGCCCGCCCACCCGCGCCCGGCCCCACCACGCCGCACGTGCGGGCCCCGCCCGCCGCACCCCTCGCGGCCCCCGCCCCACGCGCTCCTCTCGCCCCACGCACCCCTCGCTCCACGCACCCCTCGCCTCAAGCAGCCAGAGCCGGAGACCTCCCATGGACGCACGCACCAGCGCCGCCGCCACGGCGGCCGAGCAGCAACAGCCCGACTTCGGCCGGATGTTCGATATGGTCACCAGCTTCTGGGTGGCCCGGGCCGTGCACGCGGCGACCGCCCTCGGCCTGCCCGACCAGGTCGCCGCGCACCCCCGGACGGCGGCCGAGCTCGCGACGGCGACGGGGACGGACCCCCGCTCCCTGCACCGCCTGCTGCGGGCGCTGGCCGGCGTCGGCGTGCTGGCGGTCGACGCGGAGGGCCGCTACACGACCACGAACCTCGGCGACACCCTGCGCACCGACGTACCCGGCTCGCTCGCCTCCTTCGTCCAACTGGAACTGGGCGCCGCGCACCACGGCACCTGGGGCCTGCTGGCCGATTCCGTACGGTCCGGGCAGCCGGTCTTCGAGGCGGCGTCGGGCCACCCGATCTGGGAGTACTTCGAGCGCACGCCGGAGATGGCCGACCACCTCGGCAAGGCGATGACGGGCCTGACGGCGATGGTCGCGGACGCCGTGCTGGAGGTCTTCGACTTCTCCCCGTACGGGAAGGTGGTGGACGTCGGCGGCGGCGAGGGCGGTTTCCTGAGCGCGATCCTCGGCGCCCACCCCGGTACCGAGGGCATCGTGTTCGACCTGCCCCACGTGGTGGCCAACGGGCGCGCCCGGATCGCCGACGCGGGCCTCGCGGACCGCTGCGAACTGATCGGGGGCAGCTTCTTCGAGAAGGTCCCGGAGGGCGGCGACCTCTACACGATGAAGTGGGTGCTGCACGACTGGAACGACGAGTCGAGCATCGAGATCCTGAAGTCGGTGCGGCGCGTGATGCCGGCGGACGGCCGGCTCCTGGTGGTGGACACGGTGGTGCCGGAGGACGGCGCGTTCTCGCCGAGCAAGATCATCGACCTGAACATGATGGTGCTCAGCGGCGGCCAGGAGCGGACGGCGGAGGAGTTCCGGGCGCTGCTCGACACGGCGGGCTTCACGCTGACGCGGATCCTGCCGACGGCGTCGCCGAGCAGTGTGGTGGAGGCGATCCCGAAGCCCTGACACCCCACCCACGCCCCCCCAAGCACCCCTCCCTCCCCCCTCCTGCACCCCTCCCTCACACACCCCTCTCTCAAACGGCTCAAGGAGCAACCCATGTTCATCGCATACGTAGTCCTGGCGGCCCTGGTCTCGCTGGTCCTGGTCGGATCGGCGCGCGGGAAGCTGGTGCGCGACGAGAAGATCGTCGCCGGAATGCAGAAGGTCAACGTCCCGGACGGCTGGCTGCCGCGGCTGGCGGCGCTGGAGATCCTGGGCGCGGTCGGCCTGATCGCGGGCATCTGGTTCCGTCCGCTGGGCATCGCGGCGGGCGTGGGCGTGGTGCTCTACTTCATCGGCGCGGTCATCACGCACATCCGGGCCAAGGACGGCAAGGGCGCCCCGGTTCCGGCGGTTCTGGCGCTGCTGGCGGCGGCGCCGGTGGTCCTGGGCCTGGCGGCCAACTGACGCTCGGGGACCGGGGAGACGAAGGACCCGGCGACATGCCCGGAAGAGGAACGGAAGAGAGGACCCCATGACCATCACCGCAGACGTTCGGCCGCCCACCCCGGTCGCCTTCTACTTCGACCCGCTGTGCCCCTGGACCTGGATCACCTCGCGCTGGCTGGTGGAGGCGGAGGCGCGGGGCCTGGTCGCGATCGACTGGAATGTCATGAGCCTGGCAATCCTCAACGAGGACCGGCTGGACCAGATCCCGGAGCAGTACCGGGAGTTGCTGGGCCCGAAGGGCTGGCGGCCGGTGCGCGCGCTGGTGGCGGTCAAGGACAAGTTCGGGAACGAGGCGGCGGGCCGGCTCTACGCGGAACTGGGCGAGCGCTTCCATCCGAGCGGCCAGGGTCCGGAACTGGACGTGATCCGGGAGGCGTTGGAGGCGGCGGGCCTGCCGGAGGGGGCGGCGGCCGAGCTCTTCGCGTACGCGGAGTGCGACACGTACGACGGCGAGGTGCGGGCGTCGCACGAGGCGGGCCAGGCGGCGGTGGGGGAGGAGGCCGGCAGCCCGGTCTTCGCGCTGCCGGGCCCGGACGGTGAGCCGCTGGGCTTCTTCGGCCCGATCCTCTCGCGGGTGCCGAGGGGCGAGGCGGCGGCGCGGCTGTGGGAGGCGGTGCGGCTGGCGGCGACGGTGCCGGGCTTCGCGGAGTTCAAGCGGGCGAGGTCGGAGGGCCCGGTCCTCGACTGACCGCCCGACTGACCGCCCCGGCCGACCGGTCAGTCGACCGGTCGGCCAGCCAATGGATCGGCACGGTACGGATCGCGCGGTACGGATCGAACGGTAAAGAGAACCCCAGAACTCCCCTAAGAACCCCCCGATCCCAGGGCGGTCAGCTCCCCGCATAACGGACGGAGCTGGCCGCCCTTCGGACAACTGATGGTCAAATTCTTGTTGCGCACCTGTCATTAGCGGTCGTTCGCTGGCACGCTCGCTGCTCGCACCACCCCCACGACGTGCATTTCCCCCCATGCTTCACAGCGAAGGAGCCCGCGTGACCCGCCAGCAGACCTCGCACCGCCGCACCACCGTCCGCGCCGCCGCACTGATCGCCTCGGCCGCCATGGTCGTCATCGGAGTCCAGTCCGGCTCGGCCAGCGCCGACGCCCAGCGCGAGGCGGGCGCGACCGCGCTCGTCCTCACCCAGCCGCAGCGCGCCGCCGCGATCCAGGAGGCGCAGGCCGACGCCGCCGGCACGGCCGCGTCCCTCGGCCTGCCCGCCCAGGAGAAGCTGGTCGCCCGCGACGTCGTCAAGGACGCGGACGGCACCGTCCACACCCGCTACGAGCGCACGTACGCCGGCATCCCGGTGCTGGGTGGCGACCTCGTCGTGCACGAGAAGAAGAACGGCGCCCGCTCCACCACCAAGGCGACCCAGGCGTCGATAGCCGTGGCCGACACGGCCCCCGCGCTCTCGGCGGCGACGGTGGGCAAGTCGGCCGTGGCGTCCTCGGACGCGAAGTCGGCGAAGGCGTCCTCGGCCCGCAAGGTGATCTGGGCGGCGACCGGGAAGCCGGTCCTCGCCTGGGAGACCGTCGTCACCGGCACCCAGGCCGACGGCACGCCGAGCCGCCGTCACGTGATCACGGACGCGAGCAGCGGCAAGGAGCTGTACTCCTACGAGTCCATCGAGACGGGCATCGGCAACACCGAGTACAGCGGCAAGGTCACGCTGGGCACCTCGGGCTCGGGCACGTACACGCTGACCGACGCGGCGCGCGGCGGCCACAAGACGTACGACCTGAAGGGCGGCACGTCCGGCACGGGCACCCTCTTCACCAACTCGACCGACACCTGGGGCAACGGCCTCGCCGGCAACCGCGAGACGGCGGCGGCGGACGCGCACTACGGCGCGGCGGTCACCTGGGACTTCTACAAGAACGAGCTGGGCCGCAACGGCATCCGGGGCGACGGAGTCGCGGCGTACTCGCGCGTCCACTACGGCAACGCGTACGTGAACGCGTTCTGGGACGACAACTGCTTCTGCATGACGTACGGCGACGGCATCGGCAACACCAGCCCGCTGACCTCCCTCGACGTGGCCGGCCACGAGATGTCGCACGGCCTGACGTCCTCGACGGCGAACCTGCGCTACAGCGGCGAGTCCGGCGGCCTGAACGAGGCGACGTCCGACATCCTCGGCACCTCGGTGGAGTTCTACGCGGCGAACGCGACGGACGTCGGCGACTACCTCATCGGCGAGAAGATCGACATCAACGGCGACGGCACGCCGCTGCGCTACATGGACAAGCCGAGCAAGGACGGCGGCTCCGCGGACTACTGGTCGAAGACGGTCGGCCGCCTGGACGTCCACTACTCGTCGGGCCCGGCGAACCACTTCTTCTACCTGCTGTCCGAGGGCAGCGGCACGAAGACGATCAACGGGGTCACGTACAACTCCCCGACCTACGACAGCTCGACCCTGAAGGGCATCGGCCGCCAGAAGGCCTACAAGATCTGGTACAAGGCCCTCTCCACCTACATGACGTCCAGCACCAACTACTCCGGCGCCCGCACCGCCACCCTCTCGGCGGCCAGGGACCTCTACGGCTCGGGCAGCACGGAGTACAACGCGGTCGCGAAGGCGTGGACGGCGATCAACGTGAAGTAACCCGCCCCACCGACACGCACACACCACGGCCGCCCCCGCCCCCCGCCACCCGACGCGGAGTGCGGGGGCGGCCGCGTTCCCGGCCACCTCCCGCCCCTCCCGCCTCGCCCCCTCCCCCCTCGCCCCTCACTCCCCGCGATTAGCCTGATCGCCATGACGACCGACGGGATACGGACCGGCCGAGAAGGGACCGCGGCGCCGCCGAGGCTGGAGCGCGAGGCCCTGCTGCACGCCTTCGGCACCCTCCGGACACACCGGCGGCGGGGCGCTCCCTCCCCGCACAAACCCCTGTCCCTGCTCTGGTCCATCGCCCGCCTGGAGGCCGGCGAGGACAGGCTCGCGGCGTGGGACGTGTTCGAGGACGAGGTCGGCGGACTGCTCGCCGAGTTCGGCGGGCCCGGCTCGCAGGTGACCCCGCACTATCCGTTCTCCCGTCTGCGCGGCGGCATCTGGGAGGTGGAGGGCATCCCGGACGGCGTCAAGGACCCGAGCCCGGCGGCCCTGCGCGAGGCCGGCGCGAAGGCCGGGTTCGTGCCCGAGGCCGCCAAACTGCTGCGCAGGGCCCGCACCCGGGCCGAGGCCGTACGGCTGCTGAGCTGGACGTACTTCTCCGACGCGGACCGCCCGAGGATCCTCGACCGGGTCGGCCTCGTCGGCTACCTGAGCGCGAGCGGACACGCCGAGGAGGTGCTGGACGAGGAGGCGGCCCCGCCCTCCGGCGGGACGTCCGGCCCGGTGGGCCGCCGACGGACGACGGTCACGCGCCCCGACCGGAACCCGGAGTGGCCGAGGCAGGTCAAGCGGTGGCACGAGAGCACCTGCCAGGTGTGCGGGACCCCGCTGGAGACCCCCCGCGGCCGCTACAGCGAGGCCGCCCACATCCAGGGCATCGGCAGCCCGCACGAGGGCCCGGACACCACGAGCAACATGCTGTGCCTCTGCCCCAACCACCACAAGGAGTTCGACCTGCTGGGCATCTACGTCGACGCCGACTGGCAGGTGCGCCGCACCACCGACGACACCTTCGTCGCCTCGCTCAGAAGGCACCCCGCGCACCGCATCGAGAGCGCACACGTGGCGTACCACCGGGTGCTGTGCGGAAAGGCCGACTGACGCACGCCCCCCCCGAGCGCGCGGCCGGGCGGCGCGGAGCTCCCGGCGGCGCCCCCGAGGCCCTCTCACTCCCCGTGGTGCACCTCTCCGGTCATGGCGTCCATGGAGGGGTGCATCTTCATCGGCCCGTAGTCGTCGAAGTCCGAAGGGCGCGGCTTCTCGGGCCCGTCGGGGCCGAAGCGGACGATCCGCTCGACCCGGCAGATGCGCAGCAGGCGGTCGTCGAAGGAGAGCTCGTCGGCCCGGTCGGCCGCCCGGTAGCGCTCGGCGATCTCGGCGTACCGCTCGCGCTTGGCGTCGTCGAACTCGTAGATCAGCGGCCAGAGCCGGTTGAGCAGCCCGTAGAGGAAGCGCCGGGCGTCGTGCGGCGTGGCCATGAGGGAGCCCTCGGGCCGCCAGGCGTCCCCGTTCTTCTCGACCACCCCGAAGGTGACGGGCATCAGCGCGATCTCGGGATGGCGCTGCACGGCCCGCCGGGAGTCCTCGCGCACGGCGGCGGGGTAGCGCTTGCCGGAGTACTCGAAGCTGCGCAGCCCGAGCCGCAGCGCCTCGGACATCAGCCCGCGCTCCCGGAACGGATCGAGTACGAAGTCGAGGTCGGGCGACTCGGAGCCGCGCCGCTCGTCCCAGGACCGCTCGATGGGCTCCACGTCGGTGGGCCGGGGCGGTTCGAGCCCGGTGGGCCCGCTGCGCGCGAGCTCGTCGCCGCGCACGATCCGGTACCGCTCGTCGAGCACCTCCACCTCGTCGACGGGCTCCCGCTCCAGCACGGCCACCGCGGCGAGCAACTCCCGCCGCACGCCCGGATCGTCGGTGTCGTCCTTGGCCCGGAACCACAGCTTCGAGTTCAGACTGTCGCGCGAGATCTGCGGCATCCCGTCCTGCAGGGGCGTCACCATCCGCCAGATCCCGTCGTCCTTCCGCTGGACGGCGACCCCGAAGAGGGCACCCCGCACGGCCAGCGACGGAAACTGCAACGACGCCTGCACGGCATCGGCCTCACTCACCCACGCGACGGGATCCCCGCTGACCACGAGGTCCCGCTTCATCCGCTCCAGTCGTAGCTTCCAGTCATCGCTCATGCGCGCATTGTTGCGCCGAGGTGGGCCCCCCTGGCCAGAGTTCCAACAGAACGACCGGCGCAGTTGGGTTGCCAGGGGGGCGCCCACCCCCACCCCCCGAACCCCCGGCACGACAACGCGCCGCCCTGTCAGAGGCATATTCCGCCCACACCGGCTTCAGCGACCTCCGCACGGGCCCCAACTGGCGGGAGCGGCGCTCGCTTTCCGGGGGAGGGGGGCGCCGCCGCGACGGGCGACAAGTGAGAGGTCGGACACCTGACGTGCGCGCCCGTAGAAACAACAAGACCCCGTCCTCAGCGTTTCCGCTGACAACGGGGTCTGTGTGGCACTTCCTGCGAAGTGCCCCCGGCAGGATTCGAACCTGCGCACACGGCTCCGGAGGCCGTGTGGGCTAACGACATAGCAGCAGTTCAGCGGCTTGTAGTAGGTGGGAAGTTGTCCTTCAGTCCACAGATAGGCCACACCACTCGGGTGCCGAACGAAGGGCGATGGGGGATCACCGTTCACTCGTCTGATGTAACTTTGGCGACAGTATGCGACTCTATGTAGTCAGCGATGCACTGTAGGGGGACCTTAGTGGGGGAAGAGCTGCTGCCTCGGAGCCACAAGGACAAGGCTGTGAGAGCCGCCTTGGAAGAGATCCTTGGCGGCGGGGGCTGGAGCCTGCGTAAGGGCGGCCACTGGGGCCTCCTCACCTGTGACGTCGGGTGTCATCGGATCTCGATCAGCGGGACACCCCGAGTTGCGGAGCGACACGCGCGTGACGTGCTTCGGGAGGCTCGCACCTGCCCGCTGCCGGACGGCGACCCGAGGTCTAAGAAGCGTACGACCTGAGGTGCGGCTTTCCGCTTGACGGGACACAGTGCGGGTACCGTACTGTTGACGTGTGTCAACAGGTTGCATCGGAAGCTAGCTGGGGGAGCAACGATGAAGACCTACAGCTTGAGGTTTGAAGTACAAGACGTCTCTGACGTTGCCCGAGTCGAGGAACTCTTCTACGACCACTTTGATGGTTTGATCGCCGAGTCCTTCGGGCGCCTTCTCCTCACCGTCTACATGGACGGTCACGAGAACGGCCCGATGGCGGCTAAGTGTGCCGCGACAGAGCTTGAGAAGCTGCTCGGCGTTACCGTAGCCCGACTCGACAGGGACTTGGTTGACGCTGCGGAGATCGCCCGCAGGTGTGACCGGAGCCGCGAGAGTGTTCGGCAGCTGATCGAAGGGCAGCGGCGCAAGGGGACGTCTTTCCCTACGCCGGCAGGAGCGCCCAATGGGAAGCGCATCTGGGAATGGTCAGTAGTAAACGAGTGGCTTCGTGTAAACGTCCCGGAGTCCGCAGAGCCGGAATTTGGGTTGTCTCGGGATGAGATGGCGCTCGTTGACGGATGGCTCCTGCGGTGGCGCTCTCTGCCTTGGGAGCAGCACGTAGGTATGGAATTCCGCGAGATTACTGCAGTACTCAAAAGCGAGTCTGCGCAGATCAGATCTCCCCGAATTAACCAAGCCTGGGTCAAGTCGTGGAACGTCGCTAGTCGAGTCATCAGGGAGCCAGCTGCCGCCGCGGCTCCGGAATGTGGTGAATAGATGGCGTTTCTGATTCCTCACGCCGACGAGCAGAGGCAGCTGGCAGCTCCGGTAAATGCTCGCGCAGAGCTGCTGGATGTTCGGGTCTTCTTGCTGCATGGGGAGGTTCTGAAGGTTGACGTAACGTCGGACCTTCAGGAAATCGAGACCTTGCAAACCAATATGGGGATCGGGCGAGATGGTTCTCATATTACGTACCAGTTTGAGCACGAGCTGACGGCGCAAGACGCGGATGGGGCGGATGCGCTGAAGGTTCAGGTCAACCTTGGAGTGCTCTTCAGGTTTCCTGACGAAGGCGATCCCAAGGGTGAGGTTTCCGAAGAAAGCCTTGTCGCATTCGGCTACACGACGGCCCAGCTTGTTGCGCACCCTTATCTCAGATCGGCGGTATCCGATGTGACTTCAAAGCTGGGATTTCCGCAGGTAACGCTGGGCCTACTTAAGTCGTAACCCGCGCGCCATGCCGAAGGCCCCGGATCGACTATGGTCCGGGGCCTTCGGCATGGCGCCTCCGGGCAGGGTTCGAACCGATGGCCCCGCTTTACAAGTCCGATCGGACCGGCCGTACTCAGCCAACAGCCGAAGGCTCCCTGTCACTCCCGACCGCCTTTGGCCTCCTGCATCCACCGCTGTTGATGTCAGCTGTAGATGTCAGCCGGCCACCACCACCCAGCCAAAGCGGGTGGGCTAACGACCTCTTTACTCGCCACCGCCGGGGAGGTCGCACCCTACACAACTCCTCACACGCTGCCTTCGCCCGATACGCGGCCACGTGCCCCTCGCCTTGATGTCGGTTTGGGAATACGCCTAGGCGATTGCAGTCGCTCGTAAATCCCGGAGCTGCCGTTCGCACCCATCCCTGAAGCAAACGCCTTTCCTGTAGCGAGAATCTCGTGATGTCGCAATGCCCGCTCTGAAAAAGTTCGCGCGAACGGAATCAGATGGCCATTCAAGTACTCATTAAAGAAGTCTTTGTGCACAACATCGATCGCCATCGTTTTTCCTGTGTGACCCATGAATACGCCCGGCTCCTCAGGCTCATGACGGAATAGTCGACTCCACGGAGTAAATTTCAACTCCGTTCCAGTGGATGCTGTTTTCGCCGCAACCATAGGGGCGTCGAGAACCGCTACTGCCGAGAGAAGGTGCGCATCAAAGAAGCGGTGCGTTTCCTTGGGCGCAGACGAAGTGGAGAAGTGAGTCGCTGCGCTTGCCAAGGGCATAACGATCCCGTTATATGCATCCGTTCCGGAAAGTTCCAGCTTGGGCCCCTTGCGGGCACACTTGCTCATAATAGAGAAACCATCTCTACTCATGAACGGCTCCTCGGCAAGCTCGAGTGCTCGCATAACGGAATAGAGCCAAGTGGAACGAGAGTCATCGGTCGAGATGGCCATTTCATCCTGCTGCAGTCCCGTGACCTGGGGGAGAGTCAGGCGCCAGGGCGCCTCGGCAGGTGAAAAGAAGACATAAGGCAGATCTGACTGCTTACATTCGATGAGGATCGTCAATGACGTACGAATCCGCGAGTCGCTTGACGGCGGAGCGTCGAGCTCCTTCATGGCCATCAGGTCGCAGGACCGCATCTCGCCTGTGATTCGATCACGAAATCCCCACTCTTGCTGTACGCGAAAATCGCCTCCCAGTAGATCAAAAACAGCGCTTTGGAGAGGGTAACCAGATTTCTCGATGGCGTCCGTAAGGATTTCTTCCGTGAGCCCTGCTTTGAGATGATTACTCTGAGGGTTCATGATTTCGATATCCGCCATTAGTCGGCACCCCCGGTTGAATCCCTCGTTTTGCTTGGATCGCCACTCTAGGGGATCCAACTCTCCAAGTTATGGAGATCAGTGAAAGAGGTCGGCGGAGCGACTTTGAGCGAGCGGCCATGGCCTCGTCGACTTCCGGCACGCCGAGCACTGCCCTGACTCCCATCCCGTCTGCCGTCGACCCACACACCGTGGAGCAGGCCCGGTGCCGTGTCTGCTCGGCTCTGCCTGGGGCGACGGCAGACGGGATGGGAGTCCCCCA
This sequence comes from Streptomyces sp. NPDC042100, assembly GCF_055582325.1. Lineage (NCBI taxonomy): Bacteria > Bacillati > Actinomycetota > Actinomycetes > Kitasatosporales > Streptomycetaceae > Streptomyces > Streptomyces sp. NPDC042100. Next base: position 42,549 of record NZ_JBVJDK010000012.1, read on the forward strand.
GCGCAACACCCCATGGGCCGGCACCCGCGTACGGAGCCCCCGCCATCCCGGAGCCTGAGCGCCCCCGCCGGAGGCATCGTCTTGAGGTCGCACTCGCGTACCGCCCCGGCTGCATCACGGGTTCGTCACCCATCAACCCGAGCTGTCAGGCGTGCGGACGGCGGCCGGGCTGGAGCGGGGCGTAGACAGGAGCGCAGGCCCGGGCGACGGGCCGCGCGCGCCGCGCCGTGCGCGGCGGGTGCCTTGATGAGGTAGAGAAACCTGTAACAGCTCCCCTTGGGCCTGCGGCTACTCCGCAGTGAGTGCGACTGCGATGGCCTGCATGTTCTCGGTGACGACGTCGGCCTGCGCCTCGGTGAACTGGTCTACCTTGTGGGGCTTGTTGGCGTAGCCGATGACCGTTGCGCCTGCTGCGTGGGCTGCCTGGATGTCCGTGAGCGAGTCGCCAATCAGGGTGCAGCTCGTGATGTCGATGTGCATCTGCTCGGCTGCCGTGATGAGCGGGAACGGGTTCGGCTTCATCAGGTGTGGCTGCTCGGAGGGGCGACCCACAATCTTCGTGACGTACTCCTCCAGGCCGTGAAGCTCGAGGAAGACCCGCACGCACTCTGCGGAGTTGTTGCTCACCACGGCTACGCCTCGACCCGCCGATCGGGCTGCCTGTAGTGCTGCGGCTGCTCCTGGCGTCGGCTGGCCTGCCACGGCAACGGCTCGGACCTCGGCGGCCGTGAGAGCCTGCTCGATCATCTGGCCCAGTTCGGTGTCGGCCTCATGCGCGATGCGCAGGACCTCGATGGGGTCGTCCGTCTGGGATGCCTTAGTGCCCGCGGCTTCACCCTGAGCGGAGAGGAGGGCGGTCAGCTCCCGCGCGACCTCGGGCGCCGGCAGCCCCGCGAACACGTCGCACACGGGTCCGTCGAAGTCGAAGAGGATGACTCGGGCGTTTGCCAGGGTCTCGGCGAGCGGTTCAGCGTGCGTCAAGGTCGAAGTCCCTTCCGATGGTCTCCCAGACGCTGTCGAACCACATCCGGGCCTGCTGGACCTGCTGGGCTCCGCCCGAGGACTCGCCGTCGTTGATCGAGTGATGGAAGAGGACAGTGTCTTTGCCTACGAGGTCGTAGATCTCGATCGATGTGCTGAACGTCCTTCACTGGGTGTCCAAGGCGTCCCGGCCGCTCGCTGACCTTGCTGAGCCTGCAGCGGCTCGCGCGGTGCTCGACGCTCTCAAACTCAAGCTCGATGGGACCGCGGCCGCTGCGGAAACTGTGCGGCGCAAGCGCCGGACCCTCGTGAATGCAGCGAACTATGCGGTGGACCTGGGAGAACTTCGGGAGAACCCGATCACGGCTGTCCGCTGGCAGAAGCCGAAGGTATCCAACCAGGTAGATCCCCGCATCGTCGCCAACCCAGAACAGGCTCGCAACCTCCTGGCGGCTGTCTCCTATGTGGGCGGGTACCGGCGTGCTCGTGGTCGTCGACTCGTCGGCCTTTTCGCCGCCATGTACTTCGGTGGGCTTCGTCCGGCCGAAGCGGTTGGCCTGGCCGAGACGGACTTGGTCCTTCCCTCGCAGGGGTGGGGCTCGGCGCTTCTTCATCGGACTCGCCCGTCGGTCGGCAGGCAGTGGACGGATTCGGGGGAGACCCACGACGACCGCGGGCTGAAGAACCGGCCGAATGAGGATGTCCGCCGGGTGCCCATACCGCCGCACCTGAGTGCCGTTCTCCGTGAGCACCTGGCCACCTTCGGCACGGCGGACGACGGGCGCCTGTTCTTCAGTGAGAAGGGCTCGGTAGTGCCGTCCTCGACCTACTACCGGGTGTGGCAGGAGGCCCGCCTCCTCGCGCTTCCGCCGGCCGTCGCCGCCTCGCCGCTCGCGAGTCGGCCGTACGACCTTCGGCACTCGGCCCTGTCGACCTGGCTGAACGCGGGCGTCGACCCGACCGAGGTTGCGGAGCGCGCCGGCAACAGCGTGGAGGTCCTGCTGACCCGCTACGCGAAGTGCCTCGACGGGCGCCAGGACGTCGCCAACCGACGTATTGAGGATCTTCTTCGCGAATACGAGTGAAGAACCGTGCATCACCCCATTGAGGCTCCGGGCATCTTGTCCGGGGCCTCACTCGTTTTCAGCCCTCTCCGCTGCGATGCTGCGAGTCGAGAGCGGACGAGGGGGGCTCGTGGAGCTGAAAGTCACGCGCTGGAAGCGGTACGGACATGATCGCCTGTACGCGAATCTGCCCGATGGCACTGCGGTCGGTTGGGCTGACGTGACGACGGGGGACATCACCGTCCTGGCCGCCGAGTATCGCGATGACGTGATCGCCGTGCTGACAGACCACTTACGGGAGATCTCCGCTCCGATCTCGCCACAGGAGCCGGCATCGAGGGCTGAAGCCCGTCCGGTGCTGCCACCTCTGCTGCCGGCCGATGACCTGTCCGCCAACCGCCCCGGTGAAGCCCTTCGTGACCTGCTCGACAAGTCCGGCCCGGGTCTCATGGAGCGTGTCGTCTCACGGCTCCTGCGCCGCCCCAGCAAGTGGGACTCGTGGCGGAAAGGACTGGCGGGGGAGAAGCGCGTGGGAGGTGAGCTGAACCGCCTGGAGCGGCACGGCTGGCGGGTTCTGCACTCGATTCCCCTGAGTGAACGTGTGGACGTCGACCACTTGCTGATCGGCCCTGGAGGAGTGTTCAGCATCAACACGAAGCACCACCACGACAAGGCCGTATGGGTCGGCGACGACGCGGTGAAGGTCAATCACGGCAAGCCGGCGCCCTACGTCCGCAAGAGCCGAGCTGAGGCAAAGCGTGTGGTCCGGGTGCTGGAGCAGTACTGCGGGTTTCCTGTACCGGTTGAACCCGTCCTCGTCTTCGTCGGCGTTACCGATCTCAAGGTGGTCGCCACCCAACTCAGCGTCCGGGTCTACCAGGAGCGCCAAGTAGCGGCTCTGGCGCCGCTCTCAGGGGTACTGACGGCCGAGCAGGTGGAGCAGCTCTACAGCGTTGCTCGCCATCGCCAGGCGTGGAGCAAGGCTTGAGCCGTGCTTTGGTGGGCGTTGGTCGTCTCCATGAGCACCGCGGGCAGGCTCCTGGAGGCTGATGCGGCCCCGTCTCCTTGGGCTCTTCAGCTGCGACGACGCCCCAAGATCCCGTCCACGCCTCGTCCACAGACCTCGACATACGGCCGCTCAGCCCTGCTCACGCCTGCACATACAACAAGACCCCGTTCTCAGCGTTTCCGCTGATCACGGGGTCTGTGTGGCACTTCCTGCGAAGTGCCCCCGGCAGGATTCGAACCTGCGCACACGGCTCCGGAGGCCGTTGCTCTATCCCCTGAGCTACGGGGGCGTCCGCCGCGTTCGGCGGCGACGGGTAGAACCCTACCAGCTCGTGAGGCGTGCCTGTGAACAGGTATTTCCGCCGGGTCACCAGGGGGTGTTCCCCCGCGCGGGTCGGAAGTGGGGAAACGCCGGACGCGGCCCTTCCCGTAGACCTACTCTCGACGTGTGTCAGGGGTGTCCGGGCGAGTGCTCGTTGTCGATGACAACCGGGTGATCCGCCAGCTGATCAGGGTCAATCTCGAACTCGAGGGGTTCGAGGTGGTGACCGCCGCCGATGGTGCCGAGTGTCTGGATGTCGTGCATCAGGTCCGTCCTGATGTCGTCACCCTCGATGTCGTCATGCCCCGGCTGGACGGGCTCAGGACCGCCGCGCGGCTGCGGTCCGATCCGCGGACCAGTCACCTCCCCGTCGCGATCATCAGCGCCGGCACGGAGTACGACAGGGAAGGGTGCGGCATCTCCGGCGTGGACGCCTTCCTCGCCAAGCCCTTCGAGCCGTCCGAGCTCGTACGGGTCGTCCGCCAGCTCATGCACCGGGACCGGCGCGGGCGGCACGGTGAGGGGACCGGGCAGGAGCAGCAGGAGGGCGGCGAGGAGCCGCCTGCGGGGACCGGAGCACCTCGCGGGCGAGCCCTCTAGCGGACCCCGCTCCGCAGGGTTTCCGTGGCGCCCGTTCCCGCGTTCCCGGGCCCCGCTCCGCAGGGGGTCTCCGCACTGTCCCTTCCCGCGTTTCCCGGACCCCGCTCCGCAGGGTTTCCGTGGCGCCCGTTCCCGCGTTTCCCGGACCCCGCTCCGCAGGGGGTCTCCGCACTGTCCCCTCCCGCGTTTCCCGGGCCCCGCTCCGCAGGCTCTCCAGGTCGTCCCTTCCCGCGTTTTCCGGGTCCGCCGCCCACATGCCGAAACCGGTTCGCGTTCTGCCCCCCCTCCTCCCCTAGGCTGGTCCCGTGACCCCCGCGGACCTCTCCCTCACCGTGCTGCGCGCCGTGCGCCGTGCGGTCGACGAGGGTGCGCTGCGGGTCGACGTGCCCGCGCGCGTCAAGGTCGAGCGGCCCCGGCCGGGCGGTGTCGGCGACTACGCCAGCAGCATCGCGCTCAGCCTCGCGCGGCCGTCCGGACGGCCGCCCCTCGACGTCGCCGGGATCCTCAAGGAGCGGCTGCGCGACAGCCCCGGGATCCGTGCCGTCGACATCACCGGACCCGGGTTCCTCAACTTCACCCTCGACTCCGGACGGGCCGCCCGGCTCGTGCGGGAGATCGGCGCCGCCGGGCTCCGGTACGGGCACTCCGACGCCCTCGCCGGCACCCGCGTCCGGCTCCTCGACGCCGACGAGCCCCGCGCCCGCCTCGTCGGCGAGGTCGTGGTGCGGCTCCTCCGCAGCCAAGGCGCCGACGTGCTGACCGGCGGCCGGGACGCCGCCGGCGGCGAGCGGCTCCCCGTGCTGCCCGCGCCCCATGAGCCCGCCCTCCTCGGGCCCGACGCAGCCCGCTGGGCCCTGCTCCGGCCCGCCGCCCACGATCACGCTCTCCCCGGTGGCCCCCTGCTCGTCCAGCACGAGCGCAATCCGCTCTTCCGGGTGCGGTACGCCCACTCCCGGGCGCGCGCGCTCGTGCGCAACGGCGCGCAGCTCGGCGTACCGGCGGTGTATGAGGGGGAGCCCGGCGAGGAGGCCCGTGAGGTCGGTGGGGCCTGTGGGGTCGGCCGGGTCGGGGTCGGTGAGTACGGGGACGTGCTCGTATCTCTGCTCGCCGATCATCCCGCCCTCCTCCTCGCCGCCGCCCGGCACCGGGCGCCCGACCGGCTGGCACGCCGGCTCGAAGGGGTCGCCGACGCGCTGCTCTCGTTCCAGCACACGGTGCTGCCCCTCGGTGACGAGAAACCCTCGGCCGCCCACCGTTCCCGGCTCGCGCTCGCCGAAGCCGCCGGGACGGTGCTCGCCGGTGGCCTCTCCCTGCTCGGCATCAGCGCACCCGACCAGATCTGAAAGAGCCAGTCGCCATGAGCCGTTCCGCACACCCCGCCGGGCCCCGTCACGCCGATGTCCTTCCCGAGGGGCACTATTCCGCTCCGCCCGCCGACCTCAACCAGCTCGACCCGAAGGTCTGGGCGCGGACCGTGCGGCGGGACGAGCGCGGGGTCGTGACCGTCGGCGGGATCGGGGTCGACGAGCTGAAGAGGGAGTTCGGCACGCCCGCCTACTTCCTCGACGAGGACGACTTCCGGGCCCGCTGCCGCGCCTGGGCCGAGGCGTTCGGCAAGGACGCCGACGTCTTCTACGCGGGCAAGGCATTCCTCTCCCGGGCCGTCGTGCGGTGGCTCAAGGAGGAGGGGCTCAACCTCGACGTGTGCTCCGGCGGCGAGCTCAGCACCGCGCTGTCGGCGGGGATGCCGGCCGAGCGGATCGCCTTCCACGGGAACAACAAGAGCGAGGACGAGATCCGGCGGGCCGTCGAGGCCGGGGTCGGGCGGATCGTGCTCGACTCGTTCCAGGAGATCGTCCGGGTCGCGCACATCGCCCAGGCGCTCGGCAAGCGCCAGCGGGTGCAGATCCGGGTGACCGTCGGCGTCGAGGCGCACACCCACGAGTTCATCGCCACCGCCCACGAGGACCAGAAGTTCGGCATCGCGCTGGCCGGGGGGCAGGCCGCGGAGGCCGTGCGGCGGGCCCTGACGCTCGACGGTCTCGAGCTCATCGGGATCCACTCGCACATCGGCTCGCAGATCTTCGACATGGCCGGCTTCGAGGTCTCCGCGCGCCGCGTCGTGCGGCTGCTCGCCGAGGTGCGGGACGAGCACGGGGTCGAGCTGCCCGAGATCGACCTGGGCGGCGGGCTGGGCATCGCGTACACGTCCGACGACGACCCGCGCGAGCCGCACGACATCGCCAAGGCGCTCTCCGAGATCGTCACCCGCGAGTGCGAGGCCGCCGGGCTCGCGACCCCGCGGATCTCCGTCGAGCCGGGCCGCGCCATCGTCGGGCCGACCGCCTTCACCTTGTACGAGGTGGGCACGGTCAAGCCGCTGGAGGGGCTGCGCACGTACGTCTCCGTCGACGGCGGCATGTCGGACAACATCCGCACCGCGCTGTACGACGCGGAGTACAGCGTCGCGCTGGTCTCCCGTACGAGTGACGCCGAGCCCCTGCTCGTCCGCGTCGTCGGGAAGCACTGCGAGAGCGGCGACATCATCGTGCGCGACGCCTTCCTGCCCGCCGACACGGCCCCCGGAGACCTGCTCGCGGTGCCGGCCACCGGCGCGTACTGCCGCTCCATGGCGAGCAACTACAACCACGCCCTGCGCCCGCCGGTCGTGGCGGTGCGCGACGGCGAGGCGAAGGTCATCGTGCGGCGCGAGACGGAGGAAGATCTCCTGCGGCTCGACGTCGGATGATGAAATAGTCGGGTGATGGAATCGATGTCTCACGATCCGGACCCGGGGCGGAATCGTCCGACCGGTGAGTGAGACTGGTTCCCACCGTTGTAATCCGTAGCGATACGAAGATCGAGAAGTACCGGGAAAGAGGTCGGATGATGCGTACGCGTCCGCTGAAGGTGGCGCTGCTGGGCTGTGGAGTGGTCGGCTCAGAGGTGGCGCGCATCATGACGACGCACGCCGACGACCTCGCCGCGCGCATCGGCGCTCCGGTCGAGCTCGCCGGCGTGGCGGTCCGCCGGCCTGACAAGGTACGCGGGGGAGTGCCCGCCGAGCTGATCACCACCGACGCCACCGCCCTGGTCAAACGGGGCGACATCGACGTCGTCATCGAGGTCATCGGCGGCATCGAGCCGGCCCGCACGCTCATCACCACCGCCTTCGAGCACGGCGCCTCCGTCGTCTCCGCGAACAAGGCGCTGCTCGCCCAGGACGGCGCGGCCCTCTACGCCGCCGCCCAGGAGCACGGCGAGGACCTCTACTACGAGGCGGCCGTCGCCGGCGCCATCCCGCTGATCCGCCCGCTGCGCGAGTCGCTCGCCGGCGACAAGATCAACCGGGTGATGGGCATCGTCAACGGCACGACCAACTTCATCCTCGACAAGATGGACACCTCGGGCGCCGGCTACTCCGAGGCGCTCGACGAGGCCACCGCGCTCGGGTACGCCGAGGCCGACCCGACCGCCGACGTCGAGGGCTTCGACGCCGCCGCCAAGGCCGCCATCCTCGCCGGGATCGCCTTCCACACCCGGGTGCGCCTCGACGACGTGTACCGCGAGGGCATGACCGAGGTCACCGCCGCGGACTTCGCCTCCGCCAAGCAGATGGGCTGCACCATCAAGCTGCTCGCGATCTGCGAGCGGGCCGCCGACGGCGAGTCCGTCACCGCGCGCGTGCACCCGGCGATGATCCCGCTCAGCCACCCGCTCGCCTCCGTCCGCGAGGCGTACAACGCCGTCTTCGTCGAGGCGGACGCCGCCGGGCAGCTCATGTTCTACGGCCCCGGGGCCGGCGGCTCGCCGACCGCGTCGGCCGTCCTCGGCGACCTGGTCGCCGTCTGCCGCAACAAGCTCAACGGGGCCAACGGCCCCGGCGAGTCCGCGTACACCCAGCTGCCCGTGAGCCCCATGGGCGACGTGGTGACGCGGTACCACATCAGCCTCGACGTGGCCGACAAGCCGGGCGTCCTCGCCCAGGTCGCGACGGTCTTCGCCGAGCACGGCGTGTCGATCGACACCGTCCGCCAGACGGGCAAGGACGGCGAGGCCTCCCTCGTCGTCGTCACCCACCGCGCGCCCGACGCCGCCCTCTCCGGGACCGTCGAGGCGCTGCGCAAGCTCGACACCGTGCGCGGTGTCGCCAGCATCATGCGTGTTGAAGGGGAGTAAGGACCCATGACCACCAAGGGCACCCACCAGTGGCGCGGCATCATCGAGGAGTACCGGGACCGCCTTCCGGTCACGGACACGACGCCGGTCGTCACGCTCCGTGAGGGCGGCACGCCGCTCGTCCCCGCTCAGGTGCTCTCCGAGCGCACGGGCTGCGAGGTGCACCTCAAGGTCGAGGGCGCCAACCCCACCGGCTCCTTCAAGGACCGGGGCATGACCATGGCCATCACCCGGGCCAAGGAGGAGGGCGCGCAGGCCGTCATCTGCGCCTCCACCGGCAACACCTCCGCCTCCGCCGCCGCGTACGCGGTGCGCGCGGGCATGGTCTCGGCCGTGCTCGTGCCGCAGGGCAAGATCGCCCTCGGCAAGATGGGCCAGGCGCTGGTGCACGGCGCCAAGATCCTCCAGGTCGACGGCAACTTCGACGACTGCCTCACGCTGGCCCGCTCGCTCTCCGAGAACTACCCGGTGGCGCTGGTCAATTCGGTGAACCCGGTCCGCATCGAGGGCCAGAAGACGGCCGCCTTCGAGATCGTCGACATGCTCGGCGACGCCCCCGACATCCACGTGCTGCCCGTGGGCAACGCCGGCAACATCACGGCGTACTGGAAGGGGTACCGGGAGTACGCCGCCGACGGGCTCGCGACGCACCGCCCGCGCATGTGGGGCTTCCAGGCCTCCGGCTCCGCGCCGCTCGTGCGCGGCGAGGTCGTCAAGGACCCGTCGACCATCGCCACCGCGATCCGCATCGGCAACCCGGCCTCCTGGGACTACGCGATCGCCGCGCGCGACGAGTCGGGCGGCTTCATCGACGAGGTGACGGACCGTGAGATCCTGCAGGCCTACCGCCTGTTGGCCGCTCAGGAGGGCGTCTTCGTCGAGCCGGCCTCGGCCGCCTCGGTGGCCGGTCTGCTGAAGGCCGCCGCACAGGGCAAGGTGGACCCGGGTCAGAAGATCGTCTGTACGGTCACCGGCAACGGCCTCAAGGACCCCGACTGGGCCGTCGCGGGCGCTCCGCAGCCCGTCACCGTCCCGGTGGACGCCGCGGCCGCCGCCGAGCGGCTCGGGCTCGCCTGAGCCCGGATGTCCTACGGTTCCTGATCATGGGTCAAACCCGATCAGGAACCTACATAGGCGCACAGGCTGGCGCGCGACACGCATCGTGCGCCTCCTGTGCGCCCTATGTCGCCACAGAACCTTCCTTCGATAGGCTGTACCGAACCCGCCCCGTTGCATATGCGCGGTGTCGTTGCCGTTGTCGCCTGTGAGGCGCGCGCGGCCCCCGGGTTCCCCGTACCTCCGCAGTCATCCCCGCAGTACGCCGTAGCACCGCAGTACGTCCCCCCGCACGATCACCGCAAGTCAAGGAGAGTCAACGAGCGATGGCCGGTCCCGCGTTCCGCGCCGCCGCCGTACGGGTGCGCGTCCCCGCCTCCAGCGCCAATCTGGGTCCGGGCTTCGACGCCTTCGGCCTGTCGCTGGGGCTCTACGACGACGTCGTCGTCCGGGTCGCCGACTCCGGGCTGCACGTCGACATCGCCGGCGAAGGTGCCGACACCCTTCCCCGCGACGAGAGCCACCTGCTCGTACGCTCGATGCGCACCGCCTTCGACCTGCTGGGCGGTCAGCCGCGCGGCCTTGAGGTCGTCTGCGCCAACCGCATCCCGCACGGCCGGGGCCTCGGCTCCTCCTCCGCCGCCATCTGCGCCGGCATCGTCGCCGCCCGCGCCGTGACCATAGGCGGCGACACGCGCCTCGACGAGACCGCGCTGCTCGAACTGGCCACCGAGATCGAGGGGCACCCCGACAACGTCGCGGCCTGCCTGCTCGGCGGCTTCACGCTCGCCTGGACCGAGGGCGGTGCCGCCCGGGCGATCAGGATGGAGCCCTCCGATTCCATCGTTCCGGTGGTTTTCGTCCCCGGAAAGCCCGTGCTCACCGAGACCGCCCGAGGTCTGCTCCCGCGCACCGTCCCGCACGTGGACGCCGCCGCCAACGCCGGCCGCGCCGCCCTCCTCGTCGAGGCCCTGACCCGCCGCCCCGAGCTGCTGCTCGCGGCCACCGAGGACCGGCTGCACCAGGAGTACCGGGCGCCCGCGATGCCCGAGAGCATCGCCCTTGTGAACCGGCTGCGGGCGGACGGTGTGCCCGCGGTCATCTCCGGCGCGGGCCCCACGGTCCTCGCGCTGGCGGACCACGGAACGGCCGACAAGGTCGCCCTGCTCGCGGGCGAGGGGTGGGCCGCCAACCGGCTCGACCTCGACGCGCCCGGAGCGAGCGTCCTGCCGCTCGCGCCCTGACGGGCAGCCCGCGCGGCTCTCCTGAGCCGGGGCCGCGCGGACACGAGATCGCCGGTGACGGAGAGGGGGAATGTTTGTTGGAGCCGGTAGTGTTAACCTCAAGTCTGCACCCGACGTCTTTGTGGCGCGGTGCTGAGTGTCCCCATCAGGGACCGCCAATTCTTCCGGGAGCCTCCTCCACTGCCTGAGCAGCCTGCCTGAGCAGATTCGAGCACGCTCCGGAACCGGCACGACACCCCTCGCTTCTCTTGTTCGAGGGCCGAGCAGGGGGCGCTCGGGCCGGACCCACAGCACGTTTTCTCTCTTCCGCCGTACCCGGCGGGACCACCGCCCCGACACGGTCCGCCAAGCAGGACCGCTGCCGGACAGCACAACCGGTCGCCGAGCCAGATGGCCGACGTCCGCTCCAGGGAAGGACCCTTCGTGAGCGACACCACCGATCTGATGGGCGTGACTGCCGACAGCAGTGTCGACACCTCCGCGCCCGCCGAAGGTGCTGCCTCCGGCACCACCGCACGGCGCCGCCGCTCCGGCACCGGCCTTGAGGGCATGGTCCTGGCCGAGCTGCAGCAGGTCGCGTCCGGCCTCGGCATCAGGGGCACCGCGCGGATGCGCAAGAGCCAGCTGATCGAGGTCATCAAGGAGGCCCAGGCCGGCGGCGGCTCCGCCGCCCCCGCCAAGTCGGCCGACGCCGCCGAGACCAAGCCGAAGCGCCGCACCGCGGCCAAGGCGCGTACGGCCGACGCCGAGGCCGCCCCGAAGGCCGAGAAGGCCGAGAAGGCCGAGCCGGTCGCCCAGCAGCAGATCGAGATCCCGGGCCAGCCCGCGTCCGAGGACGCCCCGGCCGGCGAGCGCCGCCGCCGTCGCGCCACCGCCCCGGCCGGTTCGCCGGAGGGCGAGGCCAAGGCCGAGGCCGCGCAGGCCGTCAAGACCGAGGTCCGCACCGAGGCCCGCACCGAGACGCAGGGCGAGGCCAAGGCCGAGACCGCCGCCGACACCGCCGAGGGCCGCGGCCGTCGCGACCGGGGTGAGCGGGGCGAGCGCGGTGACCGCCGCGAGCGCCAGCGCGACCGCCGCGACCGCGGCAAGGGCGAGGAGCAGCAGGGCGGCGGCCAGGGCGGCCAGCGCCAGCGCCAGGGCGGCCAGGGGCAGGGTCAGGCCGGCGGCCAGGGCCAGGCCCAGGGCCCGCAGGGCGGCCAGCAGGCCGGCCCGCAGGACGACGACGACTTCGAGGGCGGCCGTCGCGGCCGGCGCGGGCGCTACCGCGACCGCCGTGGGCGCCGTGGGCGTGACGAGTTCGCCGCCGGTGAGCCGCAGGTCGCCGACGACGACGTCCTGATCCCCGTCGCGGGCATCCTCGACATCCTCGACAACTACGCGTTCATCCGGACCTCCGGCTACCTGCCCGGCCCGAACGACGTGTACGTCTCCCTCGCCCAGGTCCGCAAGAGCGGCCTGCGCAAGGGCGACCACGTCACCGGTGCCGTGCGCCAGCCGAAGGAGGGCGAGCGCCGCGAGAAGTTCAACGCGCTGGTGCGCCTCGACTCGGTCAACGGCATGGCGCCGGAGTCCGGCCGCGGGCGTCCCGAGTTCAACAAGCTCACCCCGCTGTACCCGCAGGACCGGCTCCGTCTGGAGACCGACCCGGGCGTGCTGACCACGCGGATCATCGACCTCGTGTCGCCGATCGGCAAGGGCCAGCGCGGTCTGATCGTGGCCCCGCCGAAGACCGGCAAGACCATGATCATGCAGGCGATCGCCAACGCGATCACCCACAACAACCCCGAGTGCCACCTGATGGTCGTCCTGGTCGACGAGCGTCCGGAAGAGGTCACCGACATGCAGCGGTCGGTCAAGGGCGAGGTCATCTCCTCGACCTTCGACCGTCCCGCCGAGGACCACACCACCGTCGCCGAGCTGGCCATCGAGCGCGCCAAGCGCCTCGTGGAGCTGGGTCACGACGTGGTCGTCCTGCTGGACTCCATCACCCGTCTGGGCCGCGCGTACAACCTCGCGGCGCCCGCCTCCGGCCGCATCCTGTCCGGTGGTGTCGACTCGACCGCGCTGTACCCGCCGAAGCGCTTCTTCGGTGCCGCGCGCAACATCGAGGACGGCGGCTCGCTGACCATCCTGGCCACCGCGCTGGTCGACACCGGCTCGCGCATGGACGAGGTGATCTTCGAGGAGTTCAAGGGCACCGGCAACATGGAGCTCAAGCTCGACCGCAAGCTCGCCGACAAGCGCATCTTCCCGGCCGTCGACGTCGACGCCTCGGGCACGCGCAAGGAGGAGATCCTGCTCGGCAGCGACGAGCTCTCCATCACCTGGAAGCTGCGCCGCGTGCTGCACGCGCTCGACCAGCAGCAGGCGATCGAGCTGCTGCTCGACAAGATGAAGCAGACGAAGTCGAACGGCGAGTTCCTGCTCCAGATCCAGAAGACGACCCCCGGAGCCGGGAACAACGACTGACGCGAGACGTCGGTCACACGGCGAAGGGCCGGCCCGGCCCGTTACCCCGCCGCGACCTGCATGAACGAGCGTGCCCCCCGTGTACACGGGGGGCACGCTCGCGTTACGGGTCGTCGCTCAGCGAAACCTCACAGCCTCCTATGCAACCCTTTCGGGTGGTTCGTCATCACAGAAGGTGAAACCGAGGGCTGAGGAAAGACGATGACCGAGCACCATCAGGGAACCCGAATACGGGCCACCGGCCGCCGCCGGAAGCGGCCCGCGAAGGGCCGCCGCGTGCTGAAGACCGTCGCCTGGGGCACCGGCGCGCTCGTCGTCCTCGCCGGCGCGGGACTGGGGTACGCGTACGTCAAGCTGGACGGCAACATCAAGGGCGTCGACATCAACGCCCAGCTCGGCAAGGACCGCCCCGAGAACGTCGACAACGGCTCGATGGACATCCTGGTCCTCGGCTCCGACTCCCGCTCCGGCGACAACGCCGCGTACGGCAAGGACGAGGGCGGCGCCCGCTCCGACACCGCGATGGTCGTCCACGTCTACGAGGGCCACAAGAAGGCCGCCGTGGTCTCCATCCCGCGCGACACCCTCGTCGACCGCCCCCAGTGCACCGACGGCAGGGGCGGCACGGTCCCGGGGCAGCACCGGGCGATGTTCAACACGGCGTACGAGGTCGGCGGCCCGGCCTGCGCCGTGAAGACCGTCGAGGCGATGTCCGGGATCCGCATGGACCACTACATCGAGGTCGACTTCACCGGCTTCACGAAGCTCATCGACAAGCTCGGCGGCGTGGAGGTCACCACCACGAAGGCCATCAAGGACACCAAGAGCCACCTCGACCTCGCCCCGGGCACCCACACCCTCGACGGCGAACAGTCCCTCGGCCTGGTCCGCACCCGCAAGAGCGTCGGCGACGGCAGCGACCTCGGCCGCATCCAGCTCCAGCAGGCCTTCATGAAGGCCTTCATCGACCAGGTGAAGAGCGTCGGCGTCTTCACCAACCCCAAGAAGCTCTTCGACATCGCGGACACCGCCACCAAGGCCATCACGCCCGACTCCGAGCTCGATTCGGTCAACGAGCTCATGGGCTTCGCCAAGGGCCTTTCCGGCCTCGGCGCCGACGACGTCCACATGGTCACGCTGCCGGTCGAGTACGACCCCGTGGACCCCAACCGGGTCGTTCCGCTGGAGGCCCAGTCCCGGCAGGTCTGGCAGGCGCTCAAGGCTGACAAGGCCATCCCCGCGTCGGCCACCAAGGAAGGGGCCACCGGCAAGGCCGAGGGCCTCGTGAAGTAGTCCGGAGCGGCTCCCGGGCCGCCGAGGAATAGTTCCGGCCACCCCCCGGTTTTGGGAGATGCGGCCGGTCCTGGCAGACTGGTACGTCGGCCCCGGTTCACGCAGGTGCATCCCGCACGGCGACCCGGAGCCCTCCCGAAACTAGGAGACACCTTGAAGCGCGAGATCCACCCCGAGTACGTCGAGACCCAGGTCAGCTGCACCTGCGGCGCGTCGTTCACCACTCGTAGCACCCTGACCGAGGGCACCATCCGTGCCGAGGTCTGCTCCGAGTGCCACCCGTTCTACACGGGCAAGCAGAAGATCCTCGACACCGGCGGCCGTGTCGCCCGCTTCGAGGCCCGCTTCGGCAAGGCTGCGGCCAAGAAGTAGCACGTCACTGCGCCGGTCCTTGGTCGCTCCCGCTCGGGGGCACCGGACCGGCGCTTTGCCGTCCCCGCAGTCGTTCCCCCGCAGCAGCCCGTCCCGAAAACACCTCAGGAGCACCCGATGTTCGAAGCGGTCGAGGACCTGGTCGGCGAGCACGCCGACCTCGAGAAGAAGCTCGCCGACCCTTCGGTCCACTCCGACCAGGCGAACGCGCGCAAGCTCAACAAGCGCTACGCGGAGCTGACCCCGATCATCGGCACGTACCAGGCCTGGAAGCGGTCGGCGGACGACATCGAGACGGCCAAGGAGCTGGCCGCCGACGACCCCGACTTCGCCGCCGAGGTCAAGGAGCTGGAGAAGCTGCGCGAGGAGCTGACGGAGAAGCTCCGGCTGCTGCTCGTCCCGCGCGACCCCAGCGACGACAAGGACGTCATCCTGGAGATCAAGGCCGGCGCGGGCGGCGACGAGTCCGCCCTGTTCGCCGGCGACCTGCTGCGGATGTACCTGCGGTACGCCGAGCGGATCGGCTGGAAGACCGAGATCATCGACGCCACCGAGTCCGAGCTGGGCGGCTACAAGGACGTCCAGGTCGCCGTGAAGACCAAGGGCGGCAACGGGGCCACCGAGCCCGGCCAGGGCGTCTGGGCGCGGCTGAAGTACGAGGGCGGGGTGCACCGCGTGCAGCGCGTGCCCGCCACCGAGTCGCAGGGCCGCATCCACACCTCCGCCGCCGGCGTGCTCGTCACCCCGGAGGCCGAGGAGGTCGAGGTCGAGATCGTCGCGAACGACCTGCGCATCGACGTCTACCGCTCGTCCGGTCCCGGCGGCCAGTCCGTCAACACCACCGACTCCGCGGTCCGCATCACCCACCTGCCGACCGGCATCGTCGCCTCCTGCCAGAACGAGAAGAGCCAGCTCCAGAACAAGGAGCAGGCCATGCGCATCCTGCGCTCCCGGCTGCTCGCCGCCGCGCAGGAGAAGGCCGAGGCCGAGGCCGCGGACGCCCGCCGCAGCCAGGTCCGCACGGTCGACCGCTCCGAGAAGATCCGGACGTACAACTTCCCGGAGAACCGCATCTCGGACCACCGCGTCGGCTTCAAGGCGTACAACCTGGACCAGGTGCTCGACGGCGAGCTCGACCCGGTCATCCAGGCCTGCGTCGACGCCGACTCGGCCGCCAAGCTCGCCGCCGCGTAAGACGCGTACCTCGTCAGCTCGTCAGCCCCACCCGCACCACGGAGGACCAGCGTGAACCTGCTGCTTGCCGAGGTGGCCCAGGCCACCCAGCGGCTGGCCGACGCCGGCGTTCCCTCACCGCGTTTCGACGCGGAGGAGCTCGCCGCGTTCGTGCACGGCGTCAAGCGGGGGGAGCTGCACAACGTCAAGGACGCGGACTTCGACGCCCGCTACTGGGAGGCCATCGCGCGCCGCGAGGCCCGCGAGCCGCTCCAGCACATCACCGGGCGGGCGTTCTTCCGCTACCTGGAGCTCCAGGTGGGCCCCGGCGTGTTCGTGCCCCGGCCGGAGACCGAGTCGGTCGTCGGCTGGGCCATAGACGCCGTGCGCGCCATGGACGTCGTCGAGCCGCTCATCGTCGACCTGTGCACCGGCTCGGGCGCCATCGCGCTCGCCATGGCGCAGGAGGTGCCGCGCTCGCGCGTGCACGCCGTGGAGCTCTCCGACGACGCGCTCGTGTGGACCCGCAAGAACGCCGAGGGCTCGCGCGTCACCGTCCACCAGGGCGACGCGCTGGCCGCGCTGCCGGAGCTCAACGGCCAGGTCGACCTGGTCATCTCCAACCCGCCGTACATCCCGCTCACCGAGTGGGAGTACGTGGCCCCCGAGGCACGCGACCACGACCCGGAGATGGCGCTGTTCTCCGGCGAGGACGGCCTGGACACCATCCGGGGCATCGAGCGCACCGCGCACCGGCTGCTGCGGCCCGGCGGGCTCGTGGTGATCGAGCACGCGGACACCCAGGGCGGCCAGGTGCCGTGGATCTTCAACGAGGAGGCCGGCTGGGTCGACGCCGCCGACCACCCCGACCTGAACAACCGGCCGCGCTTCGCGACCGCCCGCAAGGCCACCCCATGAGCAACCAGTCCAGGCACGACGCGTACGAGAAGGCAGGCGACTAATGGCCCGGCGATACGACTGCAACGAGGCGACGGACCGTGCGACGGGTCTGCGTGAGGCCGCGTCCGCCGTACGCCGCGGCGAGCTCGTCGTGCTGCCCACCGACACCGTCTACGGGATCGGCGCGGACGCCTTCAGCTCCGAGGCCGTCGCGGACCTGCTCGCCGCCAAGGGCCGTGGCCGGAACATGCCGACGCCCGTCCTGATCGGCTCCCCGAACACCCTGCACGGCCTCGTCACGGACTTCTCCGAGCAGGCCTGGGAGCTCGTCGACGCCTTCTGGCCGGGCGCGCTCACCCTGGTCGCCAAGCACCAGCCCTCGCTCCAGTGGGACCTGGGCGACACCCGCGGCACCGTCGCCATCCGGATGCCGCTGCACCCGGTCGCCATCGAGCTGCTCACCGAGGTCGGCCCGATGGCCGTCTCCTCGGCCAACCTCACCGGCCACCCGTCGCCGGAGGACTGCGACGCGGCCCAGGGGATGCTCGGCGACTCCGTCTCCGTCTACCTGGACGGCGGCCCCACCCCCGGCATCGTCCCCTCCTCCATCGTCGACGTCACGGGCAAGGTCCCGGTGCTGCTGCGCGCCGGCGCGCTCAGCGCGGAGGAGCTCCGGAAGGTGGTACCCGACCTCGAGGTGGCGAATTGACCGCCCCAGAGGGGCGTGGCATAGCGGGGCACCCGAACGACGGCACCACCTTCCGCATCCTCCACGTCAGCACCGGCAACGTCTGCCGCTCGCCGATCACCGAGCGGCTGACCCGCCATGCCCTGAGCGACCGGCTGGGCGACCCCCTGGGCGGCGGCCTCATCGTGGAGAGCGCGGGTACCTGGGGCCACGAGGGCGCCCCCATGGAGGCCAACGCGGAGCTGGTCCTCGCGGACTTCGGCGCCGACCACACCGGCTTCGTGGGGCGCGAGCTCCTCGACGAGCACGTGATCCGCGCCGACCTGGTCCTCACCGCGACCCGCGACCACCGCGCGCAGGTCATCTCCATGGGCCACTCGGCGGGGCTGCGCACCTTCACGCTGAAGGAGTTCACCCGCCTGGTCCGGGCGATAGACCCGGCCACCCTGCCGGACCCCCGCGACGGCCACGACACCATCGACCGCGCCCGCGCCCTGGTCCGCGCCGCCGCGGCTCTACGCGGGTGGCTCCTGGCCCCGTCGGCGGAGGCGGACGAGGTGAACGACCCGTACGGGGCGCCCATCACCTTCTTCCGCTCGATCGGCGACGAGATCAACCAGGCGCTGGACCCCGTGGTCACGGCCCTGACGGGCGTACCGGCGAAGCACTGACGGGGGGCGCCCGCGCGGTGCCGGAGGAGCGCCCTCAGGGGCGTCGAGGGGGCTCGGGGCGCCCTCGGGGGAGGGGAGCGGCCCCCGGGTGGCCGTGTGGGGCGGCGGAGGGGCGCAGGCGTGCCTACAGTGGATTTCCAGACCGCTCACGCCCGGAGCCCCCCATGCCGGTCACCGTGCCCCCAGAGGCAGCACACCAGAGCCCGCTCGACGTGCTGCGCCGCCAGGACCCCGAGATCGCCGACGTGCTGCTCGGGGAGGAGCGGCGGCAGGGGGAGGGGCTGCAGCTGATCGCCGCCGAGAACTTCACCTCGCCGGCCGTCCTCGCCGCGCTCGGCTCGCGGCTCGCCAACAAGTACGCCGAGGGCTATCCGGGCGCCCGGCACCACGGCGGCTGCGCGTACGCCGACGCCGCCGAGCGGATCGCGGTGGACCGGGCGCGCGCCCTCTTCGGCGCCGAACACGCCAACGTACAGGCCCACTCGGGCTCCTCCGCCGTGCTCGCCGCCTACGCGGCGCTGCTGCGGCCGGGGGACACCGTGCTTGCCATGGGGCTCGCCCACGGCGGGCACCTCACGCACGGGGCGCCCGCGAACTTCTCGGGCCGCTGGTTCGACTTCGTCCCGTACGGGGTCGACGCGGAGACCGGTCTCGTCGACTACGAGCAGGTCGCCGCGCTCGCCCGGCACCACCGGCCGAAGGCGATCGTCTGCGGGTCGGTCTCCTACCCGCGCCACCTCGACTACGGGATCTTCCGGGCCGTCGCCGACGAGGTCGGCGCCTATCTGATCGCCGACGCGGCCCACCCGCTGGGCCTGATCGCCGGCGGCGCGGCCCCGAACCCCGTCCCGTACGCGGACGTCGTCTGCGGCACCACCCACAAGGTGCTGCGCGGTCCGCGCGGCGGGCTGCTGCTGTGCGGGGCGGAGCTGGCCGAGCGGATCGACCGGGCGGTGTTCCCGTTCTCGCAGGGCGGGGCGCAGATGCACACCATCGCCGCCAAGGCCGTCGCCTTCGGCGAGGCGTCCACCCCCGCCTTCACCGCGTACGCCCATCAGGTGGTCGAGCACGCCCGGGTGCTGGCCGCGGCCCTCGCCGCCGAGGGCTTCGCGCTGACCACCGGCGGCACCGACACGCATCTCATCACCGCGGACCCGGCCCCGCTGGGCGTCGACGGGCGCACCGCGCGGGCCCGGCTGGCCGCCGCCGGTGTGGTCCTGGACACCTGCGCGCTGCCGTACGGGGACGGCCGCGGCATCCGGCTGGGCACCGCCGCGGTGACCACGCAGGGGATGGGGGCGCCGGAGATGGCCAGGATCGCCGCGCTGTTCACGGCGGCGCTGCGCGAGGACCCGCGGGAGACGGCCCGGGTGCGCGCCGATGTGCGCGAGCTGGTGGGGCGTTTTCCCCCGTATGGCCGGTAAAAGCGGGGCCGCGCAACCGAACGGGGGGTACGCGTGTCCTCGACCATGGGGACGGCCCGGCTAGGGTGTGGGGCTGAGATGGCCAGCGATTCCTGTGGGGCAGCCCGTGCGTGATTACCTGCTGACGCTCTGTGTCACGGCCGCGGTGACCTATCTGCTGACCGGTCCGGTGCGGAAGTTCGCCATCGCGACCGGGGCGATGCCGGAGATCCGCGCCCGCGACGTACACCGAGAACCGACACCGCGGCTCGGTGGCATCGCCATGTTCTTCGGGCTGTGCGCGGGCCTGCTGGTCGCGGACCACCTACAGAACCTGAACAGCGTCTTCGAGCTCTCCAACGAGCCCCGCGCGCTGCTCTCCGGCGCCGCCCTGATCTGGCTGATCGGCGTGCTGGACGACAAGTTCGAGCTGGACGCGCTGATCAAGCTGGGCGCGCAGATGATCTCGGCGGGCGTCATGGTCATGCAGGGTCTGACGATCCTGTGGCTACCCATCCCCGGCGTCGGCACGGTCGCCCTCACCCAGTGGCAGGGCACCCTGCTGACCGTCGCCCTGGTGGTGCTGACCATCAACGCGGTCAACTTCGTCGACGGTCTCGACGGGCTCGCCGCCGGCATGGTGTGCATCGCCGCCGCGGCCTTCTTCCTCTACGCGTACCGGATCTGGTACGGCTACACGATCGAGGCGGCGGCCCCCGCCACCCTGTTCGCCGCGATCCTGATGGGCATGTGCCTGGGCTTCCTGCCGCACAACATGCACCCCGCGCGGATCTTCATGGGCGACTCGGGCTCGATGCTGATCGGCCTGATCCTGGCCGCCTCGGCCATCTCCATCACCGGCCAGGTCGACCCGGACGCGCTGAAGATCTTCGAGGGCTCGACCAAGGCGGCCACCCACGCGGCGCTGCCGGTCTTCATCCCGCTGGTGCTGCCGCTGACCATCATCGCGATCCCGATGGCCGACCTGGTGCTGGCCATCGTGCGCCGCACCTGGAACGGCCAGTCGCCGTTCGCCGCGGACCGCGGGCACCTGCACCACCGGCTCCTGGAGATCGGCCACTCGCACAGCCGGGCGGTCCTGATCATGTACTTCTGGTCGGCGCTGATCGCCTTCGGCACGCTCGCGTACTCGGTGCACTCGACGTCGATGTGGATCGTCCTCGCCGTGGTGTTCCTGAGCGCCGTCGGCCTCGTGCTGCTCCTGCTGCCGCGCTTCACACCGAGGGCCCCACGATGGGCCGAGGCGGTCGTACCGCCACGCTACCGCCGGCGCAGGGCCGCCCTGGTGCCCGAGACGCCCGAGGGGCTCGACGAGCCCGCGGAGGAGCGGGTTCCGGTGCCCGCGGGGGTCAACGGATCGACCGCGATCGGCAACCGCGCGCGCTTCTCCGACAGAAGTAAGGCCGGGGCGCGGGGTTGACGCACGTTTTTACGAATGCCGCATCCGACCGCAATACCAGACAACTCACCCTGCGCGCCCGCACACACGCGCAGGGTCACTCTCAGGTGTGACCGCAGGCACACTCTTCGAGTAAAGACCTATTCAAATAGTTTGTGATACGGTTCACGAGACCCGGCGACAGTGCCGAAAGACCGTAGTGCGACGGTCTCTTGGCCCCGAGACTCGCCTCGGACCGGGCTTACGCTCGTCCTTGCGACACCATCGCCCCCTCCAGCAAGCGGAGACACCGCCATGCCCTCTAACGACGCACGCCTACTGCTGCACACCGCCGTACCCACCGCTGCCGCCGGCGCCATCGCGGCCGTCGTCAGTGGTGTCGTCGCGGGCGGCAAGGGCGCACTCGGCGCCGTCGTCGGCACCCTGGTGGTCATCCTCTTCATGGGGCTCGGGCTGGTGGTGCTCCAGCGGACGGCGAAGAAGCTCCCGCAGTTGTTCCAGGCCATGGGGCTCATGCTCTACACGGCCCAACTGCTGGTGCTCTTCATCTTCTTGGCCTTGCTGAAGGACACCTCGGCGTTCGACTTCAAGGCTTTCGCGTTCACGCTTCTCGCCACGACCGTGGTGTGGGTCGCCGCCCAGGCCCGGGCCTACATGAAGGCCAAGATCATGTACGTCGACCCGCAGAACGCGGGGTCGAAGTCGTGAAGGGTAGGGCCGGGATAAAGACGAGTTCGGCTTCCTGCTATCGTCCGGTGCCAACTGCGGCACTGCGGGCGCGGGCATCCGAAACGGCGCCTGTCCCAGCGCGAGGCTCGATGCCGAACCGCCGCCCCCTTATCCGTAAGACCAGTCCAGTGCCGACCCGCGGCTGCGTGCCGCGCCGACACAACGAGGTTGCCGTACCTATGCGCCACGCTGAAGGAGCCCGCGGTGAGTGCTGACCAGACGCTTGCCTTCGACCCGGATTGCCACATCTTCACCGGATGCGGCTTCCCGGCGCCGGGCCTGCACACGTTCATGTACGAGCCGATCGCGACGTGGGGGAGCTTCGAGTTCACGAAGCCCATGCTCCTCGCGATCCTGGGCTCGATCGTGGTCGTCGGCTTCTTCTGGGCCGCCTTCAACAAGCCGAAGCTGATCCCCGGCAAGATGCAGATGGTCGGCGAGGCCGGTTACGACTTCGTGCGCCGCGGCATCGTCTACGAGATCATCGGCAAGAAGGACGGCGAGAAGTACGTCCCGCTGATGGTGTCGCTGTTCTTCTTCGTCTGGATGCTCAACCTCTGGTCGATCATCCCGCTCGCCCAGTTCCCGGTCACGTCGCTGATCGCCTTCCCGGCGGCCCTCGCGCTGATCGTGTACGTCCTCTGGGTCTCGCTGACCTTCAAGAAGCACGGCTTCGTCGGCGGCTGGAAGAACATCGTCGGCTACGACAAGTCGCTCGGCCCGATCCTTCCCCTGGTCGTCGTCCTCGAGTTCTTCTCGAACCTGCTCATCCGGCCCTTCACGCACGCGGTCCGACTGTTCGCGAACATGTTCGCCGGTCACCTGCTCATCGTGATGTTCTCGCTGGCGACCTACTACCTCCTGAACGGGCTCGGCTTCGTCTACGCCGGCGCCTCGTTCGTGATGGTCCTGGTGATGACCGCCTTCGAGCTCTTCATCCAGGCCGTCCAGGCGTACGTCTTCGTCCTCCTGGCCTGCAGCTACGTCCAGGGCGCGCTCTCCGAGCACCACTGAGCCGGCCCGGCCAGCAGCACTCCCCCCAACCCACAGTCGTCCGGTGGCCAACCCCCACCGGGTCCTTGAAAGAGAAGGAAGAACCGGCATGTCCGCTCTCGAGACTCTCGCCGCCGTCAACGGAAACGTCGCCTCCATCGGCTACGGCCTCGCGGCCATCGGCCCCGGCGTCGGCGTCGGCATCATCTTCGGTAACGGCACCCAGGCCCTCGCCCGCCAGCCCGAGGCCGCCGGCCTGATCCGCACCAACCAGATCATGGGTTTCGCGTTCTGTGAGGCGCTCGCCCTCATCGGCATCGTCATGGGCTTCGTCTACAAGTAAGCCGGACCGACAGCCCGACCCTTTTTACGGAAGGCACAGATGTGAACGCTCTGCTTCTTGCGGAAGCGGCGGAGCCCCAGCCTCCGCTCATCCCGCATCTCGATGAGCTCGTCATCGGCCTGATCGCCTTCGTCATCGTCTTCGGCTTCCTCGCCAAGAAGCTCCTCCCGAACATCAACAAGGTTCTGGAAGAGCGCCGCGAGGCCATCGAGGGTGGCATCGACAAGGCCGAGTCGGCCCAGATCGAGGCTCAGAGTGTGCTGGAGCAGTACAAGGCCCAGCTCGCCGAGGCCCGCCACGAAGCCGCGCGTCTCCGCCAGGAGGCGACGGAGCAGGGCACCGCGATCATCCAGGAGATGAAGGCGGAAGGCCAGCGCCAGCGCGAGGAGATCGTCGCGGCCGGTCACGCCCAGATCGAGGCCGACCGCAAGACCGCGTCCGCCGCGCTGCGTCAGGACGTCGGCAAGCTGGCCACCGATCTGGCCGCGAAGCTGGTCGGCGAGTCCCTTGAGGACGTCGCCCGCCAGAGCCGCACCATCGACCGCTTCCTCGACGAGCTCGAGGAGAAGGCCGAGGCCGTCCGATGAACGGAGCGAGCCGCGAGGCACTGGGCGCCGCACGCGAGGCCCTCGACGCGCTGACCGACAACACCTCGGTCGACGCGGCGAAGCTCGCCGGCGAGCTGGCCGCGGTCACCGGGCTGCTCGACCGCGAGGTGTCGCTGCGTCGGGTCCTGACCGACCCGGCCCAGGCGGGCGAGGCCAAGGCCGAGCTCGCGCAGCGACTCCTGGCCGGTCAGGTGGGCGGCGAGACCGTCGACCTGGTTTCCGGCATGGTCCGCTCGCGCTGGTCGAAGTCCCGTGACCTGGTCGACGCGGCCGAGGAGCTGGCGGACATCGCCGACCTCACCGCAGCCCAGCGTTCGGGCACTCTCGACGGTGTCGAGGACGAGCTGTTCCGGTTCGGCCGGATCGTCTCGTCCAGCCCCGAGCTCCGCTCGGCGCTGACGGACAAGACCGCCACGGCCACCGCCAAGGGCGAGCTGCTGCGCAGCCTGCTCGGCGGCAAGGCCGACGCCGTCACCGAGCGACTCGTCGTCCGTCTGGTGACCCAGCCCCGGGGACGTAGCCTGGAATCGGGACTCGAGTCCCTCTCCAAGCTCGCCGCGGCGCGCCGGGACCGGATGGTCGCGGTCGTCACTTCGGCGGTGCCGCTCAGCGACCGGCAGAAGCAGCGCCTCGGCGCCGCGCTGGCCAAGCTGTACGGCCGCCAGATGCACCTGAACCTGGACGTGGACCCGGCGGTCCTCGGCGGGATCACCGTGCGGGTCGGCGACGAGGTCATCGACGGCAGCATCTCGGAGCGCCTCGGCGAGGCGACCCGGCGACTGGCCGGCTGACACCAGCCGCCACACCAAGCAAGACAGCAACACATGCGGCCCGGTTGGGCCGTGCAGAGATTGCAGAAGTTCCTGGGGGTCGGCCCCCAGACCCCTAAGAAACTTCGGGCCCAACAAGGAGAGCAGGGAACCCAGATGGCGGAGCTCACGATCCGGCCGGAGGAGATCCGGGACGCGCTGGAGACCTTCGTCCAGTCGTACCAGCCGGACGCGGCCTCGCGCGAGGAGGTCGGCACGGTCAGCCTGGCCGGCGATGGCATCGCGAAGGTCGAGGGTCTTCCCTCGGCCATGGCGAACGAGCTGCTGAAGTTCGAGGACGGGACCCTCGGTCTCGCGCTGAACCTCGAAGAGCGCGAGATCGGCGCGATCGTCCTCGGCGAGTTCAGCGGCATCGAGGAGGGTCAGTCGGTGCAGCGCACCGGCGAGGTCCTCTCCGTCGGTGTCGGTGAGGGATACCTGGGTCGCGTCGTCGACCCGCTCGGCAACCCGATCGACGGTCTCGGCGAGATCGCGACCGAGGGCCGCCGCGCCCTCGAGCTGCAGGCCCCGGGCGTCATGGCCCGTAAGTCGGTCCACGAGCCCATGGAGACCGGCTACAAGGCCGTCGACGCCATGACGCCGGTCGGCCGTGGTCAGCGTCAGCTGATCATCGGTGACCGTCAGACCGGCAAGACCGCGCTGTGCATCGACACGATCATCAACCAGCGTGACAACTGGCGCTCCGGCGACGTGAACAAGCAGGTTCGCTGCATCTACGTCGCCATCGGCCAGAAGGGCTCCACCATCGCGTCCGTCCGCGGCGCGCTGGAGGAGGCCGGTGCCCTTGAGTACACGACCATCGTCGCCGCCCCGGCGTCCGACCCGGCCGGCTTCAAGTACCTGGCGCCGTACACCGGTTCCGCCATCGGCCAGCACTGGATGTACCAGGGCAAGCACGTCCTGATCGTCTTCGACGACCTGTCGAAGCAGGCCGACGCCTACCGCGCCGTGTCGCTGCTGCTGCGCCGCCCGCCGGGCCGTGAGGCCTACCCGGGTGACGTCTTCTACCTGCACTCGCGTCTGCTGGAGCGCTGCGCGAAGCTGTCGGACGAGCTCGGCGCGGGCTCGATGACCGGTCTTCCGATCGTCGAGACCAAGGCCAACGACGTGTCGGCGTTCATCCCGACCAACGTCATCTCCATCACCGACGGCCAGTGCTTCCTGGAGTCCGACCTGTTCAACGCCGGCCAGCGTCCGGCCCTGAACGTCGGTATCTCGGTCTCCCGAGTCGGTGGCTCCGCCCAGCACCCGGCCATGAAGCAGATCGCCGGCCGCCTCCGCGTGGACCTGGCCCAGTTCCGTGAGCTGGAGGCCTTCGCGGCCTTCGGTTCGGACCTGGACGCCGCGTCGAAGGCGCAGCTGGAGCGCGGTCAGCGCATGGTCGAGCTGCTGAAGCAGGCCCAGTACCAGCCGATGCCGACCGAGAACCAGGTCGTCTCGGTGTGGGCCGGCACCACCGGCAAGATGGACGACGTCCCGGTCGCCGACATCCGTCGCTTCGAGGCCGAGCTCCTGTCGTACCTGCGACAGAAGCACTCGAGCCTCATGACCTCCATCCGCGAGGGCAAGAAGATGTCGAACGACACCCTGACGGCCGTCGCCGACGCCATCGCTGAGTTCAAGCAGCAGTTCGAGACCTCTGACGGCAAGCTGCTCAGCGAGGACGCTGCCGCCGTCAACGTCTCGA
Source organism: Streptomyces sp. NPDC042100 (assembly GCF_055582325.1). Classification (NCBI taxonomy): domain Bacteria; kingdom Bacillati; phylum Actinomycetota; class Actinomycetes; order Kitasatosporales; family Streptomycetaceae; genus Streptomyces; species Streptomyces sp. NPDC042100. The sequence continues at coordinate 68,582 of NZ_JBVJDK010000012.1, forward strand.
AGTGACGACGGAAGGGACCTGACTCATGGGAGCGCAGCTCCGGGTCTACAAGCGTCGCATCAAATCCGTCACCGCGACGAAGAAGATCACCAAGGCGATGGAGATGATCGCCGCCTCGCGCGTCGTCAAGGCGCAGCGCAAGGTGCAGGCGTCGACCCCGTACGCCACCGAGCTGACCCGCGCGGTCACCGCGGTGGCCACGGGTGCCAACGACAAGCACGCGCTGACCACCGAGGCGGAGAACCCGACCCGCGCCGCGGTCCTGCTCCTCTCGAGCGACCGCGGTCTGGCCGGCGCGTTCAACTCCAACGCCATCAAGGCGGCGGAACTGCTGATCAAGAAGCTGGAGAGCGAGGGCCGCGAGGTCGACGTCTACGTCGTCGGCCGCCGTGGTGTCGCGCACTTCAACTTCCGTGAGCGCAAGCTGTCCGACACGTGGACCGGCTTCACGGACGAGCCCTCGTACGCGGACGCCAAGAACATCGCGGCTCCGCTGATCGAGGCGATCGAGAAGGACACGGCCGAGGGCGGTGTGGACGAGCTCCACATCATCTACACCGAGTTCGTCTCGATGATGACGCAGACGGCGGTCGAGGCCCGGCTGCTGCCCCTGAGCCTCGACGAGGTGGCGAAGGACTCCGGCGAGTCGGACACGCTCCGCCCGCTGTACGACTTCGAGCCGTCGGCGGAGGACGTCCTGGACGCCCTTCTGCCGCGCTACGTCGAAAGCCGGATCTACAACGCGCTGCTGCAGTCGGCCGCTTCCAAGCACGCCGCCACGCGTCGTGCGATGAAGTCGGCGACCGACAACGCGGGAGACTTGATCAACAACCTCTCCCGACTTGCCAACGCGGCCCGACAGGCCGAAATCACCCAGGAAATCAGCGAGATCGTCGGTGGCACCGCAGCCCTGGCCGACGCGACCGCGGGGAGTGACAAGTAATGACGACCACTGTTGAGACGGCCGCCGCCACGGGCCGCGTCGCCCGGGTCATCGGCCCGGTCGTCGACGTGGAGTTCCCCGTCGACGCGATGCCGGAGATCTACAACGCCCTCCACGTCCAGGTCGCCGACCCGGCCGAGGACGGCGCGCTGAAGACGCTGACCCTCGAGGTCGCGCAGCACCTCGGTGACGGCATCGTCCGCACCATCTCGATGCAGCCCACCGACGGCCTGGTCCGCCAGGCCCCGGTGGTCGACACCGGCAACGGCATCACGGTGCCCGTCGGTGACGTCACCAAGGGCCGCGTGTTCAACACGCTGGGCCAGATCCTGAACGACCCCGAGGCGGAGTCCGAGGTCAGCGAGCGGTGGTCCATCCACCGCAAGGCCCCGGCGTTCGCGGACCTCGAGTCGAAGACCGAGATGTTCGAGACCGGCCTGAAGGTCGTCGACCTTCTCACCCCGTACGTCAAGGGTGGAAAGATCGGTCTGTTCGGTGGCGCCGGTGTCGGCAAGACCGTTCTGATCCAGGAAATGATCATGCGTGTGGCCAAGCTGCACGAGGGCGTTTCCGTCTTCGCCGGCGTCGGCGAGCGCACCCGTGAGGGCAACGACCTCATCGCGGAAATGGAAGAGTCCGGCGTTCTGGACAAGACCGCGCTGGTCTTCGGCCAGATGGACGAGCCCCCGGGCACCCGTCTCCGCGTCGCCCTCGCCGGTCTGACCATGGCGGAGTACTTCCGCGATGTGCAGAAGCAGGACGTGCTGTTCTTCATCGACAACATCTTCCGCTTCACGCAGGCCGGTTCCGAGGTCTCGACCCTGCTCGGCCGGATGCCCTCCGCGGTGGGTTACCAGCCGAACCTGGCCGACGAGATGGGTCTCCTCCAGGAGCGCATCACGTCGACCCGTGGTCACTCGATCACCTCGATGCAGGCGATCTACGTCCCCGCGGACGACCTGACCGACCCGGCCCCGGCCACCACCTTCGCCCACCTCGACGCGACGACGGTTCTCTCCCGTCCGATCTCCGAGAAGGGCATCTACCCGGCCGTGGACCCGCTGGACTCCACGTCCCGGATCCTGGACCCGCGCTACATCGCGCAGGACCACTACGACGCCGCCACGCGCGTCAAGGGAATCCTGCAGAAGTACAAGGACCTCCAGGACATCATCGCGATCCTCGGTATCGACGAGCTGAGCGAGGAAGACAAGCTCGTCGTGCACCGTGCGCGTCGTGTCGAGCGCTTCCTGTCCCAGAACACCCACGCGGCGAAGCAGTTCACCGGCGTGGACGGTTCGGACGTCCCGCTCGACGAGTCGATCGCCGCGTTCAACGCGATCTGCGACGGAGAGTTCGACCACTTCCCGGAGCAGGCCTTCTTCATGTGTGGTGGTCTTGAGGACCTCAAGAAGAACGCCAAGGAGCTCGGCGTCTCCTGAGCCCCGTGCTCGCCTGAGGGGGGCGGGAGACGTTCCCGCCCCCCTCTTCACGCCCTTTAGAATTGATCCCAACACCCGGCAGCACCGCCGGGTGGTGACCCGAGGAGCCACCCTTGGCTGCTGAGCTGCACGTCGAGCTGGTCGCCGCGGACCGGAGTGTCTGGTCCGGCGAGGCCACCCTGGTCATCGCGCGTACGACCTCCGGCGACATCGGCGTCATGCCCGGTCACCAGCCGCTGCTCGGTGTGCTGGAGTCGGGCCCCGTGACCATCCGGACGAGCGAGGGCGGCACCGTCGTCGCCGCCGTCCACGGTGGTTTCCTGTCGTTCGCCGATGACAAGCTGTCTCTGCTCGCGGAGATCGCCGAACTCGCGGACGAGATCGACGCCCAGCGCGCCGAGCGCGCGCTGGAGCGCGCGAAGACGGATTCGGACGCCGCCGCCGAGCGGCGCGCCGAGGTCCGGCTGCGCGCGGTATCGGTCCGCTAGCGGACCGGGCGAGAGCCCCATACCTCAGCCGCGGCACGATCCGGAATTTTCCGGACCGTGCCGCGGCTGAGGCGATGCAGATGCAGGTTGTATTCGGTACGGCCGGGTCCACCGGTTACGGGACGCAGCGAGGAGGTCGGTGAAGATGTTCCTCGCTCTGCTCGTATGCGGCCTGGTCGTCGCACTGGTGGTGATCGGGCTCTTCGTCTTCGGCTTGCGCCGCAGACTGATCCAGCGGGCCGGCGGCACCTTCGACTGTTCGCTGCGCTGGGGCGTGGCGGAGGAGCCCGACCCGTCCGGCAAGGGCTGGGTGTACGGCGTGGCCCGCTACAGCGGCGACGAGATCGCCTGGTTCCGCGTCTTCTCGTACTCCCCCCGCCCGCGCAGGGTCCTGGAGCGCTCGGCCATCGAGGTCCTGGAGCGCCGGATGCCCGAGGGCGAGGAGGAGCTGGCGCTGCTCTCCGACTCGGTGATCCAGGGCTGTCTGCACCGCGGCACCCGCCTGGAGCTGGCGATGAGCGAGGACGCGCTCACCGGTTTCCTGGCCTGGCTGGAGGCGGCGCCTCCGGGGCAACGAGTCAATGTCGCTTGATAAGGCTTCTCATTGTGTGGGGGTCCCCCCGGACGAGGTCTGGGGGAGGGCCGATGTCGCCTGATCCCCTCCGTTCCGTCCGGCCCGGCGAGTGCCATGTGTGGACCGCCCGGGCCGTTTCCGTGTCCGCGTCCGATGACCTGTGCGCGCTGCTCGACACCAGGGAGCGGCGGGTGTACGAGGCGCTGACCGGGGAGCCGGTGCGGGCCCAGTACCTGACCGCGCACGCGCTGCTGCGGTCGGTGCTCGGTGCCGTCCTGGACCGGGAGCCGGCGGGGCTGGCGTTCGGGAAGGGCCCGCACGGCAAGCCGTTCCTCGCGGACGCGCCGGTCGAGTTCTCGATCTCGCACTCGGGCGAGCTGGTGGCCGTCGCGCTGTCGGCGGACGCCCCCGTCGGGGTGGACGTCGAGCGGATCACGGAGCTGGCCGAGCTGCCGCTGCCGGTGCTGTCGGAGCGGGAGCGGGCCGCGTTCGACCTGGTCCCGGGGCCGGAGCGGGCGGTCGCCTTCACCGCGTACTGGGTGCGCAAGGAGGCGGTGCTGAAGGCGACGGGGGAGGGGCTGCGGGTGGATCCCGCGCGGCTGACGGTCTCCGCGCCGGACCGGCCGGCCGAGCTGCTGGACTGGCGGGGCCGGAACGACGGACAGCCGCACCCGGGGGTGCGGCTGTACGACCTGGACGCCGGGGACGGTTACCGGGGTGCCGTGGCCCTGCTGGGCGGGGCGCACCGGATCGTCCGGCACGACGGGGGCGGCGTGCTGCACCGCCCCCGCCGGATCAGGGGCTAGTTCAGCCCGCTGTTGATGGCGCCGACGAGCTCGCCGTTGCCGGTGTCGCCGCTGAACTCCCAGAAGAACGCGCCGCCGAGGCCCTGGTTCTTGGCCCAGCTCATCTTGGAGTTGACCGTGGCGGGGGTGTCGTAGCTCCACCAGTTGGTGCCGCAGTGGGCGTAGGCGGTGCCGGCGACGGTGCCGTTGGCCGGGCAGGAGTTCTTGAGGACCTTGTAGTCCTCGATGCCCTGCTCGTAGGTGCCCTGGGCCGGGCCGGTGGCGGTGCCGCCGGGCGCCGCCTGGGTCACGCCGGTCCAGCCTCGGCCGTAGAAGCCGATGCCGAGCAGCAGCTTGTTGCCGGGGACGCCCTTGGCCTTGAACTTGGCGATCGCCTCGGCGGAGTTGAAGCCCTGCTGCGGGATGCCGGCGTACGAGGTCAGCGGGGAGTGCGGGGCCGTCGGGCCCTTCGCCGCCCAGGCGCCGAAGAAGTCGTACGTCATGACGTTGAACCAGTTCATGTACTGCGCGGCGCCCGCGTAGTCGGTGGCGTCGATCTTGCCGCCGGTGGAGGCGTCGGCCGTGACGGCCGCGGTGACCAGGTTGTTGGCACCGAACTTGGCGCGCATGGCCTGCATCATGTTCTTGAACGCGGCCGGGCCGCTGGTGTCGCAGGACAGGCCGCAGGCGTTCGGGTACTCCCAGTCGAGGTCGATGCCGTCGAAGACGTCGGCCCAGCGCGGGTCCTCGACCAGGTCGTAGCAGGACTGCGCGAAGGCGGTCGGGTTCTGGACGGCCTGGCCGAAGCCGCCGGACCAGGTCCAGCCGCCGAAGGACCAGAGGATCTTGATGTTCGGGTAGGCCTTCTTCAGCTTGCGCAGCTGGTTGAAGTTGCCGCGCAGCGGCTGGTCCCAGGTGTCGGCGACGCCGTCGACGGACTGGTCGGCGGTGTAGGCCTTGTCGTAGTCGGCGTAGGAGTCGCCGATGGTGCACTTGCCGCCGGTGACGTTGCCGAAGGCGTAGTTGATGTGGGTGATCTTGGACGCGGAGCCCGAGGTCACGATGTTCTTCACGTGGTAGTTGCGCCCGTAGACGCCCCAGTTGGTGAAGTAGCCCATCTTCACGACGTTCGGGGGCGGGGTGCCGCCTCCGCCGCCGGTGGTGCGGACCGGGGTGGCGGCGCTGGCCGGGCCGGTCTGGTCGATGGTGTCGCGGGCGACGACCGTGTAGCTGTAGTCGGTGCCGGCGGTGAGGCCGGTGTCCGTGTAGGTGAGGGCGGTCGTGGTGGTGACCTTCGTGCCGTCGCGCAGCACGTCGTAGTTCTTGACGCCCTTGTCGTCGGTGGCCGCGGTCCAGGTGAGCTTCACCGAGGTGTCGGTGATGGCCGAGGCGGCCGGGGCTCCGGGGGCGGAGGGGGCGTTGTCGCCGGGCTGGGTGGAGCCGTCGCAGGAGGCGCCGTTGATCTTACAGCCGCTGGGGGCGCCGGTACCGGTGCCGTTGAAGCCGAAGGAGACGGAGGCGCCGGGGGCGAGGGTGCCGTTCCAGCCGAGGTTCTTGGCGGTCCAGTGGTTCGCGGCGCCGGTGACGGTGGCGTCCCAGGCGGAGGTGACCGCGGTGCCGGCGGGGTAGTCCCACTCGACGGTCCAGGACGAGAGCGTGGTGGTGCCGGTGTTCTTCACCGTCCACTTGCCCTCGAAGCCGGAGCCCCAGTCGGAGGCTTTGGCGAAGGTGGCGGTGGCCGAGGACGCGGCCTCGGCGGGTGCGGCGAGGCCGACCATGGCGGCCAGTGGCAGGACGAGGGCGGTCAGACCGGCGGCAGCCCGGTGTCTGAACCCTGCTCTGCGCGTCGGTGCTTGAGTGCTCAACGGTGCTCCTCAAGTTGCGGACGACAAGGGTGGGGGTGGTCCGAAAAGGTGCGCGCGCCGCCGAGCGTAGAAAGGTCTGGACCAGCCGTCAAGAGGTCCAGACCAACGTTGGAACGCCTTCTCTCATACTTCTCTCAGACATCCGCCCGGTATGTGCCCCGGCGCGGGTCCCGGTCCGCGGGGCCCCTCCGACGCCCCGTCAGTGGATTCCCAACTCCTGTGCCAGCACCGCCGCTTGGACCCGGCTGCGCAGCTCCAGCTTGCCCAGCACCTTGCTGACGTGCGTCTTCACCGTGGCCTCCGCCATGTCCAGGCGCACCGCGATCTCCGCGTTCGACAGCCCCGCGCCCAGCGCCCCGAGCACCTCCCGCTCCCGTGGTGTCAGCCGCGCCACGGCCGCGGGCTCCGGCGCCGGCTCCGGGCGGCGCGGGGCCGCGAACTCGGCGATCAGCCGCCGGGTCACCGCGGGCGCGATCAGCCCCTCGCCGCCGGCCACCGTCCGGACCGCCGCGATCAGGTCCCTCGCGTCCGTGTTCTTCAGCAGGAAGCCCGAGGCGCCGGCCCGCAGCGCGCCGAAGACGTACTCGTCCAGGTCGAAGGTGGTCAGCACCAGCACGTCCGCCAGGCCCTCCGTCACCACCAGACGCGTCGCCGTCACCCCGTCCATCCGGGGCATCTGCACATCCATCAGCACCAGGTCCGGGCGCAGCTCGCGGGCCAGCTCCACGGCCCGCTCGCCGTCCTCCGCCTCGCCGACCACCTCGATGTCCGGGGCGCTGCCCAGGATCAGCACGAGCCCCGCGCGCACCGCGCTCTGGTCCTCGGCGACCACGATCCGGATCGTCATGCCTCCGGTGTCCTCTCCTCGGCGGGCAGCTCGGCCCGCACCCGCCAGGTCTTCGTCCCGTCCGCCTCCGGCACGGGACCCGCCTCGAACGCGCCGCCGAGCAGCGCCACCCGCTCCCGCATCCCGACCAGCCCCGCCCCCGAACCGGGCGCGCGGGGGCCGGGCCGGTCGCCGAAGGGGCTGGTCACGACCACCGTCAGGGCCCGCGCGTCACGGGCCAGGGCCACCGTGACCGTACCGGCCGAGGCGTGCTTGAGGGCGTTGGTCAGCGACTCCTGCACGATCCGGTACGCGGCCAGCTCCACCGGTGCCGGGAGCGGCGCCCCGGTCTCCTCGCGGGTGTCGTCGAGCCGGAAGGCGAGGCCGCTGGTGCCGCCGTTCGTCCGCGCCTGGGCCACCAGCGCGTCCAGGCCCGAGAGCCGGGGCACGGCCGCCGGGGCCGTGTCGTCGGAGCTGTCCCGGAGCAGTCCGATGAGCCGGCGCATCTCGGCGAGCCCGGCGACGCTGTTCTCCCGGATCACGCCGAGCGCCTGCCGGGTGGTGGCCTCGTCGTCGAGCGAGAGCGCGGCCGTGGAGTGGATCGCGATGGCGGAGAGGTGGTTGGCGACCATGTCGTGCAGCTCCCTGGCCATCCGGGCGCGCTCGGCGACGACGGCCTGGGCGCGGTCCATCTCCGCGAGCAGCGCGGTCTGTTCGGCGCGCAGCCGGGCCGACTCGGCGGCCTCCCGGTGGTTGCGGACGATGGCGCCGGTGACCGCCGGCAGGAAGGAGACCATGCCGCTGACCACGCCGACGAGCAGGGCGATCGCGTTCTGCCACCACACCAGCAGCACGATGGTGAGGGCCACCGTGATCAGGCCGGTGGTGTACGGGATGCGCTTGGCGGAGGCGGGCGTGCCGTAGACGACGGCCGCGTAGACGACGTCCGTGAACATCAGGATGGTCGCCAGATTGCCGTTGGTGAACTGGTCCGCGACGAGCGCGAGGGTGCCGACGGTCAGCGCGGTGCGGGGCGCGGTGCGGCGCAGCGCCTCCGTCCCTGCCATCACGAAGAGCGGGACGAGCGTGGCCCAGGACTGCGGGAAGACGTTGTCGACCTTGTTGTACAGCCCGAACGACCACAGCAGCAGGCCGCAGGCGAGGCCGCAGGCGGCGATGAAGAGGTCGTCACGGTGGGGTCGGGGGAGGCGCACCCCTCCATCCAACACGCCGCCCCGGGCGGGTGCGTCCTCGTACGGGCCGAGCCGTGCCTCCGTCGAAGGATGTAGGCGCGGTTCCTCACCGCCGACGACGAAACCGGCCGGGGCGGCCGGGAGGCTGGAGGGGTACCGAAAGGGGAGTCGCCGTGATCGTCACGCTGATCGTCGTCTGCGAGGTCGGGTTCTGGGTCCTGCTGGCCGCCGGACTCGCCGCCCGCTATCTGCTGAGGATGCCGCGCCTCGGCCTGGCGCTGCTGCTGTGCGAGCCGCTGCTGGAGGTGCTGCTGCTCGTCGTCACCGCGATCGACCTCAAGAACGGCGCCGACCCGAGCTGGAAGCACGGGCTGGCCGCCCTCTACATCGGCTACACCGCCGGCCACGGCCACCGCACGGTGACCTGGCTCGACGGGCACGCCGCCCACCGCTTCGGCGGCGCCCCGGCGCCGGTGGTCCCGCCGCGCTACGGGATGGCGCGGGCCCGCCACGAGGGCCGGGTCTGGCTCGGCAGCGTGACGGGCGCGGCCGTCGCGAGCGGGCTGCTGCTCCTGGCCGTCTGGTACGTGGGCGACTCGGGGGACACCGCCTCGCTCCAGGGCTGGATCATGACCGCCTGGCGGGCGGCCGGCATCCACGGCCTGATCGCCCTGTCGTACGCGGTCTTCCCGAAGAAGGCGCCGAAGGAGGCGCCGGAGGGGGCCCCGGGGAAGGCCCCCGAGCGCGCCCCCGAGCGGGCCGCGAGGGAGCCGGAGCCGTCAGCGTTCGCCGCCCGGCACCCAGAGCACGTCCCCGACCTCCTTGTTCGCCGTCCTGGCAAGGATGAAGAGCAGGTCTGAGAGGCGGTTGAGGTACGTGGCGGTCAGCGGGTTCATGGTCTCGCCGTGTGCCTCGATCGCGGCCCACGTGGAGCGCTCGGCCCGCCGGACCACCGTGCACGCCTGGTGCAGCAGCGCCGCGCCGGCGGTGCCGCCGGGCAGGATGAAGGAGCGCAGCTTGTCGAGCGGCTCCAGGAAGCGGTCGCAGTCCGCCTCCAGCTTGTCGACGTACGTCTGTTCGACGCGCAGCGGGGGGTACTTCGGGTCCGGGACGACCGGGGTGGCGAGGTCGGCGCCCACGTCGAACAGGTCGTTCTGGACGCGGACCAGGACCTTCGCGACCTCCTCGTCGAGTCCGCCGAGCGCGAGGGCGGTGCCGATGACGGCGTTGGCCTCGTTGGCGTCGGCGTAGGCGGAGATCCGCAGATCGGTCTTGGCGGTCCGGCTCATGTCGCCGAGGGCGGTGGTGCCCTGGTCGCCGGTGCGGGTGTAGATGCGCGTCAGATTGACCATGGGCCCAGCCTAGTTAGGCCTGGGCCCGGCGGAAGGTGCGTGTGCCCACCGTCACGGCCAGGACGGTGAAGCCGACGGCGACCAGCACCCCGTAGAGCATGGTGGCGCTCGCGTACCGGCCGACGTAGGCGTCCCGGACCGCGTCCACCAGGTAGCGGAACGGCATCAGGTGCGAGAGCGCGTCGAGCCAGCCGGGGGCGAGGGTCATCGGCAGCATCAGCCCGGAGAGCAGCATCGACGGGACGGCGAGCGTGTTGATCGCGGGGCCGAACTCCTGCGGGCTGCGCAGCTTCAGCGCCAGCGCGTACGAGAGGGACGCCAGCGCGAAGGTCAGCAGCGCCACGAAGGCGAAGCCGATCAGGATGCCGGCGAGCGGCGCCCGCAGGCCCATCAGCAGGGCGGCGAGGACCAGCAGCACGGCCTGGAAGACGAAGAGCGCGGCGTCCCGCAGGACCCGGCCGAGCAGCAGCGCGAGCCGGCTCACGGGGGTGACGCGGAGCCGTTCGAGGACGCCCCAGTTCTTCTCCATGATGACCGCGAAGCCCGCGAAGGAGGCCCCGAAGAGGCCGAGCTGGAGCAGCAGCCCGGGGACCAGGACCTGCCAGGAGTCGCCGGTGCGGCCGAGCGGCAGCCCGGTGAGCAGGGGGCCGAAGAGGAGCAGGTAGAGCAGCGGCATGAGCACGCCGAAGAAGATCTGGAAGGGCGAACGCAGGGTCTGCCGGGCGTAGCGGGCGAAGAGGACGGCGGTCTCGTGGACGACGGGCATCTGGGGGCTCCTAGACGGCGACGGGCGTGGTGTCGGCGGGGGCGGGGGCGCGCCCGGTGAGGGCGAGGAAGGCGTCCTGGAGGGTGGCGGCGCCGTGCGCGGCCTTGAGCGCGGCGGGGGTGCCCTCGGCGGCGACGGCGCCGCCGTCGACGACCACGAGCCGGTCGGCGAGGGCGTCGGCCTCGTCGAGGTAGTGGGTGGTGAGGACGACGGTGGTGCCGTGCTCGTCGCGCAGCCGCCGCACCAGCGCCCACAGGTCGGCGCGGCTGCCGGGGTCGAGGCCGGTGGTCGGCTCGTCCAGGAAGAGCAGCCGGGGGCGGTGGACGAGGCCGAGCGCGAGGTCCAGGCGGCGGCGCTGGCCGCCGGAGAGCGCGGCGGTGGAGCGGTCGAGGAGGGCGGTGAGGCCGAGCTCCTCGGCCAGCTCGGCGGCGCGGGCCGAGGCGGCGGCGCGGGGGAGTCCGTACAGGCGTCCCTGGAGGACCAGCTCGGAGCCCACGGTCTCCTGCGGGTCGACGCCGCCGGACTGGGCGACGTAGCCGATCGCGCGCCGGACGGCGACGGGGTCGCGGAGCAGGTCGTGGCCGGCGACGGTGGCGGCGCCGCCGGTGGGCGGGAGCAGCGTGGTGAGCATCCGCAGGGTGGTGGTCTTGCCCGCCCCGTTGGGGCCGAGGAAGCCGAGGATCTCGCCCGTCCGGACGGTGAGGTCGATGCCTCGGACGGCGTGGACCTCGCCCTTGGGCGTGCGGAAGGTCCGGGACAGCCCGGTGGTGCTGATGATTGGCATAGCGACCACAAAAACAGAGTCTCTTAAATTTTGCAATGCCTCCAAAATTTCAGAGCCCCTGGCGAAGCCCTAGGGTGGGGGCATGGCTGAGGGGCTCAGGGAGCGCAAGAAGCGCCAGACGAAACAGCGGATCTCGGACATCGCGACCGGGCTCTTCGTGGCGCGCGGCTTCGCGGCCGTCACGGTCGCGGAGATCGCGGAGGCGGCGGACGTCTCCGTCAACACCGTCTACAACTACTTCCCGGCCAAGGAGGACCTCTTCCTCGACCGGATGGAGGGCGTCACCCACCGGCTGGCCCGGATGATCCGTGGCCGGGACCGGGGCGAGTCGGCGGCCCGCGCCGTGCTGCGCGAGATCCGGGGCCACGTCACCGCCGTCTCGCCCGCGTACGGACTCATGGACGGCTACGCCGACTTCATGCGGGTGATCGACGAGGCCCCCACCCTCAAGGCCCGGCTCTTCTACCTCCAGCAGCAGGTCGTCGAGACCACCGTCGCCGCCCTCCGTGAGGAGACCGGCGCCCCGGCGGACGATCCCGTCCCGCTGCTGGTCGGCAGCCAGATCGCCTGGATCCAGGGCACCGTCGTGACCTTCATCAGCGCCGGGATGACCGCCGGCCGCAAGGCGGCCGAGGTCTCCCGCGAGGCCCTCGACCTGCTCGACGAGATCGAGGACCTGCTGAGCGAGCGCGTGCTCGACTACGCGGTGCGGACCGGCTGAGCGGCCCGTACCCCCGCCGCCAGGGCGTGCGCCGCCCGGACCGCCTGCTCCTCGGTGGTGAAGCGGCCGAAGCCCACCCGGATGCTGCCCCGGATCCGCTCCGGCGGCAGCCCGATCGCGGTCAGCACGTGGGACGGCTCCTGCGCCGAGCTGTTGCACGCCGAGCCCGAGGAGACGGCGACCGCCGTCACCTCCAGGAGCAGCTGCTGCGCGTCCGCCCCCTCGAAGGACAGGTTCACCGCCTGCGGCAGGAAGCCCGTCCCCGTACCGCTGTTCAGCGTGTACGGCACGAGCCCGGCCAGCTCCGCGAGGAACCGCCCGCGCAGCCCCGCGAGCCGCGCCGCCTCCCGCTCCCGGCCGCCCGCCAGCAGCTCGACCGCCGTGCCGAGACCGATCACGGCGGCCGTGTTCAGGGTGCCCGCGCGCAGCCCGCGCTCCTGCCCGCCGCCGTGCAGCAGCGGCACCAGCGGCGCCCGGTCCGACAGGTCGTTGGACACGTACAGGACGCCGACGCCCTTCGGCCCGTAGATCTTGTGCCCGGAGAAGGTCAGCAGGTCCACGCCCAGCTCCCGTACGTCCACCGGGAGGGTGCCCACGCCCTGCGTGGCGTCGCAGTGCAGCGGCACCCCCGCCGCCCGGGTCAGCTCGGCGATCCTGGCCACCGGCTGGATCGTGGACACCTCGTTGTTGGCCAGCATCACCGACACCAGCGCCGTCTCCGGGCGCAGCGCCGCCGCCACCCGGGCCGGATCGACCCGGCCCTCGGCGTCCACCGGCAGCACGGTCACCTCGTGGCCCGCCGCGCCCAGCGAACGGCAGGTGTCCAGCACCGACTTGTGCTCCACCGCCGTCGTCACCACATGGCGGGGCCGGCCGTCGGCGGCGCCCGCCACGACGCCCTTGACCGCGAGGTTGTTGCCCTCGGTGGCGCCCGAGGTGAAGTAGATCTCGCTGCGGCCCGCCCCGAGGAACCGGGCGACCGTGCCGCGCGCCCGCTCGACCTCGCGGAAGGCGCGGATGCCGGCCGCGTGCGGGCTCGACGGGTTGGCGAAGCACTCGGTGGCGGCCCGGTGCATCGCGTCGGCGACCGCCGGGTCCATCGGGGTGGTCGCCTGGTGGTCGAGATAGATCGTCGCCATGTCGCGCTCCCCTCAGAAGTCGTACGCGGTGTAGGTCAGGGCGATCGGCTCGGCGCACTCGGCGTCGGCGAAGACCAGGGTGATCTCCTCCTCGGAGGTGCCCCGGGTGCGCAGGTAGATCTCGGCGCCCTTGGTCACCTTGTCGCGGTCGGCCAGTGAGTTGATGTCGACGACGTGCCGGCGCGGGCAGTCGGGGAAGGCCCGCAGCCGGGCGAAGTAGCGCGCGAAGTACTCGGCGACGATCAGCGGGCAGCGCGGCACGACGTGGTCGCCCTTGACCACGCCGGCGAGCACCTTCGCGTAGCTCCGGGAACGGAAGAGGATCTCGTCGCCCTCGCGCGAGAAGGGCGGTTCGAGCGCGGTGCCGCGCACGGCGTGCTTCATCGCGCGGGCGGCGCGGTTGCGCAGGGTCCGCTCGCGGGTCACCGAGTACGTGATCCCGGCCGCGCCGGCCGCCGCGTCGAGCGGGGCGAGGTCGAGCGCCTCGGGGGCGGGCTCGCCGGCGGCCGGGACCGTACAGGCGTCGGCGGAACAGGACATGCCGAGGTCGTTGACGATGACGTCGTAGAGGACCTTGTTGCCTCGGTGCAGCCGGCGGGCCACGGCGCCGGTCTCCAGGCCCAGGGCGAAGGAGTTCAGCGAGAAGGCGCCGATCCCGGCGGCGGTCTCGAAGTAGCCGCCTGCGACGAGCACGGCGGTGCGGCCGGTGCGGGAGACGGTCTCGAGGAGCGGAGCGACGCGTGCGGCGCGCTCGGTGCTCAGGGTGGGGCTCATGTCTGGTGCACTCCGTTCTGCTTCGGTGAGGGGTGAAGTCCGATCGGACGGTGCTGAGGACGTGGGACTCGGATACGGATACGGGGCCGGGGTCCCCGCCCGGGGTGCGGGTCCGGGGACGGGGGGCGGGGCCGGGGCTCGCGGCCGGGGCCCGGGGGAACCGGGACCGGGGGCTCGGGCCCGGGAGGTGTCAGGTCCGGGGGCGCGGGGCGCCGTCGGCGCCGGGGACGGGTCTGGGGTCCGCCACGGTGGTCGCCGGGACGGATCCGGCCGGGGAGACGGCTTCGGCCGAGGAGACGGATCCGGCCGAGGAGACGGCTTCGGTCGTGTGGACGGCTTCGGCCGCCGGGGCGGGGCCGGCCGGGGCGGGCCCGTCGGGTGCGGGGCCCGCCGCCGCGCCCGCCGCCCCCACGCCCGTGCCGATCGCCGCGCCCACCACGCACAGCACGGCGCCCCACTGGAGCGGCGAGAGGTGCTCGCCCAGCAGGCTCAGGCCCACCAGCGAGGCGATGACCGGCTCGACGGTGGAGAGCACCGCGAAGACCCGGGGCGGCAGCCGGCGCAGCGCGGCGAACTCCAGCGAGAACGGGATGACCGTGGTGAGCACGGCCACGGCGAGCGCCGCGCCCAGGACGGCCGGTTCCAGCAGCACGCCGAGCGGCGGCAGGCCGAGCGCCGGGGCGGTCGGCAGGGCGAGCACGGCGGCCACGCTCAGGCCGAGCGCGAGCCCGGCGCCGCCCGGGACGGCCCGCCCGACCCGGGCGCCGAGCAGGATGTAGCCGGTCAGGGCCGCGCCGGTGAGCAGGGCCGCGGCGAGCCCGACCGGGTCGTCCAGGCCCCGGGTCCCGCCGAGGACCAGCAGCCCGGCCGCCGCGAGCAGCACCCAGAGGCGGTCCAGCGCCCGCCGCGAGGTCAGCGCGGCGAGCAGCAGCGGCCCGCTGAACTCCAGGGTGACGACCACGCCCAGGGGGAGGCGGGAGGTGGCCTCGTAGAAGGCGAACTGCATGACGGTGAAGACGGCCCCGTACGGCAGCAGCAGCCGCCAGTGGGTGCGCAGCAGCCGCAGCGCGGGCCGGGAGAACAGGCAGAGCAGCGCGGCGGAGAACAGCAGCCGCAGCAGGGTGGCACCGGCCGGGCCGGTCCGCTCGAAAAGCGTCTTGGCGAAGGCGGAGCCGAACTGCAGGCTGACCATGCCGGCCAGCAGCAGAAGCGGCGCGGGGGCGGCTCTCGGGTCGAAGCGACGCATGACAGACGACTATATACCCCCCAGGGGTATGAGGCGACGCGATCCGGCCCATGGCCGGGGTGTCGCGAGTGTGACGTCCGTCAAACCGGGCGTGACGCGCGTTACTTCGCGGTCACTTGGCGCCCCGGGCCCGCTAATCTCCGCCGGAGAGCCAGAAGTGAACAGTCGTTATGGGCAATGAGGGGTGGAAGACGTGGCAGGGAAGCTCGCCGTCATCGGGGCCGGACTCATGGGGTCCGGGATCGCGCAGGTCTCGGCCCAGGCAGGCTGGGACGTCGTCCTGCGCGACGTCACCGACGCCGCGCTGACCCGGGGCACCGAGGCGATCGCGGCCTCGTACGACCGCTTCGTCGCCAAGGGCAAGCTGGCCGCCGCCGACGCCGAGGCCGCCCTCGGCCGCATCACCGCCACCACCGACCTGGACGCCGTCGCCGACGCCGACATCGTCGTCGAGGCCGTCTTCGAGAAGCTGGAGGTCAAGCACGAGATCTTCCGCGCCCTCGACAAGGTCGCCAAGGACGGCGCCGTGCTCGCCTCCAACACCTCCGCCATCCCGATCACCAAGATCGCCGCGGTGACGGAGCGCCCGGAGTCCGTGGTCGGCACCCACTTCTTCTCGCCGGTCCCGATGATGCGGCTGTGCGAGCTGGTCCGAGGCCACAAGACGAGCGACGCCACCCTCGCCACCGCGCGGGAGTACGCCGAGTCCGTCGGCAAGACCTGCATCGTCGTCAACCGCGACGTCGCCGGCTTCGTCACCACCCGCCTGATCTCGGCCCTCGTCGTCGAGGCCGCCAAGCTCTACGAGTCGGGCGTGGCCACCGCCGAGGACATCGACATCGCCTGCCGGCTGGGCTTCGGGCACGCCATGGGCCCGCTCGCCACCACCGACCTCACCGGCGTCGACATCCTCGTCAACGCCACCGGCAACATCTACACCGAGACCCAGGACGAGAAGTTCGCCCCGCCGGAGCTGATGCGCCGGATGGTGGACGCGGGTGACATCGGGCGCAAGAGCGGGCAGGGCTTCTACACGTACTGATTCCGCAGGGGGGTCGGCGCGGAGTCCGCACAGGGGTCCGACCGTCCCCCACGCCATCGCCCCTCGGGGTGAATTTCGATATCGGTTCGCTTACAAGGCGCAACGCTTCCGCCGACCCGGCAGTCAGTCGTTGCGAAGACGGGCACACGACGGAGCACTCTCGGGGAGCGCATATGCACATCAGGGGCGACCACGTCGAGCTGGTCGTCGGGGGCCGCCTCGACGTCCGCAGCGCGGCGGACGCCCGTACGGTCCTGCACTCGGCCGTCGACGACGGAATCGGCGACCTCGTGCTCGACCTGACCGGCCTCGACTCCTGGGACGCCACCGGGCTCGGGGTCATCATGGGCGCCCACCGCCGGGCCGGCCGCTGCGGCCGCCGCCTGGTGCTGCGCGGGGTCCCGCCCCAGATGCAGCGCCTCCTCGTGGCCACCCGGCTGCACCGCATCCTCGCCATCGAGGGCGGCCTCGCCGCGGAATCCCTGCCCCGCGTCTGACCGCACACGGGCCCGCACGGCCACCCTTCGGCGGCCCGCCGGGGGAGTGCCGGGGGAGCGGCCCGGCCGCGCGGCCGTGAAGCCCGCGTGGAGCGGCTGTGGAGAACAGGCGTCCGGCCCAATCCTCACAAGACCGTGACGTCTTGGTCTCCACGGCACCCCGCCTGTTCCCGGAGCCACGGCGACCGTCTAGGGTCGGCTCTCGCCTGCACATCGCCCGTCGCTTGGGAGCTAGCACCATGGACCCGACCCACCGGGGACCCGAGGAGTACGGTCACGACACCGAGGGCGAGGAGGCCCGCCCCGGTCCCTCCGCCGCGCTCGTGCCCGCGTCCACCGCCCCCGCCCGGGTCCGCACGGCCCGCGTCGTCGCCGGCGGCCTGCTCCTCACCGTCAACCCGGTCGACGGCAGCGAGATCGAGGTCTGCCCGCCCGGCGAGCAGCCCCCGGCCCCCCGCCGCCGCACCCCCGAGGAGCGCGCCGAGGCCGCCCGCGCCGCCGCGCCCCCCGTACCGCCCGGCCCCGCCGCCCCCGCCCTGCCCCTGCTCGAACGGCAGGAGCAGCGCGAACTCCTGGCCCGGCACCTCACCCGGGGCCGCTCCGCGCGCCTCACCGGCCCCGCGGGCTCCGGCCGCAGCAGCCTCATCGCCGCCGTCGCCGCCGACTGCGCCGACATCGCGCCCGACGGCGTCGTGCGCCTCTCCGGCCACCACCGCACCGCCACCGAGCTGCTGTACGAGCTGTTCCACACCGTCCAGTACGCGCCCGGCTTCCGGCCCGACCGGGAGGAACTCCTCATCGAGGTGCGGCGGATCGGCGCCATCGTCCTCGTCGACGACCTGGAGTTCGGCGGCACCGCCCTCGACGACCTGCTGGCCGCCACCCCCGACTGCGCCTTCCTCTTCGGCGCCACCCCCGACGTCCCCGCGCCCTCGCCCGAGGCCGCCCTGGAGGAGATCGCCCTCAGCGGACTCGGCCGCCCCGCCGCCGTCGAGCTCCTGGAGAGCGCCGTCGGCCGCACCCTCACCGAGGAGGAGGCCAACTGGGCCGGCGACCTCTGGTTCGAGTCCGAGGGCCTGCCGCTGCGCTTCGTCCAGGCCGCGGCCCTGCTCCGGCAGCGCGACCGACTCCGGGTCGGCCCGGCCGAGTTCGACGCCTTCGGCGCCCTGGAGGAGGCCTTCGGGCCCACCGGCGCCGCCCCCGCCGTCCCCCCGGCCCCGGCACCCGGCTCCGCCGGGGCCGTCGACGACGACCCCGACGTCGAAGTGCGCGACGTACCGCTGCCCAGCCTCGGCGAGGGCGCCGCCCCGGCCTCCCTGCTCGCCTCCCGGCTCAGCCGCGCCGCCCAGGACACCCTGCGCTTCGCCGTCGCCCTCGGCGGCGAGGTGCCGCACCAGGCACACCTGCCCGCCCTCGTCGGCGACACCCACGCGGACGCCGCCCTCGGCGAACTCATGGGCTGCGGGCTGCTCTCCCCGGTCGGCTCCCGCTACCGCCTCGCCGCCGGAGCGCTCACCCAGCTCCTCGCCCAGGGGTACGAGGAGGACGCCACCGGGCGCGCCCACACCGTCGCCCAGCACTACGCCTGGTGGGCCTCGCACCCCTCGGTCACCCCCGAGCGGGCCACCGCCGAGGCCGACGCGCTGCTCGCCGCGCTCGCCGCGCTCGTCCCCGGCAGCGGCGCCGAGCACTCCGCGACCGGCGTCCTGCTGGCCCGCGCCGCCGCGCCCGCCTTCGCCGCCGGACTCCACTGGGGCGCCTGGGAGCGGGCCCTGCGCGGCGGCCAGGAGGCCGCCCGGCGCTCCGGCGACGTCGCCGAAGAGGCCTATTTCCACCACGAGTTGGGCATCCTCGCGCTCTGCGCGGGCAGCCTCCAGCGGGCCCGCGCCGAACTGGAGGCCTCCATCGGGCTGCGCGGCGCCCTCGCCGACAAGCGGGGCACCGTCGCCGGCCGCCGCGCCCTCGCCCTCGTCGCCGACCTCACCGGCGAGGCCCTCCCGGCCGAGCCCGCCCCCGGCGACCCGCACGCTCCGGCCGAGCACGACGAGGGCCCCCACTCGCCGCCCCGGGGCCTCCCGGTGGCCGCCCCGCCGCCGGCCAGGTCCGCCTTCCCCACGCTGGCCGCGCCCAGCGACTTCACGGGCTTCACCGGCTTCGGCGGCCCGCCCGCCCCCGCCGGGCACGCGCCGACCGTCCCGACGCCCTTCCCGCCGGTGGCCCCCGGTGCGGGCGCCGCGCCCGCCTCCCTCGCCGCCTTCTCCGACGACGCCCCGACCGTCGTGACCGCCCCGGCCGGACCCGGGCACGTGGCCGGGGCCGGGGCCGGGGACGAGGACGAGGACCGGGACCGCCGCGGGCGCGCCAAGGGCCTCCTCGCGGGCGCCCGCCGCAACCTGGCCGCCGTCGGCGCGGGCGCCCTGCTCGTCGCCGTGCTCGGCACCGTGGTCGCGATCGGTGCCACCTCCGGCGGGGACGAGCACCCCTCCAACGACAAGGTCACCTCCGACAGCAGCGCCGACCCGGGCGACGGCACGGACGACGGCACCCCCGGCGACGGCGAGTCCACCGAGGACGCCACCGGCGGGCCCTCGGACCCGGCCCAGCCGGGCCCCACCGGCACCGCCTCCCCGGGCGCGACGGCCTCCTCGGGCACCCCGTCCGCGAGCGGCTCGCCGTCCGCGACGGGCAGCCCCACCCCGACCGGCCCGGGGGCGACCACGACGCCGCCGGAGCCCACCCTGTCCCCGACGCGGACCCCGACGCCCACCAGGACGCCGACGACGCCGCCGACCACCCCGCCCACGACGCCGCCGACGACGCCGCCGACCGACGACCCGACGACGACGCCGCCCACCGACAACCCCACCGGCTCCGCCTCCGCCTCCCGCTCCGAGTCCGCCCCGGCGGACCCGGCCTGACCGGAGCCCCCGGCGTATCCCGCGTACGCGAAAGGCCCGGGTGCCGTCCGGCTCCCGGGCCTTCTCCGTACGCGTGTCCGTGCGGGTGCCCCCGCTACGGTCAGAACAGGCGCAGCTTGTCGTCCTCGATGCCGCGCAGCGCGTCGTAGTCGAGCACCACGCAGTCGATCCCCCGGTCGTTGGCGAGCACCCGCGCCTGCGGCTTGATCTCCTGCGCCGCGAAGACGCCCTTCACCGGCGCCAGGTGCGGATCGCGGTTGAGCAGCTCCAGGTAGCGGGTCAGCTGCTCGACGCCGTCGATCTCGCCGCGCCGCTTGATCTCGACCGCGACCGTCGCCCCGTCGGAGTCGCGGCACAGGATGTCCACCGGGCCGATGGCCGTCGGGTACTCGCGGCGGATCAGCGTCCAGCCCTCGCCCAGCGTCTCGATCCGGTCGGCGAGCAGCTCCTGGAGGTGGGCCTCCACGCCGTCCTTGATGAGACCGGGGTCCACCCCGAGCTCGTGCGAGGAGTCGTGGAGGATCTCCTCCATCGTGATGATCAGTTTCTCGCCCGCTTTGTTGATCACGGTCCAGACGCCGGCCTCGCCGTCGGCCCCCTCCTTGAGGGTGCACGGCGGGGACATCCAGTTGAGCGGTTTGTACGCGCGGTCGTCCGCGTGGATGGAGACGCTGCCGTCTGCCTTGACCAGGATCAGACGGGGCGCGGAGGGCAGGTGGGCGGTGAGCCGGCCCGCGTAGTCCACGGAACAGCGGGCAATGACGAGACGCATGGTCCGCAACGCTACAAGACGGACGCCTTCCGGCGCGATTCGGGCCGTACCGCCCGCCCGGCACTCGCCCAACGGGCGTCACTTATTGGCCGGTTGTGCGCCCAATCTCCTGGTGCGGGCAGACCGGCGCGCTTACCGTGGAACGCGGGAGGTCGTCGCCCGTGCACGCTGCGTGCGCGTCGCCGTCCCCTGTCCCTGCCCGCAAGGCCCCGCCCGTCGGGGTCGCGAGAGGAGAACCCATGTCGCTCGACGTCTCACCGGCGCTGTTGGAACAGGCCGAGCGAGGCGAGGTCGACGAAGCCGACTTCGTCGACTGCGTCCGGACCTCCCTGCCCTACGCATGGGAGATGATCAGCTCGCTGGTGGCACAGCTGAAGGTCGACGGCGGAGAGTTCGCCGACAACCAGACGCCGCCGCCGGACGAGCAGGCACGTGGTCAGCTGTTGCGCGCCCTGGCGAGCGATGCCATCCGCGGTGCGCTCCAGCGGCACTTCGGAGTGCGTCTCGCCTTCCAGAACTGCCACCGCGTGGCGGTCTTCCCGCTGGACCCCTCGGTGGACGAGCGGCTCGCCCGCTTCACCTCCATACGGGGCCAGCTGCTCAACCAGTCGCCCGAACTGCGCGACTGCTGACAAGGCCTGGTGCTGCCGCTCCGCGTCGCGGGAGAACGAGGAGACGCCGGAGCGGCAGCACGGTCCTGCCCGCGCCCCGCCCGGGCCGGGGCGGCCCTGGTCAGACCAGCAGCGGCAGCACCTCGGTGCCCAGCCGGCGCACGTTCTCCTCGGTGGCGGCGAGCTCGCCCGAGCCCTCGGCGAGCAGCGCGAAGCGGGTGATGCCGGTCCGCTCGGCGGTCGCCGCCAGCCGGTCGGCCGCGAGTCTCGGGGTGCCCACCGGATGGAGGCCGCAGAGCAGCTCCGTGTAGGCCACCGGGTCGCGCATCGCGCGGTGCCGGCCGTCCACCGTCACATGGGCGTCGAGCCCCTGTCTCAGCCAGCCCGGCATCGCCTTCACCAGCGCCTCCGCCGCGTGCGCTCCCCGGTCCGCGAGCTGCACCACCCCGGCCGAGACATGGCCCGAGCCGATCCGCGCGAGCTCGTCCGGGTCCCGCCCCGCCTCCCGCGCGGCCCGCTCCCAGCAGGCCACCATCTCGGCCTTCTCCTCGTCGCCGCAGTGCATCCCGAGCAGCATCGGCAGCCCGCGCGCGGCGGCCAGCCGGACACTCGACGGGGAGGTGCAGGCGACCACCACCTCGGGCGCCGCCGGCCCGCCGATCAGCTCCCCGGGCCCCGGCACCACCGCCACCTCGCGGAAGGCGTAGCGCTCGCCCTCGGCGCCGACCCGGGGCTCGCGCAGCCAGCGCAGCAGCAGGTCGAGCGATTCCGGGAAGCCCTCCTCGTACGCCGGCAGGCCCGCGCCGAACACCTCCAGGTCCACCCACGGCCCGCCCCGCCCGACCCCGAGGGTGAACCTGCCCCCGGAGGCCACGTGCAGTAGGGCCGCCTGCTCGCCCAGGGCGACCGGGTGCGCGCTCGGCAGCACGCTGACCGCCGTGCCGACCCGCAGCCGGCGGGTGCGCCCGAGGAGCAGCGCGGCCAGCGTGACGGCCGACGGGCAGACCCCGTACGGCACGAAGTGGTGCTCGGCGAGCCAGACGGAGTCGAGCCCCGCCTCCTCGGCCGTCTCCGCGGTCCGCACCGCCCGGTGCAGTGCCTCCTGCTGGCCCTGCCCCGGGAACTGTGCGGCCAGCACGAACGTACCCACGCGCATCGCTTCTGCCTCCTCGCGGCCGGCGCGTCTCCCCCTCGCGAACTTCCCCTCGTACCGGCAACAACGTCTGACACGTGCCAAAGGCAACGGGCGTTCATGAAGTTCTTGCGATTTTCGGCTGATCCGCCACGGGCGGGTGCGGGGACGCCCCGTCGCGGCCCGTAGGCTGGACGGAACCGTCAGTGTCCAGACCTCCGTGAGGTGTCGAAGTGTCCCCGCGCCACAACCGCGCCCGAGGCGGCGCGCAGCCCGATCCGCAGGGCGATTCCGGCGACCGCTACGGCGGCGCGCAGCGCAGCGAGACCTGGCAGGGCGAGGAGTGGTACGTCCGCCATGTCGCCGGCGCGAGCGCCCCCGGCAAGCGCTACCGCTGCCCCGGCTGCGACCAGGAGATCCCCGGCGGCGCCCCGCACGTGGTGGCCTGGCCCGAGTACGGGGGAGTGGACGACCGCAGGCACTGGCACAAGGCCTGCTGGAGCGCGAAGGACCGCCGCACCAGCAGGGTGCAGCGGTCCCGTAACGCGCCGAAGTACTGAGCCGGAGCCCCGGGGCCCGGCCCGGACGTCGCGGCTCAGACGTCCCGGCTGTTGAGCAGCGCGAAGGCGCCGCCGAAGACGACGGCCGTGAGGCCCACCATGATCAGCAGCGGCTCCCAGCCCGCCGGGCCGTTCTCGCCGAACGGCGCGACGTCGCTGTACAGCGCGATCATCTGCGAGGGGATCGCGTAGGTGAACAGGAACTCCTGCACCGACTTCAGCGCCGCGGAGAACATGAACATGGCCGCCACCAGCGGGAGCAGCAGCAGACCGATCATCACCGTGATCGCGCCCGCCGAGTGCCGGATGAGCGTGCCCACCCCCAGCGACAGCAGCCCCAGCGTCGCGAGGTAGGCGCCCGCCCCGACCGTCGCCCGCAGCCACTCGCCCGCCGACGGCGTCGCCGCCGTGTCCACGATGGCGACCTGGGCCGCCGCGACCAGCGCCGCGATCACCGTGGTGACCGTGAAGACGAGCAGGAAGAAGACGATCGCCTTCGCCGCGAGCACCCGGCTGCGGCTCGGGCAGGCCGTCAGGGTCGTGCGGATCATGCCGGTGCCGTACTCGGAGGCGATGGTCAGCACGCCGAGCGTGATCACGCAGATCGAGGCCGGCAGCATCCCGAAGAAGCCGAAGCCGAGCGCCGACTCCTCGCCCATCGGAGCCTTGGACGCGGACGCGATGGCCGCGACGCCCAGGCCGATGGAGAGCATCAGCAGCACCATGACGCCCAGCGTCCACATCGTGGAGCGCACCGAGCGGATCTTGGTCCACTCCGAGGCGAGCGCGTCGCCCAGGTGCGCCTTGCGGACCGGGATCGGGGAGACGTAGGCGTACGGGGTCGTCATCGGGCTTCCTCGGTGTTCGGGCCCTGCTGCGGGTTCTGCGGGGTGGCGTACGGGTTCTGTCCGGGCGGCGGCGGGGCGTACCAGCCCTGCTGCGGCACCTCGGGGACCGCGTAACCCTCCGGCTGCGCCTGCCCGTACGCCGCCTGCCCGTGCGGCTGCGGCTGCGGCGCCTGGAGGTGCGCCAGCCGGTCGTCGGTCGACCGGTAGTCGACGGCGCCCTGCGTCATGCGCATGTACGCCTCCTCCAGCGAGGCCTGGTGCGGGGAGAGCTCCCACAGGCGCACGTCCGCGCCGTGCGCCAGGTCGCTGATCCGAGGCAGCGCCAGCCCGGTCACCCGCAGCGCCCCGTCCGGCTCCGGCATCACCTGGCCGCCGGCCTCGGTCAGCGCCGCGGTCAGCTTCTCCCGCTGCTGCGGCTCGGTCCCGGGGGTGCGGACCCGGGCGAAGTCGGCCGAGTTCGCCGAGATGAAGTCGGTGACGCTCATGTCGGCGAGCAGCTGTCCTCGGCCGATCACGATCAGGTGGTCGGCGGTCAGCGCCATCTCGCTCATCAGGTGGCTGGAGACGAAGACCGTCCGCCCCTCGGCGGCCAGCTTCTTCATCAGGTTGCGCACCCAGAGGATGCCCTCGGGATCCAGACCGTTGACCGGCTCGTCGAAGAGCAGCACCTGCGGGTCGCCGAGGAGCGCCGCCGCGATGCCGAGCCGCTGCCCCATGCCCAGCGAGAAGCCCTTGGAGCGCCGCCTGGCGACGTCCTGGAGTCCGACGACCCCGAGCACCTCGTCCACCCGGCGGGCCGGGATGCCGGCGAGCTGGGCGAGCGACAGCAGGTGGCTGCGGGCGCTGCGCCCGCCGTGCACCGCCTTGGCGTCGAGCAGCGCGCCCACCTGACGGGGGGCGTTCGGGAGCTGCCGGAAGGGGTGGCCGCCGATCGTCACATGGCCGGAAGTCGGTGTGTCCAGGCCGAGGATCATGCGCATGGTCGTGGACTTGCCCGAGCCGTTCGGGCCCAGGAAGCCGGTGACATGGCCGGGCCTCACCTGGAAGGAAAGGTTGTACACGGCCGTCTTGGCGCCATAGCGCTTGGTCAGGCCGACTGCCTCGATCATTCTGCAGCCCCATCGACAGGTCAGGTTGTCGTCGGGGCGTGGTGGCCGGCGGCCGGAGCCCCCCGTATGAGTGAGGAGCTTATCCAGCCGTTGACGGTTCCGCCGAAACGGAACCGTTGTGCCTTGATCCCCCGCTCGCGCCCGGAACCCGGGTGGCGCGGCTCAGGCGTCGCGGTGCTTCAGCACCAGATAGCCGCCGAGCAGCGCGGCCACCACCCAGATCAGCATGATGCCGAGCCCGCCCCAGGGCCCGTACGGCGCCTTGTCCGAGCCCATCGCGTCCGGCACCACCTGCATGATCTTGGAGCCGGCCTGGTCCGGGAAGTAGCGGGCGACCTCCTTCGCCTTCGGCACCGCCGACAGGATCTGGGAGATCAGGAAGAAGAAGGGCACCAGGATGCCCAGCGACAGCATCGAGGAGCGCAGCATCGACGCCACGCCCATCGAGAAGATCGCGATCAGCCCCATGTAGAGCCCGCCGCCCACCACCGCCCGCAGCACGTTGTCCGCGCCCAGGGTGGTGCGGTGGTCGCCGAGCAGCGCCTGGCCGAGGAAGAAGGACAGGAAACTGGTGGCGAGGCCCACGACCAGCGCCAGCGTCCCCGCCACGGCGATCTTCGAGAAGAGGAACGTGGCCCGCTGCGGCACCGCCGCGAGCGAGGTGCGGATCATGCCCGAGGAGTACTCGGTGCCCACCACCAGCACCCCGAAGACCACCATCGCGAGCTGCCCGAGCACCATCCCGGAGAAGCTGACGAAGGTCGGGTCGAAGGTCGCCCGCTCGGTGTCCGAGAGCTTGTCGAAGGTCGAGCTCATCAGCGCGCACAGCGCCGCGCTCATCGCCACCGTCACGAGCAGGGCGCTCGCCAGTGTCCAGACCGTCGACGAGACCGTCCGGATCTTGGTCCACTCCGACTGGAGGACCGCCGTCACCGCCGCCATCGCTCAGGACCCCTCGTAGCTGTCGCCCCACCGGGGCCCGTCGACCGGAGCCGGCGGCGGGGGCGCGCCCCCGCCGCCGTGCACGTCCGTCCCGTGCGCGTGGTACTCCACCGCGCCCGCCGTCATCTGCATGAACGCCTCCTCCAGCGAGGCGCGCTGGGAGCTCAGCTCGTGGAGCGTGATCTGGTGCGCGGCGGCCAGCTCGCCGAGCCGCTCCGTCGTCGCCCCGTCGACCTCCAGCGTCCCGCCGCCCGCCTCGACGGCGATGAGTCCGTTCGCCTGGAGCAGGTCCCGCAGCCGTTCCCGCTGCGGAGAGCGGAGCCGTACGTAACTCCGGGAATTCTGCTGGATGAAATCCGCCATCGACGTGTCGGCCAGCAGCCTGCCCTGGCCGATCACGATGAGATGATCCGCCGTCAGCGCCATTTCGCTCATCAGATGACTCGAAACGAAGATCGTCCGGCCCTCGGCCGCGAGTGTCTTCATCAGATTGCGGATCCAGTGAATTCCCTCGGGGTCCAGACCATTGACGGGTTCGTCGAACATCAGGATCTCGGGATCCCCGAGCAACGCCGAGGCGATACCGAGCCGTTGCCCCATGCCGAGCGAGAAGCCCTTCGACTTCTTCCGCGCGACCGCCGTCAGACCCACCAGATCCAGCACCTCGTCGACCCGCGCGGCCGGAATGCGGTTCGACTGGGCCAGGCACAGCAGGTTGTTGTACGCCGAGCGCCCGCCGTGCATCGCCTTGGCGTCGAGCAGCGCCCCGATGTACTTCAGCGGCTCCTGGAGCTCCCGGTAGTGCCGCCCGTCGATCCGGACCGTGCCGCTCGTCGGGTTGTCCAGGTCCAGCATCATCCGCATGGTGGTCGACTTGCCCGCCCCGTTCGGCCCCAGGAAGCCCGTGACCACCCCGGGCCGCACCCGGAAGCTGAGCCGGTCGACCGCGAGCTTCGACCCGTACCGCTTGGTGAGACCCTCCAGCTCGATCATGCGTACCAAGCTACGGGCACGCGAAACCCCCCGCCACCGGAATGACAGGGGGTTTTCGTGAACTCCGCGCGGCCCCTCGGGGGCGCCGGCGACTAGCGGGACTGCTGGGCGGGGACGCCCGCGGTGCGCTCGTCGTCGATCGGGGAACCGGCCGCGGCCACCGCGGCGCCGGTCAGCGTGGCCAGCATCTCGCGGACGTTGGTCAGCTGCGCGTTGATGGAGTCGCGGCGGTTCGTCAGCGCC
The DNA here is from genome assembly GCF_055582325.1 of Streptomyces sp. NPDC042100. Lineage (NCBI taxonomy): Bacteria > Bacillati > Actinomycetota > Actinomycetes > Kitasatosporales > Streptomycetaceae > Streptomyces > Streptomyces sp. NPDC042100. Next base: position 95,147 of record NZ_JBVJDK010000012.1, read on the forward strand.
GCCAGCTCGCGCTCCGATTCGCTGCGGATCCGGTCGGCCTTGGCGTTCGCGTCGGCCACGATGTCCTCGGCCTGGCGCTGCGCGGTCTCCACCGTCTGGCGGGCCCGGCGCTCCGCGTCCGTACGCAGCTTCTCGGCCTCCAGGCGCAGCTGCTCCGCCCGGTGCTCGATCTCCGCGAGGCGCTTCTCGGCCTTGGCCTGGCGGGCGGCCAGGTCGCGCTCCGACTGCTCGCGGCGCTTGGCCAGGTTGGTCTCGAAGTCCGCGGCGGCCTGGGCGGCCTTGGCGCGGGTCTCCTCGAAGAGGGCGTCCGCCTCCTCGCGCTTCGACTGCGCGTCCTTCTGCGCCTCGGAACGCAGCGAGTTGGCCTCGCCCTGCGCCTTCTCGACGATCCGGACGCCCTCGTCCTCGGCCTTGGCCTTGCGCTCGGCCGCGAAGGACTCCGCGTCGTTGCGCACCTGCTGGGCGGCCGACTCGGCGAGCTCGCGGTGCTGCTCGGCGGCGCGACGGGCCTCCTCGCGCAGGTCCTTCGCCTCCTCCTCGGCCAGCCGCAGGATCTTCTCGACCCGGGCACCGAGACCGGCGTACGACGGCTCCGCGTCGCTGACCTGGGCCTGGGCGTTCTGCGTTTCGAGGTGCAGTTCCTCGATGCGCTTTTCCAGAGAGGTGATCCGCGACAAGGCGCTGTCACGGTCGGCGACGAGCTTGGTAATGCGGTCGTCCACCTGACCGCGGTCGTAACCACGCCGCACGAGCTCGAAGCCGAAGGGGGAGGATGTGTCGCTCATGAGGTTCCTGTCGAAAGAGACCGGTGAGGTGTTAGAGGGAATCCTAGGGGCCGAAGCGGCGTGTCATCGAGCGTATGCCCGTTTGATCGGGAGAATGTCCAGCCTTTCGGGTGGCTAGCTATCCGAGGACTTGCCACTCGAACGAGTGGATCCCGCGGACGCGCCCGCCTTGACCGACGGGCCGCCGGCGGACTTCCCCCCTCCGCCCGGCGCCTCGAAAGACTCCAACGCTTCGAGGACGTCCTGGACACGGGAGATCTCGGCATTGATGCTCTCGCGGCGCCGGACCAGCACCTCCAGCTCGCGCTTGCCCTCCTCGACGGTCCGCTCCGCCTCGCGCTCCGCATCCGCCTTGATCTTCTCCGCCTCCGCGACGAGCGAGGCCTTCTTCTGCTCGGCCTCCTTGAGGAGCCCCTCCGCCCGCTTCACCGCGGAGATGCGCACCTTGCTCGCCTCGGAACTCGCCTCGGAGAGCATCTCCTTGGACTTCTCCTCGGCCTCCGCGCGCTGCTCGGTCGCCGCCTTCACCAGCTTGTCGACGCGCTCGCCGGCCGTCTTCATCTGCTCGGCCGTCTCGCGCCGCGCCCGCTCGTGCAGCTCCTCGATCTCGCCCTCGATCCGGGACCGCAGCTCCTCCGCGCGGTCCCTTATGGCCGTGGCGTCGCTCCGGGCCCCGACCAGCAGCTCGTCGGCGTCCGTACGGGCCTTCTCGACCAGCGAGTTGCCCTCGATGGTCGCCTCGGCGACGATCCGCTCGGCCTCCTTGCGGGCCGCGCCGACCATCGTGTCCGCCTGCGTCTCCGCCTCGGTGGTGGCGCGCAGCGCCTCCTCCTGCGCCTTCGTCATCAACTGGTCGGCCTGCTCGGCCGCGTCGGCGCGCTTCTTCGCGCCGGCCTCGCGGGCCTCGTCCAGCGTCCGGTCGGCCTCGGCGCGCGCCTCGGCGCGCATCTCCTCGGCGGCCGCCTCGGCCTCCGCCCTCGCCCGCTCCGACTCGACGCGGATCCGCTCCGCCTCGGCCGTCGCCTCGCCGATGAGGGTGTCGGCCTGCTCGGCGGCGTCCGCCCGTCGCTTGTCGGCGGCCTGCCGGGCCTCGTCCAGCACCCGCTCGCCGTCCGCGCGGGCCGCGGCGCGCAGCGCCTCCGCCTCCGCCTCGCCGTCCGCCTTGACCTGCTCGGCCTCGGCGCGCAGCCGGGCCGCGTCCTGCTCGGTGCTCTCCAGCAGCTCGGCGGCCTCGGTCGTGATCCGCTCGGACTCGGCGCTCGCCTCGGCGACGAGCGCGTCGGCCTGCTCCGCCGCGTCCGAACGCCGCTTGTCGGCCGCCTGCCGGGCCTCGTCGAGGATCCGGTCCGCGTCCTCCAGCGCCGCCGTGCGCAGCGCCTGCGCGTGCGCCTCGCCGTCGACCTTGACCTGCTCGGCCTCGGCGCGCAGCCGGGCCGCGTCCTGCTCGGTGCTCTCCAGCAGCTCGGCGGCCTCGGTGGTGATCCGCTCGGCCTCCGCCGTCGCCTCGCCGACGAGCGCGTCGGCCTGCTCCGCCGCGTCCGAACGCCGCTTGTCCGCGGTCTCCCGGGCCTCGTCCAGGACGAGCCGCGCCTCGGTGGTGATCCGCTCCGCCTCGGCGGTCGCCTCGCCGACCAGGGTGTCGGCCTGCTCCGCCGCGTCCGAACGCCGCTTGTCGGCCGCCTGCCGGGCCTCGTCCAGGACCTGCTCCGCCTCGGCGCCGATCCGCTCGGCCTCCGCGCGGGCCTCGCCGACCACCGTCTCCGACTGGCCGGCCGCCTCCGAACGGATCCGGTTCGCGTCCTCGCGGGCGTCCGCGCGGGTGCGGGCCGCGTCCTGCTCGGCCGACGCCAGCGCGTCCGTCGCCTCGGTCCGTACCCGCTGCGCGTACTCCGCGGTGTCCGACCGCAGCTTCTCGGCCTCCGCGAGCGCGTCCGTGACGGTCCGCTCGGCCAGCGCCTTCGCCGCCTCGGACTCCTCCCGCGCCCGCTCCCGGGTGCGGTTCGCGTCCTCGGTGGCCCGCTCCCGCTCCTCGTACGCGTCGGCGCGGACCCGGTCCGCCTCCTCCTGCGCCTCGGTCCGGGTGCGCTCCGCCACGTGCTCGGCGGTGCTGCGCAGCCCCGCGATCTCCTCCTCGGCGGCCTCCCGCAGCCCCGCGACCGAGTCCCGCACCTCCTGGGCGGTCTGCTTGGCGCCGGACACCAGCTCCGTGGCGCGGGCGTCGGCCTCCTCGACCAGCCGGTGCGCCTCGGTCTGCGCCTCCTCCACCCGCTTGCGGGCGGAGGCCAGCAGGTCCTCGCCGCGCTCCCGGGCCACCTGGCGCTCGCGGTCCGCCTCGGCGCGCGCCGAGTCCAGGGTCTCCTCGGCCTCCCGGCGGCGCCGGTTGGCCTCCTCCCGCGCGGCCGACAGCGCCTCCGCGGCCTCCGCGGCGACCCGCTCGGCGGCGGACGCGGCCTCGGACCGCACCCGGTCGGCGGTCTCCTGCGCCTCGGACCGCAGCCGCTCGGCCTCGGCCCCGGCCTCCTCGCGCAGCGTCGTCGCGGCGGACTCCGCCTCGGTACGCGCGGCCGTCGCGTCCTGCGAGGCCTCCGCGCGCAGCCGCTCGGCCTCCTGCTCCGCCTGCGCCCGCAGCGTGCGGACCCGCTCGGCGGACTCGCTCCGCTGCCGCTCGGCCTCCTCCGCCGCCTCGCGCCGGATCCGCTCGCCCTCGGCCCGCGCGTCGGTGAGCTCCTCGGCGGCGGCCGACAGCCTGCCCTCCGCCTCGGAGTGCAGCCGGGCCAGCTCGGCTGCGGCGTCGGTCTGGCGCGCCGTGGCGGCCCGCTCGGCCTCCTCGCGCACGGCGACGGCGATCTCCTCCGCCGCCTCCTTGACCGACTCGGCCTGCTCCTCGGCCTCGGCGCGCATCCGCTCGGCCTCGGCGCGGGTGCGCTCCAGCGTCTCCTCGGCCTGGGTGCGCAGGGTCTGCGCCCGCTCCATGGCCTCGGAGCGGACCCGCTCGCTCTCCGCGCCGGCACTGGTGCGCTGCTCCTCGGCGTCCGTGCGCGCCTTGGTCAGCAGCTCCTCGGCGGTCCTGGCCGCCTCCTCGATCTGGCCGACGGCCTCGCGCCGGGCCTCGCCGCGGATCCGCTCGCCCTCGGCGATCGCCTCGGCCCGCAGCCCCTCGGCCTCGCCGCGCAGCCGGCGGGCCTCCTCCTGGAGCTCGACCGTCTTGGCGCGGTACTCCTGCGTGTCGTCCTTCGCCGAGCCCAGCAGCTCGTCGGCCTGCTCCTCGGCGGTGGAGCGCAGCCGGTCCGCCTCGGTCTCGGCCTCGCGCCGGATCCGCTCGGCCTCCTCGGTCGCCTTGCGGGTGGTCTCCTGGGCGTCGGCGGACGCCTTGGTCAGGACCTCCTCGGCGGTCCGCGCGGCCTTGGCGAGCGCGGCGGCGGAGTCCTCGGCGGCGACCGTACGGGCCTTCTCGGCGGCCTCCGAGACCAGCTTCTCGGCCTCGGCGGTGGCCTCCCGCAGCTTCTCCCCGGCCTGCTCCTTGAGGGCCTCGGCCTCCTTGGTGGCCTCGCCGACCAGGCGCGCGATCTCCGCCTTCGCGGTGCGGGTGCGCTGCTCGTTGACCGACTCGGCGCCGGCGAGCTGCTTGGCGGCGGAGTCCTTGGCCTCGGACAGCGTCCGCTCGGCCTCCGTACGGGCCTCGCGCAGCCGCTCCTCGGCCTCCTGGACGCGCTGCTCGGCGGCCCGGGACAGCTCGGCGGCCTCGCGGCGGGCCTGGTCCGTCTCGGCGGCGGTGGCGGAGCGCAGCTGCTCGGAGTGGCCGGCGGCCTCCTGGGCCTGGCTGGACGCGGCGCCCAGCATCCGCTCGGCGTCCTTGCGGGCGCGCAGCAGAATCGCTTCCGCCTCGGCACGGGCCGCCTCGGCCTCGGAACCGATCCGGCGCCGGGTCTCCTCGGCCACCCGGACCGCCTCCGCGCGCGCGGCGGCCAGCGACTGCTCGGCCTCGGCGCGGGACTCCTCCATCAGGCGCCGGGCCTGCGACTCCGTGCGGGCGCGCAGCTGCTCGGCCCAGGCCACGTTCTCGTTGACGTGCGACTCGACGGTCTGGCGGCGCTCGTTGAGCTCCTGGTCGAGCTGCTGGCGGCGGGTGACGGCCTCGGTGTGCAGCTCCGACTGGAGCCGGGCCTGCTGCTCCGCGTGCTCCTGGAGGATGCGCTGGGTCTGGGCGCGCGCCTCGCGCAGCTCGCGCTCGGCGTCCTGGCGGAGCTGCTCGGCCTGCGCCTGCGCGTTGCGCAGCATCTGCTCGGCCTGGTAGCCGATGTCCGCGCTGTCGTACGCGGGCCGGGACGCGATGGTGCGGCGCGCCTCGTGGAGCTTGGCGCGCAACACCTCGACCTGGTAGCCGAGGTCCTCGGCGTGCTGGACGGCCTTCTCCCGCTCGGTCTTCAGCCGGTCCATCTCGGCCTCGAACCGCGAGAGATGGTCCTCTTCAGCTCGCTGGCTCTCCTGGCGTTCGTAGCCCCGCACTGCGCGGTCCCATCCTTCCCCGAGCTCTTCGAGCAGGGGAGACCCCAACCCTGGTCGCAACTCCAGCGGTCTCGCCCTCACGGCCGAGGACGGACCCCCGGGGAATCGTGGCAGATCGGACGACCCCGACATCCCGACTTCGGACCCGTGCGCGCACGGCTCCGACCGGCCCCGGCCCGGAGTCGCCCACTCTACCGGGCCGGGAATCCGGAGGTCAGTGCTCCGCTGAGGAGTGGTCAGCCGGGGACTGCGCCGAGGTGACCAGTTCCGTCAGGACGCCGTGGCAGTCCTTGGGGTGCAGGAAGGTGATGCGGGAGCCCATGGAGCCGGTCCGCGGCTCGTCGTAGAGCACCCGGACGCCCTTGCCCCGGATGGCCTCGGCGTCGCCGTCCACGTCCGCGGTGCCGAAGGCGATGTGATGCACGCCCTCGCCGTTCTTGGCGAGCCACTTGCCCACCGCCGAGTCCTCCCGGGTGGGCTCCAGGAGCTGGAGGTAGGAGGCCCCGCCGTCCGAGGTCTCGTTGATCTTGAGCATGGCCTCGCGGACGCCCTGCTCCTCGTTCACCTCTTCGTGGAAGACCTCGAAGCCGTAGGTGGCCCGGTAGAACGCGACGGTCTCGTCGAGGTTCCGGCAGGCGATTCCGATGTGGTCGATTCGCGTCAGCATCCCCCCAGTGCAGCGCCGACCGGATGGTTACGCAACGTGCGCGCGATCACACCGGCAGGCCGGTGACCGGGTGTGGCAGCGCTCAGTACATTGGCGGTAAACCCTCGTTCACTCCTCATCCCAAGGGGCTGTGCCTCATGTCTGGAACGACCGGTACCACCTCAGTGATCGTCGCGGGCGCCCGCACGCCCATGGGCCGTCTGCTCGGCTCCCTCAAGACCTTCTCGGGCGCCGACCTGGGCGGTTTCGCGATCAAGGCCGCGCTGGACCGGGCCGGCATCGGCGGCGACCAGGTGCAGTACGTGATCATGGGCCAGGTGCTCCAGGCGGGCGCCGGGCAGATCCCCGCCCGCCAGGCGGCCGTCAAGGCCGGCATCCCGATGAACGTCCCGGCCCTCACCGTCAACAAGGTGTGTCTGTCCGGCCTCGACGCCATCGCGCTCGCCGACCAGCTCATCCGCGCGGGCGAGTTCGACATCGTGGTCGCGGGCGGCCAGGAGTCGATGACCAACGCCCCGCACCTGCTGCCCAAGTCCCGCGAGGGCTACAAGTACGGCGCGATCGAGATGCTCGACGCCATGGCGTACGACGGCCTCACCGACGCCTTCGAGAACATCGCGATGGGCGAGTCCACCGAGAAGCACAACACCCGGCTCGGCATCCCGCGCGAGGTCCAGGACGAGATCGCCGCCCTGTCGCACCAGCGCGCCGCCGCGGCCCAGAAGAACGGCGTCTTCGAGGCCGAGATCACCCCGGTCGAGATCCCGCAGCGCAAGGGCGAGCCGGTCGTCTTCTCGCAGGACGAGGGCATCCGCGCGGAGACCACCGTCGAGTCCCTCGGCAAGCTGCGCCCGGCCTTCGCCAAGGACGGCACCATCACCGCCGGCACCTCCTCGCAGATCTCCGACGGCGCCGCCGCCGTGGTCGTGATGAGCAAGGCCAAGGCGGAGGAGCTGGGCCTGGAGTGGATCGCCGAGATCGGCGCCCACGGCAACGTGGCCGGCCCGGACAACTCGCTCCAGTCGCAGCCGTCCAACGCGATCCTGCACGCCCTGAAGAAGGAGGGCCTGGAGGTCGGCGACCTGGACCTGATCGAGATCAACGAGGCCTTCGCGGCGGTCGCCCACCAGTCAATGAAGGACCTCGGCGTGACCCCTGAAAAGGTGAACGTCAACGGTGGCGCCATCGCGCTCGGCCACCCCATCGGCATGTCCGGCGCCCGGGTGGTGCTGCACCTGGCCCTGGAGCTCAAGCGGCGCGGCGGCGGCGTCGGCGCGGCGGCCCTGTGCGGCGGCGGCGGCCAGGGCGACGCCCTGATCGTGAAGGTCCCCGGCAAGTAAATCCGTCACCTCTCCGTCACCTCAAGGAGCAGCGCACATGGTGGACGTCCCCGATCTGGTCGCGCAGGCACGGGAGGGCCGGCCGCGTGCCGTGGCCCGGCTGATCTCGCTCGTGGAGGGGGCGTCCCCGCAGCTGCGCGAGGTCATGGCGGCCCTCGCGCCGCTGACCGGGAACGCCTACGTGGTGGGCCTGACCGGCTCGCCCGGCGTCGGCAAGTCGACCTCGACCTCGGCCCTGGTCAGCGCGTACCGCCGGGCGGGGAAGCGGGTCGGCGTGCTCGCCGTGGACCCGTCCTCGCCGTTCAGCGGCGGCGCGCTGCTGGGCGACCGGGTGCGGATGTCGGAGCACGCCTCCGACCCGGGCGTCTACATCCGCTCCATGGCCACCCGGGGGCACCTGGGCGGCCTCGCCTGGTCCGCTCCGCAGGCCATCCGGGTGCTGGACGCGGCCGGCTGCGAGGTGATCCTGGTGGAGACCGTGGGCGTCGGGCAGTCGGAGGTGGAGATCGCCTCCCAGGCCGACACCTCGGTGGTGCTGCTCGCCCCGGGCATGGGCGACGGCATCCAGGCGGCCAAGGCGGGCATCCTGGAGATCGGCGACGTCTACGTGGTCAACAAGGCCGACCGGGACGGCGCCGACGCCACCGCGCGCGAGCTCAACCACATGCTGGGCCTGGGCGAGGCGCGCGGTCCCGGCGACTGGCGCCCGCCGATCGTCAAGACGGTCGCCGCGCGCGGCGAGGGCGTCGACGAGGTCGTGGAGGCGCTGGAGAAGCACCGCGCGTGGATGGAGGAGCACGGCGTGCTGGCCGGCCGCCGCCGGGCCCGCGCGGCCCGCGAGGTCGAGACGATCACCATCACGGCGCTGCGGGAGCGGATCGGCGACCTGCGGGGCGACCGGCGGCTGGACGCGCTCGCGGAGCGCATCACGGCCGGCGAGCTGGACCCGTACGCCGCCTCGGACGAGCTGGTGGCGAGCCTGACCGGGCACTGAGCGGGCGCCGACCCGCGACGAGGGGCCCGGCGCCTGTTTCCGGGCGCCGGGCCCCTTCGCGTACCGTGGTCGGCGGAGCTACGGCTTTCCGCGGCGTCCGCGGAGCTGCTCGGCGATCGGCTTGAGCGACTCGTGGAGGTCGGCGAGGGCCGCCGGGCTGAGCTGGTCGATGAAGTGCGTGCGCACGGACTCGACGTGGTGCGGGGCGACCTTGCGCATGGTCTCCATGCCGTGGTCGGTGAGCACCGCGTACAGTCCGCGCCGGTCCGACTCGCAGTTCTCCCGGCGGACCAGACCGGCGTTCTCCATCCGGGTGATCTGGTGGGAGAGTCTGCTCTTGGACTGGAGCGTGGCCGAGGCCAGGTCGCTCATCCGCAGGCGCCGGTCGGCCGACTCGGAGAGATTCACCAGGATCTCGTAGTCGTTCATGGTCAGGCCGAAGGGCTGGAGGTCCTTCTCCATCTGGTACGTCAGCATCCTGTTGACGTCGAGGTAGGTGCGCCAGGCGCACTGTTCGCCGTCGGTGAGCCAGGGGGTGGCCGTTTCCGTCTCCATATATGGATTCTACCTAAGAAGTTGAAAACTTGACGAAGTAGCGGGGTGTGACTCCCGGCACCCGGTGCGGGACCCCGAACCCCGGCCGACGGGCGCAGACGTTCGAGGACGTCACACTCCGCAGACTACCGCTCACAGGCCGAAGCGACGCTGGAGGTCGCCGAGCTGTCCGGGAAGACGCGGTACCTGGCCGAGCGGCCCCTGCCCGGAGCCGTGCGCGCCCTGACCCCCCGGCACGCCCGGCTGGGCCCCGGGCTCGCCGATCGCGCGCTCCGGCATCAGCAGCTCCGTCGACTGCAGCAGCACCGTGCCCGCGCCCACGAACTCGAACTGGTGCTCCTCGCCCGAGGTGCCGCCGATGCCCGTCAGGGCCCGTACGCCGCCCATCACGCCGGTCAGGTAGCCGTGGTCGTAGTGGTGGCAGGGGGAGGGGCAGTCGGCCCAGCCGACCAGCGCCTGCGGGTCGACCCGCAGCGGCGGCTCCATGAAGACCACCGGGCCGTTGGAGGCGGCGACGAACTTGCCCGTGCCGATGAGGGTGACGAAGCCCGGCACGATCGACTGCTTCAGCGCCAGCGTCGGCTGGTACGCGAGCAGATTGCCCGAGCGGATCGTCAGGTTGCCCTCGTCGAGGTCGTACGAGTTCACGTCGAAGGCGCGGTCGGCGAGCAGCATCTTGCCGCTGCCCTCGGCCACCACCCAGTCGCTCGCGTGCAGCGGCGAGTGGAAGGAGGTGCGGACCAGCCGGTCGAGCCGCCCGTGGCCGATGCCGTTGAACTCGATGCGCCCGTAGTAGGCGATCATCTTGCCCTTCTGCAGGAACCACTGGGAGCCCTTGAGCTCCACGCAGAAGGTGTACGCGTTGACGTTGTCGTCGGAGGGCAGCGAGTGCGGGTCGTGGATGACAGGGGTGCTCACAGCTTCTCCTCCGAGGCCTGGACGTACACCGCGCCGCTGCCGCTCAGCTCCAGCTGGAAGGCCTCGCCGGAGCCGCGGCCGACCATGTCGCGCCAGCCCAGGGCCGTGGAGAGCTTGTTGCGGACGTCGCCGTGGTGGGCGACGTAGGCCTGCGGGTCCACGTGGACCGGCCGGCCGGGGGCGATGGGGAGCTCGATGACCCCGCCGTGGGCCATCACCGCGACCGAGCCGTGGCCCTTCAGGGTCGTGGTGAACAGCCCCTGCCCGCTCACCTGGCCGCGCACCATGCCCATGACCCCGCCCTGGGAGCCGAGGAACATCGTGCCCTGCTCCAGGGTGCCGTCGAAGGCGAGCAGCCGGTCGGCCTCGACGTACAGGGTGTCGCCGGTGAGGGAGATCACCTGGATGTGGTGGCCGCCGTGGCCGAACAGCACGGTGCCGCTGCCCTCGACGGTCATCAGCGGGGTCGCCTCGCCGGCCACCCGCCGCCCGATCATCGACATCAGGCCGCCCTGGCCGCCGCTGAGGCTGGGCGTGAAGCCGACCTCGCCCCGGTACGCCAGCATCGCGCCGCGCTGGCTGAACAGGCGCTGGCCGGGGACCACCGTCGCCTCGATCATCTTCGAGTTGATCTCGCGGAAGGGCATCAGACGTCGCCCCCGATGGTGTTGCGCTCGCTGGGCTGGACGTAGACGAGCCCGTCGCCCTCGAAGCGGATCTGGAAGGCCTCGCCGCCGCCCTCGCCCATGAGGGTGCGGAAGGTCACACCCGACTGGAAGTGCTGCTGGAGGTTGCCCTGGTGGGCGACGTACGCGCCGGGGTCGACGTTCAGCGGGTACTGCGGGGTGACCCGGAGCACCACCGCCGGGCCGTCGGACATGATCGCCGCCTGGCCGGTGCCTTCCACGGTCGTGGTGAACAGGCCGTTGCCGGTGGCGCCACCGCGCAGCCCGGTGAAGCTGGTGCCGGTGCGCAGACCGGCGTCGGCGCAGAGCAGGTTGCTGGACTCGACGAAGAGCTTGTCGCCGTGCAGCTGGACCAGGTTGATCTCGGAGGCGCGGTCGGCGAACCAGCAGGTGCCCTGCCCCCGGACCTCCATCACCTCCATCTGCTCGCCGGTGAGCCGGCGGGTCACCATCCCGCGCAGGCCCTCGCCCCCGCCGGACATCTTCTTGAACGCCATCTGGCCGTCGTAGGCGACCATCGAGCCGTTCTTCGCCTTCACGGCATCGCCGGTCATGGACACGGCGAGCACTCTGCTGCCTTGGAGTCGGAACGTTGCCACGGTGGTGAAGGTACTGGCCCCCCGCCTAAAGGGACAGCAAAGTCCCCGTGCACAATGGACGGACGCTTGTGCGCCGATTCACAAGATCGCCCCCCGTTCTCACCGAAGGTGACCCACGTGGACATCAAGACCGCCACCGCTCTGCACCGGCTGCGCCTCATCTCCGTGCCGGAGGCCCTGTCGTTCCCCGCGCTGCTGATCTTCGGCTCGCTGCTCAGCCGGATCTCCGACATCGACTTCCTGATGATGCCGCTCGGCGCGCTCCACGGCCTGCTGTTCGTGATCTACGCGCTGTTCCTGCTCGACGTGTGGAACAAGGCGAAGTGGCCGTTCAAGCGGGTCGCCTTCTTCTTCCTGCTCGCGGTGCTGCCCTTCGGCGGCCTGTACGGCGACAAGAAGCTCAAGCGCTACGAGGCGGAGGCCGTCTCGGCCTCCCGCGCGCGTCGCCAGGCGGCGGTGGAGGCGTGATCGTCGCGTTCTCGGTGACCCCGCTGGGCGTGGGGGAGGAGGTCGGCGCGTACGTCGCCGACGCGGTCCGGGTCGTGCGCGAGTCGGGCCTGCCGAACCGCACCGACGCCATGTTCACCTCCATCGAGGGGGAGTGGGACGAGGTGATGGACGTCGTGAAGCGCGCCGTCGCCGCCGTGGAGGCGCGCGCCCCGCGCGTCTCGGTCGTCCTCAAGGCCGACATCCGCTCCGGCGTGACGGACGGTCTCACCTCGAAGGTCGAGACGGTCGAGCGGCACCTCGGAGCCTGATCCCACGCCGAAAGCCCCCGGTCCGGGTGAGGACCGGGGGCTTTTTTCGGCCGTCCGTCTTGAGCGCGTGCTCAAAACCGACTACGGTGCCGGTTGAGCGGTCGCTCAAAGCGCGCTCGACCACGGGGGAGGGGCCATGCGGCTCTATGTCGAGACGTGCCCGCGCGCCGATCCGGACACGCGGCACGCCACGCGCGTGCCGCCCTTCCCGGCCGTCGCCGGCACCGGTGTCTCCGCGGGGGAGCGCCACCGGGCCGACGGCGGCCGGGCCTCCGTCCCGGAGCGGCCGTGAGCCGCGCGCCGCGCCGGCGCCCCAACGCCGCGCGCGGCGGAGGCGGGACGGGTTCCGGACGGGGCGTCAGGGGGCCGGGGAGTCCGGGGGGTCCGGGGAGCGGCCGTCCGGTGTCCGGCTCTCCGCGGCCCGGCCTTCCGTGGTGCGGGCTTCCCGCGTCCGGTGCCCTGCGGACCGGTCGTCCCGTGCCCGTGCGCTCCGGCGAACGGCGGCTCCCCGAAGGCGCGTTCGCGGCGCTGCGCGCCTCGCTGCGGGAGCGGGCGGAGGCGGCGGAGTGAGCGCGGAGGACACCCGGGAGCGGCTGCTGGACGGGGCGCTGCGGACCCTCGTCGAGCAGGGCATCGCCAAGACCTCGGCGCGCGCCGTCGCCGCCGCCGCGGGGGTCAACCAGGCGCTGATCTTCTACCACTTCGGCTCGGTCGACGACCTCCTCGCCGCCGCCTGCCGCCGGGGCGCCGAGCAGCGGGTGGCCCGGCACCGCGAGCGGCTGCGCGCGGTCGGCAGCCTCACCGAACTCCTGGCCTTCGGGCGGGAGATGCACGCCGAGGAGCGGGCCGCCGGGCACGTCGCCGTGCTCGGGCAGCTGCTCGCCGGGGCGCACACCCACCCGAGGCTCGCCCCCGCGACCGCCGCCGGGCTCGACCTGTGGATCGAGGAGGTCGAGGGCGTGCTGCGGCGGGTGCTGGCCGGCGGCCCGGTCGACGGGCTCGTCGATCCGGCCGGGCTCGCCCGCGCCGTCGCGGCCTCCTTCGTGGGCATCGAGCTGTACGAGGGGGTGGACCCGGACGGGGCCGCGGCCGCCCTCGACGCGCTCGAACAGCTGGGCGGTCTGATGGCCGCGCTGGACGAGCTGGGACCCGTGGCGCAGAAGGCCGTCCGCTACGCCTTGCGCCGAAAGGCTGACATTCCGTAAAAACCCTCGCTCGGCCGCCTCCAGTCGACACGCCGATGAATGTCCCTTTTCGTGGGGCTATCGACCCGTTCGACGACAGCTGGAGGCACCGTGCGGCCGGGAGGCTACGACTACGACACCTACAGCCGACTCGCCGGTCCCCTCACGGAACCGGACCCGGCCGCCTACAGGGTGCAGTACCGAAGTCTGCTCTCGAAGGAGCCGCACCGAATACGAGCCGTCCTGCTCATGGGCCTCGCGCCGCTGCTCTCGGCGCTGCTGCTGGCCTACCTGGTCTGGCCGACCCACTGGACCGTCCGCGAGGGCGACGACCGCTGGCGGGTCCCGTACGACACCGTGATGCTCGTGTCGATCGGGCTCATCTGCTTCTTCATGCTGGTGAACGTCACCTCGATCGCGCACGCGACCCTCGTCGCCCGCGATCCGATACCCGTCCGCCCCGAACCGGGCACCCGGGTCGCCTTCCTCACCACGTACGTCCCCGGCAAGGAACCGCTCTCCATGGTCCGCGCCACCCTGGAAGGCGCCGTCCGGCTCACCCACGACGGTCCGCTGGACGTCTGGCTGCTGGACGAGGGCGACGACACCGCCGCCAAGGCCCTGTGCGCGGAGCTCGGCGTCCGCCACTTCACCCGCGCCGGAGTGCCCGAGTGGAACCGCGCGAAGGGCGTCCACAAGGCCCGCACCAAGCACGGCAACTACAACGCCTGGCTGGCCATGCACGGCGACGGCTACGACTTCTTCGCCTCGGTCGACACCGACCACGTGCCGCTGCCGAACTTCCTGGAGCGGATGCTCGGCTACTTCCGCGACCCCGACGTCGCCTTCGTCGTCGGCCCGCAGGTCTACGGCAACTACACCTCCGCCGTCACCAAGGCGGCCGAGTCGCAGCAGTTCCTCTTCCACGCGCTGATCCAGCGGGCCGGCAACCGCTATCGCGCCCCCATGTTCGTCGGCACCAACAACATCGTGCGGATCACCGCCCTCAAGCAGGTCGGCGGGCTCTACGACTCGATCACCGAGGACATGGCCACCGGCTTCGAGCTGCACCGGCGCCGCAACCCGCGCACCGGGCGCTTCTGGCGCTCCGTCTACACCCCCGACGTCCTCGCCGTCGGCGAGGGCCCCGCCTCCTGGACCGACTTCTTCACCCAGCAGCTCCGCTGGTCCCGGGGCACCTACGAGACCCTGTTCAGGCAGTACTGGAAGGCCCCCTTCCGTACCCCGCCCGGGCGCCTGCTCAACTACACGCTGATGCTGGTCTACTACCCGATGACCGCCGTCAACTGGCTCCTCGGCATCCTCAGCTGCGTCCTCTTCCTCTGGATCGGCGCCTCCGGCACCCAGGTCTCCTCCGCGGTCTGGCTGATGATCTACAGCGACGCCGTCGCCCTCCAGATCGGCCTCTACCTGTGGAACCGGCGCCACAACGTCTCCCCCCACGAACCCGAGGGCTCCGGCGGCCTCGCCGGCATGGCGATGTCCGCGCTCTGCGCGCCGATCTACCTCAAGTCCCTCGGCTCCGCCGTGCTGCGCACCCGAGGCCGCTTCGTCGTCACCCCCAAGGGCGGCGAGGCCAGCCCCGACCGGGTGCTCACCTTCCGCATCCACCTCTACTGGGCGGCCGTCCTCATCGCCTCCCTGGTGGCCTCCGTCCACTTCGGGCACACCCACGCCGCCATGCGCACCTGGGCGGTCCTCGCCCTCGTCATCAGCCTCGCCCCGCTCGTGGTCTGGAGCGCCGGCACCCTGCGCGAGCGGCGCCGGCTGCGGGTCCGGGCCGAGGCCAGGGCCCGGACCAGGGCCCGCGGCCGGGCCGACGCCGCCGAAGGCGTCACGATCGTCACCGCCCCCGTGCCGCCCGCGCCCACCACCACAGCCGCGCCCACGACGACCGGAGGGAACTGAGCCATGGCCTACCGGCCGTCCAAGCAGTTCAAGAAGACCCTGTTCGGCAGCGGCGCCGTCCTCGTCCTCGCGGCGCTCAACGCCCCCGCCGCCGTCTCCTTCGCCAGCGAGAAGTACCACGCCTACAAGATCGCCCAGCCGGGCTACCAGAAGGAGTTCGGCTCCTGGGCCGTGGTCGACGTGCCCGAGCAGTACCGCGTCAACGCCATCCACGCGGCCCTGCTGCACACCGGCAAGGTGCTGCTGATCGCGGGCTCCGGCAACAACCAGAAGAAGTTCGACGCCGGCACCTTCGAGACCGTCCTGTGGGACCCGGTCAAGAACACCTTCAAGAAGATCCCCACCCCCGAGGACTTCTTCTGCTCCGGCCACACCGCCCTGCCCGACGGGCGGCTGCTCGTCGCCGGCGGCACCGCCCGCTACGAGGTCCTCGACGGCTCGGTCAAGAAGGCCGGCGGCGGGATGCGGGTCAAGAACGAGAGCCCCGACCGGGCCGTCACCCTCAGGAAGGGCACCGTCTTCCGCTCCCCGTCCGGGGTCGAGTACGTCACCAAGACCGACGTCACGGTGCCCAAGGCCAAGCGCGAGTTCGAGATCTCGTACTTCAAGTCCGGCCAGATGAAGCCCTGGAAGACCAAGGTCACCGCCGCCGAGTCCCGGGTCTTCGTCGAGGCCGTCAAGGAGGGCCCGCAGGCCCTGACGACCGAGGCCGCCCAGTACGAGGTCGTCGGCCTCAAGGGCGAGGAGGCCGACAACGTCTACGGCCTGGCCCAGAAGCTCACCACCGAGAAGCAGGACTTCCAGGGCATCAAGGCCGCCTACGAGTTCGACCCCAAGGCCGAGCGGTACATCCCGGTCGCCCCGATGAAGGACGCCCGCTGGTACCCGACCCTGGTCACCCTCGACGACGGCAAGGTGCTCGCCGTCTCGGGCCTCAACGACGTCGGCGATGTCGTCCCCGGTGACAACGAGATCTACGACCCGGCGACCAAGAAGTGGTCCAAGGGCCCCTTCCGCTACTTCCCCACCTACCCCTCGCTCTTCCTCACCAAGGGCGGCAAGCTGCTCTACACCGGCTCCAACGCGGGCTACGGCCCCGCCGACAAGGGCCGCGAACCGGGGCTGTGGGACCTGGAGAAGAACTCCTTCACCAAGCTCGGCGGGCTCACCGACCCCGACCAGCTGGAGACCTCCTCCTCCCTGCTGCTGCCGCCCGCCCAGGACCAGCGGGTGATGGTCCTCGGCGGCGGCGGGGTCGGCGAGTCGCCCGTCTCCACCGCCCGCACCTCGATCGTCGACCTCTCCAAGGAGGGTCCGGTCTTCCGCGACGGACCCGCGCTCCCGCAGGGCACCCGCTACCTGAGCAGCGTGCTCATGCCCGACGACACCGTCTTCACCAGCGGCGGCTCGGGCGAGTACCGGGGCCGCAGCGGCAGCGACATCCTCCGGTCCCAGTTCTACGACCCGAAGAGCAACTCCTTCACCGCCGCCGCCGACCCCACCGTCGGCCGCAACTACCACTCCGAGGCCCTGCTGCTGCCCGACGGCCGGGTCGCCACCTTCGGCTCCGACCCGCTCTTCGACGACAGCGACAACACCAAGCTCGGCACCTTCGAGCAGCGCATCGAGGTGTTCACCCCGCCCTCCCTGCACCGGGCCGGCGGCAACCGCCCCGTCCTCGGCGAGGGCCCGAGGGAGCTCGACCAGAACGGCCGCGCCACCTTCCGGACCGCCGACGCCGCCCGGATCGCCACGGCCCGGCTGATGCGGCCCAGCGCCGTCACCCACACCACCGACGTCGAACAGCGCTCGGTGGAGCTCGGCCTCACCAGGGGCGCGGACGGGGTGAGCGTCACCGTCGAGGTCCCCAAGGACCGCACCCTGGTCCCGCCCGGCTGGTACATGGTCTTCGTCACCGACAAGGACGGCATCCCGTCCGAGGCCGCGTGGATCCAGGTCGGCCAGGACCCGGCCCCGGCCCCGGAGCAGGGCGAGGAGTAGCCCGGGAGCCGGGAGCCGCTAGCGGGCGGCGTCCTTCGCCCGGCGGGCCAGGCCCAGCGCGTAGTCGGGCCACCAGGTACCGGCGGCCGGGCCGCCCCGGCAGGGGCCGTCCGAGTCGCCGGGCCGCTTGATCCACAGATAGGCGTCCACCAGCTCGTCGCCCGTCCGGTCGGTCGGCGGCACGCCCAGCGCCCGGCCGGGCGGATTGCACCAGCCCTCCGGCCGGTCGCCCGGCAGCGGGCCGTCGCCGTTGCGGCTGGTGTCCACCGTGAAGTGGGTGCCGCCGAGCAGCCGTGAGAGACCGGCGCCGAAGCCCCGTACGACGTCGTTGGTCTGGAAGTTGGAGACGTTCAGCGCGAAGCCGTCCGCCTGCTCGACGCCCGCCCGCCGCAGCGGCTCGACCAGCTTGTCCGGCCGCTCGATCCAGGCCGGGTTGCCCGCGTCCAGATAGACCCGGGTGCGCGGCTGCCGCTTGAACCGCCCGACCGCCTCCGCCAGCAGCGCCAGCCGCTCCTCGTGGTACTCCGCCGGGGTGCAGCCGTCCACGATGTGCGGCACGGCGTCCGGCTCCAGCACCACCACCGCCGGGGCGTCGCCGATGGCCCCCGCGAAGGCGTCCACCCAGCGCCGGTACGCGGCGGCGTCGTGCGCCCCGCCCGCCGAGTACATCCCGCAGTCCCGGTGCGGGATGTTGTACGCCACGAACAGCACGGTCCGCAGCTCGGGCGCCGCGCCCCGCACCGCCTTCGCCACGTCCGGTACGGGATCGTCGCCGGCCGGCCAGTCGGCGACCGGCCGCTCCGAGATCCGCTTGAGGAGCCTGGCGTCCTCCGCCCGGCCCTGCGCCTCGTACTGCCGCACCTGCCGGGCCGCGTCGCTGTCCGGGTCCACCCAGAACGGCGAACCGCCCGTGGGCGGCGCCGCCTCGCCGCGCGAGGCCGGCGGCCCGACGGGGGAGGCGGGGGAGTCCTCGCCGCCGCAGCCGCCGAGCAGCAGGGCGGCGGTGAGGGCGAGCGCGGCGGTACGGAGGGAACGACGGGACATCCGGCCCCCAGGGTCGGGATTCGGGTCCGGACACGGGTCGGGACCCGGGTCGGGACGCGGGGCGGTGCGTGAACGCGGTCTTAAGGGACAGACCGGGGCTATCCTGACATGTCGGTCAGTCAGTCTCCGGCTGCGACACCGCCAGCGCGATCCCCAGTGCCGTCCGCTCGTACAGCACCTGGTGCCCGTACCGCCGCGCGCCCAGCAGCCCCGCCGCCCGCAGCACCGACAGATGCGCCGACACCGACGAGGGCGCGAGACCCAGCCGGTGCGCCAGGGCCGTCGTCCCCGCCGGCTCCCCCAGCGCGCACAGCACGTCCGCCCGGGCCCGCCCCAGCAGCCGCGCCAGCGCCTCGGGTGTCCGGTCCCGGGGCTCCGTCCACAGCGCCCCGATGCCCCGCGCCGGGTACGCCACCGTCGGCTGCCACGGCGGATCGAAGCCGCTCACCACGTCCGGCCAGGTGAACACCGAGGGCAGCAGCACCAGCCCCTGGCCGTCCAGCGCCCGCACGTGCTCCCCGTGGTAGGCCACCGTCAGCGTCGAACGCTCCTCGTCCCACGCGAAGGCCGGGTGCAGCTCGGCCAGCAGCCGCTCCAGGCCGCCCTCCGCCAGCCGCCGCGAGTGGTACGCCACGTCCGCCTCCAGGAGCGCCCGCAGCCGGGGCCACTCCGGCTCCACCAGCGCCTCCCAGGCCCGCTCCAGCAGCTCCGTGAGCCGCGCCAGCGCCCCGGCGGGATCCGCCAGCATCCGGCGCCCCTCCGCGCTCCCGGCCGCCCCCGGGGTCTCCGCCAGCGCCCGCCGCACATCGTCCAGGACCAGCGCCGGATCCGTCGCCCGGACCGCCGCCAGCTCCCGCTCGAAGGTCGCCGTCGGCCCGATCGGCGGCGGATACAGGAAGTCCGGGCTGTGCCCCTGGAGCGGCATCAGCAGGTGCAGCGGCGCCAGGTCCACCTCCGCCGCCGCCTCCCTGATCCGCCGCAGCCACGGCAGGTGGTACCCCTGCTGCCGAGGCCGGGCCAGCACCCGCACCGCGCAGTGCGTCTCCCACAGGGGCGAGACCGCGAAGCGGATGCGCAGCGGATCCGCCTCGCCGAAGTGCAGGTGGTACGGCATGGGGGCGCGCCTCCGGCCCGGAAGATTCGGCTGGGTCCGAAAGTCTAGGACCCCGGCGCCGCCG
Source organism: Streptomyces sp. NPDC042100 (assembly GCF_055582325.1). NCBI lineage: Bacteria > Bacillati > Actinomycetota > Actinomycetes > Kitasatosporales > Streptomycetaceae > Streptomyces > Streptomyces sp. NPDC042100. The sequence goes on from NZ_JBVJDK010000012.1 coordinate 114,291, forward strand.
GCCGCACGCTCCTGGCATGTCCACGAACGACACCCGGGAGTCCGGCGCGGCCCCCGCGCCCGCCCCGCCCGCCCCCGCCCCGCCCGCGCCCGCCGGGCCGGACCCCGCCGCGCCCGCGCCCGCGTCCCCCGGATACGCCGCCGTCTTCGCCGTACGCGAGTTCCGCTTCGTCTTCGTCGCCCACCTCTTCTCCCTCCTCGGCGTCGTCGTCAGCGAGCTCGCCCTCACCGTCCTCGTCTACGACCTCACCCGCTCCCCGCTCCTCTCCTCCCTCACCTTCGCCCTCGGCTTCCTGCCCTACCTCCTCGGCGGCACCCTCCTCGCGGGCGTCGCCGACCGCTTTCCGCCCCGCCGCGTCCTCGTCGTCTGCGACCTCGTCTGCGCCGGCTGCGTCGCCCTGATGGTGCTGCCCACCACCCCCGTCGCCGCCCTGCTCGCCCTGCGCTGCGCCGTCGCCGCCGTCGCCCCCGTCTTCAACGGCACCCGGATCGCCACCCTCGCCGACATCCTCGGCGAGGGCGACCTCTTCGTCCTCGGCCGCTCGCTGCTGCGGATCGTCTCCCAGAGCGCCCTCCTCGCCGGCTTCGGCGTCGGCGGACTGCTGCTCACCGTGCTCACCCCGCGCGGCGCCATCGCCGTCACCGCCGCCACCTTCCTCGCCTCCGCGCTGCTGCTCCGCGTCGGCACCGCCCGCCGTCCCGCCCGCGCCCCCGGACGCCGCGAGGGCATCGGCGCCACCTGGGGCATCCTCCGCGACCGCCGGATCCGCGCCCTCATGCTGCTCTTCTGGGTCCCGCCGGTCTTCTTCGTCGTGCCCGAGGCCCTCGCCGCCCCGTACGTCGACGAGATCGGCGTCTCCACCGCCGGACTCGGCCTCCTCATGTGCGCCGTCCCCGCCGGGACCATCGCGGGCGAGCTCCTCGCCGGCTCCGCGCTCAGCGCCGCCGCCCGCGCCCGGATCGTCCACCCGCTGCTGCTCACCGGCTTCCTCCCGTTCCTCGTGTACGCGCTGCGCCCGGGGCTCGCCCTCGCCGTCGCCGCGCTCTTCGTGGCCGGGGCGGCGGGCGCGTACAGCCTCGGTCTGGACGCCTGGTTCGTGGCCGCCGTGCCGGAGGAGCTGCGGGGCCGGGCGATGACCCTGATGACCGCCGGGATGATGACGGTCCAGGGGCTGGGCATGGCGGGCGCCGGGCTCGCCGCCGAGTTCGTCCCGGTGCACACGGTGGTCGCGGGCACCGGCGTGCTGGCGACGCTGTGCGTGCTCGGACTGGTCCTGGAGGTGAAGGCGACCGAAGGGCGAGACGCGGCTGAGCCCCATGTGACGGGTGGGTAAGGTCGTCGCGTGCCGAAGCCGCTCAGTCTCCCCTTCGACCCCATCGCCCGCGCCGACGAACTCTGGCAGCGCCGCTGGGGGCCGGTCCCCTCGATGGCCGCGATCACCTCGATCATGCGCGCCCACCAGATCCTGCTGGGCGAGGTGGACGCGGTGGTCAAGCCGTACGGGCTGACCTTCGCCCGCTACGAGGCGCTGGTGCTGCTGACCTTCTCCAAGGCGGGCGAGCTGCCGATGTCGAAGATCGGCGAGCGGCTGATGGTGCACCCCACCTCGGTCACCAACACGGTGGACCGCCTGGTGAAGTCCGGCCTGGTGGCCAAGCGCCCCAACCCGAACGACGGCCGAGGCACCCTGGCCACCATCACCGACAAGGGCCGCGAGGTGGTCGAGGCGGCCACCCGGGACCTGATGGAGATGGAGTTCGGCCTGGGCGCGTACGACGCGGAGGAGTGCGCCGAGATCTTCGCGATGCTGCGCCCGCTGCGGGTCGCGGCGGAGGACTTCGACGAGGGCTGAGCGGCGGGGGGCCCGGACGGGAGCGGGCGGGGACCCGGCGCAAGATCGCCCGGAACGTGCCGATACGCTCGGGGCCATGAAAGAGAATGTGCTGACCCGCTACCGGGTGATGGCCTACGCCACCGCGGTCTGGCTCCTCGTCTTCACGGGCGCGATCATCGCCAAGTACGTGTTCAAGGTCGGCGACACCATGCTGATCTCGCAGATCCACGGCGTGCTCTTCATCATCTACGTCCTCTTCGCCTTCGACCTGGGCTCCAAGGCGAAGTGGCCGATCGGCAAGCTGGTGTGGGTGCTGGCCGCCGGCTGCATCCCCTTCGCCTCCTTCTTCGTCGAGCCGAAGGTCACCCGCGAGGCGCGCGCGCGGATGGCCGACGCGGCGGGCGCCCCGGCCGTCAAGGTCTGATCCGGGCCCGCTTCCACCCCCGCACGGATGTGCGGGGGTTTCCCATCGACATTTACTAGGACGTCCTAGTAAATTTGAAGCATGGACGCTGACGCCATCGAGGAAGGCCGCCGTCGCTGGCAGGCCCGTTACGACAAGGCCCGCAAGCGCGACGCCGACTTCACCACGCTCTCCGGCGACACCGTGGAGCCGGTCTACGGCCCGCGCCCCGGGGACAGCTACGAGGGGTTCGAGCGCATCGGCTGGCCCGGTGAGTACCCCTTCACCCGGGGACTGCACCCCACCGGCTACCGGGGCCGGACCTGGACCATCCGCCAGTTCGCCGGCTTCGGCAACGCCGAGCAGACCAACGAGCGCTACAAGATGATCCTGGCCGCCGGCGGCGGCGGGCTCTCGGTCGCCTTCGACATGCCGACCCTGATGGGCCGCGACTCCGACGACCCGCGCTCGCTGGGCGAGGTCGGCCACTGCGGCGTGGCCATCGACTCCGCCGCCGACATGGAGGTCCTCTTCAAGGACATCCCGCTCGGCGACGTCACCACCTCCATGACGATCTCGGGCCCCGCCGTCCCGGTCTTCTGCATGTACCTGGTCGCCGCCGAGCGCCAGGGCATCGACCCGGCCGTGCTCAACGGCACGCTCCAGACCGACATCTTCAAGGAGTACATCGCGCAGAAGGAGTGGCTCTTCCAGCCCGAGCCGCACCTGCGCCTGATCGGCGACCTCATGGAGCACTGCGCGGCCGGCATCCCCGCGTACAAGCCGCTCTCGGTCTCCGGCTACCACATCCGCGAGGCCGGGGCCACGGCCGCGCAGGAGCTCGCGTACACCCTCGCCGACGGCTTCGGCTACGTGGAGCTCGGCCTCTCCCGCGGTCTCGACGTGGACGTCTTCGCGCCCGGCCTGTCCTTCTTCTTCGACGCGCACCTCGACTTCTTCGAGGAGATCGCCAAGTTCCGCGCCGCCCGCCGGATCTGGGCCCGCTGGATGAAGGAGGTGTACGGGGCGAAGACCGACAAGGCGCAGTGGCTCCGCTTCCACACCCAGACCGCCGGCGTCTCGCTCACCGCCCAGCAGCCGTACAACAACGTGGTGCGCACCGCCGTCGAGGCGCTGTCCGCCGTGCTCGGCGGCACCAACTCGCTGCACACCAACGCCCTCGACGAGACCCTCGCCCTCCCCAGCGAGCAGGCCGCCGAGATCGCCCTGCGCACCCAGCAGGTGCTCATGGAGGAGACCGGCGTGGCCAACGTGGCCGACCCGCTGGGCGGTTCCTGGTACGTCGAGCAGCTCACCGACCGGATCGAGGCCGACGCCGAGAAGATCTTCGACCAGATCAAGGAGCGCGGGCTGCGCGCCCACCCCGACGGCAGGCACCCGATCGGCCCGATCACCTCCGGCATCCTGCGGGGCATCGAGGACGGCTGGTTCACCGGCGAGATCGCCGAGTCCGCCTTCCGCTACCAGCAGTCCCTGGAGAAGGGCGAGAAGCGGGTCGTCGGCGTCAACGTGCACCACGGCTCGGTCACCGGCGACCTGGAGATCCTGCGGGTCAGCCACGAGGTCGAGTGGGAGCAGGTCCGGGTGCTCGGCGAGCGCAAGGGCCGCCGCGACGACGCGAAGGTCACCGCCTGCCTGGACGCGATGCTGGCCGCCGCCCGGGACGGCTCCAACATGATCGTCCCGATGCTGGACGCGGTACGGGCCGAGGCCACGCTCGGCGAGATCTGCGGCGTGCTGCGCGAGGAGTGGGGCGTCTACACGGAGCCGGCCGGCTTCTAGGGCCTGTCGTCACACTCCCGTCCGGCTCGCGCCGGAGCGCCCCCGCACCACGGTGTGCGGGGGCGCTCCGGCGCGTCCGGCTACCGTTCCGCCGCCGCCGTGAGGCCGCCGAGCAGCAGGGCGGTCAGGCGGCTGACCCAGGGCTCGTCCACCGGCTCCGCGCTGACCAGCGCCCGGTGCACCACCGCCCCCGCGACCACGTCGAAGATCAGGTCGTCGATCGCCTCCACCGCCAGCGGGTCGCGCTCGCCGGGGAGTTCGCCCCGCTCCTGCGCGCGCTGGCGGCCCTCCAGGACCAGCCGCTTCTGCCGGTCCACGATCGAGGCGCGGATGCGCTCGCGCAGCGGCTCGTCGCGGGTGGACTCGGCGACCACCGCCATCAGGGCCGTCTGGGTCTCGGGGCGCTCCAGGAGCGCCGCGAACTGGAGCACCACATGGGCGATGTCGGCCTGGAGGGAACCCAGGTCGGGGAGTTCGAGTTCGTCGAAGAGGACGGCGACGGCGTCCACGACGAGTTCGTTCTTGTTGGCCCAGCGCCGGTAGAGGGTGGTCTTGGCCACCCCGGCCCGGGTCGCGACGTCGCCCATCGTCAGCTTGGACCAGCCCAGCTCCACCAGGGCCGCCCGGGTCGCCTCCAGGATGGCCGTGTCGGCCTCGGCGGAACGGGGGCGTCCGGATCGAGCGCGGGAGTGGGGGCGGCTGCACATGGGGCCCGACCATACCCGCCGGTAGGTATTGCGCCAGGGGCCCGCGATGTGAGGCAGTTCACCCCCCGCCCCTCCCCGTGCCCAGGGCCCTGGGATTACGCTACGACCCGTAGCGAAAGGCTTTTCAGGGGCCGGCTCGCGACAACCACGGCGCCGGGTGGGGACCCGGCGTGAACGGACAGCGATCCGTGCCGCCCCGCCCAGGACGGCACGGATCAGCCACGGCTTACCGGTTACGCGCGCGGAGGGGGGAGGATGTACTCATGCAGCCCCGAAACATGTCCATGAGCGGCGTCGTCGACCTCGCCGCGGTGAAGGCGGCCGGAGAGGCCAAGGCGAAGGCGGAGCAGGCGCGCGCCGAGGCCGCCCGGCAGGGCGGGACGCCCGCCGTGGCGCCCTCCGCCCTGGTGATCGACGTCGACGAGGCGGGCTTCGAGCGCGATGTGCTCCAGCGCTCCGCCGAGGTCCCGGTCGTCATCGACTTCTGGGCCGAGTGGTGCGAGCCCTGCAAGCAGCTCGGCCCCCTCCTGGAGCGTCTGGCCGTCGAGTACAACGGGCGCTTCCTGCTCGCCAAGGTCGACGTCGACGCCAACCAGATGCTGATGCAGCAGTTCGGCATCCAGGGAATTCCGGCCGTTTTCGCGGTGGTCGCCGGTCAGGCGCTGCCGCTCTTCCAGGGCACCGCCCCCGAGGCCCAGATCCGCGAGACCCTCGACCAGCTCGTCCTGGTCGCCGAGGAGCGCTTCGGTCTGACGGGCATCCCGGTGGACCCGGCCGCCGAGGGCGCCGAGCCCGCCGCCGCGCCGGTCGGCCCGTACGACGCCCTGCTCGAAGCCGCCATGTCCGCGCTGGACGCGGGGGACATGGCCGGTGCCGTCCAGGCGTACAAGAACGTGCTGGCGGACGACCCCGAGCACCCGGAGGCGCGCCTCGGCCTCGCGCAGGCCGAACTGCTCGCCCGGGTGCAGTCGATGGACCCGCAGGCGGTGCGCAAGGCCGCGGCGGACGCCCCCGGCGACGTCGCCGCGCAGATCGCCGCCGCCGACCTGGACCTGGTGGGCGGTCACGTCGAGGACGCCTTCGGCCGGCTGGTCGACGCGGTGCGCCGGACGGCGGGCGAGGACCGGACCGCGGCGCGGCTGCGGCTCCTTGAGCTCTTCGAGGTCATCGGCGCCGACGACCCGCGGGTGACGGCGGCCCGGCAGGCCCTGGCGAGGGCCCTGTACTAACCCAGGACTCCAAGTCGCCCCGTGCGGAAGGGGACGATTTGGCGACACGGTGACAATCGGCGGCCGCGTTTTACCAAATCTTGGTAATCGCGGCCGCTGTTACTTGCAGTAAATCGAACCCGGATTTCTGTCCGGGTTTCTTCCTTCTCCTCCCCTTTCGTCTCGTCACATGACCGCACCCTGCGTGCCGGTCCGGCGGCTGCCCGTCGTGCTCCGGTTATCTGGCCGTTACTAGCGAGTAACGAACCCCCTTGTGCGGGCGCCCCGAATGGACCACGATCGGCCACGCTCGGTCCGATGCCGCACCAGTGGCAGCGGGTCCCCACCGGGTGGGCCGGCGGCGGTGCCGTCGGCCGTGGACAGGGGGGTTCCTGCTCTGACCGGCAGGGCCTGTCCAATCCGGCCGCGCGCACGGCGTGGCCAGTGGTTGTCGCTCGGGGGTGACCGCCGGTGATTCGGACGCGCGTCGTGCCGCCTGAGCCCTCGGCGCTCCCCTTCCCGAGGACGTAACGCTTCTCCCATCCCAGGACGGGCCCGGGGCCCATCCGGAGATGTACGTCCGAGAAGGAGGAATTCTCATGAAGTCCCAGGTTCGTGGCGGGACCAGATGGAAGCGGTTCGCCGTCGTCATGGTGCCGAGCGTGGCCGCGACGGCCGCGATCGGTGTCGGCCTGGCCCAGGGCGCGCTCGCCGCGTCCTTCAGCATCTCCGGCCAGGAGTTCAAGGTGAAGGCCGACACCCTCGTCGGCAAGGACTTCGTCCAGTACGGCAGCGTGGACGCCGGCAAGGACCTCGAGGGCAAGGACTTCGCGGCCCCGGTCGCCGTGTCCGGCTTCTCCGAGGCCTGGATCAGCAACATGTGCCAGTCCGTCGTGACGCCGAACGTCCCGTTCGTCGGTGACGTGACGCTGGTGCTGAAGGCCGGCACCGAGGACAAGAAGCCGGTCTACGCGAAGGACATCTACCTCGATGTCTCGGAGCTGAAGGCCGACGCCGAGTTCGGCAACATCGACATCGGCGTCGCCGCCGGCAAGCTCGCCAAGGCGGACGGCAAGCCGGGCATCCAGCCGGGCACCAAGGCCAACCCGTACGGCTTCGGCCAGCGCGCGGAGGACGCCAAGCTCAGCGACGTCCACCAGAAGGCGTGGGCCACCACGGCCGCCACCTTCAAGCTGCCGAACCTCGACCTTTCCCTCAAGCGGGGCAAGGGCGCCGGGGTCGAGTGCTACTGATGCCGACGTCCGTCCAGGACTGACGTGTCGAGGGTGCGGGGCCGTCCCGTACGGCCACGGCCCCCACCCGCTTGGCAGCGCGCCCCCTTCACCACCTTCTTTCAGCACCACCGCTTCCAGGGAGCTGTTTCCATGAGCGCCGAGTCCACTGCTTCCAGCGGAGTCCCCCACGACAACCGGTTCAAGGTCTGGCGACAGACCCGGCCCTTCTGGGCGGGCCTGTTCACCATGATCGGCGGCGTACCGATCGCCTACCTCCCGTACGGGGACATGCGGCTCGGCAACGTCACGCTCGCGATGAAGACGACAGCCGGCGCCGGCGCCCTGATCATCGGCGTCCTGCTCATCACGCTCGGCCTGACCATGTGGTTCCAGCCCCTCGTCCGGGTCTTCGCCGGTGTCGCGGCGATCGTGCTCGCCCTGGTCTCCATCCCGGTGTCGAACTTCGGCGGACTCGTCATCGGCTTCTTCTTCGCCCTCGTCGGCGGCGGGATGTCGGTGGCCTGGGCCCCCGCGCCCCCGCCCCGGGAACCCGAGGCGGACGCCGCACAGCAGGAGCCCGCGGACCGGTACGAGGCCGCCACGCCGGCCCCGGCCCCGTACACGCACACGCACACGCACGACGGCACGACGCCCGTGATCCCGCAGCAGGGTCCCGGGGCGCCCGCGGCCGAGACGACGATCGAAGCCGATGGCGGGAGGAACAGTGCGGGGTGACGAGACACAGTCGGCGGCACCGGCGCCGGGAGGACCGCGCCACGCGGCCCCGCGCAAGTCGCTGCTGAACAAGATCCATGTCCCCGCGGGCAAGGCGATGGCCCTCGCGGCCATGCCCACCGCGGTGCTCGTCGGCATGGGCCTCACGCCCCGGCTGGCCCTCGCCGACGACAAGGACATCCCCTTCGCGCCCGGCCCGTGCGTGACCCGCTCGGACGAGCCGACCACGGAGCCGAGCGCCACGCCGGACGCGAGCGAGAGCCCCGACCCGACGGCGAGCGCGAGCGCCGACGGCACGGCGAAGCCCGGCCCCGACGCCACCACCCCGGCGCCGACCGCCACCGGCGGCACCGGCGGCACCGGGGCGCCGAAGCCGGACCCCACCCGGACGCCCGCCGCCAGGACGACGACGGCCCCGCCGCCCGCTCCCACGCCCACCGCGACCAAGTCGGTCAACCCGCTCGACCCGCTGGGCCTCGGCGACGCGCTCAAGGACCTGTTCGGCGGCGCGGGCAAGACCACCGCGCCCGCCCCCGGCCCCGCCGCCACCACGGCACCGGCCGCGCCCGCGCCGACGGCGACCGCCACGGACGCCCCGAAGCAGACGCCCCCGCCCAAGACCGGGACCGGGACCGGCGGGAGCGGGTCCGGCACCGGCGGCACGGCGGCCGACAAGGCGGCCGACAAGACCAAGGCCGCCATCAAGTCCGCCGCCGAGAAGGCCGGCGCGAAGACCGAGGAGCTGCCCGAGTCCGCCAAGGGCCTCGACGCCAAGAAGGACGAGGACATACCCGAGGGCGCCAAGCCGCGCTTCCCGTGCCCCGAGCCGGACCCGCAGGCCCTCGCCGACGCGCGTCTGGAGCCGGGCATCCCGCTGCTCCCGGACGACCCGTGGCTCCTGGAGACCTCGCTGCTCACGCTGCGCGGCCTGGACTACAAGGGCATCGTCGAGGTGCGGACGGGAAGCGGGAAGACCAAGAAGGTCCTCAAGTTCACCGCGGACGCGGTCGACATCAAGGACCTGCACCAGCTCACCGTGCACTCCGACGGCTACACCGGTCACGTCCGCTCCGACAAGGGCTCGACCTCGACCATCCGCAACGGCACCGTGACCATGTACACCGAGCAGCTGAAGGGCAACCTCTTCGGCATCATCCCGGTCACCTTCAGCCCCGAGACCCCGCCCCCGCTCAACGTCCCCTTCGCCTTCTTCTCCCACGCCAAGGTGACCCAGGCGGGCCAGTTCGGCGGCACCCTCAAGGTGCCGGGCCTGCGCAACACCATCGAGCGCGGCTGAACACGAGAACACGACGGAGCCCCCGTCCCTCCGGAGAGGAGGGACGGGGGCTCCGTCGTGACGTCAGTCGCGCTGGCCGCCACCGAGGTGGTGCACCCGGACCATGTTGGTGCTGCCGGGGACGCCGGGGGGCGAACCGGCGGTGATGATCATCGTGTCGCCGGCGTTGAAGCGCTGGAGCTTCAGCAGCTCGGCGTCGACCAGTTCGACCATGGCGTCGGTGGTCTCCACGAGCGGCGTCAGGTGCGCCTCCACGCCCCAGCTCAGGGTGAGCTGGTTGCGGGTCGACTCGTCCGTCGTGAACGCGAGGATCGGCTGGGCCGCGCGGTAGCGGGACAGCCGGCGGGCGGTGTCGCCGGACTGGGTGAACGCGATCAGCGCCCGGCCGTTCAGGAAGTCCGCGATCTCACAGGCCGCGCGGGCGACCGAACCGCCCTGCGTGCGCGGCTTCTTGCCCGGGACCAGCGGCTGCAGGCCCTTGGACAGCAGCTCCTCCTCGGCCGCGGTGACGATCTTCGACATCGTCTTCACGGTCTCGATCGGGTAGGCGCCGACCGAGGACTCGGCCGACAGCATGACCGCGTCCGCGCCGTCCAGGATCGCGTTGGCGACGTCGCTCGCCTCGGCGCGGGTCGGACGGGAGTTGGTGATCATCGACTCCATCATCTGGGTCGCGACGATGACCGGCTTCGCGTTGCGGCGGCACATCTCCACGAGGCGCTTCTGCACCATCGGGACCTTCTCCAGCGGGTACTCCACCGCGAGGTCGCCGCGCGCGACCATGACCGCGTCGAAGGCGTCGACGACGGCGGCCATGTTCTGGACCGCCTGCGGCTTCTCCACCTTGGCGATGACGGGGACCCGGCGGCCCTCCTCGTCCATCACCTTGTGGACGTCCTTGACGTCGTTGGCGTCGCGGACGAAGGAGAGCGCGACCATGTCGCAGCCCATCCGCAGCGCGAAGCGCAGGTCCTCGACGTCCTTCTCGGACAGGGCCGGGACGTTCACCGCCGCGCCGGGCAGGTTGATGCCCTTGTGGTCGGAGATGACACCGCCCTCGATGACGACGGTCTTGACCCGCGGGCCCACGACCTCGACGACGCGGAGCTCGACGTTGCCGTCGTTGATGAGGACCTGGTCGCCCTTGGACACGTCGCCGGGCAGGCCCTTGTACGTGGTGCCGCAGATGGACTTGTCGCCCGGGACGTCCTCGGTGGTGATGGTGAACTCGTCACCGCGCACCAGCTCGACGGGGCCCTCGGCGAAGGTCTCCAGACGGATCTTGGGGCCCTGGAGGTCGGCGAGCACGCCGACCGGGCGGCCGGTGTCCGCCGCGGCACGGCGGAGGCGGTCGTACCGCTCCTGGTGCTCTGCCTGGGACCCGTGGCTCATGTTGAAACGGGCCACGTTCATGCCGGCCTCGATGAGAGCCTTCAGCTGCTCATAGGAGTCGACGGCGGGGCCCAGCGTGCAGACGATTTTGGAACGGCGCATGGAGCTGATCCTATCGGTTTGTTTCACGGCGGAATATTCCGTCTGGTGGAAAGTACAAATGGGCGGGGGGTCGCTCAGGCGTTCACTTCGCCGAGCGAGGTCCCGCGCACGAGCGCGTAGCTCTGCTGGGCGATCTCCAGCTCCTCGTCGGTGGGCACCACGGCGACCGCCACCCGGGCGTAGACCGGCGAGATGATCCGGGGTTCGTCGGAACGTACGGCGTTGAGCTCGGCGTCCACCGCCAGGCCCAGCTCCTCCAGGCCGGCGATCGCGGCCTCGCGCACCGGGGCCGCGTTCTCGCCGACCCCGGCCGTGAACACGACCGCGTCGACCCGGCCGAGCACCGCGTAGTACGCCCCGATGTACTTCTTCAGCCGGTGCACGTAGATGTCGAAGGCGAGCGCGGCCCGCTCGTCGCCCTCGTCGACCCGGCGCCGGATCTCGCGCATGTCGTTGTCGCCGCAGAGCCCCACGAGCCCGGACTTCTTGTTGAGCAGGACGTCGATCTCGTCCGCCGACATGCCCGCCACCCGCTTGAGGTGGAAGGTGACCGCCGGGTCGATGTCGCCCGAGCGGGTGCCCATGACCAGGCCCTCCAGCGGGGTCAGCCCCATGGAGGTGTCCACGCAGCGCCCGCCGGCCACCGCCGAGGCGGAGGCCCCGTTGCCGAGGTGCAGGACGATCACGTTCACCTCCTCGGGCGCCTTGCCGAGGAGCTTCGCCGTCTCGCGCGAGACGTACGCGTGGGAGGTGCCGTGGAAGCCGTAGCGGCGGATGCGGTGCGCGTCCGCGGTCTCGACGTCGATCGCGTAGCGGGCCGCCGACTCCGGCATCGTGGTGTGGAAGGCCGTGTCGAAGACCGCCACCTGCGGCAGGTCCGGGCGCAGCGCCTGGGCCGTGCGGATGCCGGTCAGGTTGGCCGGGTTGTGCAGCGGGGCCACCGGCACCAGCCGCTCGATCTCGTCGAGCACCTCGTCGTCGACGATCGTCGGCTCGGTGAAGCGGAGCCCGCCGTGCACCACCCGGTGGCCGATCGCGGCCAGTTCGGGAGAGTCCAGGCCGAGGCCGTCCGCCGCCAGCTCCTCGGCCACCGCCTTGAGCGCCGCCGCGTGGTCGGCGATCGGGCCGTTCTTCTCGCGCTTGGCGCCGCCGCCCAGCAGCGGCGTGTGCGCGAGCCGCGAGGTCTCCTCGCCGATCCGCTCGACCAGGCCGACGGCCAGCCGGCCGCCGTCCTTCATGTCGAGCAGCTGGTACTTCACCGACGAGGAGCCGGAGTTGAGGACGAGGACCCGGGTCGGGGCCGGGCTGGGGGTGGTGGTCATGCGGGGTGCTCCTGACCCTGGGCGGGGTTCTGGGACTGGATCGCCGTGATGGCGACGGTGTTGACGATGTCGCTGACGAGGGCGCCGCGCGAGAGGTCGTTGACCGGCTTGCGCAGGCCCTGGAGGACCGGTCCGACGGCGACGGCGCCGGCCGAACGCTGGACGGCCTTGTAGGTGTTGTTGCCGGTGTTGAGGTCCGGGAAGATCAGCACGCTGGCCTGGCCGGCCACCGTGGAGCCGGGAAGCTTGGTCGCGGCCACGGAGGGCTCGACGGCGGCGTCGTACTGGATCGGGCCCTCGATCCGCAGCTCCGGGTGGCTCTCGCGGACCAGCTTGGTGGCCTCGCGGACCTTGTCGACGTCGGCGCCGGAGCCGGAGGTGCCGGTGGAGTACGAGAGCATCGCGATCCGCGGGTCGACGCCGAAGCGGGCGGCGGTGGCCGCGGACTGCACGGCGATGTCGGCGAGCTGCTCGGCGTCGGGGTCCGGGTTGACGGCGCAGTCGCCGTAGACGAGGACCTTGTCGGCCAGGCACATGAAGAAGACCGAGGAGACGATCGAGGCGTCCGGCTTGGTCTTGATGATCTCGAAGGCGGGCCGGATGGTGGCGGCGGTGGAGTGCACCGAGCCGGAGACCATGCCGTCGGCGAGGCCCTCCTGGACCATCAGGGTGCCGAAGTAGTTCACGTCCGACACCACGTCGTACGCCAGCTCCACCGTGACGCCCTTGTGGGCGCGCAGCGCCGCGTACTTCTCGGCGAAGGTGTCGCGCAGCTCGGAGGTCTGCGGGTCGATCAGCTGGGTGTCGCCGAGGTCCACGCTGAGGTCGGCGGCCTTCTTGCGGATCGTCTCGACGTCGCCCAGCAGGGTGAGGTCGCAGACGTCGCGGCGCAGCAGCACGTCTGCGGCGCGCAGCACGCGCTCCTCGGTGCCCTCGGGCAGCACCACCCGGCGCCGGTCGGCGCGGGCCTGTTCGAGCAGCTCGTGCTCGAACATCATCGGGGTGACCCGGCCGCTGCGGGCGACGGAGATCCGGCGCAGCAGGTCGGCGGTGTCGACGTGGCGCTCGAACAGGCCCAGCGCGGTCTCCGCCTTGCGGGGCGTGGTCGCGTTCAACTTGCCTTCGAGGGCGAAGAGTTCGGCGGCGGTGGGGAAGCTGTTGCCCGGTACGGAGATGACCGGGGTGCCGGGCGCGAGGCGGGCGGCGAGGGTGAGGATCTCGTCGCTGGGGCGCTCGTCGAGGGTGAGCAGCACGCCGGCGATCGGCGGGGTGCCGGCCGAGTGCGCGGCGAGCGCGCCGACGACCAGGTCGGCGCGGTCGCCGGGGGTGACGACCAGACAGCCGGGGGTCAGCGCGTTGAGGAAGTTCGGCAGCATGGCGCCGCCGAAGACGAAGTCGAGGGCGTCGCGGGCGAGTCCGGCGTCGTCGCCGAGGACCACGGAGGCGCCGAGCGCGTGGGTGATCTGGGCGACGGTGGGCGCGGCGAGGGCCGGCTCGTCGGGCAGCACGTAGCAGGGCACCGGCAGGCGGGCGGCGAGCCGTTCGGCGATGACCGCGCGGTCGTCGCCGGCCACCCGGTTGACGATCATCGCGAGGACGTCGCAGCCGAGCCCGTCGTAGGCGCGGAAGGCGTTGCGGGTCTCGGCCCGTACGGACTCGGCCGTCTGGCCCTGGCCGCCGACGACCGGGATCACCGAGGCGCCGAACTCGTTGGCGAGCCGGGCGTTGAGCGCCAGTTCGTCGGGGAGCTGGGTGCCGGCGAAGTCGGTGCCGAGGACCAGCACGACCTCGTAGTCGCGGGCGACGGCGTGGAAGCGGTCGACGAGCCGGGAGACCAGCTCGTCGGTGCCCCGCTCGGCCTGGAGGTCGCTGGCCTCGTGGTAGTCCATGCCGTAGACGCTGGAGGGGTCCTGGCTGAGCCGGTAGCGGCTCCGCAGCAGGTCGAAGAGGCGGTCGGGTCCGTCGTGCACCAGCGGACGGAACACCCCCACCCGGTCCACCTGGCGGGTGAGGAGCTCCATGACTCCCAGCTCGACGACCTGACGGCCGTCCCCGCGGTCGATCCCGGTCACGTACACGCTGCGCGTCACGCCGTCGTCTCCTGATGTCGGTCGAGGTCCGGTGGGGGCCACCGAGGTTCCGTCGAGTGTCGATCGAGTGCCACTTACGCGAGTGCCCTCGCGGCCATCGAGTCAATCGAGTGTGTTCAAAAAGCACCGTTAGGGTGGCATTGCCCCCTTGACAATACCTCTGTGGCTGGATAGGCCGCCCGCCGGACAGAGGGCCCGAAGGGGAGGGACCAAAGGCCCCGGAAGGCCCGCCGACACCGGGCGCGCGGAGTAGCAGCGAGCGCGCCGGCGAGCCCCGTCGTGTGAGAATCGACAAGGCTCACACGTACCACTCACCGAGCAGGAGACACAGCACGATGCGCATCGGAGTTCTCACCGCAGGCGGCGACTGTCCCGGCCTGAACGCAGTGATCCGGTCGGTCGTGCACCGCGCGCTGACCGGGCACGACGACGAGGTCATCGGCTTCGAGGACGGCTTCAAGGGCCTCCTCGACGGTCACTACCGCCCCCTCGACCTCAACGCGGTCAGCGGCATCCTCGCCCGTGGCGGCACCATTCTCGGCTCGGCCCGGCTGGAGCGGAACCGGCTCCGCGAAGCCGCCGAGTCCGCCCCCGAGCTGGCCAGGAAGTACGGCATCGACGTCCTCATCCCGATCGGCGGCGAGGGCACCCTGACCGCCGCCCGGATGCTCTCGGACGCCGGGATGCCCGTCGTCGGCGTCCCGAAGACGATCGACAACGACATCTCCTCCACCGACCGCACCTTCGGCTTCGACACCGCCGTCGGCGTGGCCACCGAGGCCATGGACCGCCTCAAGACCACCGCCGAGTCCCACCAGCGGGTGATGGTCGTCGAGGTGATGGGCCGGCACGCCGGCTGGATCGCCCTGGAGTCCGGCATGGCCGGCGGCGCCCACGGCATCTGCCTGCCCGAGCGCCCCTTCCAGGTCGACGACCTGGTCAAGATGGTCGAGGAGCGCTTCGCGCGCGGCAAGAAGTTCGCCGTCATCTGCGTCGCCGAGGGCGCCCACCCGGCCCAGGGCTCCATGGAGTACGGCAAGGGCGAGATCGACCAGTTCGGCCACGAGCGCTTCCAGGGCATCGGCAACCAGCTCGCCGTCGAGCTGGAGCGCCGCCTGGGCAAGGAGGCCCGCCCGGTCATCCTCGGCCACGTCCAGCGCGGCGGCACCCCGACCGCGTACGACCGGGTGCTCGCCACCCGCTTCGGCTGGCACGCGGTGGAGGCCGCCCACCGGGGCGACCTCGGCCGGATGACCGCCCTGCGCGGCACGAACATCGAGATGGTCCCGCTCGCCGAGGCCGTCACCCAGCTCAAGACGGTCCCCGAGGACCGGATCCGCGAGGCCGAGTCCGTCTTCTGACGGCCCCCGGCGCGGGCCCTCGGGCCCCGGCCTTCCGCCCCCCTCGGACGGGACCAAGGTCCCGAGTTGTCCCGGACGTCCCCGGCCCCGATCATCCCCCCGTGGAAGATCGGGGCCGAATCCATGCTTGAGCCCTGTGGCGCGATCAACAAGGCTTGAGCCTGTCCGGGACATGTCCCGTCACGGACCGACGAGGGGAGAGCCGCGCCATGACGACGGGGGAGAGGGCGCCGGACCCTCGCGGGGCGCGGAATCCGGCCGAGTTCATCGCCCGGCTCCAGGAGCTCAAGGACCGCTCCGGCCTCACCTACCGCGAGCTCTCGGCCCGCGCGGAGGCCAACGGCGACGTGCTGCCCCGCTCGACCGTCGCCAACATGCTGAGCCGCGGCACCGTCCCCCGCGCCGAACTCCTCGCCGCCTTCACCCGCGCCTGCGGGCTGAGCCCCGCCGGGTCGGAGCGATGGGAGGCGGTACGGGCGGAGCTCGCCCTGCGGGCCAGATCCGGCGGCCCCTCGGCCACCTGGCCCGAGGGGCCCGACGGGGAGCCGGACGGGTCCGGACCGGACCCGGAGGACCGCGTGGACCGGGCGGACCGCGTGGACCGGGCGGATCCCACAGGCCCGGCGGATCCCTTGGGCCCGGCGGACCCCGTGGACCGCACGGCCCCCGGGGGCCTCATGGACCGCGCGGGACCCGCGGACCCCGCGGACCCCGCCGATCCCGCAGGTCCCCTGGACCCCGCCGACGACGGGGAGCCGCCCCGCTGGCCCGTCGTAGAGGAGGCGCCTCCGGAGCCCGCCGAGCCGCCGGACGGGGGGCCGGCCCGGCTGCGGCAGGCCGTCGTCGTGGGCGTGGCCGTCGCCGGACTCGTGCTCGCCACCATCAGCGTCGTCGCCTTCGTGCGGGACGAGCCCCGCGCCCGCCCGCACCGCCCGGCGCTCACCGCCCCCGCCGAGGGCCCCGTGCACATCCGGGTGATCGGCTCCGGACTCTGCCTCAACGAGCGGCGCGGCAGCCGCGACGGCCAGATCTACCAGCGCCCCTGCGCCGGCGCGGACGTCCCCCGCTACGAGCTGAAGCGGCTCGACGGCGGCCACTGGCGGATCGTGTCGGTCCACCCCGACTTCCCCGTCGGCTGCGCCGGCATCCCGTCCGGCGGCCGGATACCGTACGCCGCCTTGGAGGACTCCGAGTGCGGCGACCCCACCCGTGTCGAGCGCTTCGCCCTGGAGCCGTACGGCACCCCCGTCACCGGCTACCGCGTCGTCCCGGCCGGCTCCGCGACCCCCGGCAGCTGCGTCACCGTCGCCGGCGACCGCACGGCCGCCTGGTCCCGGCTCACCCAGGCGCCCTGCGCGGCGGACGCCGGCGGCCAGCTCTTCAGCTTCGACCGCCGCTAGGGCTGTCGTCAAAGTCCCGTCTGCCTCGCGACGCCTGGCACGCGCTCCGGGCGACGACGGGACTTTGACGAGACCTCCTAAGGCCTCCGAGGACCGGCTCAGCCCGTCGGCGCCGGTTCCACCAACCGGGTGCGCAGGGCCGCCGGGACGGCCGGATCCAGGCCCAGGTGCCCGGTCGCGTACGCCTCCACCGAGCCGTACCGGGTCCGCAGGTCCGCGAGGACCAGCCGCATGACCTCCTCGGGCGCCCGCCCGTACGCCGGCCAGCGCGGCTCCCGCCCCGGGTGCGTCGCCCGCCAGTCCCCGATCAGCCGCTCGGTGGCCAGCTCGGTCAGCGCGAAGTCCGCCAGGATCTGGGCGTCGTCCACGTCGAGCAGCGCCAGGACGAGCGCCGCGAGCAGCCCCGTACGGTCCTTCCCGGACGCGCAGTGGAAGACCAGCGGCCCCGGTGCCCCCGCGATCAGCTCCAGCGCCTCCCGCAGCTCGGCCGCCCCGTCCTCGGCGACCTCGGCGAACCGGTCGGCGAGATAGCGCCAGGGGTCGAGCGCCGGGTCGATCGCCTCCTGGTCGTACGGCCGGTGCTCGATGCTCAGGTTGTGCCACGCCTGCGGCTCGCCCTCGGGGTGGCGCCCCTTGGCCGCGATCTCCCACGGGTAGCGCAGGTCGATCACGGTGGCCACGCCCAGCGCGCGGAAGCGCTCCAGGTCGGCCTCCGCGCCGGGGCCCGCCAGCTTGGCGAGCGAGTCGGAGCGGTAGAGGGCCCGCCACCGCACGGTCCCGCCGTCGGCGGTCCGATAGCCGCCCAGGTCACGGAAGTTGTGCAGCCGGTCGAAGATCACGTGTCGTCTCACGGCGCCAATCTACGGGCCGGGCCCGGCCGGACACCGCCCGAGGTCTACGGTCCGACGAAGGCCCAGAAGTGCTCGGCGATCCCGTCCAGGTACGCGCGCCCCTCCTGGCCCGTCGAACCCGACGCGCCCCAGCTGCTGCTGGCCGTCATCCGGGCGTGGTAGTCGCCGTGCAGCCGCTGGAGCGCGCCCTCGACGTCCTTCTTGGCCAGCGGCACCAGCTTCACCACCGGCTTGACGTACGCCTGCCAGCGGGTGGTCGCCGCGTCCCGCAGCAGCCCCGCCAGCTTCTCGTCGGCGCCCGTCGCGGTGATCAGCGCGCGGGGGCCCAGGCCGAGTTGGAGGGCGAGCGCGGCGGTCTGGCGGTCGTTGCCCCGCCACTGCCCCGACTCCTCCATGCGCAGATACGCGGCCGGGTCCAGGCCCACCCGCCGGGCCAGGTCCTCCGGGGCGAGGCCGCGGGCCATCCGGTGCTCGCGCAAGGTGCCCGCGGCGGCGAGCAGTTCGGCCGGGGAGCACCACAGGACGCCCGCGAGCGCGGTCAGCTCCTGCGGGCTCGGGGTGCTCCGGCCCCGCTCCCAGGCGACGACGGTGTCCGGGGCGACGACGAGGCCGTACTGGGCCCGCAGGCCGTAGGAGACATGTCCGGGGGCCATGCCGAGGCCTTCGCGCAGACGGCGCGCGGCGAGGGCGTTGAAGGGCGGGGAGGGGGGCTGGTGCACGCAGCCACGGTAGAAGCGCAGGGTGAGCGCTGGCTACGGTGTGTTCGCCCAAATCCTCACGATCGTAGGAACATGGGAACCGATCGGTAATCGGTGACCCACCCACCGATATACCGATATCCGGACACCGGCACCCCGGGGCCGCGCGCGCCCGCTCACCGCCCCCGCCCGGCTCACCGCTCGCGCCCGGTCACCGCGCCCGGTCACGCGTCCGGCTCACCGCCCCCGCCCGGCGCCGCCCGAGCCGCCCGGCCCGCTCAGCCAGCGGTACTGCAGCTCCGGCCGTCCGATCTGACCGTACTGCGGAGCACGGGCCGCCCGCCCCTCGGTCACCAGATGTTCCAGGTAACGGCGGGCGGTGATCCGCGAGATGCCCACCGCCGCGCCCGCCTCCGCCGCCGTCAGCCCCGCCTCGGCCCCGCGCAGGCTCCGCGTCACCGCCTCCAGCGTCGGCGCGCTCAGCCCCTTCGGCAGGGTGGCCGGCTGCGGGGCGCGCAGGGTCGCCAGCGCCCGGTCCACCTCGTCCTGCCCCGACGCCTCCCCGGCCGTCGCCCGGAACTCGGCGTACCGGGTCAGCCGGTCCCGCAGGGTCGCGAAGGCGAAGGGCTTCAGGACGTACTGGACCACCCCGAGCGACACCCCCTCCCGGACGACCGCCAGGTCCCGCGCCGAGGTCACGGCGATCACGTCCGCCCCGTGCCCGGCCGCGCGCAGCGCCCGCAGCAGTTGCAGCCCGTGCCCGTCGGGCAGATAGAGGTCGAGCAGGATCAGGTCCACCGGCGTCCGTTCCAGCAGCCGGACCGCCGCCGCCCGCGAATGGGCCACGCCCACCACCGTGAAGCCCGCCACCCGCCCCGCGTACAGCGCGTGCGCGTCCGCGGCGACCGGGTCGTCCTCGACCACCAGCACCCTGATCGGCTTCGTCACGAGCCCGCCTCCGCCATGCTCCGCGCCGAGGCCCGGCGCAGCGGCAGCCGGGCCGTGAACTCCGCGCCGCCCAGCGGCGATCCGTCCAGCGTCAGGCTCCCGGCGGCCCGGGTCACCGCCTGGTGCACCAGCGCGAGGCCGAGCCCCCGGCCCGGCCCCCGGGTCGACCAGCCGCGGTCCAGCACCGCCGCCCGGTCCTCGGGGCGCACCCCGGGCCCCGAGTCGGCGACCTGGAGCAGGAGTTCGCCGTCCTCGGCGAGCGCCGTCACCGTCACCCGCGCGGCCGGGGCGCCGCCCGCCGCCTCCACCGCGTTGTCGATCAGATTGCCCAGGATCGTCACCAGGTCCCGGGCGGCCAGCGACTCCGGCAGCACCCCGTCGTCGATCCGGCTGTCCTCGGTCAGCACCAGCTCCACCCCCCGCTCGTTGGCCTGCGCGGCCTTGCCCAGCAGCAGCGCCGCCAGCACCGGCTCGCCGACCGCGCTCACCACCCGGTCGGTCAGCGCCTGGGCCAGCTCCAGCTCCGCCGTCGCGAAGCCGACCGCCTCCTCGATCCGGCCCAGCTCGATCAGCGAGACCACCGCGTGCAGCCGGTTCGCCGCCTCGTGGGCCTGCGAGCGCAGCGCCTCCGTGAAGCCCCGCTCCGAGTCCAGCTCGCCGGAGAGCGCCTGGAGTTCGGTGCGGTCCCGCAGGGTGACCACGGTGCCCCGGTGCTCCCCGCCCACCACCGGGCGGGTGTTGACGACGAGCACCCGCTCGTCCGTCAGGTGCGGCTCGTCCACCCGGGGCTCCGAGGAGAGCAGCGCCCCGGTGAGCGGCGCCGGCAGGCCGAGCTCGGCCGCCGAGCGCCCGACCGCGTCCGCGCCGAGGCCCAGCAGCTCCCGCGCCCCGTCGTTGATCAGCGCGATCCGCCGCCGCCCGTCCAGCATCACCAGGCCCTCGCGCACCGCGTGCAGCGCGGCCTCGTGGTAGTCGTGCAGCCGGCTCAGCTGGGCCGCGTTCAGGCCCTTGGTGTGCCGCCGCAGCCGGGCGTTGATCACGTACGTGCCGGCGCCGCCGAGCGCGAGGGCCGCGCCCGCCATCCCGAGCAGCGCGGCGACCTGCTCGTGCACCTGCTCGCTGATCTTCTCGATGGTGATCCCGGCGCTGACCAGGGCCACCACCCGGCCCCCGGCGTAGACCGGGGCGACCGTGCGCACCGAGGGGCCGAGCACCCCCAGGTGGGTCTCGGAGAAGGTCTCCCCGCGCAGTGCCCGCTCGGTGTGACCGAGGTAGGTGCGCCCGATCTGGGCGGGCTCGGGGTGCGTCCAGCGGGTGCCGTCCGGGGCCATGATCGTCACGAAGTTGACGCCCGCGTGCCGTCGCAGCGCCTCGGCGTAGGGCTGGAGCAGCGCGCTCGGGTCGGCGGAGCGGGCCGCCGCCGCCACCGAGGGCGAGTCGGCCACGGCCGTCGCGGTCGCCCGCGACTGGCGGCGCGCGGTCTCCTCGGCCTGGCTCCGGTCGGTGAGGTAGGCGAAGACGGCGCACCCCGCGACGATGACCGCCATCACGACGACCTGCATCGCGAAGAGCTGGCCGGCGAGGCTGCGCGGCCGGGGCAGGGGGAGACGCATAGGGGCCAGTGTGCCTGGCCGGATCGCGCCCCCGGCCCGCCGGTGTCCGAATCGTGCCGGGACCGAGACGTGCGCCCGCGCCGCGTGAACGAAAGGCACGCAAGCGTGACCCCGGTCACAGCGCTGGTGGATAGTCGCGGGGTCCACCGGGACGTGGACCACCCCTGCGTACGAGGAGGAGCCCGTGGCCGCACGACGGGACCGCACCCACTATCTGTATCTGGCCGTCATCGGCGCCGTCGTGCTCGGCGTCGCCGTCGGCTTCCTGGCGCCCGGCTTCGCCGTCGAGCTGAAGCCGCTCGGCACCGGCTTCGTCAGCCTGATCAAGATGATGATCTCGCCGATCATCTTCTGCACGATCGTGCTCGGCGTCGGTTCGGTCCGCAAGGCCGCCAAGGTCGGCGCCGTCGGCGGGCTCGCCCTCGGCTACTTCCTGGTGATGTCGACGGTGGCCCTCGCCATCGGCCTCGTCGTCGGCAACTTCCTGGAGCCCGGCTCCGGTCTGCACCTCACCAAGGACCTCGCCGAGGCGGGCGCCAAGCAGGCGGCCGGGGCGAGCGAGGGCACCGCCGACTTCCTGCTCGGGATCATCCCGACCACCCTGGTCTCCGCCTTCACCGGGGGCGAGGTGCTCCAGACCCTGCTGGTCGCCCTGCTCGCGGGCTTCGCGCTGCAGGCGATGGGCCCGGCGGGCGAGCCGGTGCTGCGCGGCATCGGGCACATCCAGCGGCTGGTCTTCCGGATCCTCGCCATGATCATGTGGGTCGCCCCGGTCGGCGCCTTCGGCGCGATCGCCGCGGTGGTCGGCGCGACCGGCATGGACGCCCTGAAGTCGCTCGCCGTCATCATGATCGGCTTCTACGTCACCTGCGCGCTCTTCGTCTTCGTGGTGCTCGGCGCGCTGCTGCGGCTGGTGGCCGGGGTGAGCGTCTTCGCCCTGCTCAGGTACCTGGGCCGGGAGTTCCTGCTGATCCTCTCCACCTCCTCCTCGGAGTCGGCGCTGCCTCGGCTGATCGCGAAGATGGAGCACCTGGGCGTGAGCAAGCCGGTCGTCGGCATCACCGTCCCGACCGGCTACTCCTTCAACCTCGACGGCACCGCGATCTATCTGACGATGTCCTCGCTCTTCGTCGCGGAGGCGATGGGCAACCCGCTCTCGGTGGGCGAACAGATCTCCCTCCTCGTCTTCATGATCATCGCCTCGAAGGGCGCGGCGGGCGTCACCGGCGCCGGACTCGCCACCCTGGCCGGCGGCCTCCAGTCGCACCGCCCCGACCTGGTCGACGGCGTCGGCCTGATCGTCGGCATCGACCGCTTCATGAGCGAGGCGCGCGCCCTCACCAACTTCGCGGGCAACGCGGTCGCCACCGTCCTCGTCGGCACCTGGACCAAGGAGATCGACAAGGCGCGGGTGACCGAGGTGCTGGCCGGGAACATCCCCTTCGACGAGACCACCCTGGTCGACGACGGCCACGGCGCGCCCGCCGTGCCGGACCCGCGCGACCGCGCCGACGACGGCGAGGAGCGCGCCCGCGCGGGCGTCTGACTCCGGTTCCCGGGCCTTGAGCCGGATCCGGGCCCCGGAGGACCGCCCCCGGCCGTTCCCCCGGCCGGGGGCCAGTCCCCCTGTCTCCGGCCGGCGGGGCGGGGCCGGGTGCCGCGAGGCCGCCCTCCGGGTGACGGCGGGAGTGTGACGACAGGTCCTAGACGAACGGGACGCGGACCACCGAGCGGTTCCCGGTGCCCAGGCTGCTGGGCCCGTTCCCGATCGCGTTCCACACCTCGATCTTCACGCGTCCGTTCACCAGGTTCCCGAGGGTGCCGGTGGCCGACCGGAGCCCGGCCGCCTCCGTGTAGTGCTCGTCGCCGGGTACGGGGTCGGTGGCGAAGTAGCGCCAGGTCTCCACCCGGTCCCAGCTCCCGTCGCCGGTGAGGTCGTAACTCACCCGCACCTGCTGCCCGTTGGCCACGACCGGGCCCGCGTCCACGAAGAGGTCGAAGCGGGTCGCTCCGCCGTCGTACGTCCGGGTCAGCGGGCCCGAGGTGAAGACCCGGGCGGCCGTGGGTGTCCCGTCGTGGTTGGCGCCGCCGGCCGAGGTGAGGGCGACCGTGCCGCCCGGCGCCTGCGCGTCCCCGGCTCCGCCGTCACCGCGCAGGTAGAGCGCGGGGGAACCGCTCGGCGGGGGCGTGGTGGGCGGCGGGGTCGTCGGAGGCGTGGTGGTGGAGCCGCCGCCCTTGGCCCACACGGCCACGTAGTCGACCAGCATCGGCTTCCCCGGCACCGTCGCGGCCGTCGGCGTCCGCCCCGCCAGCGCGTCCGGGAAGGCTCCGCCGACCGCCAGGTTCAGCAGCAGGAAGTAGCCCGCGTGGCCGGTCAGGCCGGCCCAGGCGGAGGCGCCGACCCGGGCCTCGTCCACGCGGTGGAAGAGCTGCCCGTCCACGTACCAGCGCAGCTCGTTCGGCGAGAGCGAGCGGTCCCACTCGAAGCGGTACGTGTGGAAGCCGGACTGGCAGGTCGAACCGGGGCAGGCGCGGCTCGCGCCGATGCCCGTGGTCTCGCCGCAGGGGCCGCCCGGGTTCACCCCGCAGTGCAGCACGCCCCACACGGAGTCGAGGCCGTTGACGTTCTCCATGATGTCGAACTCGCCGATGGCCGGCCAGTTCCAGTAGTCGCCCCGGTACGGCGAGCCGAGCGCCCAGAAGGCCGGCCAGTAGCCGAGGGCGGCGTCACCGGTCACGTTCGGCATCTGAACGCGGCCCTCGATGCGCAGGGTGCCGCCGGCCGGGGCCTTGAAGTCGGCCCGCCTGGTCTCGATCCGGCCCGAGGTCCAGTTCCCCGCCGCGTCCCTGAGCGGGGTGATGCGCAGGTTGCCGGTGCCGTCGAGCCGGACGTTGTCCGGGTTCGCGGTGTACTCCTGGATCTCGCCCGTGCCCCAGTTCGCGGGGCCGCCGGGATAGGCGTGTCCCGTGTCGATCTGCCAGCGGCCCGCGTCGGGCAGCGCGCGGTCGGGCCCGTCGAAGTCGTCGCTCCACTGGAGCGTCCAGCCCGGGGCGGGCGGTACGGCGCCGCTGGCGGTCCCGGCGCCGCCGACGCCGAGCAGGGCGCCGCCGGCGAGGGCGGCGGCGAGGAGGGAGGCGAGCAGGGGAGTGCGTCTGGCGCGGCTGAAGCGGCTCAAGGGGAGCACCTCCGGTGGGGGGCGTGGGGGCCTGCGGGGTGTGAGAGCGCTCTCAGAATGCTTTTGTAGGTGAAGGCACCGGCGCCGTCAATGGGTCCGGCGCCTTCACCTCTCACCGGCCGAGCTCCGCCAACTCCGCTTCCGTCAGCACTAGTTCCGCCGCCAGCGCCGAGTCGCGGGCCGACTCCGGGCGGCTCGCGCCCGGGATCGGGAGGACCTGGCCCGGGTGGGCCAGCAGCCAGGCGAGGGCGACGCGCTGGGGGCTGACCCCGCGCGCCCGCGCCACCCGGTGGAAGGCGCCGAGGCGGGGGTCCTCGTCCCGGGCCGAGGGGCCGTCCAGGGAGCTGCGGGAGATGCCGCCCAGCGGGCTCCACGGCAGGAAGGCCAGGCCCAGCTCCGCGCAGAGCCGCAGCTCGGGCCCGGCGTCCCGGACACCCGGCGCGTAGCGGTTCTGCACCGACACCAGCCGCTCGCCCAGGATCTCCCGGGCCAGCCGGATCTGCCCCGCGTCCACGTTGGACACCCCGGCCAGCCGGACCGTCCCCGCGTCCAGCAACTCCCGCAGCGCGCCCAGGGATTCGGCGTACGGCACGGCCGGGTCCGGCTTGTGCAGCTGGTACAGCCCGAGCGGGGTGGCGCCCAGCCGGCGGGCCGAGGCCTCCGCCGCCCGCCGCAGGTGCTCCGGGCGTCCGTCGACGGTCCAGCCGCCGTCGGCCCTCCGGCCCCGGCCGCCCTTGGTGGCCACCAGCACCGCGTCCCGCCCGCCCCCGTACGCGGCCAGCGCGCGGGCCACCAGCCGCTCGTTCGCGCCGGGCTCCCCGCCCGGCGGGTGGTAGGAGTCGGCCGTGTCGAGCAGGGTCACCCCCGCGTCCAGCGCCGCGTGGACGGTCGCCACCGCGCGGGCCTCTTCGGGGTGCCCCTCGATCGACAGCGGCATCGCCCCGAGCCCCACCGCGCCGACCGTGACGTCGCCGAGCGTGCGGGTCCGCCTCACGCGCCCGCCTCGACGCCGCTGTCCGCGTCCGCGTCCGTGTCCGTGGCCGGGCCCGCCTCCGCCGCCGCGTCCGTGTCCGCGTCCGTCTCCACGGTCTCGGCGATCGCCCGTGCGAGCCATTCCGAGGAATTCCGGAACCGGTAGCCGAGCCCTTCCGCGCGGGAATTGTCCATCGCGTAACCGCGGGTGAAAGAGAAGGGCGAGAGCGTCCCCACCTCGACCTCCTCGAAAACGGTCCGCCCACCCACCCGGGATTCGACCGCCGCGCAGATGTCGGCGGTCGTCAGGGGCCCGTGGGAGTGCGCGTTCACCGGGCCGGTGAATTCCGCCCCGACGGCCCAGACGAGGAAATCCGCGATCTCCTCCACGTACACATAGGTCGCCGGCCGGTTCACCGGCGGCACCGCGATCGGCTCGCCCGCCCGGATCCGGCGCGCGTAGTGCGCCACCCGCCCGGTGAAGTCGTCGGCGCCGCCCAGCACGTGGGCCACCCGCACCGAGGCCCACGGGAACGCCGTGCCGCCCGCGAACACCGCCTCCGCCTGCCGCTTCCCCTCCCCGTAGTGCGCGTCCAGGAACTCCGGGTCCTCCCACGGCAGTCCGGTGTCCACCGCCACCGACGCCAGGTCGAGGACGTCCTCGGCGACCGGCACGGCCGAGTCCTCGTACCCGTACACCTCCACCGTGGAGGTCATCAGATAGCGCCGGGTCCGCCCCGCGAACACCCGCCGGGCGATCTCCGCCTGGCGCGGGGTGTAGCAGACCTGGTCCACCACGACGTCGAATCCCCGGCCCGCCAGGGCCCTTTCCAGCGCCGTCTCGTCGTTCCGGTCGGCGATCAGCGGAAGGGTTCCGGGGGCCGGCGCGGAAGAGCCGCGATTCAGCACCGTGATCCGGTGGCCGGCGTCCAGCAGGCGGGCTGTCAGCCGCTTTCCGATATAGCGGTTCCCGCCGATGATCAGAATGTCCATGGCTCAAGTGTTACGTTGTGCGCTCGCCATCTGAAGGGGGATTCATGGGAGTTCAGGGCGTCGCGCCGAAGGAACCTCGGCCGTCGCGCGCCGCCGCCGTCGAAACGACGGCGGGCGCCTTCGACCCCATCGACCGGCAGCTCCTGGACCTGCTCCAGAGCGACGGCCGGATCAAGCTCAGCGAGCTCGGCCGCCGGGTCCGGCTCAGCCCCGCCGCCGTCGCCGAGCGGGTCCGCCGCCTGGAGTCCTGCGGCGCGGTCACCGGCTACGGCGCCCAGGTCTCCGCCGCCCGCCTCGGCTACGGCATCCAGGCCTTCATCCGGGTGAACCCGCACGGCGGCTACACCCTCAGGCACCCCCGCACCCTGGAGCTGCTGGCCCGCCCCGAACTGCGCGAGGCGCACCACGTGGTGGGCGAGGACTGCTGGATCCTCAAGGTCGCCGTCACCGACACCGTCCACCTGGAGGAGGTCCTGGAGCAGGTCTCCGCGCTCGGCCGCACCACCACCTCGATCGTGCTGACCTCGCCGGTCGAGCGGAAGCCGCTGCTGCCGCCGGACGCCTGAGCGTCCCGCTTGCCTTGACGTCGGCGTCAAGGCGTACGTTCGGGGACATGCGAATCGGCGAGCTCGCCGAGCGGGCCGGGACGACCACGCGGACTCTGCGCTACTACGAGTCCCGGGGCCTCCTGCCCGCCCGGCGCACGGACAACGGCTACCGCTCCTACGACGAGGACGACCTGCGGCTGCTCCGGCAGATCCGGACCCTCCAGGACTTCGGCTTCGACCTGGAGGAGACCCGGCCCTTCGTGGACTGCCTGCGGGCCGGGCACCCGGCGGGCGACGCCTGCCCGGCGTCGCTGGCCGTCTACCGGCGCAAGCTGGCGGAGCTGGACGGGCTCATCGAGCAGCTGACGGCGGTGCGCGCCCAGGTCGGGGCGCAGCTGCTGCGGGCCGAGGCGGAGTTGCCCGGCGGCCCGGAACCGAGATGCGAACTGGGAGGAGAGACGTCATGACGTACGCGACGGGCGTGGCCGAGGTCACGGACGCGGACTTCGCCGCCGTGGTCCTGGGGGCCGGGGTGCCGGTCCTGGTGAAGTTCACGGCGACCTGGTGCGGGCCGTGCCGGCAGCTGAAGCCGGTGCTGGCCGCGATCGCGGCGGAGGAGGGGGAGCGGCTGCGGGTCGTCGAGATCGACGTGGACCGCAATCCGGAGACCACCGTGCGGTACGGGGTGCTGGCCACCCCGACCCTGATGGTCTTCGTGGGGGGCGAGCCGGTGAAGTCGATCGTGGGCGCCCGGCCGAAGCGGCGCCTCCTGGAGGAGCTGGCCGACGTCCTGGCGCCCGCCGGGGCCTGACCGGCGAGAACGCGCCCGGACACGGACACCCCCGGACACCCCCGGACACGGAAAACCCCGGCTGGAATGGGCAGCCGGGGCGATGCGTCGCGTATATTGATAGATTCCGCGTCTGGGCACAACAAAGACGCGGAGAAGTCACTAAACGCACTGTATCGCGCCGGGAGTCGAATTGTCAAGCGAGGAATTTCGGACCGAGGAATTTCGGAAAGAGCAGCGATTCATCACCGAGCTCTACGCACGACTCGACGACCTGAGGGAACAGGCCGAGGCCGGGGTCGCGCGGGCGCTCGCCACCTCCGGGGAGGGCAGCGCCCAGGCCCGCCTGGAGCGGGACGTGCTGGTCGCCGAGCAGTCCGGGCTGCTCGGCGCCCTCGACGCGGGCGAGACCGGCCTCTGCTTCGGCCGGCTCGTCTTCCGGGACGGGCGCGACCACCACATCGGCCGCATCGGCATCCGCGAGGACGGCCCGGACCGCACCCCGCTCGTCGTCGACTGGCGCGCCGAGATCGCCCGGCCCTTCTACCTCGCCACCGGCTACGAGCCCATGGGCCTCAGCCGCCGCAGGCACCTCACCACCCGGGGCCGCGAGGTCGTCTCGCTCCACGACGAGGTGCTCGACCTCGCCGACACCACCCGCACCGGACACGAGAGCCGCGACGCCGACGAAGTGCTGCTCGCCGCGCTCGACGCCGCCCGCACCGGGCGGATGCACGACATCGTGCAGACCATCCAGGCGGAACAGGACGGCATCATCCGCTCCCCGCACCGCGGGGTCCTCGTCGTCGAGGGCGGTCCCGGCACCGGCAAGACCGCCGTCGCCCTGCACCGCGCGGCCTATCTCCTCTACGCCCACCGCGAGCAGCTCGCCAGGAGGGCCGTGCTCATCGTCGGCCCCAACCCCGCCTTCCTCGGCTACATCGGCAACGTGCTGCCCTCCCTCGGCGAGACCGGCGTCCTGCTCGCCACCCCCGGCGAGCTCTTCCCCGGTGTCCGCGCCACCGGCACGGACACCCCCGAGGCCGCCGCCGTCAAGGGCTCCGCCGCCATGGCCGGGGCCCTCGCCGCCGCCGTCCGCGACCGCCAGCGGGTCCCCGCGCGCGAGGAGCCGCTGACCGTCCCGCACGAGGACGGCGACCTGGTCATCGACTGGGACATGGCCCTCGAAGCCCGCCACAAGGCCCGCGAGACCTTCCTCCCGCACAACCTGGCCCGCCCCTACTTCGTCTTCCACGTCCTCGACGCCCTGGCCGAGCAGCTCGCCGACCGGATCGGCGCCGACCCCTACGGCGGCCCCAACTTCCTCGGCCCCGACGACCGCGCCCTGCTCGCCAAGGGCATCGCCGCCAACCCCGAGGTGCACAGCGCCCTCGACACCCTCTGGCCCGAGCTCACCCCGCAGGCGTTCCTCGCCGACTACCTCGCCGACCCCACCCGCCTCGACGAGGCCGGGCTCGACGCGATCCGCCGCGACGGCGGCCCCTGGACCCCCGCCGACGTCCCCCTGCTCGACGAGGCCGCCGAGCTCCTCGGCGAGGACGACTCCGCCGCCCGCGCCGCCGAGGAGGCCGAGCGGCAGAAGCGGATCCAGTACGCGCAGGGCGTCCTCGACGTCTCCTTCGCCTCCCGCACCTACGAGTTCGAGGACAAGGAGGAGCTCGACAAGGACGCCTCCGAGGTGCTCTCCGCGCACGACGTCATCGACGCCGAGCGCTTCGCCGACCGGCACGAGGAGGCCGACCACCGCAGCGCCGCCGAGCGCGCCGCCGCCGACCGCACCTGGGCCTTCGGGCACATCATCGTCGACGAGGCCCAGGAGCTCTCCGCGATGGCCTGGCGGCTCCTGATGCGGCGCAGCCCCACCCGCTCCATGACCCTCGTCGGCGACCCCGCGCAGACCGGCGACCCGGCCGGCGTCGGCTCCTGGACGGAGATCCTCGCCCCGTACGTCGAGGACCGCTGGGAGCTCGTCCGGCTCGGCGTCAACTACCGCACCCCGGCCGAGATCATGGCCGTCGCCGCCGAGGCCCGGCGGGCCGCCGACCCGGACTTCGAGCCGCCCCGCTCGGTCCGCTCCACCGGCGTCGAGCCCTGGGACCGGACCGTCGCGGACCCGGTGCGGGAGACCGCCGCCGCGGTCGCCGCCGAGCGCGGCACGGCGGGGCGGCTCGCGGTCATCGCCCCGCCCGCCCGCCACCCGGCGCTGCTCGCGGCGCTCCCGGACGCCTCGTACGGGCCGAAGCCCGACCTCACCCGGCCGGTCGTGCTGCTGGACCCGCGCCAGGCCAAGGGCCTGGAGTTCGACACCGTCCTCGTCGTCGACCCCGACGGCATCCGGGACGGCGCCACGCACGGGGCCAACGACCTGTACGTGGCGCTCACCCGGGCCACCCAGCGGCTGGGCGTGATCAGGCCGGCCTGAGCCAGACCGTCGCCAGCGGCGGCAGCGTCATCCGCAGGCTGGCGGACCGCCCGTGCCACGGCACCGACTCGGTCTTCACCGGGTCGGTGCCCACCACGTCCCCGCCGCCGTACCGGGCCGCGTCCGTGTTCAGCACCTCCGTCCAGGCGGCGAAGGAGTCCGGCACGCCGAGCCGGTAGTCGTGCCGCACCACCGGGGAGAAGTTGCACACCGCGAGCAGCGGGGAGCCGATCGCGTCGAAGCGGAGGAAGGCGAAGACGTTGTCCTCGGCGGCGTCGCCCACCACCCACTGGAAGCCCTCGGGCGAGGTGTCCCGCTCCCACAGCGCAGGGGTCGCCGCGTACACCGTGTTGAGGTCCCGCACCAGGTCCCGCACCCCCCGGTGGTCGGCCTCCGCCCCGTACGAGGGGTCGAGCAGCCACCAGTCCGGACCGTGGTCCGCCGACCACTCCGCCCCCTGCGCGAACTCCTGCCCCATGAAGAGCAGTTGCTTGCCGGGGTGGGCCCACATGAAGCCGAGATAGGCGCGGTGGTCGGCGCGCTGCCGCCACCAGTCGCCCGGCATCTTCGACACCAGCGACCGCTTGCCGTGCACCACCTCGTCGTGGGAGATCGGCAGGATGTAGTTCTCGCTGTACGCGTACACCATCGAGAAGGTCATCTCGTGGTGGTGGTACTTGCGGTGCACCGGCTCCCTGCCGACGTAGCCGAGGGAGTCGTGCATCCAGCCCATGTTCCACTTCAGGCCGAAGCCGAGCCCGCCGAAGCCGCCCGGGCCCACCTGGTCGGTCGGCCGGGTCACCCCGTCCCAGGCGGTGGACTCCTCCGCGAAGGTGACGACCCCGGGGCAGCGCTTGTACACGGTGGCGTTCATCTCCTGGAGGAAGGCCACCGCGTCCAGGTTCTCCCGCCCGCCGAACTCGTTCGGCAGCCACTCGCCGTGCTCCCGCGAGTAGTCCAGGTAGAGCATCGAGGCGACCGCGTCGACCCGCAGCCCGTCCAGGTGGTAGCGCTCGCACCAGTACACGGCGTTGGCCACCAGGAAGTTGCGCACCTCCTTGCGCCCGTAGTCGAACTCCAGCGTCCCCCAGTCGGGATGGGCCGAGCGGCGCGGGTCCTCGTGCTCGTACAGCGGGCGCCCGTCGAACTCGGCGAGCGCCCAGTCGTCGCGCGGGAAGTGCGCCGGCACCCAGTCCATCAGCACCCCGATGCCCGCCTGGTGCAGCGCGTCCACCAGGAAGCGGAAGTCGTCGGGGGTGCCGAGCCGGGCGGTCGGCGCGTAGAAGCCGGTGACCTGGTAGCCCCAGGAGCCGTGGAAGGGGTGCTCGGCGACCGCCATGAACTCCACGTGGGTGAAGCCGAGGTCGCGCACGTACGCCGGGAGCTGCTCGGCGAGCTGCCGGTAGGAGAGCCCCGGCCGCCAGGACGGCAGGTGCAGCTCGTACACCGACAGCGGCGCCTCGTGGTGCGGCCGGGCCCCGCGCCGCGCCATCCACTCGGCGTCGCCCCACACGTGGTGGTCGTCGGTCACCACCGAGGCGGTGTTCGGCGGGCACTCGGTGCGCCGGGCCATCGGGTCGGCCCGGACCGTGCGCGAGCCGTCCGGGCGGGCGATGTCGAACTTGTACAGGGCGCCCTCGCCGACCCCCGGCACGAACAGCTCCCAGACGCCCGTGGAGCCGAGCGAGCGCATCGGCAGCGCACCGCCGTCCCAGTACGTCCAGTCGCCGGTGACCCGCACCCCGCGGGCGTTCGGCGCCCACACGGTGAAGCGGGTGCCGGCGGTGCCCTGGTGGGTCATCACCCGGGCGCCGAGCGCCGTCCACAGCTCCTCGTGCCGGCCCTCGCCGATCAGGTGCAGATCGAGCTCGCCGAGGGCGGGCAGGAAGCGGTACGGGTCCTCCAGGAGCAGCTCGTCCGTGCCGTCCGTGCCGTCCGTGTCGTCCGTGCCTCCGGGGTCGCCGTACCGCACCAGCAGCCGGTACTCCGGCACCTTGCGCAGCAGCGGGACGAGCCCGGAGAACAGCCCGTCGCCCTCGTCGTGGAGCGGGACCCGCCGGTCCTTCGGCAGCAGCAGGGTCACCGCCTTCGCCCACGGGCGGAGCACCCGCACCGCGATCCCGCCCTTGACCGGGTGGGCGCCGAGCACCCCGTGCGGGTCGTGGTGCTCTCCGGCGAGCAGCCTGGCCCGGTCGCCGGGGTCCAGCGGTGGCGCCTGCCGCGTGCTGCCTGCCGTCTTGCCTGCGGGTCGGGGGGTCACCGGGGTGCCTCCTGGAGGGCGAGGGGAAGGGGGGTACGCGTACGCAACGGCCCGGCGCGGCCGGGGGAAACTCCGCTGAACGGGGCAAGTCGGACATCTCGCAGGTCCAGGGTCCGGCCGGCTCGGCCGAACGGGGTCACGCGCGGCGCGCCAGGCGCTCGATGGCGGCCATCGGCACCGGCAGCCAGTCGGGGCGGTGCCGGGCCTCGTACACCACCTCGTAGACCGCCTTGTCCGTCTCGTAGGCGCGCAGCAGCGCCGGGTCGTCGCGGGGGTCGGCACCCGCGGCCTCCGCGTAGCCGGCGCAGTACGCGGCCCGGCAGCGGGCCGCCCACTCCGCGTTCCACGGGCGGTGGGTGCGGGCCGCGTAGTCGAAGGAGCGGAGCATTCCGGCGATGTCGCGCACGGTGGGCTGCGGGCTGCGCCGCTCGTCCAGCGGCTTCGCCGGCTCCCCCTCGAAGTCGATCACGGCCCAGGCCCCGTCGGCGCCCCGCAGGGTCTGGCCCAGGTGCAGATCGCCGTGGATCCGCTGGAGCCGGCCCGCCCCCAGCGCGTCCGCCGCCGCCCCGAAGACCGCGCGCAGCCCCGGCACATGGGGGAGCAGCGCCGGGACGGCCTGCGCGGCGGCGTGCAGCCGCGCGTCCATGGCGGCCGCGAGCCGGCGGGACCTGGCCGGGTGCGGCCGCTCGGTGGGCAGCGCGGCGGCGAGCGCCAGGTGCACCTCGGCGGTGGCCCGGCCGAGCGCGGCGGCCTCGTCGGTGAACTCCCGCCCGTCGGCCAGCGCGTCGAGCGCGAGCCGCCAGCCGTCCCGGGAGTCCCGCAGATAGGGCTGGAGCACCCCGAGGGTCGCCGCGCCCGTCTCGAACCAGGCGACCGGCGCGGGCACCCGGGCGCAGCCCGCCCCGGCCAGCGCCAGCGGCAGCTCCAGGTCCGGGTTGGCGCCGGGGCTGACCCGCCGGAAGATCTTCAGGATGAACGAATCTCCATAGACGAGAGACGAGTTGGACTGCTCGGCGTCGAGCATCCGGGGGGCAAGGGCGGGCGGCAGTGGCGCGGTGGCGCGGAAGTTCAGCGGGCCGATCCGGCCCGGGGCGCGCAGCCGCTCCCAGAGCAGTCCGGCGAGCCGCGGGTCGCGCAGCCCCTCGTAGACGGCCCGGCCGGCGAGCGGGCCCTGCCGGATCCGCCCGATCAGGGCGGGGGCGAGGCGCGGCGGCAGCTGGGGCCGCACGCCGAGGAGCAACTGGTAGCAGTCGGCGGGTGTTCCGGCCGGGCGGCCGGGCTGTTCGACCCGTACGAGCAGATGGAGCAGTCCGGGGCCGGTGCCGTCCAGCGGCAGCAGCTCCGTGGCCGCGTCCAGGGTGAATCCGGTGACCCGGCGGCCCTTGCCCGCGAACCACCGCTGCCGGGGCAGCCAGCCGTGGAGCAGGGGGGTGAGTGACGGGAGGAGGGCGTCCGGTGCCCGGAAGGTGGATGCGGCGGTCTCCGGCATGGCATCGCGTCCTTTCCCCGGGGTGCGCAAGCGGCTTTCGTATGCGTTCAAATGCGCAGAGTGTCCCGGATGGCGGCTTCGGCTGTCCGGCTGTGCGGGACGTGTCGGAAGGGGAAGATCCGTATGGGCCCGGCAAGAAGGCCCGTATGGACCTGAATCGTGTGTGGGACACAGTTCCCTGTGCGGGACGGGGGAAACCGTCCCGCACGGGACAGAACTGAATCGACGGTACTTCAGGACCGCTTGAGGCGGAACCAGTAGAACCCGTGCCCGGCGAGGGTGAGCAGATACGGGAGCTGGCCGATGGCCGGGAACTCCACCCCGCCGATCAGCTCCACCGGCCGCACCCCGTCGAATCGGCGCAGGTCCAGCTCGGTCGGCTGGGCGTGCCGGGCGAAGTTGTTCACGCACAGCACGAGGTCGGCGTCGAGTCCCTCCTCGGGGGTGGTCTCGCGGAGGAAGGCCAGCACCGCCGGGTTGGTCGAGGGCAGCTCCGTGTACGTCCCGGTCCCGAAGGCACGGTTCTGCTTACGGATCTCGATCATCCGCTTCGTCCAGTGCAGCAGCGAGGACGGCGAGGCCATCCCCGCCTCCACGTTGGTCACCTGGTAGCCGTGGACCGGGTCCATGATGGCCGGGAGGTAGAGCCGCCCCGGGTCGCAGGAGGAGAAGCCCGCGTTGCGGTCGGGCGTCCACTGCATCGGGGTGCGCACCCCGTCCCGGTCGCCCAGCCAGATGTTGTCGCCCATGCCGATCTCGTCGCCGTAGTACAGCACCGGGGAGCCCGGCAGCGAGAAGAGCAGCGCGGTGAACAGCTCCATCTGCTTGCGGTCGTTGTCGAGGAGCGGGGCGAGGCGGCGCCGGATGCCGATGTTGGCCCGCATCCGCGGGTCCTTGGCGTACTCGGCGTACATGTAGTCGCGCTCCTCGTCGGTGACCATCTCCAGGGTCAGCTCGTCGTGGTTGCGCAGGAAGATGCCCCACTGGCAGCCGGAGGGGATCTGCGGGGTCTTCGCCAGGATCTCGGAGACCGGGTGGCGGGACTCGCGCCGGACCGCCATGAAGATGCGCGGCATGACCGGGAAGTGGAAGGCCATGTGGCACTCGTCGCCGCCGGAACGGAAGTCGCCGAAGTAGTCGACGACGTCCTCGGGCCACTGGTTCGCCTCGGCGAGCAGCACCGTGTCGGGGTAGTGCTCGTCGATCTCCTTGCGGACCCGCTTGAGGAAGGTGTGGGTCGCGGGCAGGTTCTCGCAGTTGGTGCCCTCCTGCTGGTACAGGTACGGCACCGCGTCCAGCCGGAAGCCGTCGATCCCCAGGTCCAGCCAGAAGCGCAGCGCGGACATGATCTCCTCCTGCACCTTCGGGTTCTCGTAGTTGAGATCCGGCTGGTGGGAGAAGAAGCGGTGCCAGTAGTACTGCTTGCGGACCGGGTCGAAGGTCCAGTTGGAGCTCTCCGTGTCGACGAAGATGATCCGGGCGTCCGCGTACTGCTTGTCGTCGTCGGCCCAGACGTAGTAGTCCCCGTAGGGTCCGTCCGGGTCGCTGCGGGACTCTTGGAACCACGGGTGCTGGTCGCTGGTGTGGTTCATGACGAAGTCGATGATCACGCGCATCCCGCGGGCGTGCGCGGCGTCCACGAACTCCACGAAGTCGGCGAGGTCGCCGAACTCGGGCAGCACGGAGGTGTAGTCGGCGACGTCGTAGCCGCCGTCCCGCAGCGGGGACCTGAAGAACGGCGGCAGCCAGAGGCAGTCGACGCCCAGCCACTGGAGGTAGTCCAGGCGGGACGTGATGCCCTTCAGATCGCCTACTCCGTCTCCGTTGCTGTCCTGGAAGGAGCGGACCAGGACCTCGTAGAAGACCGCCCGCTTGAACCAGTCGGGATCGCGGTCCTTGGCGGGGGTGTCCTCGAAGGTGTCGGGGACGGGTTCGTTGACAGTCATGATGTGGGTGACCCTCCGGTCTGCGGGGACGGTCGCAGGACGAGTACGTGCGCGGGCGTGACGCCCGGCTCTAGGCGCACGTAGGCGTGCCTGCCCCAGTGATAGGTCTCGCCGGTGAGCTCGTCGCGCACCGGCACGGTCTCGTGCCAGTCCAGGCCGAGTTCCGGCATGTCCAACGAGACCGTGGCCTCCTGGGTGTGGTGGGGGTCGAGGTTGGCGACCACCAGAACGATGTTCGAACCGCTGCGCTTGGAGTACGCGATCACGGCCTCGTTGCCGGTCGTGTGGAAGGTCAGGTTCCGCAGCCGGCGCAGCGCCGGGTGGCGCCGCCTGATCCGGTTCAGGGAGGTGATCAGCGGGGCGATCGAGGCCCCCGAGCGCTCCGCCGACTCCCAGTCACGGGGCTTGAGTTGGTACTTCTCCGAGTCCAGGTACTCCTCGCTGCCGTCCCGCAGCGGGGTGCCCTCGCACAGCTCGTACCCGGCGTACATGCCCCAGGTGGGCGAGAGGGTGGCGGCGAGCACCGCCCGCACCTCGAAGGCCGGCCGGCCGCCGGTCTGGAGGTAGGCGTGCAGGATGTCCGGGGTGTTCACGAAGAAGTTCGGCCGCATGTGCGCGGCGGCCTCCCCGGAGAGTTCGGTCAGGTACTCCGTGAGCTCCTCCTTGGTGTTGCGCCAGGTGAAGTAGGTGTACGACTGCTGGAAGCCGACCGTGCCCAGGGTCCGCATCAGCGCCGGCCGGGTGAAGGCCTCCGCGAGGAAGATGACGTCCGGGTCCGTCCGGTTCACCTCGCCCAGCACCCGCTCCCAGAACACCACCGGCTTGGTGTGCGGGTTGTCCACCCGGAAGATCCGCACCCCGTGGTCCATCCAGTGCCGGAGCACCCGGACCGTCTCCGCGACGATCCCGTCCATGCCGTCGCCGGCCCCGTCGAAGTCGATCGGATAGATGTCCTGGTACTTCTTCGGCGGGTTCTCCGCGTACGCGATCGAGCCGTCCGGGCGGTGGCTGAACCACTCCGGGTGCTTCTCCACCCACGGGTGGTCCGGCGAGCACTGGAGCGCGAAGTCCAGCGCGACCTCCAGCCGCAGCTCCCGCGCCCGCGCCACGAAGGCGTCGAAGTCCTCGATGGTGCCCAGCTCCGGGTGGACCGCGTCGTGCCCGCCCTCCGGCGAGCCGATCGCCCACGGCACGCCCACGTCCTCCGGGCTCGCCGACAGCGAGTTGTTCGGGCCCTTGCGGTGGGTGACGCCGATCGGATGGATCGGCGGCAGGTAGACCACGTCGAAGCCCATCGCCGCGATCGCCGGCAGCCGCTCGGCCGCCGTGCGGAAGTTCCCCGGCACCGTCCGGCCGCGCACCGTGCGCACCCCCTCGGAGCGCGGGAAGAACTCGTACCAGGAGCCGAACAGCGCCCGCTCCCGCTCGACCCGCACCGGCAGCGCCGGCGAGGCCGACAGCAGCTCCCGCAGCGGATGCCGCTCCAGCGTCTCCAGCACGCGCGGGGCGAGCGCCGCCGCCAGCCGCACCGCGGCCGGCCGGGACTCGTCGCGCAGCGTGTCCGCGACCGCCAGCACCGCCTCCCGGCCGCCGCCCTTCTTCGGCACGCCCTTCGCGGCCCGCTCGTGCAGCAGCGCGCCCTCCGCGAGGACCAGCTCCGAGTCGATCCCCGCCGGGATCTTGATCCGCGCGGTGTGCCGCCAGGTGGCCAGCGGATCGCTCCAGGCCTCGACCGTGTACGACCAGTCGCCCTCGGCGTCCGGGGTGACCTCGGCGCCCCACCGGTCGGTGCCGGGGGCCAGTTCGCGCATCGGGGTCCAGGGGCCCGGCCGGCCGGCCGGGCCGCGCAGCACCACGTTGGCGGCGACGGCGTCGTGCCCTTCGCGGAAGACGGTGGCCGTGACCTCGAAGGTCTCGCCCACCACCGCCTTGGCGGGGCGGCGGCCACAGTCGACCGAGGGGCGGACGTCCAGTACGGGAATGCGTCCCATGAGCGGATTCACGGCATCACCTGACGGTTTGCGGGGGTGCGGGTGGTGGTGCGCTCTTTCTAGCTCCGTCGACGGCCGGCGGGTTGCGGGCATGACCGCTCCTGTGCGCGTTCACTCGGATGGCGGGTCTGGAAGGAGTAAGAAGGGGTACGGAGAGGAGCCTTCCCACGGTTTTCGGTTGGGCAATCCGGCGCTTTGTTAACTACTAGGGCGTAGCCGGACCGGCAAGAACATGTCCCGGACAAGAAATCCGCCCGCTCCTTGTCGGGCGGGGCCGGTTTCCCCCGCCCCCGCGCGGGCCCTAGCCTCACCGACGGAACCGCGGGCGCACAGCGTGGTGCTTCCGCTCCGCTCCGTCACCTCCTGCGAAGGTGGAACACGTGAAGGCAATCCGTCGATTCACCGTGCGCCCCGTCCTCCCCGACACCCTTCGACCCCTCGCCGACCTGGCGCGCAACCTGCGCTGGTCCTGGCACGAACCCACCCGCGAACTCTTCGACTCCCTCGACCCGCTCGGCCACGCCGAGGGCGACCCCGTCCGCGTGCTCGGCGCCATCGACGCCGGACGGCTCCAAGCGCTCGCCGCCGACCAGGACTTCCAGGCCCGGCTGCGGGCCGCCGCCGAGGAGCTCGACCGCTACCTCCACGAGCCCCGCTGGTACCAGCGCCAGAGCGGCGAACCGCCCGCCTCGATCGCGTACTTCTCGCCCGAGTTCGGCGTCACCGCCGCCCTGCCCCAGTACTCCGGCGGCCTCGGCATCCTCGCCGGCGACCACCTCAAGGCCGCCAGCGACCTCGGCGTCCCGCTCATCGGCGTCGGACTCCTCTACCGCCATGGCTACTTCCGCCAGTCCCTCTCCCGCGACGGCTGGCAGCAGGAGCACTACCCGGTCCTCGACCCCGGCGAGCTCCCCGTCACGCTGCTCCGCGAGCCCGACGGCACCCCCGCCCGGATCACCCTCGCCCTGCCCGGCGGACGCAGCCTCCACGCCCACCTGTGGGTCGCGCAGGTCGGCCGGGTCCCGCTGCTCATGCTCGACTCCGACGTCGAGGAGAACGCCCCCGGCGAACGCGAGGTCACCGACCGGCTCTACGGCGGCGGCAGCGAGCACCGGCTGCTCCAGGAGATGCTCCTCGGCATCGGCGGCGTCCGCGCCGTCCGCACCTGGTGCCGGCTCACCGGCACCCCCGCGCCCGAGGTCTTCCACACCAACGAGGGCCACGCCGGCCTCCTCGGACTCGAACGCATCCGCGAACTCGCCGGGCGGGGGCTCGACTTCGACACCGCCCTGGAGACCGTCCGGGCCGGCACCGTCTTCACCACCCACACCCCCGTCCCCGCCGGCATCGACCGCTTCGACCGCGCCCTGGTCGCCCGCCACCTCGGCGAGGACGGCGAACTCCCCGGCCTCGACACCGGCCGGATCCTCGCCCTCGGCGACGAGACCGCCCTCGGCGGCGAACCCGGCGTCTTCAACATGGCCGCCATGGGCCTGCGGCTCGCCCAGCGCGCCAACGGCGTCTCCACCCTCCACGGCTCCGTCAGCCGCGCCATGTTCGCCGGCCTCTGGCCCGGCTTCGACGGCGAGGAGATCCCCCTCACCTCCATCACCAACGGCGTCCACGCCCCCACCTGGACCGCACCCGAGGTCGCCCGGCTCGCCCCCGACGCCGACGACCGCGCCCTCTGGGAGCTCCGCCGCACCCTGCGCGAACGGCTCGTCACCGACGTCCGCCGCCGGGTCCGGGCCTCCTGGCGGCAGCGCGGCGCCGCCGCCGCCGAACTCGGCTGGACCGACACCGTCCTCGACCCCGAGGTCCTCACCATCGGCTTCGCCCGCCGGGTCCCCTCGTACAAGCGGCTCACCCTGATGCTGCGCGACAAGGACCGGCTGCGCGCCCTGCTGCTCCACCCCGAGCGGCCCGTGCAGCTCGTCGTCGCCGGCAAGGCCCACCCCGCCGACGACGGCGGCAAGCGGCTCGTCCAGGAACTCGTCCGCTTCGCCGACGACCCCCGGGTGCGTCACCGGATCGTCTTCCTGCCCGACTACGGCATGGGCATGGCCCGCGGCCTCTACCCCGGCTGCGACGTCTGGCTCAACAACCCGCTGCGCCCCCTGGAGGCCTGCGGCACCAGCGGCATGAAGGCCGCGCTCAACGGCTGCCTCAACCTCTCCGTCCTGGACGGCTGGTGGGACGAGTGGTTCGAGCCCGACTTCGGCTGGGCCATCCCCACCGCCGACGGCGCCGCGGCCCTCGACGAGGACCGCCGCGACGACCTGGAGGCCGCCGCGCTCTACGAGCTGATCGAGCGCCGGGTCGCCCCCCGCTTCTACGACCGGGGCCCCGACGGGGTGCCCTCCGGCTGGACCACCATGGTCCGGCGCACCCTGCGCGACCTCGGCCCCAAGGTGCTCGCCGACCGGATGGTCAAGGAGTACGTGACCCGGCTCTACGCGCCCGCCGCCGAGGCCCACCGGGCGCTCGGCCCCGCCGGGGCCCGCGCGCTCGCCGACTGGAAGGCCCGGGTGCGCGGCGGCTGGCCGAAGGTGTCCGTCGACCACGTCGAGATCGGCGACGGCCTGGAGGACGCCGAACTCGGCGCCACCCCCGCCGTCCGGGTCCGGGTCGCGCTCGGCGAGCTCACCCCCGAGGACGTCGAGGTGCAGGCCGTCACCGGCCGGGTGGACCCCGACGACCGCCTCCTCGACCCCCGCGCCACCGTCCTCAAGCCCACCGGAGGCCCCGACCTGGAGGGGCGCGTCCCCTACGGCGGCACCCTCTCCCTGGACCGCACCGGCCCCTTCGGCTGCACCGTCCGGGTGCTGCCCGCCCACCCCCTGCTCGCCCACCCGGCCGAGCCGGGCCTGGTCGCCCTCCCGACGGAGACCGGCGGCGACAACGGCGGAGTGCTCCTGCGCTAGGACGCCCCGGCCCGAGCCCGGCCCCCAGCCCCCCAGCCCCCCGGCCCCACGGCGCTACGGGGCGGGGGCCGGCCTCACGGGACCTCCGCCCGGTCCGCCAGGTGACCGGCCCGGAAGCAGAGCCGGTACACCGGGATCGCGGCGAACATCGTCGCCCGGTAGTAGAGGCACTCGTCCATCCCCGGCGGCTCCGCCGGGGCCCGGGCCGGCCGCCCGTCCAGCGGCCGGTCGGGCAGCCGCTCGCCCACCTCCGCGCGGGTCTGCCCCAACCGGATCCCCGCGTAGTCCTCCGGCTCCAGATACGACTGGTGCTGGGTGTACAGGGCGACGCCCGCCATCAGCAGCCCCAGCGCCGCCAGCAGCGCCAGCGGGATCCAGATCGCCCGCGCCAGCCCCCGCCGCACCTCGCGCCGCGCCCGGTCCAGCTCCCGCGCCGAGCGGGGCGCGGCGGGGCGCGGCGCGGGCGGGTGCGGCGGCAGCGCGGCGGACAGCTCGAAGCCGCCGCCGGGGGTGACCCGCTGGGTGAGCGTGCCGCCCGCCAGCCGCACCCGCTCGTCGAGCCCGACGAGCCCCGTGCCGCCCGAGGCGAGACCGGACGCCCCGGTCCCGGCGGGCCCGCTCACCACCCGCACCCGGACGGTCCCGGTGGGCCGCCCGGCGTGCTCCGGACGCTCCAGGCGGACCTCCACCGGCGCCCCCGGCGCGTGTTTGGCCGCGTTGGTCAGGCCCTCCCGCACCACCCGGTACACGGCCCGCGCGGTCATCTCGGGCAGCGGCGCGGCCCCGGCTCCGTCCGCCGGGATCTCCCGCAGCCCGACCGGCATCCCGGAGGCGCGGGCGCGGGCCACCAGTTCGGCGACGGTCTCGTCCGCCGGGGCGACCGGCGCGTCGGCCGCCTCCTCGTCGCCCTCGCGCAGCACTCCGATGATGTCCCGCAGCCGCCCCGTCGCGTCGGCCGCCGCCCGGCGCAGCTCGCCCGCCGCCCGCTGCTGGTCCGGGCCGAGCGCCGGGTCCACCTCCAGGGCGCCGGCGCGGATCGCGATCAGCGCCAGGTCGTGGCCGAGCGAGTCGTGCATGTCGCCGGCGATCCGGGACCGCTCGCGCAGCCGCTCCCGGTCGGCGACGGCCTCCTGTTCGCGCTCCATCCGGTCGGCCAGCTCCCAGCCGCTGCGCACCAGCCGGTCGTACTGGCGGGCGTAGCGCCCGATGAGCCAGGGCGCGACGACGGCCAGGGCCAGCGACAGGAGCAGCGCGAACCACACCCCGAGCGGCCGGCCGGTGAGCCGGACGAGGACGAGGCCCGCCACGGGCACCGCCCCGAACAGCCACAGCGCCGGGCGGGCGGCCGCCTCCCGGCGTCCGGCGAGATAGCCGAAGGCGACCAGGGCCAGGGTGTACGAGGGGGTGAAGAGCTCGGGGCTGGTGGCCAGCGAGGCGGCCACCACGAGCGCGAGCGGGACGGTGGGCCACCGCCGTCCGAGCGCCACGCAGACGGCGAGCACGGCCGCGCCGGCGGCGACCCGGGGCCAGGAACCCCCGTCGTCCGGGTCCGGCTTCAGCAGCACGGGGACGCAGAGCAGCAGCCACAGCGCGAGGTCGAAGGCCCGCTCCCGGGCGCGCTCAGGCACCGGGCACCAGCCCCGCCTCGTACGCGAGGATCGCGAGCTGCACCCGGTTGCGCAGCCCGACCCGCCCGAGGACGGCGCTGACGTGGGCCTTGACCGTGCCCTCGACGACGTGGAGGCGCCCGGCGATCTCCTGGTTGGACAGCCCCGCCCCGACGAGCGCGACCACCTCGCGTTCGCGTCCGGTCAGCGGCTCCAGGCGCGCGCGGGCCTCGGCGGCGCGGGAGAAGCGCCCGCCACCGAGGGTGTCGAGGACCCGGCGGGCGACGGCGGGGGAGAGGTAGGCGGCGCCCTCGGCGACCGCCCGTACGCCCGCGAGCAGTTCGCGCGGGTCGCCGGACTTGAGCAGGAAGCCGCTGACGCCGCTGCCGAGGGCCCGGGCGATGTAGGTGTCCTCGGAGAAGGTGGTGAGCATGACGACGGCCGTGCCGGGCGCCGCCGTCCGCAGCTCCTCGGCGGCGCCGAGCCCGTCGAGCCGGGGCATCCGGATGTCGAGCAGGACGACGTCGGGGCGGTGCAGCCGGGCCAGTTCCACGGCCTCGTGGCCGTCGCCCGCCTCGGCGACCACCTCGATGCCCGGGTCGGCGGCGAGGATGGCCCGGACCCCTGCCCTGATCATCGTCTCGTCGTCGGCCAGCAGCACCCTGATCATCCGGCCACCCTACGCAGACGCGCGGACGCCCGGAGGGAACGGTCCCTCCGGGCGTCCTGCCACTGTCCGATCACTCGCGCCGGCCGGGGCCGGCGCCCTCCCGGCTTACGGGAAGGTGAGCTTGAACTGGTTGATGTAGCCGGTGTCGATCGCGGCCTTGTCCTGGACGCGGAGCTTCCAGACGCCGTTGGCGACCTCGGAGGAGGCGTTCACGGTGTAGGTCTGGCTGATGTTGTCGGCGCTGCCGCCGGCGCGGTTGTGCAGGTTGTAGACCGAGCCGTCGGGGGCGATGAGGTCCACGATGAGGTCGCCGATGTAGGTGTGGACGATGTCCACGCCGACGGCGAGGGTGGCCGGGGCGTTGCCCGTGACGCCGGAGACGGTCACGGAGGAGGTCACCGCGGCGCCGTTGTCCGGGATGGACACGTCGGTGTCGTTGGTGAAGACCGTGCCGCCGGGGTTGCCGCCGCCGGGACGGGTGCCGACGTTGATGCCGGCCCAGGCGTTCTGCACGGCCAGGACCTCGGGGCTGTTCGCGCCGTAGAGGTCGGTGGCCGCCGCGACGGTGCCGGTGCGGGCCGCCGCGTAGTTGGTGTTG
The DNA here is from genome assembly GCF_055582325.1 of Streptomyces sp. NPDC042100. Lineage (NCBI taxonomy): Bacteria > Bacillati > Actinomycetota > Actinomycetes > Kitasatosporales > Streptomycetaceae > Streptomyces > Streptomyces sp. NPDC042100. The sequence goes on from NZ_JBVJDK010000012.1 coordinate 157,697, forward strand.
GAGCTGAACTTGGTGGTGAGCGCCTTGAACCAGATCAGCGCCGCCTTCTCACGGCCGATGCCGGTGACCGGCAGGCCGTCGGAGGTGGGCGAGTCGTAGTTCACGCCGTTGATGGTCTTCGCGCCGCTGCCCTCGGACAGCAGGTAGAAGAAGTGGTTGGCGGGACCCGACGAGTAGTGCACGTCGATGCCGCCGAGGCCCGAGTACCAGGCGTCCTTGGACGCGCCGTCCTTGCTCGGCTTGTCCATGTAGCGCAGCGGGGTGCCGTTGCCGTTGATGTTGATCTTCTCGCCGACGAGGTAGTCACCCGGGTCGGACGCGTTGTTGGCGTAGAACTCGACGGCCGCCGCCATGATGTCCGAGGTGGCCTCGTTGAGGCCGCCGGACTCGCCGCTGTAGACCAGGCCGGCCGTGTTGGAGGTGACGCCGTGCGTCATCTCGTGCGCGGCCACGTCGATGGAGGTCAGGGGCTTGGTGTTGCCCTGTCCGTCGCCGTAGGTCATGCAGAAGCAGGAGTCGTCCCAGAACGCGTTGACGTACGCGTTGCCGTAGTGGACGCGGGAGTACGCGCCGACGCCGTCGCCGCGGATGCCGCTGCGGCCGTAGACGTTCTTGTAGTAGTCCCAGGTGAGCGCCGCACCGTAGTGGGCGTCCGCGCCGGCCGTCTCCTTGTTGGAGGCGGTGCCGTTGCCCCAGGTGTCGGTCGTGTTCGAGAACAGCGTGCCGGTGCCCGACGAACCACCGTTGAGGTTGTACGTCTTGTGGTTGCCGCGCGCGGTGTCCGTCAGCGTGTACGACGGGGCGGTGCCCAGGGTGACCTGGCCGCTGTACATCGTGTTGCCGACACCGTTCTCGATGCCCTGCCACTCGAACAGCTTGGCGCCGGTCTTGGCGTCCGTGATCACGTGCAGCTGGTTCGGCGTGCCGTCGTGCTGGAGGCCGCCGATGACGGTCTCGTACGCGAGGACGGGGGTGCCGTTGGCGGCCCAGACGACCTTGCGCGGGGCACGGTCGGCCTTGGTGCTCTTGGAGCCCTCGGCGCTCGCGCGGCCCAGCGCCTGGCGCTCGGCGGCGGCCGGGGCGAGGGTGGCGGCCGTGTCGACCTTGGTGATGTCGGCGCGGGTGGCCTTGGTGACGGACGTGGTTGCGCCCGCCTTGGTCTCCTCGACGATGAGGTCGCCACCGAGGACCGGGAGGCCCGCGAAGGTGCGCTCGTACCGCGTGTGGGTGGAGCCGTCGCGGTCCTGGATGACGTCGCGGACGACCAGCTTCTCCTGGGCGCCGAGGCCGAGGCGCTTGGCCTCCGCGGCGGTGTCCGCCTGGGCGGCGCGGATCAGCGCGGCGCGCTGGGCCGGGGAGAGGTCGGCCGGCAGCTTGCCGGGGTTCGCCTGCGAGGCGACCTGCGCCTTGGGGGCGGCGCCGAACTGGTCGGCGGTGGCGGAACCGGTCTGGACGCCGACGGTGAGCATGGCGGCGGCAGCGATCAGGGCGCCGGTCGCGGTGGCGCGACGGCTGGGCGTGGATCTCACGCAGACTCCTTTTGCGAGGGGGGTACCGGGAGCACTGGGTGGCGCCGCCCGGGCTGAGCAAGCAGAGCTGTGGAGCACGTTCGGGTGATGCGCTGGACATTGGTGCGAAGAGCCGGGGGAGAGATTGGCAGCCGTGACCGCCATCTGTCAGGAGCGCGTCAACAAGTTGGCCGGAAACGCTCCGCAGTTCGAAGGTCACTGTTCGTTAAGCGGACGTTTCGTCGATCATGGTCGCGATGCCGTCCAGCGTTCTCCCGAGGCCGAATTCAAAGAGAGACTCCAGGCTCAGTGGGAACGCCAGTTCCCCTGCGAGGGCGTGCAGGGAGGGGTACGTTCCGGCGGACTGGATCGCATCGAACCGTGGCTCATTCTGATCCATCCACTCGTCCCCGGAGAGCCCCGAGTCCTGCCGCGCCCGCGCCTCCAGATCGCCCGCCATTCCCATCCCTTGGACAAAGGCGAGGAGCGTCAGATGGGTGGACAGCTTCCGCTCCGCCGTCAGCGGCGTGGACCGCAGCGCCCCCAGCACCCACTCCGCGTACGCCATCGCGTGCGGCGCCGCCACCGGCCGCACGAAGCCCGCCATCGCGTGCGCCATCCACCCGTGCCGCGCGTACACCCCGTACAGCCAGCGCGCCGCCCGTTCGAGGCCCGGCCGCCACTGGGCCGGCACCGGACCCAGCGGCACCTCCGCGCACACCGCGTCCGCCATCAGCCGCACCAGCTCGTCCCGCCCCGGCACGTGCCGGTACAGGGCCGTCGTCGACACCGACAGCGCCGTCGCCAGCCGCCGCATCGTCAGCGCGCCGAGCCCCTCCGCGTCCGCCAGCGCCACCGCCGCCGCCACGATCCGCTCCCGCGACAGCCCGCCCGCCGGGCCCGCCCCCGGATACGCCGCCGGGTCCACCACCACCGTGCCGACCCCCGGCTCCGGCCGCACCAGGCCCTCCCGGCGCAGCGCCGCGAGCGCCTTCGACGCCGTCGCCATCGCCACGCCCCACTCGCGGGTGATCGCCCGCGTCGACGGCACCCGCTCCCCGGGCGCCAGCTCCCCGGACCGGATCCGGCGGCCGATCTCGGCGGCGATGGACAGATACGGCGGACGGCTGCTCATGGGCGCGGAGTGTACTAGTGCACCAAGAAGGGTGTACACCCATCTGACCTGCGGCTTCTCCCTCCGGAACGGCGGTGCGCTAGGGCGAGGATGGCGGCCCGTCCGGTGCGCTGCTTCCGTGCCCCCATGACGCTCGCCACCCCGCCCCGCGCCGCCGGCGACCCGCTCGCCGGCCGCCGCGAATGGACCGCCCTCGCCGTCCTGATGCTGCCCCTGCTCCTCGTCTCCATGGACGTCTCCGTCCTCTACTTCGCCCTCCCCGCCATCGCGGCCGAACTCCGCCCCGGCGCCACCGCCCAGCTGTGGATCCTCGACGTGTACGGCTTCGTCCTCGCCGGACTCCTCGTCACCATGGGCGCCCTCGCCGACCGGATCGGCCACCGCCGGCTCCTCCTCGGCGGCGCCGCCCTCTTCGGCCTCGCCTCCTGCGCCGCCGCCCTCGCCGACGGCGCCGGCGCGCTCATCGCCGCCCGTGCCCTCCTCGGCGTCGGCGGCGCCTGCCTGATGCCCGCCACCCTCGCGATGATCCGCACCCTCTTCCGCGACGAGACCCAGCGCGCCAAGGCCGTCACCGCCTGGACCGCCGTCCTGGCCGGCGGCGTCTCCCTCGGGCCCGTCCTCAGCGGCGCGCTCCTCGCACACTTCTGGTGGGGCTCGGTCTTCCTCGTCAACCTCCCCGCCATGGCCCTGCTGCTGGTCCTCGGCCCCCTCCTGCTGCCCGCCGGACGCGGCGCCGGGACCGGGCGGTCCGGGTCCCGCGGCGCCGGGTCCCACGGCGGCGCGCCCGGCCGCCTCGACGGCTGGAGCGCGCTGCTCTCCCTCGGCGCGGTGCTGCCCGCCGTCTACGGCGTCAAGGAGTTCGCCAGGGACGGCTGGTCGCCCGGCGCCGCCCTCGCCGTCCTCGCCGGGCTGGCCGCCGGCGCCGTCTTCCTGCGCCGCCAGAACCGGATCGCCCGGCCCATGGTCGACCTCGCCCTGCTGCGCCGGCCCGCCTACGGCGGCTCCGTCCTCGTCAACCTGCTCGCCATGGCGGCGATCGTCGGCTTCGCCGTCTTCACCACCCAGTACCTCCAGTCCATCCTCGGCCAGAGCCCCTTCGAGGCCGCCCTGTGGAGCCTGCTGCCCACCCTCGGCGTCCTGGGCGCCGCACCCCTCGCCGCGGCGCTCGCCCGGAGCGTCGACCGGGCGTACGTCATGACCGGCGGCCTGCTCCTCGCCGCCGGCTGCTTCGCGCTGCTCGCCCGCACCGACCTCGGCACCCCGCTGTGGGCCGTGCTCGCCGCGAGCGCCGGATACGCGGGCGGGCTGGTCTCCGCCATGAACCTCGGCAACGAGCTCGCCCTCGGCGCCGCGCCCGTCGAGCGCGCCGGGGCCGCCGCCGCGGTCCTCGAATCGGGGCAGGAGCTCGGCGGCGCCCTCGGCATGGCGCTCCTCGGCGCCCTCGGCGGCGCCGTCTACACCTCGGCCATGCCCGCCGGGGCGCCCGCCGCCGCCCGCGAGACCCTCGGCGGGGCCCTCGGCGCCCCCGGGCCCGTCCTGTCCGCCGCCCGCGCGGCCTTCACCGAGTCCCTCGCCGCCGCGGCGGGCGGGGCGGCGCTGCTGATGCTGGTCGCGGCGGCGCTCGCGTACGGGCTGCTGCGAGGGAAGGGCCGGCACCTCGGCGTCCAGGCGAGGTGAGGGCGAATGATCCCCTTCCCTGTGTTTCCCACCGTTTGACGCGTCCCCGTCCGCTTATGTGAAGCTGGACGGATGCGCATCCTGGTGGTGGAGGACGACGAGAGCCTGGCCGACTCGCTGCGGCGCGGCCTGTCCGCCGAGGGGCACTGGGTCGACCTCGCCCACGACGGGCACCGCGGCCTGGAGCTCGCCCTCGGCGGGGGCTACGACGCGGTGGTCCTCGACCTGATGCTGCCCGGGCTCAACGGCTACCAGGTCTGCGCCCGGCTGCGCCGCCTCGGCGAACGCACGCCCGTGCTCATGCTCACCGCCAAGGACGGCGAGTACGACGAGGCCGAGGGCCTGGACACCGGGGCCGACGACTACCTCACCAAGCCCTTCTCCTTCGTCGTCCTCCTCGCCCGCCTGCGCGCGCTCGGCCGCCGGGGCGGCGCCCGCGAGGACCGCACCCTGCAGGCCGGGGACCTCACCCTCGACGTCGTCGGCCGCCGCTGCCGCCGGGGCGGCACGGAGATCGAGCTCACCGCCCGCGAGATGGGCGTCCTCGCCTGTCTGCTCGCCCACGCCGGACGCGCCGTCGCCAAGCAGGACATCCTCGACGAGGTCTGGGACACCCCCACCACCGTCGACCCCAACATCGTCGAGGTGTACGTCTCCTCGCTGCGCAAGAAGATCGACGCCCCGTTCGGGCGGCGCTCCCTGCTCACCGTCCACGGCACCGGCTACCGCATGGCCCCCGACGGTGGCTGACGACCGGCCCACGGCACCGCCCCGCCGCCCGCGCACGGGCCGCCCGCGCCTCGCCCGCCCGCGCTTCGTCGGGCCGCCCCGGACCGTGCGGGGCCGCAGCGCGGCGGCGGCCGCCCTCGCCATGGCCCTGCTCCTCTCCGTCGGCGGCGCCTGGCTCCACACCGTGCTGCGCGCCAACCTCCTGGAGAACGCCAACGGCCGCACCGAACTCGCCGCCCGCAAGGTCGCCGCCCAGGCCGACACCGGCCACCTGCCCGCCCGGCTGCCCGCGCCCGAGGGCGGCGTCGACCTGGTCGTCGTCCTCGACACCAGGGGCCAGGTGGTCGCCGCCACCCGCGACACCACGCCCACCCCCGAGCTGGCCGGCTTCCGCCCGCCGCCCGGCGAGGACGGCGCCACCCGCATCCTGCCCGGCGGCGAACGCCGCGACCTCGTCGTCATCCGCGCCACCACCCCGGACGGCGAGGCCCGCTACGTCTACGGCATGACCGTCCTCAGCGACGTCGACGCCGCCACCGGGGCCATCGGCTGGGTCCTGCTCGCCACCGCCCCGCTGCTCATCGCGCTCGCCGCCGCCCTCGCCTGGGCCGTCACCGGGGCCGCCATGCGCCCGGTCGCCGCGATCCGCGCCGAACTCGACGCCGTCACCGCCCGCGAACTGGACCGGCGGGTCCCCGAACCGCCCGGCGGCGACGAGATCGCCCTGCTCGCCCGTACCGTCAACACCACCCTGGACCGCCTGGAGCAGTCCGTCGGCCAGCAGCGCCGCTTCGTCGCCGACGCCTCCCACGAGCTGCGCGGCCCCATCGCCGCCGTCCGCTCCCGCCTGGAGGTCGCTCTCGCCGACCCCGACGAGGCCGCCGTCCGCGCCGCCCTCGCCGACACCGAGCGCCTCCAGCAGGTCGCCGCCGACCTGCTGCTCCTCGCCCGGCTCGACGCCCGGCCCGCCGTGCGCGACGAGCCCGTCGACCTCGCCCTGCTCGCCGCCGAGGACGCGGCCCGGCGCGGCGCCGCGCGCGTCCGGCTCGTGGTCGACGCGGACACGCCCGTACCGGTGCGCGGCGACCCCGCCCAGCTGGAGCGGCTCCTCGCCAACCTGGTCGACAACGCGCTGCGGCACGCCACCGCCGAGGTGCGGGTGCGGGCCGCCCTGGAGGACGCCACCCCGGTCCTGGAGGTCACGGACGACGGCCCCGGCATCCCGCCCGACGCCCGCGCGTACGTCTTCGAGCGCTTCGCCCGCCTCGACGCCGCCCGCACCCGGGGCAGCGGCGGCACCGGTCTGGGCCTCGCCATCGCCCGCGACATCGCCCGGGCCCACGGCGGGGACCTGGTCGTCGCCGACAGCCCGCGCGGCGCGCGGCTGGTGGCGACGCTGCCGGGCGGCGGCGACCGGATGCCGCGGCGTTCCTGAGCGGGACTTCAGGACCTTCAGGAATCCTTCAGGGCCGCGCTCCCAGGATCGTGCGGTATGAAACACCGCCGGGCGAAGCACACCGAGAAGGCCGACCGGAACGCGCACCGGAAGACCGCCGCCGGGGCTGGGTCCGCCGCCGGGGCCGGGCCGGCCGGCGCGAGGAGCCGTGCGCGCGGGCGGCCCCGGTCGAGAAGGTTCCGGATCGTCCGGGCGCTGCTGTGCACGGGCCTGACCGCCGCCTTCCTCGCCGCCGCCGGGGGCTGGTACGTGTACCGGGACCTCACGCGCAGCATCGGCAGCTCCAAGGCCCTGGCCGACGGCGCGCCCCGCTCGAAGGCCGGCGACACCAACATCCTGCTGATGGGCCTGGACAGCCGCAAGGACAACAACGGCGAGGAGCTGCCCGAGGAGGTCCTCGACAAGCTCCACGCCGGCAGCTCCGAGATCGGCGGCTACAACACCAACACCCTGATCCTGCTGCACGTGCCCGGCGACGGCTCCCGGGCCACCGCCTTCTCCGTCCCGCGCGACGACCTCGTCGAGCTCACCGGAGTGCCCGGACACGGCAAGGACAAGATCAAGAAGGCGTACGGCCTCGCCAAGTACGCGACCGAACAGCGGCTCGCCGCGCAGGGCGTCACCGACAAGCGCAAGCTGGAGCACGAGGGCCGCGAGGCGGGCCGCAAGGCCGAGATCCGCACCGTACGCGACTTCCTCGGCGTGCCGATCGACCACTTCGCCGAGGTCAACCTGGCCGGCTTCTTCCACATCGCCGACGCCCTCGGCGGCGTCCCCGTCTGCCTCAACAAGGCGGTCAAGGACCGCTACTCCGGCGCCGACTTCCCCGCCGGACACCAGACCCTCGACGGGCAGCAGGCGCTCGCCTTCGTCCGCCAGCGCCACGGGCTGCCGCGCGGCGACCTCGACCGCACCCGCCGCCAGCAGGCCTTCCTCGCCTCCGCCGCGCACCAGCTGAACTCCGTGGGCACCTTCACCGACCCCGTCAAGCTCGTCAAGCTCCTCGACACCGCCAAGAAGGACCTCGTCACCGACGAGGGCTGGGACCTGCTGTCGTTCATCGAGCAGGCCAAGAACCTCTCCGGCGGGAACGTCGAGTTCGCCACCCTGCCCATCGCCGCCTTCGGCAAGCACAACGGTGAGGACGTCAACATCGTCGACGTGGCACGGGTGCAGGAAGTGGTGCGCAGCAAGCTGGCGAAGGCCAGGTCCGCCCCACCGGCCCCGTCGGCCACGCCGGGCGCGGAAGGGGCCGGGCGGTCCAAGGAGCCCGCCCCGAAGCCCACGGGCGGCGGGGACGACGACGGCGTGCGCACCCTGGACGGCGGGGGCATCCCGTGCGTGGACTGACCACCGCGCTCGCCGCGCGCCGCCGCGCCGAGGCCGTCCTGCTGCTGTTCGCCGTCGGCATCCCGGTCTACGGGTACGTGTGCGTCGGCGCCGCGATGACCGAGTCGCCCGCCGACGGACTCCCCGGGTTCGCCGCCGCCATGCTGCTCCTCGCGCTCACCGCCCACCTGGCCGTACGCCGCTGGGCGCCGCGCGCCGACCCGCTGATCCTGCCCATCGCGGTGCTGCTGACCGGCATCGGCCTCGTCCTGCTGCACCGCCTGGACATCACGTACGAGAAGCGGTTCGGCTCGGACCCGACCGCGCCCGGGCAGCTCCTGTGGTCGGTCGTCGGGGTCGCGGTGTGCGTGGCCGTGCTGGTCCTCGTGCGCGACCACCGCCACCTGCGCCGCTATCTGTACCTGACGATGGCGGTGGCGCTGGTGCTGCTGCTCGCGCCCGCGTTCTTCCCCGGCGACACCTACGGCGCCAAGCGGTGGATCTACCTGGGGCCGCTGTCCTTCCAGCCCGGCGAGTACGTCAAGATCATGATCGCGGTGTTCTTCGCCGGACACCTGGTCCTCCACCGCGACGCGCTCGCCCTCACCGGCCGCAAGGTCCTCGGCGTCCGGCTGCCGCCCGGACGGCAGTTCGGGCCGATCGTCACCGTCTGGCTGATCAGCCTGCTGGTGCTGATCTTCGAACGCGACCTGGGCACCTCGCTGATCTTCTTCGGCATGTTCGTGGTGATGCTCTACGTCGCCACCGAGCGCACCAGCTGGATCGTGTGCGGCCTGCTGATGGCGGCCGTCGGCGCGTTCGCCGTCGGGGTCACCGAACCGCACGTCAAGGGCCGTGTGATGGCCTGGCTGCACCCCATGGACATCTACCTCCCGGTCGAAGAGCGACCCGCGGGCCTGATCTCCGACCAGGCCGCCCAGGCGCTCTTCGGCTTCGGCAGCGGCGGCGTCACCGGCACCGGCCTGGGCCTCGGCCACCCCGAACTCATCGGCTTCGCGGGCCGCAGCGACTTCATCCTCACCACCGTCGGCGAGGAACTGGGCCTGGCCGGCACCATGGCGATCCTGGTGCTGTACGGACTGCTGGTGCAGCGCGGCCTGAAGACGGCCCTCGTGGTGACCGACCCCTTCGGCAAGCTGCTGGCCGTCGGCCTGTCCGCCGCGCTCGTCCTCCAGGTGTTCGTCGTCGCGGGCGGCGTGCTCGGACTGATCCCGATGACCGGCAAGGCGCTGCCCTTCCTCGCCAAGGGCGGCTCGTCCCTGGTCGCCGGCTGGGTGCTGATCGCGCTGCTGCTACGGGTGAGCGACCGGGCCCCCGAGCCCCTGCCGGCGACGCCACCGCCCCCGGAGCCGGGGACCGGCCACGGGCCCGCCACGGCACCGGTCCGGGCCCGCGGCTGACCCCCCCCGGCCTCCGCCACGGCACCGGTCCGGGGCCCGCGGCCGACGCCCGGCCTCTGCCACGGCGCCGGTCCGGGCCCGTGGCTGACCCCCGGCCTCCGCCATGTGGTGCCCGGCCATCAGCCGATCGGCTGACCGGAGGCCGAGCGGGACGGCCGATACCGGCGGGAGCGCGTTCTCGCGAGTCTTGGGTCATGCCCATGATCGAGGTACAGGACCTGCACAAGGCCTACGGCGCCCGCAAGGCCGTCGACGGCGTGAGCTTCGCCGTCGAGGAGGGGGAGATCTTCGGGATCCTCGGCCCCAACGGCGCCGGGAAGACCACCACGGTGGAGTGCGTCGCCGGACTGCGGGCCCCGGACGGCGGCACCGTGCGCGTCGCCGGGCTCGACCCCGTCGCCCGGCACGCCGACGTCACCCGCCTGCTCGGCATCCAGCTCCAGCAGAGCGAGCTCCAGGCCAAGCTCACCGTCCGCGAGGCGCTCGAACTGTACGCCTCCTTCTACGAGCGCCCCGCCGACTGGCGGTCCCTGGCCGAACGGCTCGGCCTCGAAGGACAGCTCGGCGCCCGCTACGCCAAGCTCTCCGGCGGGCAGCGCCAGCGGCTCTTCATCGCCCTCGCCCTCGTCGGCGCCCCCCGCGCGGTCGTCCTCGACGAGCTCACCACCGGACTCGACCCGCGCGGCCGCCGGGACACCTGGGCCCTCGTCGAGGACATCCGGCGCTCCGGGGTCACCGTGCTGCTCGTCACCCACTTCATGGAGGAGGCCCAGCGCCTCTGCGACCGCGTCGCCGTCATCGACCAGGGCCGGGTCACCGCCCTCGACACCCCCGCCGGGCTCATCCGCCGGGCCGGCGCCGCCCGCACCGTCTCCTTCGCCGCCGACACCCCGCTGGACCCCGCCGAACTGCTCGCCCTGCCCGGCGCCGTGAGCGTCGAGACCGCCGCCGGGCGGACCGTCCTCACCGGCGACGACGCCACCGTCGACGCCTTCGTCCCGCTGCTCGCCCGCCGCGGCGTCACCGCCCGGGGACTGCGGGTCTCCGACACCACCCTCGACGACGCCTACCTCGACCTGACCGGAGCCGACCAGTGACCACCGCCGCCGCCCGCACCGTCCTGCGTACCGAGATCCGGCTCTTCGGCCGCGAACCCGCCGCCCTGTTCTGGGTGATGGCCTCGCCGACCGTGCTGCTCGCCGTCCTCGGCTCGATCCCCTCCTTCCGCGAACCCGTCGCCGAACTCGGCGGCCGCCGGGTGATCGACGTGTACGTGCCCGTCTCCGTGCTCTTCGCGCTCATCATGGCCGGGCTCCAGGCCATGCCCCCGGTCCTCGCCGGCTACCGCGAACGCGGCATCCTGCGCCGGATGTCCACCACCCCGGTCCGGCCCGCGACCCTGCTCACCGCCCAGCTCGTGCTGCACGGCGGGGCCGCCCTGCTCTCCGCGCTGCTCGCCATCGGGATCGGGCGGCTCGCCTTCGGCGTCGCCCTGCCCGCCGCCCCGGCCGGCTACCTCCTCGCGCTGCTGCTCGCCACCGGCTGCGCCCTCGCCATCGGCGCCGCCGTCTGCGCGGTCTCCCGCACCCAGAAGATCGCCACCGCCGTCGGCTCCGCCGTCTTCTTCCCCTCGATGTTCACCGCCGGAGTCTGGCTGCCCGTCCAGTCCATGCCGGATACGCTGCGCGAGATCGTCGGCTTCAGCCCGTACGGCGCCGCCTCCACGGCCCTGGACGCGGCGGCGGGCGGCGGCTGGCCCGGCTGGGGACCGCTCGGCGTGATGGCCGTGTGGACGGCGGCGCTCACGGCGGCGGCGGTCCGGAAGTTCCGCTGGGAATGAGGGACGAGGGGGACCGGGTGACCGCGCAGACGACGGTCGAGGAACGCTGGCAGCAGTTCTTCCGCTGGGGACCGTACGGGCTGCTCGCCGTGGCCGGGATGCTCGCCGCGGCCTCCGCCGGGGACCTGATGACCGCCCCCCGCGCCGTCGTCGCCGGCACCCTCTCCGGCGCCGTCCTCGCCCTCCAGTTCTGGTGGCACGCCCACCAGCGGGCGGCCGGGGACGAGCCCGCCGACCCGCTGCCCGTCCTCCACGTCCCCGGCGCCCCCGGGCCCGCCTCCGTCGTCTACTTCACGCTGCGCACCGCCCTCGGCTTCGCGCTCACCTGGACCAACCCCTTCTTCGCCGTCTTCGCCTGCGTCGGCTACTTCGACGCCGCCCACCTCCTGCCGCCCCGGCCCGCAGCCGTCCGCGCCGGACTCCTCGCCGTCGCCCTCACCCTCGCCGGCTCCCAGTCCGGCGGCCTGCCGCCCCGGAGCCTCACGCAGGCGGTCGCCTTCGCGGGCCTCTTCGTCCTCAACGGCTGCCTCGCCGTCGGCCTGTCCCACCTCGGCGTCAAGGACGCCGAGAAGGCCCGCGAACGCGCCGCCACCATCGAGGAACTGGCCCGCGCCAACGCCCGGCTCGAAGAGGCCCTGGAGGAGAACGCCGCCCTCCAGGCCCAGCTCCTCGTCCAGGCCCGCGAGGCCGGCGTCGCCGACGAACGGCGCCGGCTCGCCGCCGAGATCCACGACACCATCGCCCAGGGCCTGGCCGGCGTCATCGCCCAGCTCCAGGCGGTCGGCGCCACCACCGACCCCGTCCAGGCCGAGACCAGGCTGCGGCGCGCCGCCGACCTCGCCCGGCACAGCCTCGGCGAGGCCCGCCGCTCGGTGCAGAACCTCAGCCCCGTCGCCCTCGCCCACGCCACCCTCCCCGACGCGCTGCGCGGCACCGTCGCCGACTGGGCCGAACGCACCGGCGTCGACGCCCGGTTCACCGTCACCGGCACCGAGCACCCGCTGCACGAGGAGATCGCCGCCACCCTGCTGCGGATCGCCCAGGAGGCCCTCGCCAACGCCGAGAAGCACTCCGGCGCCACCCGCGCCGGTGTCACCCTCTCCTACATGGGCGACGAGATCACCCTGGACGTACGCGACGACGGCCGGGGCTTCGACCCGGCCGCCCTCCCCGCCCGCGACCGCACCGGCGGCTTCGGCCTCGCCGGGATGCGGGCCCGCGCCGAACGCCTCGCGGGCGCCCTCACCCTGGAGGCCGAGCCCGGCCGGGGCACGGCGGTCAGCGCTCGCGTACCGTTGGCGCCCCATGACTGAGATCACCCTCCTGCTCGTCGACGACCACCCCGTCGTCCGCGACGGCCTGCGCGGCATGTTCGAGAGCGACCCCGGCTTCCGCGTCCTCGGCGAGGCGGCCGACGGCGTCGCGGGCGTCGCGCTCGCCCTGCGCCTCGACCCCGACGTCGTCCTCATGGACCTGCGGATGCCCGGCGGGGGCGGCGTCGAGGCGATCGGCGCCCTCGTCCGGCACGGCGCCCGCGCCCGGGTCCTCGTCCTCACCACGTACGACACCGACACCGACACCCTGCCCGCGATCGAGGCGGGCGCCACCGGCTACCTCCTCAAGGACGCGCCCCGCGAGGAGCTGTTCGCCGCCGTCCGGGCCGCCGCCGAGGGCCGCACCGTGCTCTCCCCGGCCGTCGCCGGCCGGCTCGTCACCCGCGTCCGCACCCCCGCCGCCCCCGCCGACGAGAGCCTGTCCGCCCGCGAGAGGGAGGTCCTCGAACTCGTCGCCCGGGGCACCTCCAACCGCGAGATCGCCGCCGAGCTCTTCATCAGCGAGGCCACCGTCAAGACCCACCTGACCCATATCTACGCCAAGCTCGGCGCCAAGGACCGCGCGGCGGCCGTCGCCGTCGGCTACCAGCGGGGCATCCTCGGCTGACCGCCGCACCGAACGCCGGCGAACCCCGCACGCGAGGCAGCCGGGAGTCCGACGACCGGCCCTAGCCCCCCACCCGCAGCAGCACCACCGACCGCCCCGCGACGGTGATCGTCCCGCCGCCCCGGTGCACCGTGCCCGGGGCGTGGGACTGGTCCTCCGGTGCGGTGTCCACGAGCCGTTCGTACGACTGGGCCCACGGCGGGCCCGGCAGGCGGAAGTCGAGCGGGCGGGGGCCCGCGTGGAGGACGGCGAGGAAGCTGTCGTCGGTGACCCGCTCGCCGCGCGCGTCCCGGCCCGGTATGTCGCGGCCCGACAGGTAGAGGGCGAGCGTGGCGGCGGGGGCGTACCAGTCGGCCTCCGTCATCTCGGTGCCCTCGGCGGTGAACCAGGCCAGGTCCCGCAGCCCGTCGGCGGCCGGGCGGCCGGAGAAGAAGGCGCGGCGGCGCAGCACCGGGTGGCGGTGGCGCAGGTCGAGGAGGCGCCGGGTGAGGGCGAGGAGCTGGGCGTGCCCGGGGTCGTCGGTCAGGCTCCAGTCCAGCCAGCCGATCTCGTTGTCCTGGCAGTAGGCGTTGTTGTTGCCGCCCTGGGTGCGGCCCATCTCGTCGCCGGCGACCAGCATCGGCACCCCGGTGGACAGCAGCAGCGTGGTGACCAGGTTGCGGAGCTGGCGGCGGCGCAGGGCGTTGACGGCGGGGTCCTCGGTCTCGCCCTCGGCGCCGCAGTTCCAGGAGCGGTTGTCGTGGGTGCCGTCCCGGTTGCCCTCGCCGTTGGCCTCGTTGTGCTTGCGCTCGTAGCTGACCAGGTCGCGCAGGGTGAAGCCGTCGTGGGCGGTGACGAAGTTGACGGAGGCGTACGGGCGGCGCCCGCCCCAGGCGTACAGGTCGCTGGAGCCGGAGAGCCGGTAGCCGAGGTCCCGGACGTCGGGCAGCGCGCCGCGCCAGAAGTCCCGTACGGCGTCCCGGTAGCGGTCGTTCCACTCGGTCCACAGCGGCGGGAAGGCGCCCACCTGGTAGCCGCCGTTGCCGACGTCCCAGGGCTCGGCGATCAGCTTGACCCGGCGCAGCACCGGGTCCTGGGCGATGACCGCGAGGAAGGGGGAGAGCATGTCGACGTCGTGCATCGAGCGGGCGAGGGCCGCCGCCAGGTCGAAGCGGAAGCCGTCCACGCCCATCTCGGTGACCCAGTAGCGCAGGCTGTCGGTGATCAGCCGGAGCACCTGCGGCTGCACCACGTGCAGGGTGTTGCCGCAGCCGGTGTAGTCGGTGTAGCGGCGGGCGTCGGACGGCAGCCGGTAGTAGCCGCGGTTGTCGATGCCCTTCAGGGACAGGGTGGGGCCGAGCTCGCCGGCCTCGGCGGTGTGGTTGTAGACGACGTCGAGGATGACCTCGATCCCGGCGGCGTGCAGCGCCCGCACCATCCGCTTGAACTCGCCGACCTGCTGCCCGGCGGTCCCGCCCGCCGCGTAGCCGGCGTGCGGGGCGAAGTAGCCGATGGAGTTGTAGCCCCAGTAGTTGGTGAGCCCGCGCCGCAGCAGGTGGTCCTCGTGGGCGAACTGGTGCACCGGCAGCAGTTCGACGGCGGTCACCCCGAGCCGGACCAGGTGCTCGACCGCGGCCGGGTGGGCGAGGCCCGCGTAGGTGCCGCGCAGCTCGGGCGGGATGCCGGGGTGGCGCGCGGTGAAGCCCTTGACGTGCAGTTCGTAGATGACCGAGTCGGGCCAGGGCGTCTTGGGCCTGCGGTCGTCGGACCAGTCGTCGTCGTCCTGCACGACCACGCCCTTGGGGACGTACGGGGCGGAGTCCCGTTCGTCGCGGACGGTGTCGGCGACGTGCTGCTGGGGCCAGTCCCGGACGTGCCCGTACACCTCGGACGGCAGCCGGAAGTCGCCGTCGACGGCTCGGGCGTACGGGTCGAGGAGCAGCTTCGCCGGGTTCCAGCGGGCCCCGGTCCAGGGGTCCCAGCGTCCGTGCACCCGGTAGCCGTAGCGCTGGCCGGGGCCGACGCCGGGCACGAAGCCGTGCCAGATCTCATGGGTCAGCTCGGTCAGCCGCAGCCGGGTCTCGGTGCCGTCCGTGTCGAACAGGCACAGTTCGACGGCCTCCGCGCCGCCCGACCACAGCGCGAAGTTGGTGCCCGCGACCCCGTCGGGCCCGACCCGGCAGCGCGCCCCCAGGGGTGTCGGCGCCCCCGGCCACACCTCCCGGCCCGGCGGCCCCGCCCGGCCGTGGGCACGCTCGGATACCGCCTCCTGCTCGGCTGCGCTCGACACCGTCCCGGCCTCCCGCGGCTCTCCCCGTGCGCGGGGGGCGCGGCGTCCCGGCCGCGGTTCCCCGCACGTGGTCCTCCCACCTGTTCTGCCCGCACGGCCGTCCTCCCAACATGACCCGCACGCACGTTTCCCCTGGAGGGTGGCCGTCGTTGGGCCGGTCGTGAGACATGTGACGAAGCGGGCGGGGTTCGCCCTCGCGGTGGCGGGACTCCTGGCGGGCCTCGCGGGCTGCACCGGGACCGGCGGCGGCCTGGACGTGACCCTGCCGGGCAAGGCGCGGGCGCCGGGCGACGTGATCCGGGTGAGCCCCGAGGACGGCAGCCGAGGGGTGCCTGCCGAGGGGCCCCTGGAGGTGCGGGTGGACAGCGGACGCCTGGAGCGGGTGTCCGTGGTCCAGGTGGAGGACGCGCAGCGCACCCGGGTGGCGGGGGAGATCTCGGCGGACGGGCTGCGCTGGCGGCCGGCGGACCGGACCCGGCTGGCGCTGGCCGCGAAGTACAGCGTGGACGCGGTGGCGCTGGACGCCCACGGGCGCCGCTCGGCCCGGCACACCACGTTCACCACCGTGGTCCCGGAGCACCGCTTCATCGGCTACTTCAAGCCGGAGAACCGTTCCACGGTCGGCACCGGCATGATCGTCTCCTTCTCCTTCAACCGCGAGGTCGAGAACCGCGCGGAGGTCGAGCGGGCGATCCGGGTCGTCTCGGACCCGCCGGTCGAGATCGTGGGGCACTGGTTCGGCAAGGAGCGGCTGGACTTCCGTCCCGCCGCGTACTGGCGGCCGGGCACCGAGGTGACCGTCGACCTGGACCTGCGCGACGTCGAGGGCGCGCCGGGGGTGTACGGCATCCAGCGCAAGCGGGTCGGCTTCACGGTGGGCCGTTCGCAGGTGTCGCTGGTGGACGCCGAGCGGCACACGATGGAGATCCGCCGGGACGGGGACGTGCTGACCACGCTGCCGATCACGGCGGGGGCGCCGAAGACCACCACGTACAACGGGAAGATGGTGGTCACGGAGCTGTACGAGGTGACCCGGATGGACGGGCGGACGGTCGGCTTCGGCGGCGAGTACGACATCAAGGACGTGCCGCACGCGATCCGGCTGACCGATTCGGGGACCTTCCTGCACGGCAACTACTGGGCCTCGGCGTCCACCTTCGGCTCGGCGAACGTGAGCCACGGCTGCGTCGGGCTGCGGGACGTGAAGGGCGGCGGGGCGGACACCCCGGCGGGCTGGTTCTTCGACCGGACGCTGATCGGCGACGTGGTCGAGGTGGTCAACTCGCAGGACAAGCAGGTCGCCGCGGACAACGGTCTCGGCGGCTGGAACATGGCGTGGAACCTGTGGAAGGGGGGCTCCGCGCTGCGCTGACCCGGCCGCCCGCGCCCCCTCGTCCGCACCCGCCCCCGCACCCCGCGTGAACTGGGACTGAACGGTGACATTCGCGTGGAAGTTTCGTGTCCGGCGGTGTGATTATCTAACGCCGTTGTGCGCGGGAGGATGCGTACGGGGGTGGGGCCCGAGCTGAGCCGGGTCGTGCGAGGGGAGAAGAGCATAGTGAACGGGCAGCCGATAGCCGGAGGGACCGCCGGACGGCGGCGCCGAGGCGCCCGCCTGGGGGCGCTGGCGACGGGGGCGCTGCTCCTCGTGCTGACCGCGTGCGGCGGCGGCGGTGGCGCCACCGGGGGCGGCAAGGGGGCCGACGACCCGGCGGGCACCGGCGGCAAGCAGGAGATCGCGGCGTCCACCGCGGTCGTGACGATCGCCCCGAAGGACGGCGCCGACGCGGTCGCCACCAGCGGCGCGCTGAAGGTGACGGCCGATCAGGGCAAGCTGACCACGGTCACCGTCGCCGACACCAAGGGCACCCCGATCGAGGGGAAGATCTCCGCGGACGGCGCGAGCTGGGAGCCGGTGGGGCACCTCTCGGGCGGCACCCAGTACAAGGTGCACGCGGTCGCGACGGACGCGGCGGGCCGCGAGTCGGCGAAGGACACCACCTTCAGCACCCTCGTCCCGAAGAACACCTTCATCGGCCACTACACGCCGGAGGACGGCGCCACGGTCGGCGTCGGGATGCCGGTCTCGATCAACTTCACCCGGGGCATCACCGACCCGGAGGCCGTCGAGCGCGCCATCAAGGTGACGGCGGAGCCGGCGGTGGAGATCGAGGGGCACTGGTTCGGCAACGACCGCCTCGACTTCCGCCCCGAGGACTACTGGGCCGCGGGCACCAAGGTGACCGTCAAGCTCAACCTGGACGGCGTCGAGGGCCGCCCGGGCGTGTACGGCAAGCAGAAGAAGACCATCACCTTCACCATCGGGCGCCGCCAGGTCTCCACGGTGGACGCGAGCGCCAAGACGATGAAGGTCGAGCGCGACGGCAAGGTCGTCAAGACCCTGCCGATCACCGCGGGCGCGCCGTCCACGACCACGTACAACGGACAGATGGTCATCAGCGAGAAGTACAAGGTGACGCGCATGAACGGCGCCACCGTGGGCTTCGGCGGCGAGTACGACATCAAGGACGTGCCGCACGCGATGCGGCTGTCCACCTCGGGCACCTTCGTGCACGGCAACTACTGGGCCTCGGCCTCGACCTTCGGCTCGGAGAACGTGAGCCACGGCTGCGTCGGCCTGCGCGACACCCGGGGCGCGGGGGACAGCACGACCCCCGCCGCCTGGTTCTTCGACCGTTCGATCGTCGGTGACGTGGTCGTCGTGAAGAACTCCCGCGACAAGCAGATCAAGCCGGACAACGGCCTCAACGGCTGGAACATGTCCTGGTCGGAGTGGAAGTCCTGAGCTTCCCCGCCGCGTGACGAAGGGCCCCGGTGCTGTGACCAACGGCACCGGGGCCCCTGTCGTTAACGGCGGCTAACCTTCGGTCCATGACTGTGAACCTCGAAGTCGCCGACGGTGTCGGCACGATCCGGCTCGCCCGTCCCCCGATGAACGCCCTGGACATCGCCCTCCAGGACCGGCTGCGCGAGCTGGCCGAGGAGGCGAGCGACCGCGACGACGTGCGGGCCGTGATCCTCTACGGCGGCGAGAAGGTGTTCGCGGCGGGCGCGGACATCAAGGAGATGCAGGTCATGGACCACGCGGCCATGGTCAAGCGGTCCCGGGCGCTGCAGGACTCCTTCACCGCGATCGCCCGCATCCCCAAGCCGGTCGTCGCGGCCGTCACGGGGTACGCGCTGGGCGGCGGCTGCGAGCTCGCGCTGTGCGCCGACTACCGGATCGCCGCGGACAACGCGAAGCTCGGCCAGCCGGAGATCCTGCTCGGCCTGATCCCGGGCGCCGGCGGCACCCAGCGGCTGTCCCGGCTCATCGGCCCCTCCCGGGCCAAGGACCTCATCTTCACCGGCCGCATGGTGAAGGCGGACGAGGCGCTGCGGCTGGGCCTGGTGGACCGGGTGGTGCCGGCCGCCGAGGTGTACGCCGAGGCGCACGCCTGGGCCGCGAAGCTGGCGCAGGGCCCGGCGATCGCGCTGCGGGCCGCCAAGGAGGCGGTGGACCAGGGCCTGGAGACGGACCTCGACTCCGGTCTCGCCATCGAACGCACCTGGTTCGCTGGGCTGTTCGCGACGGAGGACCGGGAGCGCGGGATGCGCAGCTTCGTCGAGGAGGGGCCGGGCAAGGCCAAGTTCGCCTGAACCGGGGCCGGTTCGGGCGGCGGCGCCGGACGCGGACGGCGGGCGCGGCCTCCGGGGCGGGTGCCCGCCCCGGAGGCGGGGCCCCGGTCGGACGGTTTTCCCGGAATTGTCGATTCCGCGGGGTCGATTCGAGCGGAACGGCCCCGCGTCCGTTCCGCTGCGGCCATGATGGGGGCATGGCGGGCCTGGATGGTATGGATCAACCGCGGCAGCGCGGCGGTGCGACCGCCGCCCGGTGGGTGCCGGCCGCGGAGGACGAACAGGCCGCGGAAGCGCTCAAGGAGTACGGGAATCCCGCCGAGGAGGACGTCCGGCTGCCGTCCCGCCCGGAGTCGGCCGCGGTCGCGCGCCGGCTCACCCAGTGGGTCGTGCTGCGCCAGTGGGCGCTCGGGCCCCAGATCGCCGAACACGCGGTCCTGCTCGTCTCCGAGCTGGTCGGCAACGCGGTGCGGCACACCGGCGCCCGGGTCTTCGCGCTGCGGATGCTGCGCCGCCGGGGCTGGATCCGGATCGAGGTGCGCGACCCCTCGCGCGGGCTGCCCTGCCTGATGCCGGTGCACGAGCTCGACACCAGCGGGCGGGGGCTCTTCCTGGTCGACAAGCTCTCCGACCGCTGGGGCGTGGACCTGGCGCCGCGCGGCAAGACCACCTGGTTCGAGATGCGGGTCAGCGACCGCTAGCCATCGCCGCCCCCCCGCCGGTCACCGCCCCCGGACCGCCCTCCCGGCCGGCCCCGGACGCACGAAAGCCCCCGTTCGCCGTGGTGGGGCGCGTGGGGGCTTTCGTGTGAAGCGCCGTGGATCGGGGGGGTGTGTCCACGGCCGCCATGTCGACCTGGCCCGGGTCAATGGGGGTCGTGTCATCGACTATGACAGACGGAGGGCCACTCCGCCAAAAGTCGATATCAGGTCAAACTGGGACAGACCGTCACAGTTTACCAATGAATCGTTGGTGACGTGGGGCACCATCCTTGTAAACGATGAATAAGTATGGCGTTCATCGGGTGTTTCCTCGCCGTGTCCGCATAGTGGACGCACGTCCCGGCCCGCGATCATCCCGCGATCACCCCGCAATCGTCCTGAATTGGCTCAATCATAGTTTTTCCGGCATACCGCCCCTTAAATGGTGCCGTGATGCCGATCGACCGCCGTGGCGCCCTCCGGGCCGGCGCGGCCACCGCCCTCGCGGGAGCCCTCGCCACCGCCTGCGGCACCCCGCCGCCCCCCGCGCCGCCCCAGGGCCCCGCGCCCGCCCCCGCCGCCGCCCCCGCGCCGCGCCGCTACCCCGGCAGTCCCGAGGAGATCGCCCACGGCCCCCGCGACCGCCCCAGGGTCGCCCTCACCTTCCACGGCCAGGGCGACCCCGCCCTCGCCCGCGCCGCCCTCGGCCACCTCGAACGCGCCGGCGCCCACGCCACCGTCCTCGCCGTCGGCGCATGGCTGGACCGGTACCCCGAGCTGGCCCGCCGGATCCTCGACGGCGGCCACGACCTCGGCAACCACACCCAGCACCACATCGACGTCAACGCCATGACCGAGGCCCGCGCCTACGAGGAGATCCAGGGCTGCGCCACCCGCCTGCGCCGGCTCACCGGCTCCATCGGCACCTGGTTCCGCCCCTCCCGCACCCAGCACGCCGCCGAGCCCGTCCGCCGGGCCGCCCGCCGCGCCGGCTACCCGCACGTCCTCTCGTACGACGTCGACGCCCTCGACTTCACCTCGCCGGGCCCCGCCGCCGTCCTCGCCAACGTCACCGGCCCCCTCCGCGCCGGATCCGTGGTGAGCCTCCACTTCGGCTACGCCGACACGGTCGCCGCGCTGCCGGCCCTCCTCGCCGACCTCCACCGCCGCGGCCTGCGCGCGGTGACCACCACGGAGCTGCTGAGCTGATGCCGACCCCCGCCCCCCGCGCCCGCACCACGGGCCTCCTCGCCGCCGCCCTGCTCCTCACCCTGGCCGGCTGCGGAAGCCCGGGCCCCGCCGAGAGCGGCGCCGCCGCCAAGAAGGAGGCGGCCGTGCTCCCCGCCGTCCCGAGACCGGCCGCCGACACGGGCCTGCCCGGGATGCCTCCGCTCCTCAAGCCCGACGACGTCTACGCCGCCGACCGGCCGAACCGGCTCTCGCCCGTCGTCAAGGACTTCCCCTCCCGGGTGTACGTCCCCAACACCAACTCCAACACCGTCTCCGTCATCGACCCCGCCACCTTCAAGGTCGTCGAGACCATCCCGGTCGGTCGGCAGCCCCAGCACGTCGTGCCCTCCTGGGACCTCAAGACCCTCTGGGTCAACAACAACCGGGGCCACACGCTCACCCCCATCGACCCCGCCACCGGCGCCGCCGGCAAGCCCGTCGAGGTCCACGACCCGTACAACCTCTACTTCACCCCGAACGGCGAGTACGCCGTCGTCATGGCCTCCATGGACCGCGAGCTCGTCTTCCGCGACCCGCACACCATGGAGCGCCGCAAGACCGTCCCGGTCTCCTGCTACGGCGTCAACCACGCCGACTTCTCCGCCGACGGGCGCTACTTCGTCGTCTCCTGCGAGTTCTCCGGCGAACTCCTCAAGGTCGACACCGAGAAGATGGCCGTCGTCGGCCAGCAGAAGCTGCCCTTCCAGGGCGCCATGCCGCAGGACGTCAAGATCTCCCCGGACGGCAGGACCTTCTACATCGCCGACATGATGGCCCACGGCATGTGGGTCCTCGACGGCGAGAAGTTCACCACCCCGGCCCTGCTCCCCACCGGCAAGGGCTGCCACGGCCTCTACGTCTCCCGCGACTCCAAGGAGATGTACGTGTCCAACCGGGGCGAGGGCACCGTCTCCGTCTTCGACTTCACCCGGAACCGCCTCACCAAGAAGTGGCGGCTCCCGCAGGGCGGCTCACCCGACATGGGCGGCGTCTCCGCCGACGGCAAGGTCCTGTGGCTCTCCGGACGCTACGACTCCGAGGTCTACGCCATCGACACCACCAGCGGGAAGCAGCTCGCCCGCATCCCCGTCGGCAGCGGCCCCCACGGCCTCGCCGTCTACCCCCAGCCCGGCCGCTACTCCCTCGGCCACACCGGCATCTTCCGCTGACCCGCCCCCGGGGCCGATCAGCGCGCCACCAGCAGCACCTCCGCGCCCGCCGGGCGGTACCCCGCCGCCTGGAAGGCGCGGACGCTGCGCGCGTTCCCCGGGCTGTTCTGCGCCCACACCACGCCGCCCGGGACCAGCTGCCGGGCCGCCCGCGCCAGCGCCCGGCCAAGACCCCGGTGCCGCGCGTCCTCGTCGACCTCCACGGCCGCCTCCATCCGGCCCGCGACCCCCCGGCCCAGGATCAGCACCCCGCCGTCCGCCGCCCACACCCGGACCTCGTCGCGGTACTTCAGGGCCCGCGCCACCCGCGGATGCCCCTGGTCCCGGATCTCCCGCAGCTCGATCTCCGGCTCGCCCGGCAGCGCCCCCGCCACCGTCATCAGGTCGATCGTGTTCACGTACCGGCCCGTGCGCGCCATCAGCGCCGACAGGAAGCGCGGGGTCATGCTCGCCACCAGCGGATCCGTCGACGCCGCCGCCAGCTCCGCCCGTATCCACTCCGGGTCCTCGTCCAGGAAGACCACCGAGTGCGCCGTGAACGACAGCACCCCCGCGTCCCGCCCGTTCGGCTGCGGGAGGATCGTCGTCGAGCCGTCCGGCGGCGGGAACTCCCCGCGTGCCGCCGCGTCCAGGATGCCTGCCACGTCGCTGTTCATACCCCCATCATCCGGCACGGGTGCGCCCGCTAATCTGACCCCCGACACCGAAGCACCACGAAGGGGAAGCAGTGGCGGACATCAACGAGGCGCGGACCGCGTTCGAGCGGTTCGACGTGGACGGGGACGGCTTCATCACGGCCGCCGAGTACAAGAGCGTCATGGCGCAGCTGGGCGACTTCAACG
The DNA here is from genome assembly GCF_055582325.1 of Streptomyces sp. NPDC042100. Lineage (NCBI taxonomy): Bacteria > Bacillati > Actinomycetota > Actinomycetes > Kitasatosporales > Streptomycetaceae > Streptomyces > Streptomyces sp. NPDC042100. The sequence goes on from NZ_JBVJDK010000012.1 coordinate 180,583, forward strand.
TCACCGAGACCGTCGCCGAGGCCCTCATCAAGCAGCGCGACGACAACGGGGACAAGAAGCTGTCCTTCGACGAGTTCTGGGCCCACCTCAGCAAGGCCTGAGCCCCCGCGGGGGCGGGGCGGGCGGCGCCGTACGTCCAAGCGTACGTACGTGAGTTGCCGCCCGCCCGGCCCCCGGTGACGATCGTCCGGTGACGCTCCCCGGCCCCCTCGGCACCCCGATCCGGCTGACCGCGGCCCTGCTGGCCGCCGCCGCCATCCTCGCCGCCGCGCTCCTCGGCGCGGGAGTCGCCCAGACGGGCACCGGCGAACTGGAGATCCCCGCGGCGGGCACCATCACCCTGCTGCGCCTGCTCATCCTGCTCGCCCTGGCGGTCCAGCTCGGCGAGCTCGTCGGCGTCCGGCTGGCCGGCGAGGGCCCGCTGCCCCGCCGCTGGTCCCTGCCCGCCGCCGTCCTCGGCTGCGCCTCCTCCGCCGCCCTGCTCGGCCTCCTCGCCGTCATCAGCGGACTGCGCCTCAGTACCGTCTACGGGCTCCGCGAGGGCCGGCTGCTGCTGGTCACCGCCAACGCCTTCGCCCTCGCGGCCCTGTGCGCCGCCTCCAGGCGCCCCGCCCTGGCGCTCGCCCCGCTGGCCGTCGCCGTCGGCGCCGAGGCCCTGCGCGCCCACCCCGAGGCGTACACCCCCGCCGTCGGCTTCGGCCTCACCGTCGTCCACCTCACCGGCGCCTCCCTGTGGTGCGGCACCCTGCTGTACGTGCTGCGCACCATGCGGCTGCGGGAGGGCGGCGCGGAGGTGCTGCGGCGGTACGCCAGGATGGCCGCCTGGGTCTTCGCCGCGCTCGCCGTCACCGGCACCTGCTCCACCCTGCGGCGCCTCCCGCTCGACGCCGTGCTGACCACCGCGTACGGCAGGGTGCTGCTCTTCAAGCTGGCCCTCTTCGGGGTGGCCGCCCTGCTCGCCCTGACCGCCCGCCGCCGGATGCTGCGCGGCGCGGACGCCCAGCCGCCGGCCCGCGCCGAGCTGGCGGTGCTGGGGGCCGTGGTCCTGGTCTCGGCGCTGCTCACGGTGGTGCCCGACCCCCACTGGCTGGTCCACTGAGAAGCCCCCGCCCGGGAGACTGGGCGGGGGCCTCTTCGAGCAGGGCCGTCAGGTGGTCACCGTGGTGCCGTGCGGGGCGTCAGCCGGGGATGCTCGTGGTCAGGTACCACTGCTGGTACGGGTTGGTCTCGCTGTACTGGTTGAGGTAGGCCTCGCCCTTGGCGTTGGAGTCGAGTGCGTTGCCGCTGATGACGAGGCGGAGCTTCGAGCTGATGAAGTACTCGTCCCAGAGGTCGTTGCTGTCGATTCCGCACGGCCGGGTCTCCAGGAACAGGGAGAAGATGTTCTGCGGCTTCAGGCAGCGGCCGGTTCCCTGGTTCTGCAGCTGGATCTTTCCGCCGACGGGCTTGTAGTTCCACTTCTGGTACGCGCTGGTGGTGGAGCAGGACGAGGTGGCGATGGAGCTGACCTTGTCGGTGAGGCAGAGTCCGGTCTGGACGTTCTGGAGCCGCCAGATGCCGCCGCCGGGGCCGCCCGCGGCGTGGGCGGTCGTGGTCATGCCGGTGAGCAGGAGCGCGGTGGCGCCCGCCGTGGCCGCGAGGCCGCCGAGGGTGTTGCGGATGGTCATGGCGTTTCTCCCTGGAGAGCTGGCCGGCGCTGGGGGCCGGGGGTGGCGCGGGTCATGTCGGGCTGTACGGGCTGTCGGGCGAGCGCTGTGCTCGGCTCAGGGGGAGGTCACGGTCCACTGCTGGTAGGGGTTGTCCGATCCGTAGGTCTTCGCGTAGGCGTTGCCCTTGGCGTCGGAGTCCACGGCCTGGGTGGAGGTCTCGCCCGTGTTCAGGTTGAGGTACTCGTCCACGAGCCGGTACGTCCCGCCGGAGTAGAGCTCCGTCCAGAGCATCCCGTTGCCACAGGCGGCCTGCGTCTCAAGGTGGCCCGGCTTGAAGGGGTCGATCCACAGGCAGCGGCGGGTCTGGACGTTGCGGAGCAGGATCTGGCCGTTCTGCACCCCGCGTTCCCACTGCTGGTAGGGGTTGGTCGCGCCGCAGGTCTTCGTGTACACGTCCCCCTTGGCGTTGGAGTCGAGGCAGAGCCCGGTCCTGGCGTTGTGGTACTGCAGGACGTTGCCGGCGGCGTGGGCGGCCGGGGCCGTTCCCAGGCTGAGCAGGACTCCCGCTCCCGCGGCGGTCAGCGCGCTGGTGATCTTCGTGCGCATGCGCATGTGATGCATCCTCATCGAATCGACATGGGTGGAACCGTGTATGGGGTACTGCGCGTGATTCCCGTCCGGCGTACGTCCGCCTCGCGGCGGCCCGGCCGGGCGCGTGCGGTGTGCGGTGCCGGGGGCGGGCCCCGGTGCCGGGGGTCCGGGCGGTGGCCGGTCCCGGGAGCGCGGGCGGGGTCCAGGGGCGGGCGGGCTGGTGTCATGACGTCAGATCCAGCCGCGTTCGCGGGCGCGCAGCGCGGCCTGGAAGCGGTTGTCGGCGCCGAGCAGGCTCATGAGCCGGGCCACGTGCTTGCGGTAGGTCCGCAGGGCCATGCTCAGCTCCCGCGCTCCCGTCTCGTCCTTGTCGACGAGGTACAGGCTCTGCAGCACCTGGCGCTCGGTCTCGGTCAGCGTGGGAAGCTCCGCCTCGGGCAGCTCGTTCGAGGCCGCCCACATCCGGTCGAAGAGCGAGACCAGGGTGCTGACCAGGCCGGTCTCCCGGGTGAGCAGGGCTCCGCGGGCCGTGTTGCAGGGGTCGATCGGGGTGAGCGCCACGGAGCGGTCGCAGATGATCATGCGGTCGAGGGGGTGCGGGGAGACCCGGATCTCCGCACCTCGGCCCGCGAGCTCCCGCAGATAGGCCATGGTCGGCTCGTCCTGGAGGCAGGCCGCCGCCATGAGGGTCCGCATCCGCACCCCGCGGCGCAGGATCCGCAGGTCGATCGGGCGTGAGATCTCGATCGACTCCGCCGAGAGCACCCCGACCGGATTGGTCGTCAGGTTCTCCGTACGGGCGAAGAACGTCACCTCGTCGATGACGGCCCGTACGGCTTCCAGGCCCTCGATCTGCTGGATCCCCGGACGGTCGTGCACCGCCTTGGCGGCGGCCTCGCCCTCCGCGTTCAGGGTCCTGACCACGCCGCTGCTGCGGGCGGTCTCCTGGAGGTCGTCCTGGACCCGGCCCACCTGGTGCTCGATCAGCCGCTCGACCGCCCGCTTGGGGGAGAGCGGGCGCAGCCCGCCGGCCTCCGTGCGGACCACGATGCCCAGCTCCAGGGCCCGGGAGACGGTGGCCGGGCTGTGGTCGCCGATGTCGTCGCGGTCCCTCAGGACCGCCCGGTAGAGCCGCTCCTCGGCGTCGGTGACACCCAGGAACGCCAGGGCGTTGCCCGATCCGCGCGCCATCACGCCCGCCACCGCCGACCATCGGACCGGCTGCCGGGGCGGGAGCGGGGCGCGGCGTTCCCGGGGGAGCGGCGGGTGCAGGAAAGTGCGCGGGAAGAGGGCTCTTTGCTGCACGGCCACGCCCGCCCGGAGCGGCCCTCGCGGGGGCAACATTCTTCTTGTGAGGGCGGCCCGCCGAAACGAGAACGGCGGGAAGGCCCGAACACGGCACCCACGTCCAGCGTCACCGTCAACCCAGGAGGTACCCCGTGAACCGCATCGCGGCCCGCATCGTGTCCGGCGCCATCGCCGCCCTCCTGGTCACCGGCGCCGCCGGCGTGGCCCAGGCCGACAGCGACGGCACGCAGGCTCCCAGCCCGGTGACCGTCACCGGCGAGCCCACCCCCGGCACCGCCGGTCCGCTCACCAACGACTGGGGATGACCGGACCGGGGTGACCACGGCCGCACCGGCCGGTGACACCCCCGCGTCCGGAATCCCGGCGAGCCCGGCCCACGAGAGGGCCCGGGCCCCGCCGCCGCTTCCTCTTCTTTTCGCACCTTTCGCCCACAGATCCCGGGCATCCCTATGCCCGGAACACCTCCGAAGGAGCCTTCCATGTCGAAGAACCTCAAGCGCGCCGCCCTCACCGTCGTCGGCGCCGTCACCGCCGCCGGGCTGCTGCTGCCCGCCACCGCCCAGGCCGCCCCGGTCCCGGCCGGCGTCTCCGCCCCGCCCGCCGGCCAGGTCGGCACGATGGCCGGCTGGAAGCTCGACATCTTCATCGACGCCTGGGGCAACATCGGCCCGATCATCGGGAACGTGCTGAACGACATCCGGATGGAGAACGACCGGCCCGGCTTCGTGCACCGCCAGCTCGACGACACGATGAACGCCTACCCCGGCTACAACGTCATGATCATCAACGACAAGCTGAACTACTCCCTGGACCTCGACGGCGTGGTCGCCAACGCCCGCGTCACGCAGGGCAGCGCGACCTACCGCGTCCTGGCGTTCAAGTCGGGCACGATCGTCAACCGCGGTGACGGCGGCTGGTCGAACTGGGGCTTCGGCGGCTGGTGGACCCGCGACGGCGGCACCGTGGTCTTCACCGGCTGAATCCGACTGCACTGTCTGTCCCTCCCCTCGTGTCGTGTCCGGATGTGCCGATGACGCAGATGGGCCGGTCTCCCACCGGAGCCGGCCCATGCCGCGGACGCCCGGGAACCACGGGGGCACCCGATCCGAAGGAGAGAGAGCGTGGAACACCTGATCCGTCTCTCCGGAGCACGCGAAGCGAGCCCCGAGCTCGCCTGTGTGCGCGTCATGTCCCAGCTCCCGCCGAACTGGTCCGCCGAGATCCGGGAATGCGGACCCGGATACGCGGTGCTCGGCCTGCGCGCGAACGCCTCCGCCGACTACGTCGCCGCCAAGGTCGACGAAGTGATCACCGAGCTGCCGCTGCGCGGGTGGGAGCGGAGCTGAAGAGGCGGGAGGCTCAGGAGAACTGGACCGTCACGGTCTGGTCGTTCCAGGTGCCGAGCTGGGGCTCCCAGTAGACGAGCAGCCGCTTCCCGTCCCGGTCCCTCAGCCCCATCTGGCAGCTGGCTTCCATGCTCTGCACGGAAGAGATGGTCCAGCGCCAGTCCCCCAGCGGGAACTGATAGTCCGGGATGTCGTCCTTGTCGCTGTTGCAGGACTCACCGCGGAACTCGATGCGCGACCCGGAATAGCCGTTGTCCACGTAGGCGATTCCGAGGGTCTTGCTTCCCACGCCCATGGTGATCAGCTTGTACCCGGGCCCCGCCGCACTGGCCGGCGTGGCGACGCCGAACGACAGCACGGCTGCGCCGAGAACACCCAGGATCTTCTTGTTCATCTGGACACCCACCCTCGTGTGATCAAGCTCCACTGGTGGCGGAAGCTATCCGATCCGACTGGTCGACGGGCTGCCGGAATCCAGGAAATGGCTTGTTCTCCGTGCGCCCCGAAGGGGTCTGGCCTGAATTCAAGAAAAGTGTGCGAACGGGCACATCGAAGTGCCCTTTCGATCTTCGGAAACGTGCCTTCCCGTGCATTCTCGGTTGCCCTGAAGGGCCTTGCCGTCCACCGGCCGAGCCTGGAGCAGGTGCGGGCCGGCCACGCGAGAACCGACAGGGCGGACCGCCGCAAGGCCGTCACTCAGGCCCGCGGCGCCCCGCCCGATCGGACTGTGCCGGGAACGGGTGGTCAGCCCGCCCTAGAAAGCGTTCAAGTCATGGAAATGCTCCGAGAGGTTCGCGCTGTGGCTCTGTGCGCTCTCGTTGAGTATTCCCTTCGCGTTATTCAGGTTCTCTCCCAGTTTGCTGTCGACCTCCTGTAGGACGCGGTTGTACACCGTGGGGTGTGCCGTTTTCACCTCTTCCATCTTCTTGGCGCCCTTGACGCCTTCGTTGAGGACCGACACGCCTCCCACGACCATGGAGCCGGCCCCGACCGCCGCCCCCAATGCGGGGCTGAAGAAGGTTGCCAGCGCCCTGAACGCCCCCGACATCACGAAGGAGCCAGTGACTTCCCCCCCTACTTGCTGCGTGGTCTTGTTTATCGCTTCCGCGGCTTGGTTCTTGAACTTGTCACCCCCTTCTTGACTTCCGAAGGATGCGGCTTTGGACACCAACTTATCGAGCTCCTCCTGCCCGTTGAGCACCGTAAACAGGGCGACTTTCGTGCCGTCCTTGAGGTTTGCGAGCAGTGTCTGCAGCCCTTCCTTGTCCGGAATCTGCATATTGCCTTGAACCGCGTCTACGCGATCGTCAAAGGCCTTCCTCGCTCCCGACGCGACGCCCGCGGCGAACGAGAAGTCCTCCGTCTTCTTCTCCGCAGTGTCTCCGACCGCGCCCAGCAATCTGTCCATGAACCCCATCTGGCTGGATCCCTGCGACGGGCCGCCGACATTCAAGAGATGCACGCCGGGATGCTCGGCGAATCTACTGCAGATCTCTCTGGCGAGGGATTCTGCGCCAGCCTTGTCGTCACTGTAGGAGAGCGCTTCCGCGTCTCCTGCCAACTCCTCCATGATGCCTTTTACGGCGTATCCGATTTTTGCCCAACTAGCGGGGGTGAGGGGCGCCTTCACGGACATCGCGGCGCGTTCGACTATCGATATGTCATGGGATCTGAGGAACGCCTCGATGGCTGCGACATTTTCCAGATCCCGAGAGGCGCGTTGCTTTTCCGGGCTGTTGAGCGTGATTTTCCGCTGGATCTGATTCTGGTCCGCGGTCGCCGGAGAGTGGGACGTCGGCCGGATCGATGACGCATCCCGCTGAACCGACGGGGGACCGTTCATGACCCGGTGCGCGTTGGATTCCGCTTCTCGTTCGTAGCGGTCCGACGGGTCGCTGACGCGTAGCCCGTTCCCCTGGTCCACTCCGGCGACGGGGCCTTGGCGCTGCTGGATCACGTGGGTGAGTTCATGGGCGAGGGTGTGCTTGTCCCCTCCGCCGTCGCCGAGGACGATATCGCTGCCGCTTGTGTAGGCGCGGGCGCCGATCTCGGTGGCGGAGGCGCGGGCGACCTGGTCGTCGTGGATGCGGACATCGCCGAAATCGGCACCGAGGCGGGCTTCCATCTCCGCGCGGAGGGGGGCGGCCAGAGGGCGGCCGGTGCCCGCGAGGACGTCGTGGACGGCGGAGCGCTGCACCGCGGGCTGTTCGGCCTGTGTGCCCGGCCGGTGGCCGCAGCCGGCCGTGTGCTGGTGCTGCTCCTGAGCCCAGGGGTGACCCGCCTGGCGCAGCAGTTGAACCAGCGCGCTGTTCCCAGCGGTGCGCTGGATGTGCGGCGCCTCGGCCGCGGGGAGAGGGGATCGCGCCGGCGTCCGCTGGTGATCGGAGTCCTGAGACCGGTCGGCTCTGCGTGTCATGGAGAGGGCGTCTTTCCGGGGGGCAGATGGTTTCCACTCCACGACAGCGCTTTGACCAGGACATTTGAAGGCCCCGCTGGGCAGGGGCAGGGGCAGGGGGCGCTGCACGAGAGCCCCAGGGGCGCCTGCGACCGGTCCTGGGCGGGCAGGCGGCTGGACGACCGCACCCGGTCCACCACCGTGATGGACCGGATACGGTGCCCGTCAGTACGGGATCAGCGTGGGATCAGCACTCGATGATGTTCACGGCGAGGCCGCCGCGCGCCGTCTCCTTGTACTTCACGCTCATGTCCGCGCCGGTCTCCTTCATGGTCTTGATGACCTTGTCGAGGGAGACCAGGTGGCTGCCGTCGCCGCGCATCGACATCTTCGCCGCCGTGACGGCCTTGACCGCCGCCATGCCGTTGCGCTCGATGCAGGGGATCTGGACCAGGCCGCCGACCGGGTCGCAGGTGAGGCCCAGGTTGTGCTCCATGCCGATCTCGGCCGCGTTCTCCACCTGCTCGGGGGAGCCGCCGAGCACCTCGGCGAGCGCGCCCGCCGCCATCGAGCAGGCCGAGCCGACCTCGCCCTGGCAGCCGACCTCGGCGCCGGAGATCGAGGCGTTCTCCTTGAAGAGCATGCCGATCGCGCCGGCGGCGAGGAGGAAGCGGACCACGCCGTCCTCCTTCTCCTCCGGGGTGCAGGAGCCGGCGTTGAAGTTCATGTAGTAGTGCAGGACGGCGGGGATGATGCCGGCCGCGCCGTTGGTCGGGGCGGTGACCACCCGGCCGCCCGCCGCGTTCTCCTCGTTCACGGCCATCGCGTAGAGGGTGATCCACTCCATCGCGTGCGCGGCCGGGTCGCCCTCGGAGCGCAGCTTGCGGGCCGAGGTGGCGGCGCGGCGGCGGACCTTCAGGCCGCCGGGCAGGATGCCCTCGCGGGACATGCCGCGCGAGACGCAGGCCTGCATGACCCGCCAGATCTCCAGCAGACCGGCGCGGATCTCGTCCTCGGTGCGCCAGGCCTTCTCGTTCTCCAGCATCAGCGAGGAGATCGACAGACCGGTCTCCTTGGTGAGCCGGAGCAGCTCGTCGCCGGTGCGGAAGGGGTACTTCAGGACGGTGTCCTCGGGGACGATCGGGTTCTCGCCGGCCACCGCGTCCTCGTCGACGACGAAGCCGCCGCCCACCGAGTAGTACGTCTTCTCCAGGACCAGCGCGCCCTCGGCGTCGTACGCGAAGACCGTCATGCCGTTGGCGTGGTACGGCAGCGCCTTGCGGCGGTGCAGGATCAGGTCGTCGTCGAAGGAGAACGGGATCTCGTGCATCCCGAGCAGGTTGATCCGGCCGCTCGCCTTGATCCGCTCGAACTCGTCGTCGGCCTTCTCGACGTCGACGGTGCGCGGGGAGCTGCCCTCCAGGCCCAGCAGGACGGCCTTCGGGGTGCCGTGACCGTGGCCGGTGGCGCCCAGCGAGCCGTACAGCTCCGCCCGTATCGCCGCCGTGTGGGCGAGCAGGCCCTCGTTCTTCAGCCGGCGGGCGAACATCCGGGCCGCGCGCATGGGGCCCACCGTGTGGGAGCTCGACGGACCGATGCCGATCGAGAACAGGTCGAAGACCGAGATGGCCACGGGGGACTCCTTGTGAGGGCTAGACGCCGTTGTCTGCCGGGGTGGCGCAGAAACGAAGAGCGTGGTGCACGGGCCGGGGCACCGCGCTCACTGTCCAGTGTGCGCGGTGCCCCGGATGTTTCGTACGAACGGACCCGGACGAGTCCGGTAACAAAAGGGTACGAAATTACTTCAGGCCGGGGTACAGCGGGTGCTTGTCGGCGAGGGCCGTCACCCGGGCCTTGAGCGCCTCGGCGTCGAAGCCCGGCTTCAGGGTCTCGGCGATGATGTCGGCGACCTCGGCGAAGTCCTCGGCCTGGAAGCCGCGGGTCGCGAGGGCCGGCGTGCCGATGCGCAGACCGGAGGTGACCATCGGCGGGCGCGGGTCGTTCGGAACGGCGTTCCGGTTGACCGTGATGCCGACCTCGTGGAGCCGGTCCTCGGCCTGCTGGCCGTCGAGCTCCGAGTCGCGCAGGTCCACCAGGAGCAGGTGCACGTCGGTGCCGCCGGACAGGACGGAGACGCCGTGGGCGGTGACGTCGTCCTGGACCAGGCGCTCGGCGATGATGCGGGCGCCGTCCAGGGTGCGCTGCTGGCGCTCCTTGAACTCCTCCGAGGCCGCGACCTTGAAGGAGACGGCCTTGGCCGCGATCACGTGCTCCAGCGGGCCGCCCTGGAAGCCGGGGAAGACCGAGGAGTTCAGCTTCTTGGCGAACTCCTTCTTCGCCAGGATGATGCCGCCGCGCGGGCCGCCGAGCGTCTTGTGCGTGGTCGAGGTGACCACGTCCGCGTGCTCGACCGGGTTCGGGTGCAGACCCGCCGCGACCAGGCCCGCGAAGTGGGCCATGTCGACCCACAGGTAGGCCTCGACCTCGTCGGCGATCCGGCGGAACTCCGCGAAGTCCAGCTGGCGCGGGTAGGCGGACCAGCCCGCGATGATCACCTTGGGACGGTGCTCCTTGGCGAGGCGCTCGACCTCGGCCATGTCGACCAGACCGGCCTCGTCCACGTGGTACGCGACCACGTTGAACTGCTTGCCGGAGAAGTTCAGGCGCATGCCGTGGGTCAGGTGACCGCCGTGCGCCAGGTCCAGGCCGAGGATCGTGTCGCCCGGCTGGGCGATCGCGAAGAGGGCGGCCTGGTTGGCGGAGGCGCCGGAGTGGGGCTGCACGTTGGCGTACTCGGCGCCGAACAGGTCCTTGATCCGGTCGATGGCGATCTGCTCGGCCACGTCGACGTGCTCGCAGCCGCCGTAGTAGCGGCGGCCCGGGTAGCCCTCGGCGTACTTGTTGGTGAGGACCGAGCCCTGGGCCTCCATGACCGCGACCGGAGCGAAGTTCTCCGAGGCGATCATCTCGAGGGTGGACTGCTGGCGGCGGAGCTCGGCGTCGACGGCGGCGGCGACGTCGGGGTCCAGCTCGTGGAGAGGGGTGTTCAGAAGCGACATGAAACGATCCCTGGGGGTCTCGGTTTAGCCGGCGGTGAAGGCGGTGTACTCGTCGGCGGTGAGCAGGTCGTCCGGCTCGCCCGCGAGGCGCACCTTGAACAGCCAGCCACCCTCGAACGGAGCGGAGTTCACGAGCGACGGGTCGTCGACGACGTCCTGGTTGGCCGCGACGACCTCACCGGTCACCGGGGCGTACAGGTCGCTGACGGACTTGGTGGACTCCAGCTCGCCGCAGGTCTCGCCCGCGGTCACGGTGTCGCCGACCTCGGGGAGCTGCACGTAGACGATGTCACCGAGCGCGTTGGCGGCGTGCTCGGTGATGCCGATGGTGGCGACGCCGTCCTCGACGGCCGACAGCCACTCGTGCTCCTTGCTGTAGCGCAGCTGCTGGGGGTTGCTCATGACCTGATTCTCCTGGATCGGGGGAGTACTGATGAACGTGGGTCTTGCGGGGTGAGACACGAAGTGAGACGCGGGGTGAGGGAAACGTCACTCCGCACGCCCGGGGCGCCCTCAGGCGCCCCTCGTGCCCCTCACGTCACTTCTGGCGCTTGTAGAACGGGAGCGCCACGGTCTCGTACGGCTCGTGCGCGCCGCGGATGTCGACGCCGACGCCCTCGGTTCCGGGCGCGGCGAACTCCGCGTCGACGTAGGCGATGGCGATCGGCTTGCCGAGGGTCGGGGACGGGGCACCGGAGGTGACCTCGCCGACGACCTGCCCGTTCGCGACGACGGAGAAGCCGGCGCGCGGCACCCGGCGGCCCTCGGCGATCAGGCCGACCAGCTTGCGCGGCGGCGCGGACTCGGCGCGCTCGGCGGCCTTCTCCAGCGCCTCGCGGCCGACGAAGCGGCCCTCGTTGGTGGTCTTCTCGAACTTGACGACCCGGCCCAGGCCCGCGTCGAACGGGGTCAGCGCGGTGGTCAGCTCGTGGCCGTACAGCGGCATCCCCGCCTCCAGGCGGAGCGTGTCGCGGCAGGACAGGCCGCAGGGGATCAGGCCGACGTCCTTGCCCGCCTCGGTCAGCGCCCGCCACACGCCCTCGGCGTGCTCGGGCTTCAGGAACAGCTCGAAGCCGTCCTCGCCGGTGTAGCCGGTGCGGGCGATCAGCGCGGGCACGCCCGCGACGGTGCCCGGCAGCCCGGCGTAGTACTTCAGGCCGTCCAGGTCGGCGTCGGTGATCGCCTTCAGGATGCCGGGGGACTCCGGGCCCTGGACGGCGAGCAGCGCGTAGGCGTCGCGGTCGTCGCGGACCTCGGCGTCGAAGCCCTCGGAGCGCTCCACCAGCGCGTCCAGCACGATCTGGGCGTTGGAGGCGTTGGCGACCACCATGTACTCGGTCTCGCCCAGGCGGTAGACGATCAGGTCGTCCAGGATGCCGCCGTCCTCCTGGCAGATCATCGTGTAGCGGGCGCGCCCGTTGCCCACGGTCGAGATGTTGCCGACCAGGGCGTAGTCCAGGAGCTCCACGGCCTGCGGGCCCGTGACGGTGATCTCGCCCATGTGCGAGAGGTCGAAGAGGCCGGCCTGGTTGCGGACGGCGTTGTGCTCGTCGCGCTCGCTGCCGTACCGCAGCGGCATGTCCCAGCCGGCGAAGTCGGTCATGGTCGCGCCCAGCGAACGATGCAGTGCGTCGAGGGCGGTGAGGCGGGGGGCAGTGCTCATCGGGTGGCTCCCGGGTCCCAGGGCGTGCGGGGCACGACATGCATGACGGAGGACGGTCCTCCCCATCTGTCATGGAACCTGAGAGGTTCACCGAGGGCATCCCCGGCTTGCACCTTGGGTGGGACCGCGCGACGTGCGCGGTCCGCTTTTCAGATCTGCCTCATCCACGCGGTACGGGGCCTGAGAGATTCAAGGGAGGAACTTGCTCCTTCGGCGCCCGGGCGCACCCCCCTGTGACTGCGGTGCGTGACCGGAACTCTCCCGCGCGGATTCGAGCGGCCGGTATGAGGTTGTGGACGCTCGTGCGAGCGCTTGCGCGCACATCATTGCACGGCGGTTCGGCCCGGCAAATCGCTTGCGTCTCATTACCTTTTCTTTACACTTCGTGGGCAAGGGTCTCCGCAGGGCCTACCAGGGGGAGAGACGCCATGCAGTTGCCGCCGAGGACACCGGTGCGGACCGTCGGGCACGCAGGCGCCTACGCGACCGGCGCGGGCATACCCGTGCCGCGTGCCGGAGGACGGGCCCGCGCCCGCACCCGCCGCCGCGGGCGCCTGCTGCGCGACCTGCGCGAGCGCGCCGGCCGGGGACCCCGCGCGCTGACCTACGCCCCCGGCGACGTCGTCGTCGTCTCCGGACTGCCCGGCAGCGGCAAGTCGACCCTCATGGCCCGCGCCGCCGAGGGCCGCGCCATCGACTCGCAGCACACCCGCGAGCGCTGGGAGGCCCGGCTGCCCCGCTTCCTGCCGTACGCGGTCTACCGCCCGCTCGCCCGCCTCGCCCACTACGCCGGACTCCGCCGCGTCCTGCGCTCCGGGGCCGGTGTCGTCGTCCACGACTGCGGCACCCAGTCCTGGGTGCGCGGCTGGCTCGCCCGCGAGGCCCGCCGCCGCGGCACCGCCCTGCACCTGATCCTGCTCGACGTCGGCCCCGAGACCGCCCGCGAGGGCCAGCTCGCCCGGGGCCGGGGCGTCTCCGGCTACGCCTTCGCCCGGCACCGGCGGGCCGTCTCCCGGCTGGTGCGCACCGCCGAGGCGGGCCTGCTGCCGCCGGGCTGCTCCTCGGTCACCCTGCTCGACCGGGACGCCGCCGACACCCTGCGGAAGATCGGCTTCCGGGACGTGTCCTGAGCCACTCCGCGCCCCTTCCGCGCCCTTTTCGGTCACGTCGGTCCCGACGCGCCGTTAAGGTGCTGAACCGCACCAGGTGCCGGACGCGCCGGGCGCGAGAGGGGAATGACGAGAACCGTGGACGTGACGTGGCCGGGCAATGAGCTCGAGGAGGCGCTGGCCGCCTCGCTCGGCAACCCCGCAGCCGGCGGCCGACTGGTCGAGGTGCTCGGACGCAGCCCCGTCTGGGTGCCGCTGCCCAACGGCGGGGGCCCCGACAGCAGCGACCTCGACCTGCCCACCCTGGAGATAGAGGGCTACGCCTACGTGCCCGTCTTCAGCTCCGAGCAGCAGTTCCTCGCCTGCGTCGGCTCCCACATGTCCTTCACCGTGGCCCCCGCCCGCGACTTCGCCCGAGGGCTGCCCCCGCAGCTCGGCATCGCCGTGAACCCGGGCGGCACCGTCGGCGTCCCGCTGCCCCCGCCCGCCGTCGCCGAGCTCTGCCGGACCGGCCGCACCCCGCTCGACGGGCCCGCCAGCGGCGGACGCGTCCGGCTCTTCGAGCCCGACTGGCAGGACGACCCCGTCGACTTCCTCGCCGCCGCCTCCGCCGAGTTCGAGGCGCTCGGAACCGTGGCGACCGCCCGCCGCGTCCTCGCCAGCGTCGAGGGCACCGAACCCGCCCTCTTCATCGGGGTCCAGCTCACCGCCCCGGACGCCGACCGCCACGGACCGCTCGACGCCCTCGGCCGCGCCCTCGGCCGGATCGAGACGGCCTGGCCGGTCAACCTCATCCTGCTCGACGTGGCCCAGGACCCGGTCGGCGACTGGATGCTGGCGAAGGTGCGCCCCTTCTACCAGCGCGCCGCCGTGTGAGCGTCCCCTTGTTTAAGCTGAACTGATTCAAGCCGATCCACACCGCGATGCGGACGACGAGGGGCGGGACCCAAAGGTGAGCGCGTCAGGCACCGCCGCGACCGACACGGTCGGGCACATGCTGCGCCAGGTGGCACCCGGGCGCCATGACACCTACGAGCAGCTGCTGCACGCCCTCGCCGCCGCCGACGTCCGGATGCTGCTCTGGCAGGGCTCGCCCGGCTCGCCCGACGCCCAGTACGGGAACATGGAGGTCGACGGCTTCGGCTACGCGCCCTGCGTCACCTCCGCCCAGGAGCTCGCCGCCTCCGGCTGGAACCGCGCCCACGAGCTGGTCGCCGGGATCGAGATCGCCCGCGCCCTCTACCCCGACCGCTGGGGGATCTGGCTGAATCCGCACGCTCCCGGCGGCGGCGTCGGCATCCCCTGGGCCGACCTCCGCCGCATCGCCACCGGCCTGGACCGGATGCCCGCCGGACCCCTGCGGCTGACCGAACCCGCCCTGGAGATCCCGCAGTTCTACGCCCTGCTCACGCAGAACGCCCACCGCACCCCCGCGGTGCGCTCGCTGCGCCGCGCCTGGGTGCAGCCCGCGCTGGGCTCCCCGTACCTCGCCATCGGTCTCGACCTCTACGACTCCTCGCCGGGCTCCGTCGAGGCGGTGCGGACGATGATGCTCCAGACCGTCACCGCCGTCCCCGAGGGGCTGCCGGTCTCCACGGTCGCGATGTCCGACGCGTACGACCCGGTCGCGATGTGGCTGCACGCGAACGCCCGGCCGTTCTACGACCGCGACGCGCACGCCGCTCCGGCGGCCCCGCACGCCCCCGGCTACGGCTACCCGCCGGCCGCGCCCCGCCCGTACTGACGGCTCCGTACCGGTACGTCCGTTCCGTCGCTTCGGTTCCCCCAATTCGCTCCCGCACCGCATGAGTTGAGCGGGATGTCCGGTCTGGTCGAATAGCGTCCGACTTGGTCCGCTCACGCGATCACGCCGTCCGGATAACGGAAGACAACGCACCGCATCACGTTTAGGAAAACATTCCCCTTGGGGGCTGGCGGGTGATCGCGGCCACATTGAAGACTCCCCGGAACACCAGGCGTTCGGCTCCCCCCGAGCCGGTGCCCAGCAGTTGTTCCACCGAGCCGCTACCCGCGGCGGGCAAGGGCCGGCGACCCGGCGGCCGAGAGGGGTCCTCACCACGATGACGGCACCACTGCACGAGACGCACGCGGCCGAGCAGGCCGCGGCCGTCGACGCCGTGCCCGACGCGCCGGCCAAGGCGATCGAGGGCCGTTCCCCCTGGAAGATCGCCTGGACCAGGCTGAAGCGCGACAAACTCGCCCTCGCGGGCGCCTTCGTGGTGGTCTTCCTCATCCTGGTCGCGATCTTCGCGCCCGTCATCGTCGGCCTCCTCGGGCATCCGCCCGACGAGTTCCACGAGGACCAGATCGACCCGCTCTTCGGCACCCCGATCGGCTCCTGGGGCGGCGTGAGCTCGGACTTCCTCTTCGGCGTCGAGCCGGTCAACGGCCGCGACGTCTTCAGCCGGATCGTCTACGGCGCCCGGATCTCGCTGCTCGTCGCCTTCGCCGCCGCGCTCTTCGCGGTCCTCCTCGGCACCGTGCTCGGCGTCGTCGCGGGCTACTTCGGCGGCTGGATCGACGCCGCGCTCAGCCGGGTCATGGACGTCATGCTGGCCTTCCCGCAGCTGCTCTTCACGATCGCCCTGGTCTCCGTGCTGCCCAACCAGTTCCTCGGTCTCGACGGTTCGGGCGTCCGCATCGCCGCGCTGGTCGTCGTGATCGGCTTCTTCGGCTGGCCCTACGTCGGACGCATCGTCCGAGGCCAGACCCTCAGCCTCCGCAACCGCGAGTACGTGGAGGCCGCGCAGAGCCTCGGCGCCGGCCGGCTGTACATCCTGCGCCGCGAACTGCTGCCCAACCTGATCGCCCCGATCATGGTCTACGCGACCCTGATGATCCCCACCAACATCCTCACCGAAGCCGCGCTCAGCTTCCTCGGCGCGGGTGTCAAGCCCCCCACCGCTTCCTGGGGGCAGATGCTGTCGACGGCCATCACCACCTACGAGGCCGACCCGCTCTTCATGGTGATCCCCGGCCTCGCGATCTTCATCACCGTGCTGGCGTTCAACCTCTTCGGCGACGGCGTGCGCGACGCGCTCGACCCGAAGAGCTCCCGCTGACGTACGCCGTTCACCGCAAGACCCGCCCCTGCCGCTGTCGACAGAGGCACATCCCCCAACGGCGGACCACCGTGACAACGGCCGCCTTTACTTCGGAGGTTGCTCGACCATGACTCTGAACAGCTCCCAGAGGCGCAGAATCGCCGCGGGCGCGCTGCTCGCCGCGGCCACGATGGTCGCGACCACCGCGTGCGGCGGCGGCAAGGGCGGCGACAGCGGCGCCAAGGGCGGCAAGGCGGGCGGGACCGGCTTCAACGCCGCCGTCAACCAGATCGCCAACCCCTCCGACAAGAAGGGTGGCGAGCTCAAGTTCATCGGCTCGCAGGAGGCCGACTCCTGGGACCCGCAGCGCGGTTACTACGGCTTCGTCTGGGACTTCCAGCGCTACTACACGCGCCAGCTCGTCTCCTTCAAGTCCGAGCCGGGCGCCGCCTCCACCGAGCTGGTCCCCGACCTCGCCACCGACGCGGGCAAGGTCTCGGAGGACGGCCTCACCTACACGTTCACGCTGAAGGACGGCGTGAAGTGGGAGGACGGCAAGCCGATCACCTCCAAGGACGTCAAGTACGGCATCGAGCGCATCTGGGCCCAGGACGTCATCTCCGGCGGCCCGATCTACCTCCAGCAGGTCCTCGACCCGAAGAAGGCCTACGCCGGCCCGTACAAGGACACCTCCGCGGACAAGCTCGGCCTCAAGGCGATCGAGACCCCGGACGACAAGACCATCGTCTTCAAGCTGCCCGTCGCCAACGGCGACTTCCTGCAGATGCTGGCGATGCCCGCCGCCTCCCCGGTCCGCCAGGACAAGGACACCAAGGCCAAGTACGGCCTGAACGTCTTCTCCTCCGGCCCGTACAAGTGGCAGTCGTACACGCCGAACAAGTCCATGAAGCTCGTCCGCAACGAGAACTGGGACGCCAAGACCGACGGCATCCGCAAGGCGCTGCCGGACACCATCAGCGTCACGTTCACCACGAACGCCGACGACATGGACAACCGCCTGATCGAGGGCGAGTACGACCTCGACATCAACGCGACCGGCGTCGGCGCCGCCGCCCGCTCCAAGGTGCTCCAGCAGAACAAGGGCAACGCGGACAACCCGCAGACCGGCTTCATCCGCTACGCGGTCTTCCCGCAGACGGTGATCCCCAACATCGAGTGCCGCAAGGCGATCATCTACGCGGCCGACTCCAAGTCCCTCCAGACCGCGCGTGGCGGCCCGCAGGCCGGTGGCGACATCGCCTCCAACATGCTGCCCCCGGCGATCAAGGGCGCGGACCCGAAGTACGACCCGTACGGCAAGCTCGGCGGTGCCCCGGACCTCGCGAAGGCCAAGGAGGCCCTCGCGAAGTGCGGCCAGCCGAACGGCTTCAAGACCACGATCGCGGTCCGCAACAACAAGAAGATCGAGATCGCGACCGCCGAGTCCCTCCAGCAGTCGCTGAAGGCCGTCGGCATCGACGCCCAGATCGACCAGTTCGACGGCGCCCAGACCTCCGGCATCATCGGTTCGCCGAAGGTGGTCAAGGAGAAGGGCTACGGCATCATCATCATGGGCTGGGGCGCCGACTTCCCGACCGGCCAGGGCTTCCTGCAGCCGCTCGTGGACGGCCGGTTCATCCTGCAGTCCGGCAACAACAACTTCTCCGAGCTGAACGACCCGGCCGTCAACGGCCTGTTCGACCAGGCGCTGAAGGAGACCGACCCGACCAAGGCCGGCGAGCTCTACAAGCAGATCAACACCAAGGTCTCCGAGGCCGCGGTCTACCTGCCCTTCACCCACGAGAAGAACATCATCTGGCGTGGCTCCCGCCTGACCAACGTCTACACGGCCGACGCCTACAACGGCCGCTACGACTACGCGTCGCTCGGCGTCGCCAAGTAAGTCGCCACACCAGCCGAGTCTGAAACCAACTCGCTCCAACGGCGCACCCGCCGCTAGGTCCGAAGGGCAGGTGAGGGCCGTGCGCGGCGGCGGGTGGACCCGATCGGGTCCACCCGCCGCCGACCGGCCGACCGCACATGCTTGCATACATAATCCGGCGGCTCTTCGCCGTCGTCATGATGCTGCTCGTCGTCACCCTGGTGACGCTCAGCATCTTCTTCCTCATCCCCAAGCTGACCGGCAGTGACCCTGCCGCGATGTTCGTCGGCAAGCAGGCGGATCCGGCTGCCATCGAGGGCGTCCGGCAGAAGCTCGGCCTCGGCGATCCGATCCTGGTGCAGTTCTGGCACTTCGTCTCCGGGATCTTCGTCGGCCGCGACTACGTGGGCGGCGGCGACTCCATCCACTGCGCCGCGCCGTGCTTCGGCTACTCCTTCAAGACCGAGCAGGACGTCTGGTCCATGCTGACCGACGCCTTCCCGATCACCCTGTCCATGGTCATCGGCGCGGCCGTGCTGTGGCTGGTCCTCGGCGTCTCCACCGGCGTGATCTCCGCGCTCAAGCGGGGCACGATCGTCGACCGCGCGGCGATGATCACCGCGCTCGCCGGCGTCTCGCTCCCCATCTTCTTCACGGCCATGCTGGCGATGCTCGTCTTCCGCACCCAGCTCGGCTGGCTGGACGCCACCTACGTGCCGTTCGGCGAATCGATCGGCGGCTGGTTCGGCGGCCTGATCCTTCCCTGGGTCACCCTCGCCTTCCTGTACGCGGCGATGTACGCGCGCCTCACCCGCGCCACCATGCTGGAGGTCCTCGGCGAGGACTACATCCGCACCGCGCGGGCCAAGGGCCTGCCGGAGCCGGTGGTGCTCGGCAAGCACGCCATGCGCTCCACCATGACCCCCATCCTGACCATCTTCGGCATGGACCTCGGCGCCCTCGTCGGCGGCGCGATCCTGACCGAGACCGCGTTCAACCTCCAGGGCCTGGGCTGGATGGCCATCAAGGGCGTGAGCGACCGCGACCTGCCGCTGATCATGGCCGTCACGCTCATCACCGCCGCCTGTGTGGTCCTCGCCAACCTCGTGGTGGACCTTCTGTACGCAGTGATCGACCCCCGAGTGAGGCTGGCATGACCGACAAGCTCGTGAAGACCGGCGCCGCCGTCGGCGAGCCGGTCGCCACCGGGAACGCGCCCTCCGACGCGTTCCTCGACGTCCGCGACCTGAAGATCCACTTCCCGACCGACGACGGTCTGGTGAAGTCGGTCGACGGCCTCACCTTCCAGCTGGAGAAGGGCAAGACCCTCGGCATCGTGGGCGAGTCCGGCTCCGGCAAGTCGGTCACCTCGCTCGGCATCATGGGCCTGCACACCGTCGGCCAGTACGGCCGCCAGAAGGCCCGGATCTCCGGGGAGATCTGGCTGAACGGCCGGGAGCTGCTCAGCGCCGACCCCGACGCCGTGCGCCGGATGCGCGGCCGGGAGATGGCGATGATCTTCCAGGACCCGCTGTCCGCGATGCACCCGTACTACACGGTCGGCAACCAGATCGTGGAGGCGTACCGGGTCCACCACGAGGTCGACAAGAAGACCGCCCGCAAGCGGGCCGTCGAGCTCCTGGACCGGGTCGGCATCCCCGAGCCGGCCAAGCGCTTCGACAACTACCCGCACGAGTTCTCCGGCGGTATGCGCCAGCGCGCGATGATCGCGATGGCGCTGGTCAACAACCCCGAGCTGCTCATCGCGGACGAGCCGACCACCGCCCTCGACGTGACCGTCCAGGCGCAGATCCTCGACCTGATGCGCGACCTCCAGAAGGAGTTCGGCTCCGCGGTCATCATCATCACCCACGACCTCGGGGTGGTCGCCGAGATCGCCGACGACATCCTCGTGATGTACGGCGGGCGGTGCGTGGAGCGCGGCTCGGCCGAGGACGTCTTCTACGAGCCGAAGCACCCCTACACCTGGGGCCTGCTCGGCTCCATGCCGCGCATCGACCGGGACCAGACCGAGCGCCTCATCCCGGTCAAGGGCAACCCGCCGAGCCTCATCAACGTCCCGAGCGGCTGCGCCTTCAACCCGCGCTGCCCGTACGCGGACATCCCCAAGGACGGCATCACCCGGACCGTACGCCCCGAGCTGACGGAGACCGGTTCCCGCCACTTCTCGGCCTGCCACATGGCGCCGGAGGAGCGGAACCGGATCTGGACCGAAGAGATTGCGCCGAAGCTGTGAGCGAGACGACGGAACCCCTGCTGAAGGTCACCGGCCTGCAGAAGCACTTCCCCATCAAGAAGGGGCTGCTGCAGCGCCAGACCGGCGCCGTGAAGGCGGTCGACGGCCTCGACTTCGAGGTCTACCCGGGCGAGACCCTGGGCGTCGTCGGCGAGTCCGGCTGCGGCAAGTCGACCATGGGCCGCCTGATCACCCGCCTCCTGGAGCCGACCGGCGGGACGGTCGAGTTCCAGGGCACGGACATCTCGCACCTCGGGGTCGCGAAGATGCGCCCGCTGCGCCGCGACGTCCAGATGATCTTCCAGGACCCGTACGGCTCGCTGAACCCGCGCCACACGGTCGGCGCGATCGTCTCGGCGCCCTTCAAGCTCCAGGGCGTGGAGCCCGAGGGCGGCGTGAAGAAGGAGGTCCAGCGCCTGCTGGGCCTGGTGGGCCTGAACCCGGAGCACTACAACCGCTACCCGCACGAGTTCTCCGGCGGCCAGCGCCAGCGCATCGGCATCGCCCGTGCCCTCGCGCTCAAGCCGAAGCTGGTCGTCGCGGACGAGCCCGTCTCGGCCCTGGACGTGTCGATCCAGGCGCAGGTGGTCAACCTCCTGGACGACCTCCAGGAGGAGCTCGGCCTCACGTACGTGATCATCGCGCACGACCTGTCGGTGATCCGGCACGTGTCGGACCGCATCGCCGTCATGTACCTGGGCAAGATCGTCGAGCTGGCGGACCGCAAGTCGCTGTACGAGTCGCCCATGCACCCGTACACCCGCGCCCTGATGTCCGCGGTTCCGATCCCGGACCCGCGCCGCCGGGGCCAGAAGACCGACCGGATCCTGCTGACCGGTGACGTCCCGTCGCCGATCGCCCCGCCGCCGGGCTGCCGCTTCCACACCCGCTGCTGGAAGGCGACGGACCTGTGCAAGACCCAGGAGCCCCCGCTCCTGGAGCTGCGCCCCGGCCAGCGGGTGGCGTGCCACCACCCCGAGAACGCCGAGGGCGTCACGGTGCCGGCGGCCCGCGAGTCGGTCGAGGTGAAGATCACCAAGAAGCCGGAGCCGGAGCCGGAGGCCACGACGGCGGCGACGCCCGAGGCGACGCCCGAGTCCTGACGCTCCGACGCCGGGGCCCCCGTCCGCCGCGAGGCGACGGGGGCCCCGCGTCATGTGCGCGCCCTACCGGGAACAACCGGCACAATTGCTCGGTGCTCCACGATCTGTTCAATCCCTCCGTCCAGCACGCCCTGGATCTCGTCGGCATCTTCGTCTTCGCGATCTCCGGCGCGCTGCTGGCCGTCCGCAAGAACTTCGACGTCTTCGGCATCGCGGTGCTGGCCGAGGCGACGGCGCTGGGCGGCGGTATCGTCCGCGACCTGATCATCGGCGCGGTCCCGCCGGCGGCCTTCACGGACCTCGGCTACTTCCTGATGCCGCTGGTGGCGAGCGTGCTGGTGTTCTTCCTCCACCCCGAGGTGGAGCGCACCCAGACCGCGGTCAACGTCTTCGACGCGGCGGGCCTCGGCCTGTTCTGCGTGACGGGCACGACGAAGGCGTACGACTACGGCCTCGGCCTGACCTCCTCGGCGGCGCTCGGCCTGGCCACCGCGGTCGGCGGCGGTGTGCTGCGCGACGTGCTGGCCAACGAGATCCCGTCCCTGCTCCGCTGGGACCGCGACCTGTACGCCGTGCCGGCGATCGTGGGCGCCACGATGGTGGTGCTGTTCATCCGCTTCGACGTCCTCAACGGGTACACGAGCGGCGCGGCGGTCCTGACGGCCTTCGTGCTCCGCCTCCTCGCGATGCACTACCACTGGCGGGCGCCGCGGGCCTGGAACCGGCGCTCCGCCGCCCGCGAGGAAAAAGCTACCGCTCAGTAGCCAATTCCTGTACGGTCGCGGCCATGAGCACGAGCATCGAGGCGACGAGCGAGTTCGACCGCGACACCGCCGTCACCCTCCGCGCCCCGGGCGTCTACGACGCCGAACTCTCCGCGGGCTGGACCATCATCCACGCGGTCAACGGCGGCTACCTCCTCGCCCTCCTCGGCCGCGCCCTCGGCGACCACCTGCCGCACCCGGACCCGTTCACGATCTCGGCGCACTACCTGACGCCGTCCGCGCCGGGCCCGGCCGTGATCCGCACGGAGACGGTCCGCACCGGCCGCACCCTCTCCACCGGCCAGGCGTCCCTCTTCCAGTACGAGGAGGACGGCACCGAGGTGGAGCGCATCCGCGTGCTGGCCTCGTACGGCGACCTGAGCACGCTCCCCGACGACGTCCGCACCACGGCGACCCCGCCCGCGCTGGCCCCCCTCGACCGGTGCTTCGGCGCCTCGGACGGCCCGACCCCGCAGATCCCCGGCTCCTCGGCGATCACTGAGCGCCTGGACATCCGCCTCGACCCGTCCTGCGTCGGCTGGGCGGTCGGCGCACCCTCCGGCAAGGGCGAGATGAAGGCCTGGTTCGGCCTCGCGGACGGCCGCGACGCGGACCCGCTCTCCCTGCTCCTCACGGTCGACGCGCTCCCGCCGACCTCCTTCGAGCTGGGCCTCAAGGGCTGGACCCCGACGGTCGAGCTCACCACCCACGTCCGCTGCCGCCCGGCCCCCGGCCCGCTGCGCGTCTCCATCACCACCCGCAACCTCGCGGGCGGCTTCCTGGAGGAGGACGCGGAGGTCTGGGACTCGGCCGACCGCCTGGTCGCCCAGTCCCGCCAACTGGCCCGGGCCCCCAGGGGCTGAGCAGCCGCGACGCCGGTGCCGACGGCGGGGCGCGCGGCGGGGCGCGCGGCCCGGCGAAGGCCCGGCGGAGGCCCGGCGGAGGCCCGGCGGAGGCCCGGCGGAGGCCCGGCGGAGGCCCGGCGGAGGCCCGGCGGAGGCCCGTCAGAGGCCCGGAGGAGGGACGGCTGTGCCCGGAGCGCCGCACGGGACGGCGTGATCCGACCACCTGGATCAGGCCACACGCGGGCCGCCCCGACCCGGCCTCGTAGAATCGACCCACCATGGCTTACCTCGACCACGCCGCGACCACGCCCATGCTCCCCGAGGCGATCGAGGCGATGACCGCCCACCTCGCCGTCACGGGCAACGCCTCCTCGCTGCACGCCGCCGGCCGGCGCGCCCGGCGGACCGTCGAGGAGGCCCGCGAGACGCTCGCGAGCGCACTCGGGGCCCGCCCCAGCGAGGTCGTCTTCACCTCCGGCGGCACGGAGGCCGACAACCTCGCCGTGAAGGGCCTCTACTGGTCCCGCCGCGCCGCCGACCCCCGCCGCACCCGCGTCCTGGCCAGCCCGGTCGAGCACCACGCCGTGCTGGACGCCGTCGACTGGCTGGCCGCCCACGAGGGCGCCACGGTCGACTACCTCCCCGTCGACCCCTACGGCAGGGTGCACCCGGAGGCCCTGCGCGAGGCCATCGCGAGGGACCCGGAATCGGTCGCGCTGGCGACCGTGATGTGGGCCAACAACGAGATCGGCACGATCATGCCGGTCCGCGCCCTGGCGGACGTGGCGGCCGAGTACGGCGTCCCGCTGCACGCGGACGCGGTCCAGGCCTTCGGCCAGATCCCGGTGGACTTCGCCGCCTCGGGCCTCGCCGCGATGACGGTGTCGGGCCACAAGATCGGCGGCCCGTACGGCATCGGCGCCCTGCTGCTGGGCCGCGAGCACACCCCGGTCCCGGTGCTGCACGGCGGCGGCCAGGAGCGGCACGTCCGCTCCGGCACCCTGGACGTCCCGGCGGTCGCCGCCTTCGCGGTGGCGGGCCGGCTGGCGGCGGAGGGCCGTGAGGAGTTCGCCCGCGAGGTGGGCGCCCTGCGCGACGAGCTGGTGACGGCGGTCCGCGCGGCGGTGCCGGACGCGCTGCTCGGCGGCGACCCGGTCGACCGCCTCCCGGCCAACGCGCACTTCACCTTCCCGGGCTGCGAGGGAGACTCGCTGCTGCTGCTCCTGGACGCGGCGGGGATCGAGTGCTCGACGGGCTCGGCCTGTACGGCGGGCATCGCCCAGCCGAGCCATGTCCTGCTGGCGACGGGCACGGACCCGGACCTGGCGCGCGGCACGCTCCGCTTCACGCTGGGCCACACCTCCACGAAGGAGGACGTGGCGGCGGTGGCCGAGGCGATCGGCCCGGCGGTGGACCGCGCGCGGACGGCGGGCCTCAGCTAGCGGCCTTGCCGCCCCCGGAGGCGCCGCCGCTCCCGGCCCCGGCGGGCGCCCGGTCCAGCAGCGCCCGCTCCTTGCGTACGAGCGCGAGGTACCGCGGCCAGTCCCAGTGCGGCCCGGGGTCGGTGTGGTCCGTCCCGGGCACCTCCACGTGCCCGATGATGTGGGTCCGGTCGACGGGTATCCCGTACCGCCGGCATATGTCGGCGGTCAGCTTCGCCGACGCCGCGTACATGGCGGGCGTGAAGTCCTGGGGCCGGTCGACGAAGCCCTCGTGCTCGATGCCGACGCTGCGCTCGTTCATGTCCCGGTTGCCCGCGTGGTACGCGACGTCGAGCTCGCGCACCATCTGCGCGATGTGCCCGTCCTTGCGCACCACGTAGTGCGCGGCGGCGGCGTGCCCGGGGTCCTTGAAGACCCGGACGGCGGACGCGTAGCTGCCCTGCACGACGTGGATGACGACCCGGTCGACGGCGTAGTCGTCGGGCCGGTCGGCCCGCCGCCAGTTGTAGTCGGACGCCGCCGTCCACTCGGCGCCCTCGTGGTCGATCTCGCCCTCCGTCCGGCGCCGCTCGGTGCCGGGCAGCCGCCACCACAGCCGGGCCAGCTCCTCGCGGGCGAGCACGGCGGTGCCGGCCACGGCGACACCGCCGCCGATCAGGAAGGCCCGCCGGGAGGACCCGCCCTTCCCGCTCGCGCCGGTCTTGCCGCTCTCGCCGCTCATGCCGCTCTTCCGCTTCCCCTGCTTCCCCTGCTTCCCCATACGACCGAGAACGCCTACTCCGACGTCCATGGTTCCCCGGCCCCGTACCCTGGTAGGGCTATGACTCAGACCCCGCAGCAGCGCCCCCTCCGTGTCCTCGCCGCCATGTCCGGCGGGGTCGACTCCGCCGTCGCCGCCGCCCGTGCCGTCGAGGCGGGCCACGACGTCACCGGTGTGCACCTCGCCCTCTCGGCGAACCCGCAGTCCTTCCGCACCGGAGCGCGGGGCTGTTGCACGATCGAGGACTCGCGCGACGCGCGCCGCGCGGCGGACGTGATCGGCATCCCGTTCTACGTGTGGGACCTGGCGGAGCGCTTCCGCGAGGACGTCGTGGACGACTTCGTCGCGGAGTACGAGGCGGGCCGCACGCCCAACCCGTGCCTGCGCTGCAACGAGAAGATCAAGTTCGCGGCGCTCCTGGACAAGGCGCTGGCGCTCGGCTTCGACGCGGTGTGCACCGGCCACTACGCCACCGTCGTGCTGACCGAGGACGGCACCCGCGAGCTGCACCGCGCCTCGGACATGGCCAAGGACCAGTCGTACGTGCTCGGCGTCCTCGACGAGAAGCAGCTCGCGCACGCGATGTTCCCGCTGGGCGACACGCTGACCACGAAGGACGAGATCCGCGCGGAGGCGGAGCGGCGGGGCCTCGCGGTCGCCAAGAAGCCGGACAGCCACGACATCTGCTTCATCGCGGACGGCGACACCCAGGGCTTCCTCGCGACCCGCCTCGGGCGGGCGGAGGGCGACATCGTCGACGAGTCGGGCGCGAAGCTCGGCACCCACGAGGGCGCGTACGGCTTCACGATCGGCCAGCGCAAGGGCCTGCGCATCGGGCACCCGGCGGCGGACGGCAAGCCGCGCTACGTGCTCGACATCTCGCCCGTGAACAACACGGTCACGGTGGGCCCGGCCGAGGCGCTGGACGTGACGGCGCTGACCGCGATCAAGCCCCGCTGGTGCGGGGCGCCCCCCGAGGGCCCGGGCCGCTACACCGCCCAGCTCCGCGCGCACGGCGGCGAGACGCCGGTGAGCGCGGCGATGGCGGACGGCGAGCTGCGGGTCACCTTCGACGAGCCGGTCCGGGGCGTGGCCCCCGGCCAGGCGATCGTCCTGTACGACGGCGCGCGCGTGGTGGGCTCGGCGACGATCGCGACGACGGTCCGCCGCACGGCGACGGCCGCTACCGCCGACGCCTGAGCCGCCGACCCCGAACAGCGACGTCAATCTCGTGTGACGCACGCTGGCGCATTCTTCCAACAGGTCTTAGGGTGTTCTGTACGGATTATCCGCACGTAGGATCCTAAGGCGGCGAACCGCTAGCCCGCCTCACTGGGAGGTCGGTCATGCTGCTCAGCTTTCGGGTGGCGAATCACCGGTCCATTCGCGAGGAGCAGGAGCTCTCGCTCGTGGCGACCGAGTTCAACGAGAGAACGCGGCGGGAGACAGGCGCACGCGCGGACGGCAAAGTCCTGTCCGTGCTGCCGGCTGTGGGAATCTTCGGGGCCAACGGCTCGGGCAAGTCCAATGTCCTGGCAGCCATGCGCTTCATGCGGGCAGCGGTTCTCGATTCGCTGGCGGTCTGGGATCGGGAGGAGGGCGTCCCGAGACAGCCCTTCGAGCTCGCCGACGAGGCGTCCGAGGAAACCAGCCTCTTCGAGGTCGAGCTGCTGCTCGGGCGCGGCGAGAAGGTCCGGTACACATACGGATTCGAGCTCTCGGACGACCGGGTCGAGAGCGAGTGGCTGCACGCGTACCCGTCGGGCCGCCGGCAGGTGTGGTTCGACCGGGAGGCCGACAGGCCCACGGCGGAAGGCGGCGAGTTCCGCTTCCCCGGCGCAGGACTATTGGGCGGCAAGGACCTCAAAGACCTCCTTGTCACCACCACGAGGCGTAACGCCCTCTTCCTCACCGTCGGCGCCGCCCTGAACCATCCCCAGCTTTCCGCGGTCCACCGCTGGTTCCGGGACAACCTCTGGCTCGTGACGACCGGCAAGGACGTGGCGACGCGCACCGCGTGGACACGTGAACGCCTGACCGGCGGCGATGCAGCAGACCTGCGTGAACGGCTCACCACGATGCTCGCCGCCGCCGATCTCGGCGTCACCGGCGTCGACGTAGACCCGGACAGCGGAGACGTGCGGCTGCTGCACCGAGGGGCGGACGGCTCGTCACGGCCGCTCGACTTCTGGAAGCAGGAGTCCCTCGGCACGCATGCCTGGTTCGCCTTCCTCGGGCCGCTGCTCCACATGCTGAGCAGAAAGGGCGGGGGCGTCCTGCTCGCCGACGAACTCGACTCCAGCCTGCACCCCCTGCTGGCCGCGGAAGTCGTCCGCCTCTTCCAGGACGAGGAAGCCAATCCGGGGCTCGCACAACTGATCTTCACCACCCATGACGCGACCCTGCTCGGGCCGTCTGTCGTCGAACGTCCCCTTGACCGTGACCAGGTGTGGATCACGGTCAAGGAACGCGGAGGCGAGTCCTGCCTCTACCCGCTTCTCGCGGCCCGTAAGGCACGCAACGACGAGAACCTGGAACGCCGCTATCTTCACGGCCACTACGGTGGCGTGCCCCGGCTAGCCACGGGTGAGGTCGCCCATCAGCTCGCCATGCTGGAGCGACGGCTGGCCGCGCAGGCCGAGGTGCCCGCGGCCCCTGAGGCGAAGGCGACGACGACAGCGTGAGCAGATCACCCGAGCGGGGCCGGCGCGTCAACCGCCGCAAGAACCGGCACGACACGCCCCGGCCCGTACGGCTCGATCTCTCCTCGTACCCCGATGAGTCCCGCCGTGTCATCCATGTGGCGGGTGAGGGAGAGAAGACCGAGGCCGAGTACGTCAAGCTCCTCAACGACACGTACGGCAACCGGCGGGGCAAGAAGTTCCACCTCGACTTCTGCCGTGCGGGGGAGGGACTGCGGCCCGACGAGGTCGTCGACCTCGTAATCGCCAGAGCACCGGGCAAGGACGACGAGAAGTGGGCACTCTTCGACCGGGACACCGAGGACAACCGCGACGACTCGATCCTCAAGGCCATGCGTACGGCGTCCGAGAACGGCGTGGAGGTCGCCCTCTCGCACCCGTCCATCGAACTGTGGCTGCTGCTGCACTTCCAGCAGTTCACCAGCCAGGAGGACGGGCGCAGCGACACGGTGAAGGACCGGCTGCGCAAGCATCCGCAGGCCAAGGGCTTCGCCGAGTACGACAGGAAGTCGGGTGACAAGGGCAAGGGGCTGGCCGGGGCGCGTGGAGAATCCCTGCTCGGCAAGGAGGGGACGGCGATCAGGAACGCACGCCGGCTTGTCAGTAACTGCCCGCACGGCGGCTGCTCGGCGGAGAACGCGAGCTTCGACAAGATCCCGGCGCCCGGCAAGGCGACGAAGGGAACGAAGGGAACGAAGGAGATGTACGAGGAGTGGAACCGGCGCACGGGGCACGCCGACGGCTGCGACCCGCTCAAGCGGGACCCCTCCAGTGACCTGTGGCGTCTGCTCAGCACCCTGGACATCGGCACGGAGCCGCCCGAGGCGACCGGCCGCCGCCACGGCTGAGGACGGTTTCCGTCTGACACCCCTCCCCGACTACGCTGCCTGAGTTCTCCCGAATCTCCCTGGCGTACGAAGGACCGGTGCGTGGCTCGTATCACACTGCCCCAGCTGGAGCGGCATCTCTTCTCGGCCGCCGACATCCTGCGCGGCCGGATGGACGCCTCGGAGTACCGCGACTACATCTTCGGGATGCTCTTCCTGAAGCGCTCCTCCGACGAGTTCCAGCCGGAGTGGGAGCGGGTCCACGCGGAGGCCCTGGAGAAGACCAAGGACCCGGCGAAGGCCGTGGCGCGGGCGAACGACCCGGACAAGTACCCGCGGATCTTCTACGTCCCGCCGCGGGCCCGGTGGTGGAAGGGCCCCCACCACAACCCGGAGGATCCCGAGCACCCTCTGCCCGGCCTCTCCATGCTGGTGGACCACGTCGGGGAGAGCCTGGACAAGGCGTTGGTGTCCCTCCAGGGCAGCCACAGTCGGCTGGCCGGGGTGGCCTCGCACATCTCCTTCAACGAGATCGTCGGCACCAAGCCGCGTTTCACCAACGCCGAGCTGCGCTCGCTCATCCGCCACTTCAGTCTGTACCGGCTGCGCAACGAGGACTTCGAGTTCCCCGACATGCTGGGCGCCGCCTACGAGTACCTGCTCGCCCGGTTCGCCGATTCGGCCGGCCAGCGCGGCGGCGAGTTCTACACGCCGCGTGAAGTCGTCCGGATGATGGTCCGCCTGGTCGATCCGCAGAAGGGGGACAGTGTCTACGACCCCTGCGCGGGATCGGGCGGCATGCTGATCGCGGCCCAGGAGTACGTGGAGGAGCACGGCGGCGAGCCGGGCGACCTGTCGATCAACGGACAGGACAAGAACGGCCCATCCTGGTCCATGGCCAGCATGAACATGGTCCTCCACGGCATCCGCGAGTTCGACCTCCAGCACGGTGACACCCTCACCGAGCCGCTGCACCTGACCCCGGCCAACCGCCTGCGCACCTTCACCAAGGTCCTCTCGAACCCGCCGTTCTCGCTGAACTACGACGCCGAGCTCGTCGCCCAGGCTGACCACAAGCACGGCCGGCGCATGACGTGGGGCGAGACGCCCGAGAACGGCAAGAAGGCCGACCTGATGTTCGTCCAGCACATGATCACTGTGCTGGAGGCGCGGGGCATCGCGGCGACGGTCATGCCGCACGGTGTCCTGTTCCGCGGCGGCAAGGAGCGGGACATCCGCGTCAAGCTGCTGGAGGACGACTGCATCGAGGCCGTGATCGGCCTCGGTCCGAACCTCTTTTACGGGACGGGCATCCCGGGCTGCGTCCTGGTGCTACGGCCTCCGCACCGCAAGCGCGGTGACCGGGAGAAGCACGTCCTGTTCATCAACGCGGACCGGGACTTCCGCGCCGCCCGGAACCAGAACGAGCTCGGCCCGGAGCACGTCGAGAAGATCGCCACGGTCTTCCGGGAGTGGCGCCAGCAGCCGGGCTACTCACGCGCGGTGAGCGTCGAGGACCTGCTGGCCGCCGACGCGAACCTGAACATCCGGCGCTGGGTGGACAACTCCCCGGCTGCCGAACCCCAGGACGTCCGGGCGCACCTCTACGGCGGGGTGCCGAGGGCGGAGATCGAGGGCAGGACCGGCCTCTTCGCCGCGTACGGCGTCGACGCCTCCGCGCTCTTCGCCACACGTGCGGACGACCCGGACTACGTCGACTTCCTCCCGGAAGGCCCGGAGGCGACGGCCGCCCGGATTCCGCAGCTGACGGCGCAGAGGGAAGCAGCGCTGAGGAAGACGTACGAGACGTGGTGGACGTCCCAGGCCGCTCACTTCTCGGCGCTGGTGGAGAACAAGCGTCTGATGAAGCTCCGCGAGCGACTGGTGTCCGGCTTCACGGACGCGGTCGGCGCGGTGGGCGTCCTGGACGAGTACACGACGGCCGGCATCATGGCCGACTGGTGGACGGTCACGCGTTACGACCTGAAGGCGCTGGCGGCGGGCGGGTATGAGCGGGTGCTCGACGGCTGGGTCGACTCGGTCGAGACGATGGTCGAGCCGGTGACCCCCGAGGCGGACGAGCCTGACTCGGGTTCGGGCTCTGGTTCCGGCCGGGGTCGCCGCGCCAAGTCCTCCGTATCGACCGCCGACCGCCGCCGCGCCATGGACGAGCCGGTGGTCCGGGTACTGATCCCTGACTTCCTGGCGGCGGTGTCCCGCGCGGACGAGGAGCTGTCGGCGGCGGACGCCGCGTACAAGTCGGCGCTGGAGGAGCTGGCCGCCGCGCAGCCGTCCGCGTCGGCGGAGGACGCGGAGGAGGACACCGAGGAGCGCGCCCCGGCCGACCCGGAGGAACTGGCCCGCCTGGAGGCCCTGGTCACCCGCCGCCGCAAGGAGCGCACCGCTGCTTCGAAGAAGCGCTCAGCGCTCGATGCGCGCTTTCTCCCTGAGCTGCAGGCCGCCGCTGAGCTGACGAAGGCGGAGGCCGGCGGCGCCCAGCGGGTCGTCCTGACCGTCCTTGACGAGGCCCTGTCCGGCCGCCTCGACGCGGCGGTGGCGGCGGGGCGGCGCGAGCTGGTGGCGTCGTTCGCCCGGTGGGCGGAGAAGTACGCGGTGTCGCTGGAGGACCTGGAGGCGGAGACCACGGGGGCGGCGGGGGAGTTCGGCGACTGGCTGAAGGAGCTGGGCTATGCGCGGTGACGCCAGCGTAGGCATTCGTCCTAGGCCCGACTTGGTCGAGCTGGGATCCCTGCTGGATCGCATTGAGACAGGTTGGAGCCCAGCCTGTGACCCCGCGCCGCCAGGAGATGGCGAATGGGGAGTCATCAAGGTCAGCGCAGTGAGTTCTGGGCGCTTCGACCAGAACGAGTCAAAGCGATTGCCTCCGGGTGTCGAGCCACGCCCTGGACTTGAGATCCGGCCGGGTGATGTTCTTGTTACACGAGCGAATGGCGCGCGTGCACTCGTGGGTCGGGCGTGCCACGTACCGGAAACGCGACCGAGACTCATGCTTTCGGACAAGACACTCCGGCTCGTTCCGGGTAAGGACGTGGATCCAGCGTTCTTGGCGCTTTTGCTTACGTCCCAGAACGTCCGACGCCAGGTTGGCATTCTGCTCAATGGAAGCAGCGGACAGAACAACATTTCGCAGGCAGACGTCAAGGGGCTGCTCGTTCCTGCGGTTCCAGTCAACGAGCAGCGTCGGGTTGTGGCGGCTCACGACGCGATGGAGCGGCGCATCGCAGCTCTGGCGCGCCTCCGGTCGAAGTGTGCGGTTGCCGAAGCGGCCGTTTCGGCTGACGCCCTGGCCAGCGGTGGGTCCGAGTGGCCGATGCGGCGGCTGGAGTCAGTTGCCACAGTTACGGCTGGCGTCACGCTGGGGTCAGAACCGGTCGGTGACGGCACGGTGGAGCTTCCGTACCTCCGGGTGGCCAATGTCCTCGACGGCCGGATCGACACCACTGAGGTGAAGACGGTCCGGATCCTCCGCTCCCAGCTGGACCGCTATGCGCTCCGCGCAGGGGATCTGCTGCTGACAGAAGGCGGTGACCTCGACAAGCTGGGTCGGGGCGCGGTGTGGGACGGTCGGCTGGCCCAATGCCTGCACCAGAACCACGTGTTCCGCGTGCGCTGTGGCGAGGAGCTGTCCCCGGACTTCCTGTCGCTCTACGCTTCGTCTCCGGCTGGCCGAGCGTACTTCCAGAGCGTGGGCAAGCAGACGACCAATCTCGCGTCCATCAACTCGACGCAGGTCAAGAACATGCCCGTCCCGGTTCCGCCTCGTGAGGAACAGGACCGGCTGCTTGGGCCGGTCAGAGCGATCCGCGCGCGCATCGCGGGCCTGGGCGATCAGATCGAGAAGCTCCGGGTTGTTCAGGGCGGCGTGATGGAAGACCTACTGATGGGACGCGTGCGCGTCACGGTACGTCAGCGTTCGAAGCCGCCGACGACCTCGGTCCCCAGCGCGCCTGCGAGGAACACCGAGAGCGTCGCCCTGCGGACGCTCACCACCCGCTCCGGATAGACGCTGTCCCGGATGGCCACGCCATCCGGGCACTCGGCGACCTCGACGCAGTTGTTGCCCCCAGCGTCGGAGTACGACGACTTGAACCAGACCAGCTCGGACAAGAACGCTACCTCTCACAGCTCACTAGCGATGGCGCGGATGAAGTCCTTTGACGCCTCCGGAGTCAACGCCCTTTTCTCCACCAAGTCCAGCCGGGTGCGGAAGTGAGCGAGCTGTGTGGGCGCGTCGATGAAGACCGCGCCGGTAGGGGAGTCCATGTGCACCGTGTCGAGATGACGGTCGATGGCCTCCGCGTAGAGGACTGATGAGTCTCCCATCAGGGGGAACCCGCCTGCTGCGAAGGGGATGACGAGGATGACCACGTTCTCCCGCTCGCTCGACTCGACGAGGTGGTTGAGCTGAGCCCGGGCGACCTTTCTGCCGCCGAGCTGCATCCGCAGAGCGGCCTCGTGGATCACACCGACGTACGAGGTGGCTTCGCTTCCGGTCACCAACTGCTGGCGGGTCAGGCGATGAGCCACGCGAAGTTCCACTTCCAGGCGCGGTAGCGGCGGGGTGAACAGCTCGAAGATCGCACGGGCGTGATCCTCGGTCTGGAACAGACCAGGTAGGTGAGTCGTCTGCACGGTTCGCAGCCGGACGGCGTCCTGCTCCAGCTCGGAGACATCAAGGAAGCCAGTGGGGATCTTCCCTCGGTACTCCTCCCACCATCCGGTCTTCCGCCCGCCGGTCATGGCGGCCAAAGCATCGATAAGCCCAGGGTCGTCGCATTCGTAGATGCTTGCGAGCCGGCGAAGACGCTCCTCGCTGATACCGAACCGCCCTGCCTCGATATTGGAGATCACGGTCCGATCCGTGCCGAGAAGGCTCGCGGCTGTGGGCGCGGTCATGTCGGCGGCCTCGCGAAGCCGTCGCAGTTCGGCGCCGAATCGACGCTGGCGGATCGTGGGGGCATGCCTCGGTGCCATCTGTCTCTCCTTGCTCGCGCACAGTTTGCCGACGCGGATGGTGTCGGTCCACCGAAACTCAAATGTTCACTCGTTCAAGCGAGTTGGGTAGCACCGTTATGTGGGGCGCCGCTACGGTGTGAGGCAGGCCACAGCCAGCCCGCCGCCCCGCGCCAGCGGAAGAGAACCGCTCCAACTCCCCGGCCAGGGACGTGAGACGGCAAGCCACCGCCACCTTGCGGCCGCTACGGGCAGGCCGCGTGACCGACGTAACCCCCGAACCCTCACGCCGCACATGGAGGTGCCCGCGTGAAACCGGAAACGGACAGCATCCCGCTCGAGAACGGCGGCGACCCCACCCCACCGCCCATCCCCTTCGTCCAACCCTGGGAGTACGAGCTCCACTTCCCCCGCGACCCCCGCGCCCCCGCCATCGCCCGCGTCACCCTCCGCGCCGTACTCCACGCCCACGGACTTGACGAACTCGTCGACCGGGCCGAGCTGCTGGCCTCCGAGCTCGCCACCAACTCCGTCCGCCACACCAAGGGGCCCGCCTCCGTGCGGCTGCGCTGGAAGCACCCCGTCCTGCGGGTCAGCGTCTCCGACAGCAGCCCGTTCTTCCCGATGCCGCTCCCCACCCAACCCGCCTGGGCCGCCGAGCGAGGGCGGGGACTGGCGATACTCGAACTCGTCGCGGACCACTGGGGCGGCTGCTGTCTGGACGAGAGCCTGTTCGGGGAGAGCGGCAAGACCATCTGGTTCGAGTTGAGAGCGGACCAAGGCAGCGGCCCCGACGAACCCCCGCCTCCGGTCATCGCCGCACTCGCGGCCTGAGCGTGCGCCTCGGACTGTCCGAATGTGGGGGCCGGGGTGGGCCAAGGCGGGCCCGGCACCTCGCCCTTCTCCGCCGAGTGGACCCCCGGCCAGGGGCTCACTGAGTCGACTACGCAACGGTCTCGGCTTGGCCGGCCTGGATCTCTGAGTACGCGGGCGCGGGGAGATGAGCACTCGCGCTCATGCCGGGCGGGCGGTCCAGTGCTGAGGCTGGGGTTCACCGGACTTGAAGGAGCCGATCATGAACCCCGACACGTACACCGCCCTCTACGGCCCCTGCCGCCCGGCGGCGCGGCGCCGGGGGACCGGGGTCGCCGTGCTGGCGGGCGTGCTGTGGACGGTGGCCCTGCTGGTACTCGCGTGTCTGGGGTTCCTCTCGCTGTGGGCCGAGGCCGATACGGGGCCGACCGAAGGGTTCTCCCTTCGGTGGGTGGTGATCGGCCTCGCCATCGCGGCCGTGCCGAGCGGCCTGGCCCGCACGCCCGCAGTCCGCCGCCTGACCGTCCCCGGCCGGGCGCTGGTCACCGGTCTCGCGACCTGTCTGATCGCGATCGGCCTCGCGGTCTGGGCCGGCGTTCAGATCTGAGGAGCCTCGTGACCTCGGTCGAGGACCTCGTCAAGTCGCGTCCGCCGAACCTCAAACCGTTCCGTCAGGCCCCCTGCGCCCCAGCCATCACCCGCGCCCGTAGGTAAAGTGGCCCCTACCCCTGTTCGCCAGGGGTGGGTGCGACGCACGGCTACGGGTGGGGAGACCTGGGATGGGCCAGCCGGAGTACGACAAGGTCGAGAGGCCGCTCATCGACCAGCTGGTTGCCATGAAGTGGCAGCATCTGGAGGGCGCGCCTCCGGGCGAGCCGGCGACCGACCCGGCGGCGACCGAACGCGCCGCGTTCACCAAGGTCGTCTACGCCGACCGCTTCCGCGCCGCCGTCGCCCGCATCAACCCCGGCGCCGACGGCGAGCCCTGGCTCACCGACGCCCAGCTCGATCACATCCTCTCCCGCCTCCAGGGCACCGCACCCGGCCAGGGCCCGGCCGAGCGCGGGGTGGCCGGGAACCTCCAGGTCACCCGGATGCTGCGCGAGGGCGTCAACGCCCGCACGCTGCCCGGCTGGACCAAGGGCGACCCCGAGCACGTACGACTGGTCGACTGGAACAGCGAGTTCGCCGGGCTCGGGGACGCCGGCACCGGCAACGACCTGCTCGCCGTCTCGCAGTTCAAGGTGGAGCGCGACGGCGCGCCCGACGCGACCCCCGACCTCGTGCTGTTCGTCAACGGCCTGCCGTGGGTGGTCATCGAGTGCAAGGCACCGCTGGCGACCCCCGGCGACAAGCGATTCACCATCGACTGGGCCGTCGAGGACGTGATCGAGTACGCGGGGGCCGAAGCGGACGCGCCCGTTGCCGAGTTCGTGCGCTTCGCGCAGGTCCTCGTCGCCACCGACCGGGAGCACGCGGAGCTCGCCACCGTCAGCGCCGAAGCGGAACATTTCGCGCCGTGGCGGACGGTCTACCCGGCCCGCCCGCAGACCGTGCGGGACGAGGCGGCCGTACCCGAGAGCCGTCGCGAACTCCATGCCCAGGAGACGCTCGTCGGCGGCGTCCTCCGCCCCGCGCACCTGCTGACCCTGGTCAGGGACTTCACCACCGAGGCGGGGCGCGGCCCCCGCACCGTCAAGGTGATCGGCCGCTATCAGCAGTTCCGTGCGGTGCACAGGCTGGCGAAGAGCCTGCGGGACCGGCGCGAGGCGCTGGCCACTGGCCAGGACGTCGACCAGCGGGGCGGGGTCACCTGGCACACCCAGGGCTCGGGCAAGTCCCTCACCATGGCCTTCCTCGTCCGCCACCTGCGCAGCAGCCGCGATCTGGCCGGCCACAAGGTCGTCGTCGTGACCGACCGCAAGGATCTGGAACAGCAGATCCGCCAGAGTCTGGTCGCGGCGGACGAGAGGATCTATCGCGCCCGCTCGGTGAAGCACGCCCGCAGCTATCTGGCGCTCGACGTCCCGGACGTCGTCCTCGTCATGCTCCAGAAGGCCCGCCGTGACGACACCGCGTACGACGGCCGGGAGGAGGTGCTCGCCCAGGCCCCCGGCGAGCGCGACCGGCTCCACAACCGGGCGGCGAACGCGAGCTCGGACATCGTCGTCCTGATCGACGAGGCGCACCGGGGCCAGAGTGCCTGGCAGCATGCTCGGCTGCGCGCCATGCTGCCCAACTCCGCCATGGTCGGCTTCACCGGTACGCCGATCCTCGGCGGAGCGAGCAAGACCACTGAAGAGATCTTTGGCTCGTACGCGGACACCTACACCCTGCGCGACGCCGAGATCGACGGCGCCGTCGTCCCCGTGCGGTACGAGGCCCATCAGCCGGATCTGGAGATCATCAGGAAGGCGGCCCTCGACGCGGGCTTCGACGAGAAGGTCCCTGACGATCCGGAGAAGCGGCTGAAGGTGCTGCGGAAGTTCGGACGCAAGAAGGAGGTCCTGGAGTCGGCGTCGGTGATCGCCGCGAAGGCCGACCACATGGTGCGGCACTGGGCCTCCGGCGCTCTCCCCGACGGATTCGGCGCGCAGGTCGTAGCCGTGTCCCGCCGCGCCGCCGTGGCGTACCGCCAGGCCATCGCCGACGCCCTACGGCGGCTGGTGGCGGAGCTGGACGGACTCGGCAGCGACGCGTACGACCCGGCGCCCGCCCCCGAGGGAGAGGCCGACCTCGTTCAGCTCCTTCGCTATCGCACGGTCCTCGCCTCCGTCGAGGCCGCCGTGGTGATCTCGAAGTCCAAGAAGGACAAGGCCCGAGAAGTCAAGGAATGGGATCCGTGGACCCGGCCGAGCAGCCAGGCCGCGCACATCGAACGATTCCGGCGTGGGGTGCCCGTCCCCGACCCGTTCGACGTCGTCGACGATCCCTCGTGGGCCGCTCAGACACATGGGGAGCCTGAAGCGGGCACCTCTGCGGGGGCGACCACCTCGGCCCACGACCCCTGGGACTCGGTCGAAGACGCGGCCGAATCCGTTCAGAGGTCCCATGCCCAGGACGTCGAGCGCCCTCTCGGCTTCCTGGTGGTCACCTCCATGCTGCTCACCGGCTTCGACGCCCCCGTCGAGCAGGTCCTCTACCTCGACCGGCCGCTGTTCGGCGCCGGGCTGCTCCAGGCGATCGCGCGCACCAACCGCCCGTACGGCAAGAAACAGTGGGGCCAGGTCGTCGACTACGTGGGCGTCGGCCCCGAGCTGGCGAGGTCGATGGCCGCCTACGAGGAGGCGCACCTGCGCCAGGTACTCGGATACGAGGACGTCTCCTTCGACCACCTCGACCCCGACGCCACGCCTGCCGACCAGCCGGCCACGGGCCGGATCTGGCTCCAGACCGACGCGGCGGCGGACACACTCCTCGCCGACCTGTTCAAGCGGCTCGGCGACTTCCTGACAGAGCACGGTGCCGCCGACCTCGCCCAGGAGTCCCAGCGGGAGGACCTGATCGCGGCGCTGGAGAACCCGCTTCTGCGGGGCGAGTTCGACGAACTGGCCCGGGACTTCCTCAACGCGCTCAACGCGGTCCTGCCCCGGCCGGGCGCGCTGGCGTACGAGACGTTCGCCGGCCTGCTGGGAGAGACGCAGTACCTGGTCCGGGCGCGCTACCTCGACGGACGGGACCAGTTCAGCCCGCGCCGCTACGGAGCCAAGGTGCGAGCGCTCATCGCCGCACACCTCCGCGTCACTCGTATCGCGGAACGCATCCCACCGGTGGAACTCGGCGCGCCCGACTTCATGGAGCGGGTCAACGCCAACCCCGACCCGCGGGCCAGGATCTCGTATCTCACCACCAGGATCCACACCCACATCACGGCACGGCTCGAGTCCGACCCGGCCCGGTACGCGGCCTTCAGCGAGCGACTTGAGGCGGTCCTGGAGCGTATGCGTACGGACTTCGAGGCGGCCGTCGCCGCCCTCACCGGACTCGCCCAGGAGATCAACGCCTCGGAGCGGGGCGAGGCCCAGGAGCCGGGGGCGGGGCTTGATCGGTGGACGGAGCGGCCGGTCTACGCCGTGCTAGCCCGGGAGCTGGAGGCCGACGGGGCGCCGCCGCTGTCGGACGGGATCGACCTGTACCAGGCGGCGCGGACCATCACCTGGAAGATCTCCGGTCTTGTGCGCTCGCCCAACTTCATGACTCTGCCCGATGCCCGGGACCGGGTACGCAAGCAGCTGCGGATTCACCTGGAGGACGAACTGCTCATCGACTGGGAGGCGACCGGGCCGGTCGCGGGCCGTCTCGTCGATCTCGCGTACCACCGACACGAGCACTTCTTGCGCTACAACCGCTGACCCGGTGCCGCGAGGTTGTCCGACCCGGATGGTAGGAATGGCGGGTGAGTACCCCCGTCCACCAGGCGATCGCTGCCCTTCCTTTGCCCGAAGGGTGGAACTGGTGCGTCGATTCCCGGCCGCGACGCCGGACCTTGGGCATCGAGGTCACGCCCGAGGGCGAGGTACGGTTCGCTGTTCCCTCGGACGCTGATCCGGGCGCGGTGGCCGCCGCCATCCGGTCGCGACTGCCCCGTCTCGCGGACGAGGTCCGGCGTCGGCGCGCACGCCCAGCCGAAACGGTCAAGGAACTCGTCGGGGGGAGCAGCTTCGCCTACCTCGGGCGCCGGTACCGTCTGCGGCTGGTGCCAGCCGTTGAGGGCGTACGAGTTCGGTTGAGGGCTGGGTGGCTTGAGCTGCCTGCTCCAAGCAGCCCGGCCGAGGGTGGAAAGGCCCTCGCGGCGTGGTACACGGAGTGCGGCGAGCGGTGGCTGTCCCCCCGGGTACCCGCCCTGGCTCTTCGCCTGGGCGTGAACCCGGCAGCGGTCACCGTGGACGACATGGGCGTGCGATGGGGATCCTGTGGCCCCGACGGCCGCATCGCGCTCCACTGGGCGGTCATGCAGCTGCCCGCGGACCTGGTTGACTTCGTGTTGGTTCACGAGCTCTGTCACCTGAAGGTGCAGGGCCACGGTCCCGCTTTCCGGCGGGAGGCCGGCCTTGCTCTGACTGACCACGAGCGGCGTGAGTCATGGTTCGAGACAGAGGAGCCCATGCTGTGGCGGGGCCGGGTCCGGTGATCGACAGGTAGCCTCGTGGGCCGTCACCCTCTGGCCGACTCCTCCGTGTAGAAGTCGGCCAACACCGGCGCCAGGACGTGCGGCGCCACTTCGTAGGTCTGCCCCGTGAGCGTCCGGTGCCGCCCCCGGGGGACGGCCGCGGCGACCGTACGGGCCGCCCGGCGCGTCCCGGGGGGGCTGGCGCCGCCGTCGACCACCAGGACGCGGGCGGGGACCCGCCCGAGTCGATCGGCGGCCTCCGCCGCGTACGGCGGCTCGTAGACCGAGACCGCCCCGACCGGCACGCCCGTCGCCGCGGCGGCCAGCACCAGCCCGGCCCCGGCGCCGGTGCCGTGCACGGCGGCGGCACCGCCCAGGGTCTCCAGGAGCAGCGTGAGGTCGCCGATCTCCCGCTCCACGGGCGCCGGCCCGCCGCCGCGCCGCCCGTAGAGCAGGACCGGGAAGCGCCGGGAGAGCAGCCGGGCCAGCGCCCGCTCGCCCGCGACGCACCCCGCCCCGCCGCCGACCAGCACCACCGGCGGACCGGCGTCGCCGCCGCTCCCGTGCCCGTACCACGTCCCGAATCGTCCGCGCGCCATGAGGCTCACCTCGTCCATGGAAGCTCTGACCGGGGCGGCTCCCGGAACTCATCGCTCCTCGCCGGAACTTCCCGAAAAACCTCGCGGCGGACGCGGGAGCGTCGCGGGCGGGGCGGGGGCATACGGTGGAACCCATGAACATCTGTGTCTTCCTCTCCGCCGCCGACCTCGACGAGCGCTACACGGCCCCCGCCCGCGACTTCGCCGCCCGTCTCGGCAAGGCCGGCCACACCCTGGTGTGGGGCGGCTCCGACTCGGGCCTGATGAAGGTGGTCGCGGACGGCGTCGAGGAGGCCGGCGGGCGGCTGGTCGGCGTCTCGGTCGAGTTCCTGTCGGCCAAGGCGCGCCCGGCGGCGGACGAGATGGTGGTGGCCAAGGACCTGGCCGAGCGCAAGGCCCTGCTGCTCGCCAAGTCGGACGCGATCGTCGTCATGGTCGGCGGCACCGGCACCCTGGACGAGGCCACCGAGGTCCTGGAGCTGAAGAAGCACGGCAAGCACGTCAAGCCGGTCGTCATCCTCAACACCGCGGGCTTCTACGACGGCCTCCAGGCCCAGTTCCGCCGCATGGACGAGGAGGGCTTCCTCCCGGTGCCCCTCGCCGACCTGGCCTTCTTCGCGGAGGACGGGGCGGCGGCGCTCGCGTACCTGGAGAAGGCCGTCGGCTGAGCCCGGACACCCGTCGTCGCGATCGCGATATACGCACGGATGCTCTTGCGCGGGGCCATCCCGCCTTGGTATGCGGTCGAGCTCTTTTTCCCCGGGTCTCGCTTCGCGATCGCGTACGGCCGGGTGAACTGCGCTAGCGTCTCGATTCCTGGGGCGGAGCACGGAGAGGTACGGGGGAGCCATGTCCTACTCGGAACGCTGGCGGGAGCTGTTCGGGCCGGTCGCCGAAGGCCCGGCGACGCGTCTCGCCTCCACCGCACCGGCGTCCGCCGGCGGGAGCGGCGGACTCAAGCACAGCGGCGGCCCCTGGACCGGCGCCTCCGGCACCGCCGCCGAGCTGCGCACCAGCACGGAGACCAGCCGCTCGGCGCTCGGCTCCGGCCACGAGGGGATCGGGGCGGGGGCCGCAGGGCTGGCCTCCGCCGCCGTGCTCAAGGGCGTCCTGACGTCCTGGGAGGAGCGCCTGACGGCGGTGCGGGACGAGTGCGAGCGGCTCAAGGGGCCGCTGCTCTCGGTCGCCAAGGAGATGGGCGAGACCGAGACCGCGATCGAGATGTCCCTGAAGGCCGTCGACGGCGGCGGCCGGGCCGGTGAGCGCCGGTGACCGGAACCCTGACCTGGCAGCAGTTGCGGGACCTCAGGACGTCCGAGTTCACGGAAGCGGGGGACAGTTGGCACGCGGTGTCGAACCGCTCCGACTCCGACCGCGTCCGGGTCGACCGCGCGATGTCCGCGAAGCTCCGCGAGACCCAGGAGAGCGAGTCGGCGGAGGCGGCCCTCAGGCGTCTCCAGCGCCTCAGCCAAAACTTCCGGTACCTGCACACCGAGTGCGGACTCGTCCGTACCGCGCTCAACGGACTCGCGGGCGACCTCGCCGAGCCGCAGAACCAACTGAAGCAGGCCCTCGCGGACGCCGCCGTCCTGGGCTTCACGGTCCACGAGGACGGCTCGGTCCGCTATCCCGACGCCGAGGTGGAGGACCTGACCGGGGCGAAGCGGCAGGCTCCGGGCGGCAGCGTGCCGGGCAGCGCCCGCCTCCCGCTGGAACCTCCCGGCCCCGGTACCGGCGGACAGTCGCCGCTCTACCCGGGCCACCAGGGCCTCAAGCCGCTCAACCCG
This sequence comes from Streptomyces sp. NPDC042100, assembly GCF_055582325.1. NCBI lineage: Bacteria > Bacillati > Actinomycetota > Actinomycetes > Kitasatosporales > Streptomycetaceae > Streptomyces > Streptomyces sp. NPDC042100. Next base: position 222,633 of record NZ_JBVJDK010000012.1, read on the forward strand.
AACGCGGCGAAGGCGCAGGACGTGGCCGACCGCATCGCCCGGGCCGTGCGGTCCGCGCGGGAGATCGACGCCCGGTACGCCAGGACCTTGAGCGGCCTCAAGGCGGAGAGTGGCCTCGACGTCACCGAGGCCACGCTGAAGGACGTCGTCCGGGACACCGCCGACGTCCGCTCCACCGCCGGCACGCACCTCGGCGCGGACGTTCCCGAGGACAAGAGCCCCGCCGAACGCAAGAAGTGGTGGGACGGCCTCACCGACGAGCAGCGCCAGGAGTACCTGGAAGTGGCGCCGGACCTGGTCGGCGGCCTGGACGGCATCCCGGCCGCCGCCCGCGACGAGGCGAACCGCACGTACCTGCCGATCCTCATGGACGAGCTGGCCCGGCAGGGCGGGGACGACGCGGGGACGAAGCTGGACGCCCTTCGCATCATCCAGGACAAGCTGGACAGGCCCAGCGATCCGCCCATGTTCCTGCTGGGCATCGGAGGCGAGGGAAACGGACGCGCGATCGTCTCGTACGGAAACCCGGACACGTCGAAGAACGTCTCGGCGTACGTGCCGGGCCTGGGCACCGAGCTGAACCCCGACTTCGCCGAGGACACGATGAAGCGGGCCCAGGACACGGCGAGGGGTGCCCGGCGCTTCGATCCCTCCAGCGCCTCGATCGTCTGGCTCGGCTACGACGCCCCGCAGAACGTGGACGTCATGTCCAAGGGCGACGCCCAGCGGGGAGCCCCCGCGTACAACCAGTTCATGGCGGGGCTCTTGGCGACGAACGGGAACGCGGACCCGCATGTGACGGCGATCGGCCACTCCTACGGATCTCTCACGGTCGGCACCGCCGCCAAGCAGTCCGGTGGGATTCCGGGTGTGGACGACGTCATCCTGCTCGGCAGCCCCGGCGTGGACGCGCAGAAGGCGACGGAGCTCGGCGTGGGGAAGGGGCACGTCTTCGTCGGCGCGGCGGACAACGACCCGGTCACCCACCTGCCGACCAAGGGTGAGGCGGCATGGGGCTGGGTGACCGGAGGCCCGGTGGGCGTCCTCGTCGGCCGGGATCTCTTCGATATCGGAGACGACGACGTGTACTTCGGCAAGGACCCGGCGAGCGAGGCCTTCGGGGCACAGCGCTTCAAGGTGGACGACGGACCGAGGATGATCGTGAACGGCGGGGGTTTCGATGCCCACTCCCAGTACTTCACCCCGGAACTGGACCCCGAGTCCGCGAACAACATCGCCAGGATCGTCGCGGGCCGGTCCGGGCAGATCACTACGGAGGAACACCGATGACGCGAACGGGGCGGGTGGTGAGACGAGCCGCGCCCGTCGTGCTGGCGGGCATGTTGCTGGCCGGGTGCGGCGGTACCGAGGACCGAGGAGCGAAGACGGACATGGACATGCGGCAGGCGGCGGAGCGGGCCGACGCGATGCTGGACGCGACCCTGGGCGCGGTCGTGCCCGAGGTCCAGTGGGCCCATGACACCTGGACGAGCGGCAGTTGCACGGTGACCCGCCGCCGGACCGTCACGACCGTGATCTCCGAGCAGCGGCGTGGCGCCTTCCTCGGGGTGGTCGAGCGCTTCTGGAAGGGGAGGGGGTATGAGATCACCGGTGTGAACGACGACCGGGAGATGCCGTCCGTCTTCGCCAGGACGCCCGACGGCTTCGAGTTCGACCTGACGATCGGGCACAAGGGACAGGCGTTCTTCGACGTCACCACCCCGTGTGTCGCGAAGTCCGGCGTCCCTGAGCCGGCCGCCGTGCCCAAGGGGCCAGCCTATCCGTACGGTGCCGTCCCCACCCCCAACATCCAATCCGATTTCTGGTCTGCCGGAACCCCCCGTTCCTGAGCCCCGTGAGCTGACACCATGGGGGCCATGGCAATTCATGTGATTACCGGAGCGGGCTCCGGCATCGGTGCCGCCGTCGCGCGGCGGCTGCACGCGCGCGGGGACGAGCTCGTCCTGCACGCGCGGGACGCGGGCCGGGCCAAGGAGCTGGCGGCGGAGTTCCCGGGGGCGCGGACGCTCGTCGGCGACCTGGCGGACCCGGACCGGCTGTCCTGGGCGTTCTCGCACCAGACGCTGCCGGACCGGATCGACACCCTGCTGCACATCGCGGGCGTCATCGACCTCGGGGCGGTCGGCGAGCTCACTCCGAAGACCTGGCACCACCAGCTCAACGTGAACCTCGTCGCCCCCGCCGAGCTCACCCGGCACTTCCTGCCCCAGCTCCGGCTCAGCCAGGGCCACGTCGTCTTCGTGAACTCGGGCGCCGGGCTCGCCGCGCACGCCGAGTGGAGCGCGTACGCCGCCTCCAAGCACGGCCTCAAGGCGCTCGCCGACTCGCTGCGCCACGAGGAGCACGCCAACGGGGTGCGGGTCACCTCCGTGTACCCGGGCCGCACGGCCAGCCCCATGCAGGCGAAGGTGCACCAGCAGGAGGGCAAGGAGTACGACGCGGCCCGCTGGATCGACCCCGAGTCGGTGGCCACCAGCATCGTCATGGCGATCGACCTGCCGCGCGACGCCGAGGTCAACGACCTGTCGGTCCGGCCGGGACGCTGACCCGCTGACCAGGGGTGGCGGGGGCGCGGCTCCCGCCACCCTCACCACGCGCCCGGCGCCGCCACGTACGCTTCCCCGGTGAGCGAGAAGAGCGACGAGAACGCATTCCCCTGGGGCCCCGCCACCGGCGTCGGCTCCCTGCCCGGCGGCGACGCCCGCGAGGCCGCCAAGACCGTGACCGGGTCCTTCGAGGAGTTCCCGTTCCTGGCGGAGCTGCCCGCGCGGGGGCCCGGCGCCGACATGATCGGGCGGACGGCGGGGCTGCTCGTCGAGCTGTACGCGCACGTGGAGCCGAGCGGCTGGCGGATCGGCGACCGGCCGGGGCGGGACACCCGCAGGGCCCGGTCCTGGATGGGGGAGGACCTGGACGCCCTGGAGGAGTTCACCCAGGGCTACGAAGGGCCGCTGAAGGTCCAGGCGGTGGGGCCGTGGACGCTCGCCGCCGCCCTGGAGCTGCGCGGCGGCGAGGCGATGCTGGGCGACCCCGGGGCCGTACGGGACCTGGCGGGCTCGCTCGCCGAGGGGCTGCGCGGGCACCTCGCCGAGGTGCGCCGCCGCGTCCCGGGCGCCCGGGTGGTGCTCCAGCTCGACGAGCCCTCGCTGACCTCGGTGCTGCTCGGGCAGGTCCGCACCGCCAGCGGCTACCGCACCCACCGGGCCGTGGACCGGCAGGTGGTGGAGGGGACGCTGCGCGAGGTGATGGCGGTCCACGACGGGCCCACGGTCGTGCACTCCTGCGCGCCCGGCGTGCCGTTCGGGCTGCTGCGCCGGGCCGGCGCGGCCGGTGTCTCGTTCGACTTCGGGCTGCTCACCGAGCGTGACGAGGAGCCGATCGGCGAGGCGGTGGAGGGCGGGACCGTGCTTCTCGCCGGTGTGGTGCCGTCCACGGACCCGGCCTCGGGGGCATTGTCGGACCCGGGCGGTAGCGTCATGGGTGTCAGGACGCTGTGGCGCAGGCTGGGGCTGAATCCGGGGACGCTCGCGCGGTCCGTGGTGATCACCCCGACCTGTGGTCTCGCGGGTGCCTCTCCGGCGTACGCCCGCAAGGCGCTCGCCCACTGCGTCCGGGCGGCGAGATCGCTCGCGGACAACCCAGAGTGACCGGGGCGGCCGGGACGACCGGGATTCAGGCATCGGGAGGACGAGGAACGGTGGCAGTCGAGCAGGGGGCCCCCGCGGAGGCGCGGGAGAAGCACGCCGAGCTGGCGGAGCAGGTCGAGGAGCACCGCTTCCGGTACTACGTGAAGGACCAGCCGGTCGTCAGCGACGCCGAGTTCGACCGGCTGCTGCGGTCCCTGGAGGCCCTGGAGGAGGAGTATCCGGAGCTGCGCACGCCGGACTCGCCGACGCAGAAGGTCGCGGGGGCGTACGAGACGGAGTTCACCTCCGTGGAGCACCGGGAGCGGATGCTCTCGCTGGACAACGCCTTCGACGACGAGGAGCTCGCCGCCTGGGCCGAGCGCGTCGGCCGGGACGTGGGCACGTCGGACTTCCACTATCTGTGCGAGCTCAAGGTGGACGGCCTCGCGGTCAACCTGACGTACGAGCACGGCCGGCTGACCCGGGCCGCGACCCGGGGCGACGGCCGCACCGGCGAGGACATCACGCCGAACGTGCGGACCATCGCGGACGTCCCGGAGCGGCTGAGCGGGGACCGGATCCCGGCGCTGGTGGAGATCCGGGGCGAGGTCTATTTCCCGATGGACGCCTTCGAGGGGCTGAACGCGCGCCTGGTCGAGGCGGGCGACAAGCCCTTCGCCAACCCGCGCAACGCGGCGGCGGGTTCGCTGCGCCAGAAGGACCCGAAGGTGACGGCGACGCGCCCGCTGCACATGGTGGTGCACGGCATCGGCGCCCGCGAGGGCTTCGACATCGACAAGCTGTCCCATGCCTATGAGCTGCTGCACGAGTGGGGCCTGCCGACCGCCCGGCACAACAGGGTGGTCGACTCGCTGGCGGCCGTACGGGAGTTCATCGCGTACTTCGGCGAGAACCGGCACTCGGTGGAGCACGAGATCGACGGGGTCGTCGTCAAGCTGGACGAGATCCCGCTCCAGGGCCGGCTCGGCTCCACGGCGCGCGCCCCGCGCTGGGCGATCGCCTGGAAGTACGCGCCGGAGGAGGTCAACACCAAGCTGCTCGACATCAAGGTCGGCGTCGGCCGCACCGGGCGCGTCACGCCGTACGCGCAGGTCGAGCCGGTGACGGTGGCCGGTTCCGAGGTCGAGTTCGCCACCCTGCACAACCAGGAGGTGGTGAAGGCCAAGGGCGTGCTCATCGGGGACACGGTCGTGCTGCGCAAGGCCGGTGACGTGATCCCGGAGATCCTGGGCCCGGTGGCGGACCTGCGGGACGGCAGCGAGCGGGAGTTCGTGATGCCGGCGACGTGCCCGGAGTGCGACACGCCGCTGAAGCCGATGAAGGAGGGGGACATCGATCTGCGCTGCCCCAACGCGCGGACGTGCCCCGCCCAGCTTCGGGAGCGGCTGTTCTTCCTGGCCGGGCGCCAGTGCCTGGACATCGAGAACTTCGGGGCGGTCGCGGCGGCGGCGCTCACCCGTCCGCTGGAGCCGGCCGAGCCGCCGCTGGCGGACGAGGGCGATCTGTTCGACCTGACGATCGAGCGGCTGCTGCCGATCAAGGCGTATGTGCTGGATCCGGACAGCGGGCTGCCCAAGCGGGACCCGAAGACCGGCGAGGAGAAGATCGTCACGGTCTTCGCCAACCAGAAGGGCGAGCCGAAGAAGAACGCGCTGGCCATGCTGGAGAACATCGCGGCGGCGAAGACCCGCCCGCTGGCCCGCTTCATCAACGGCCTGTCGATCCGGCACGTGGGCCCGGTCGCGGCCGAGGCGCTGGCCCGCGAGTTCCGTTCGCTGGAGCGGATCGAGCAGGCGACGGAGGAGGAGCTGGCGGCGGTCGACGGGGTCGGCGGGATCATCGCGACGGCGGTGAAGCAGTGGTTCGCCGAGGAGTGGCACCGCGAGATCGTGCGCAAGTGGCGCGCGGCGGGGGTGAGCCTGGAGGACGAGGGCGCCGGCGAGGAGACCGGGCCGCGTCCGCTGGACGGTCTGACGGTGGTCGTGACGGGCACCCTGGCGAACTTCACCAGGGATGGCGCAAAAGAGTCGCTCCAAGCCCTAGGAGCGAAGGTGACGGGTTCCGTTTCGAAGAAGACCGCCTTTGTCGTTGTCGGCGACAACCCGGGCTCGAAGTACGACAAGGCGATGCAGCTGAAGGTTCCGGTTCTGAACGAGGAGGGCTTCGCCGTCCTGCTCGAACAGGGTCCCGACGCGGCGCGGGAGGCGGCGCTCCCGGGAGACGAACAGCTCCCCGACAGCCCCTGAAAGCTCACCCGTTCAGCGCATACCAGATCGTTACGGGTGGCCGGGTCGCATTCGGGCAAGACATGGAGAGCGCTGCCCGTAGAAGCCCTCCGCGGCCTAGTGTGGTGACCGTGCGTCCGCCGCGCACGGCCGTGTGAGGGCCCTGCCGGGCGGCAGGAGCAGGACACGCGGTACGACGAGCGGCGGCAGGACGGCCCAGCGGCATGACAGTGGCATGACGACGGCCCCCGCGTTGCGACGGCACCGCCGGCTGTGAGAGGGACGGGAATGAAACCGACCGAGAGTGCCGCCCCGGTCGCACGGCCCCAAGGCCGTGCGGCGTTCGTGGGCATCACCTCCGGGCTGCCCGGAGTGCTGGTGGGCATCGCCGCCGTCGTGCTCGCCGCCGGGCTCTACCGGACGCTCAGCACCGGCCAGGGGCTCTTCCCCGGCGGCGGCGCCGGCTGGTCCCTCGCCGTCCTCACCGGCCTCATCGTCGGCCATCTGGTCGCCCTCGGCCGCGACCGCTGGTGGGGCGGCACCGGCTCCGGCGCCGCCCTCACCCTGGCCGTCCTGCTGCTCTACGGCTGGGTGCCCGCCTGTCTGATCTCGCTCTCCGTCGTCGTCCTCGTCGCCGCCGCCCGCCGCCACCGCTGGCGGCACGGCCTGCTGCACGGCGCCGTCGACGTCATCGGCGCCTGCGCCGCCGCCCTCGTCCTCGCCACCTTCGGCGACGTCCCGACCGTCGAGAACCCCTGGCGGCCCCTCGACTGGGGGATCGCCGACGTACCGGAAGTGGTCCTCGCCGCCGTCGCCTACCTCGTGGTGACCCGGCTGCTCCTGTGGTACGCCCTCGCCCCCCAGGGCGGCTCGCTGCCCACCGCCGCCCGCACCGCCCTGCTCCGGCAGGGCCTGGTCGCCGTCGCCCTGCTCGGCATCGCGCCCCTGATCTGCGTCGTCGCCGTCGCCCACCCGGCCCTGCTGCCCCTCTTCGTCGTCCCGCTGATCGCCCTCGACTCCACCCTGTGGATCGCCCGCGCCCGCGCCGAGGAGCAGCTCCGCGACCCGCTCACCGGCCTGCCCAACCGCCAGTGGCTGCTGGAACGCACCTGGACGGCCCTGGAGGAGGCCGAGGGCCAGGGCGTGCGCTCCGCGCTCGTCCTCATCGACCTCGACCGCTTCCGCTCGGTCAACGACACCCTCGGGCACCTCGCGGGCGACCGGCTGCTCCTCCAGATCGCCGAGCGGCTCCGGCTCGCCCTGCCGCGCGGCGCCGAGGCCGCCCGGCTCGGCGGCGACGAGTTCGCCGTCCTGCTGCCCACCGCCGACTCCACCACCAGCGCCCAGCGGGTCGCCCGCCACCTGGTCGCCGAGCTGTCCTCCCCGCTCGACCTCGACGGCCTCACCCTGGTCCTGGAGGCCAGCGCGGGTGTCGCCGTCTTCCCCGAGCACGCCCTGGACGCCGAGGGACTGCTGCGCCGCGCCGACGTGGCCATGTACCAGGCCAAGCGCGACCGCACCGGCGTCGAGGTGTACGAGTCGAAGCGCGACTCCAACACCCCGGACCGCCTCGGCCTCCTCGGCGACCTGCGCCGCGCCCTCGACGCCGGCGAGGTCGAGCTGCACTACCAGCCCAAGGTCCGTTTCGACGGCCAGGTGGCCGGCCTGGAGGCGCTGGTCCGCTGGGTGCACCCCGAGCGCGGCAAGGTCCCCCCGGACGAGTTCATCGCCATCGCCGAGTCCTCGGGCCTGATGCCCCACCTCACCGAGTACGTCCTGGAGACCGCCCTGGCCCAGGTGGCCCGCTGGCGCGCCCAGGGGCTCAACGTGCCGGTCGCGGTCAACGTCAGCCCCCGGGACGTGCACACCCCCGGCTTCGCGGGCGCCGTCGCCGCCCGGCTGGCCCGGCACGGCGTCCCGGCGGGCGCCCTCCAGCTGGAGATAACGGAGCACGTCCTCCTGGAGGACCCGCAGCGGGCCGCCGACACCATGGCCGGGCTCACCGGCCACGGCGTCAAGATGTCCCTCGACGACTTCGGCACGGGCTACTCCTCCCTCGTCCACCTGCGCCGCCTGCCGGTCAGCGAGCTGAAGATCGACCGCTCCTTCGTGGCCCGGCTCGCCGTGGACAACGAGGACGCCGAGATCGTCCGCTGCACGGTGGACCTGGCGCACTCGCTGGGCCTGCTCGTGGTCGCCGAGGGCGTCGAGGACGACGAGACCTGGGAGCGGCTGCGGGACCTGGGCTGCGACGCCGTCCAGGGCTGGCTGGTGGCCGCCGCCATGCCGCCCGGCGAGACCACCGCCTGGCTGCGCGCCCGGGGCGAGCACGGCTGGCGCCGCCCCTCGGAGATCGCGGCGGCCGCCGCCGCGCTGGAGGCCGCCTCGGCCGTCGAGCACCCCTCGGGACACGTGGTGCAGTGACCCTCCGCCCGCGCCGGGAGACCGGCGCGGGCAACCGTTTCACGGGCAGCGGCGCGGGCCCCCTAGGATTGGGCCAACACCATCAAGCACCCCTGAGGATCCGCATGCCTGGCATCACGCGCGAGGAGGTCGCCCACCTCGCCCGGCTGGCGCGTCTGGAACTCGCCGACGAAGAGCTCGATCACTTCGCCGGCCAGCTCGACGACATCATCGGCGCGGTCGCCCGCGTCTCCGAGGTCGCCGACCAAGACGTACCGCCGACCTCCCACCCGCTGCCGCTGACCAACGTCATGCGCGCGGACGAGGTCCGTCCGTCGCTCACCCCCGCGCAGGCGCTCTCCGGCGCCCCGGCCCAGGAGCAGCAGCGTTTCAAGGTGCCGCAGATCCTGGGGGAGGACTAAGAAGTCATGACGGACAACAGCATCATCATCAAGCTCACCGCCGCCGAGACCGCGGCGAAGATCGCCTCCGGCGAGCTCACCGCCGTCCAGGTCGCCGAGGCCCACCTGGCCCGGATCGACGCCGTCGACGAGAAGGTGCACGCCTTCCTGCACGTCGACCGCGAGGGCGCGCTGGCCCAGGCCCGCGCCGTCGACGAGAAGCGCGCCCGGGGCGAGAAGCTGGGCCCGCTGGCCGGTGTCCCGCTGGCGCTGAAGGACATCTTCACCACCGAGGGCATCCCGACCACGGTCGGCTCCAAGATGCTCGAAGGGTGGATCCCGCCCTACGACGCGACGCTGGTCAAGCGCCTGAAGGCCGCCGACGTGGTCATCCTGGGCAAGACGAACATGGACGAGTTCGCGATGGGCTCCTCCACGGAGAACAGCGCGTACGGCCCGACCGGCAACCCCTGGGACCTCACCCGGATCCCCGGCGGCTCCGGCGGCGGCTCCTCGGCCGCGCTCGCCGCGTACGAGGCCCCGCTGGCCATCGGCACGGACACCGGCGGTTCGATCCGGCAGCCCGCCGCCGTCACCGGCACGGTCGGCGTCAAGCCGACCTACGGCGCGGTCTCCCGCTACGGCATGGTGGCCTTCTCGTCCTCGCTCGACCAGGGCGGCCCCTGTGCCCGCACGGTCCTCGACGCGGCCCTGCTGCACGAGGTCATCGCCGGGCACGACCCGCTGGACTCGACCTCCATCGACGCCCCGGTCCCGCCGGTCGTCGAGGCGGCCCGCAACGGCTCGGTGGCCGGGATGCGCGTCGGCGTCGTCAAGCAGTTCCGGGGCGAGGGCTACCAGGCCGGCGTCGTGCAGCGCTTCGACGAGTCCGTCGAGCTGCTGAAGTCGCTGGGCGCCGAGATCGTGGAGCTGGACTGCCCCACCTTCGACCTGGCGCTCTCCGCGTACTACCTGATCGCGCCGTCGGAGTGCTCCTCCAACCTGGCCCGCTTCGACGGTCTGCGCTACGGCCTGCGGGCCGGCGACGACGGCACCCGCTCCGCCGAGGACGTCACCGCGCTGACCCGCGAGGCCGGTTTCGGCCCCGAGGTGAAGCGCCGCATCATCCTCGGTACGTACGCGCTGAGCTCGGGCTACTACGACGCCTGGTTCGGCTCGGCGCAGAAGGTCCGCACGCTCATCACCCGCGAGTTCGAGGCCGCCTTCGAGCAGGTCGACGTGATCGTCTCGCCGACGACCCCGACCACCGCCTTCGCGATCGGCGAGCGCGCCGACGACCCGATGGCGATGTACCTCGCGGACCTGTGCACCATCCCGACCAACCTGGCGGGCAACGCCGCCATGTCGCTGCCCTGCGGCCTCGCGCCGGAGGACGGGCTGCCGGTCGGTCTGCAGATCATCGCCCCCGCCCTGAAGGACGACCGCCTGTACAAGGTCGGTGCCGCCGTCGAGGCCGCCTTCGTGGAAAAGTGGGGCCACCCGCTGCTTGAGGAGGCTCCGTCGCTGTGAGTACCAGTGCACTGCAGAAGGCCAAGGGCTTCAAGAAGTCCAAGACCGGCACGTACGTGTCGATGGGCACCACCGCCTTCGGCGCGTTCACCGTGGCCAAGCAGGTCAGGAAGGCGCGCGCCGAGCACGACACGCTGAAGCTCGTCGACGCCGTCGTGTCCGCCGCCGCCATCGTCACCGGCCTCGCGATCCTGTACCGCGAGCTGAAGCGCCTCGGCGACGACGACGTCCTGCTGGGCTGAGAGGGAAGTTCCACCGTGACTGTCACTGAACTGCTGTCGTACGAAGCCGCGCTGGCCGCGTACGACCCCGTCATGGGCCTTGAGGTCCATGTCGAGCTGGGCACCAAGACCAAGATGTTCTGCGGCTGCTCGACCGAGCTCGGCCAGGACGCCAACACCCAGACCTGCCCGACCTGCCTCGGCCTGCCGGGCGCGCTCCCGGTCGTCAACGCGATCGGCGTGGAGTCCGCCGTCAAGATCGGTCTCGCGCTGAACTGCGAGATCGCCGAGTGGTGCCGCTTCGCCCGGAAGAACTACTTCTATCCGGACATGCCGAAGAACTTCCAGACCTCCCAGTACGACGAGCCGATCGCCTTCGACGGCTACCTCGACGTGCAGCTGGAGGACGGCGAGATCTTCCGCGTGGAGATCGAGCGCGCCCACATGGAGGAGGACACCGGCAAGTCCACCCACATCGGTGGCGCGACCGGCCGCATCCACGGCGCCTCGCACTCGCTGCTCGACTACAACCGGGCCGGCATCCCGCTGATCGAGATCGTCACCAAGCCGATCGTCGGCGCGGGCGAGCGCGCTCCCGAGGTCGCCAAGGCGTACGTCGCGGAGCTGCGCGAGCTGATCAAGGCCCTGGGTGTCTCCGAGGCGCGCATGGACAAGGGCCAGATGCGCTGCGACGTCAACCTGTCGCTGATGCCGAAGGGCACCGAGACCTTCGGTACGCGCTCGGAGACGAAGAACGTGAACTCGCTGCGCTCCGTGGAGCGGGCGGCGCGCTTCGAGATCCAGCGGCACGCGGCCGTCCTCCAGTCGGGCGGCTCGATCCTCCAGGAGACCCGTCACTTCCACGAGGAGGACGGCTCCACCACCTCCGGCCGGATCAAGGACAACGCCGAGGACTACCGCTACTTCCCGGAGCCGGACCTGGTCCCGGTCGCCCCGGCCCGCGCCTGGGTCGAGGAGCTGCGGGCGGCCCTGCCCGAGCTGCCCCGGGTGCGCCGCAACCGGCTGCGCGAGGAGTGGGGCGTGTCCGAGCTGGACATGCAGGCCATCCTCAACGCGGGCGCGGTCGAGCCGATCGTCGCCACCATCGAGGCGGGCGCCGACGCGGCGTCGGCGCGCAAGTGGTGGATGGGCGAGCTGGCCCGCAACGCGAACGAGCGGGGCGGCGCGCTCGACGAGCTCCCGATCACCCCGGCGGACGTGGCCCGCGTGTCGGCCCTGGTCGCCTCCGGCGACCTGAACGACAAGCTGGCCCGCCAGGTCATCGAGGGCGTCCTCGGTGGCGAGGGCACCCCGGACGAGGTCGTCGAGAAGCGCGGTCTGAAGGTCGTCTCCGACGACGGCGCGCTCGGCACGGCCGTGGACGAGGCCATCGCGGGCAACGCGGCCATCGCGGACAAGATCCGAGGCGGCAAGGTCGCGGCGGTCGGCGCCCTGGTCGGCGCGGTCATGAAGGCCACCCGTGGCCAGGCCGACGCGGCGAAGGTCAAGGACCTGATCCTGGAGAAGCTGGGCGTCAGCGAAGGCTGATCCCGTACGGCTCACGGGGGCGGCCCCGCACCGGAACTCCGGTGCGGGGCCGCCTTCGTCGTACGGCGTGCGCCCACGTGGCCGGGGGAGCCGGCGCCGTTAGGGTGGGAAGGGACGCTGCCGAGGTACGGCGACACGAGGAGCAGAGCCCAGGATGATCACCCAGATCCGGATCAACGGGTTCAAGTCGTTCCGCGACTTCCGGCTCGACGTGCCGCCGACGCTGATCATGCTGGGTGCGAACGGGGCCGGGAAGTCCAACCTCCTCGACGCCCTCCGGCTCGTCGCCGGAACGGCGGACCGGGGCTTCGAGGAGACCGTCCGCAGGGACCGGCGGCTGGCGCCCGTCGACCTGTTCCGCAAGGACCAGGGCCGGGAGTTCCGGGGGCTGACCATCACCGTCGGCTCGCTGGTGGCGTCCCCTTACGGGCCGCTGCCCCTGCGGATCCGGCTCCTCGTCACGCGCCTCGGGTCGGGCCGGGTGGCCCTCGGGCCGAAGAGCGGCGTCTGGGTCGGCACCGTGGGCGAGTTCGACGGGGGGACGGACGGTTTCGGACCCGACGCCGAACTGCGGGATGCCGTGACGCGGGCCCGCACGGAGTTCATCGCCGCGGACAAGGCCGCGTTCGTGCCGCTCCAGGGGTCCCTGGGCAGCCCCTTGACCGTCGAAGAGGAGGAGTTCCTCCGGTCGGAGGACTCGGAAGCCTTCCTCGGGGATCCCGGTGCGGGCCTGCGGCTGCTGGCCGCGCGTGAGTGCGCGTCCTGGGCCCCCCTCGTCCTCGATCCCTCGGCCATGCGCCTGCCGTCCCCCGCCTTCGTCCATGGCCGGCTCGCCCCCGACGGGGGGAACCTGGCCCCGGTGCTCCAGCGGATCGAGGAGCGCCCGCCGCTCTGGCGCCGGTTCGTCGCGGATCTCGCCGCGCTGGTCGACGGGGTCGAGGACGTACGGGTCGTGTACGACGAGCGCCGCCAGGAGCTCGACTTCGAGGTGGCCTTCAGCCATACGGGATGGCTGGCGCCGCCCGCCCTCTCGGACGGCACGCTGCGCATGGCGGCCCTGCTCGCGGCGGCGGCCGATCCGGGCTGGCCCGGCGGGATGTGCGTCGAGGAGATCGAGAACGGGATGAACCCCGAGTACGTCGCCGAGCTGGTGCGCCGGCTGCGGCGCGGGACCGGGGTGCTGCCCGAGGCGTCCGCGTACCGCCAGCTCATCGCCACGACCCACTCTCCGGCCCTGCTCGGCGCGCTCCGGCACGACCTGTCCGGCAGCCTCGTCTTCCTGGAACAGGCGGACCGCGTCGATCCGGCCGACGGGACGATCTCCCGCGCGACCGTGGCCAGGCCGCTGCGGGCCTTCGACCGGGAGCGGGAGCCGGGGGAGAGCGTGTCTCCGGAGCGGGTGGAGCGGCTGCTGCGGAAGCTGAACGGGGCCGGGGAATGAGGACGTTGCTGCCGGGGCTTCTCGTCGAGGGCAGCGACGGGCCCTATCTGCGCAGCCTGGTCAAGCGACAGCTCGACGAACTCGTGCTCGCGGGCGGCGCGGGGACGGTGGACGTGCTCGCGTGCGAGGTCTCCCCGGTCCGCTCCAACGACCGGCCGGAGCGGGTCCTGGCGGCGGCCGAGGAGCTCGCGGCCGACTGCGACATCGTCTTCGTCCACGGCGACCAGGACGCCGCCGAGGCCCGCCACAAGCTGGTCGCCGAGCTGGAGCGGCGGCTGGCCGCCGCCCCGCGCGCCGGGGTGTCCGTCCCCCTCGTGCCCGTCCTGACGACCGAGTCGTGGATGCTGGCCGACCGGAAGGCCCTGGAGTCGGTCGTGGGCGAGCTCGCCGCGTACCCGTACTCCGGGCCCCAGGCGGTGGAGAAGCGCGTCGCGCTCAAGGGCGGCAACACCAGGCTGACCCCCAAGGAGGTCTGGAAGGCCCTGCTGGGCGGCGACGGGCCGGAGGTGCTGCACGACGGCGCGGAGCTGCTGGTGCGCCGTACGGATCTCGCCGTGCTCGCGCAGGTGCCCTCGTACCGGACCTGGTACGAGGACACGGAACGCGCCCTGCGCGAGCGGCGGTTCCTGTAGGACCCGGCGCCGCGCCGCGCGGCTACTTCCAGTAGTGGTCGCGGTAGGTGCCGCAGGTGTACTGGATGACGGGCGCCGTGGCGTCCGTTCTGCCGTTCAGGACCGCGAGGCACTTGCCGCTGTTCCAGTTCACGAACTGGTTGGCCTGCTTGGCGCTGTCGTAGCGGAGCGCCCAGTACTGGTCCACGTACAGGCCGCAGGGGTACTGCGTGGCCGGGACGAGGTCGCCGGTGCCGGCGGCGTCGACGGACAGGCACATGCCGCTGTTCTTGTTCCGGACCGAGTACCAGCGCTCGCCGCGCCCGTCGCCCTCGTACCGGACCTCCCAGTAGTGGTCGGCCCAGCTTCCGCATCCGTACTGGTTGAGCTGCGTGGCGGGGTTCTGGCTGCCGCCGGGCACGGCGAGACAGAGACCGGAGTTGTAGTTCCGGATCCAGCCGTACGCGTTGATCCCGAGCGGTGCGACGGACTTGGGGTCCACTCCGGGCCGGGGCACCGGCTTGTCGCCGGTGGCGGCGGCGGCGCGGGCCGCGGCGCGGGCGTCGACGGGGGCCGGCGCCTTCTCCGCGGCGGCGGAGCCGGTCGCGGCGGCGCCCAGGAGCAGTCCGGCGGCGGCGGCGAGCGCGAGGGCGGGGCGGCTGAGCGACCGTGCGATCTGTCGGGTGTTCACGAGTCCTCCCATGTGGAGATCCGATGACCCGGACATGCTGGCAGCGGCCCGACAGCGGTAGCTGACATTCCGTCAGGTCTGGCCGGTACTCGCGATCCGCCCCCTCGCGCGGGCGCGCCCCCACCTGTTCGCTAAGGTCTCCGGCCATGACCGAGAGCACGAACGAAGCATGGCCGGAACCTCCCCTCGCCGGCACCGAGGCGGCGGCGATCCTCGGCGCCCTCGAACGGCAGCGGGCCACCCTCGCCTGGAAGTGCTCCGGCCTGGACGCCGCCGGTCTGCGCGCCACGCTCGGCCCCTCCGCCCTCACTCTGGGCGGTCTGCTCAAGCACCTGGCGCACGTGGAGGACAGCCACTTCGCCCGGCTGTGGCTCGGCGCCCCCGTCGGGGCTCCCTGGGACACCGTCGACTGGGAGGACACGCCCGACTGGGACTACCGCTCCGCCGCCGAGGACACCCCCGAGCGACTGCGCCTTCTGTGGGCGGAGTCGGTCGCCCGGTCACGGGCCGTCGTCGCCGAGGCGCTCGACGCGGGAGGGCTGGACCAGCTCGGCGCCTACGTCACGCGCGGCGGCGAACGCCCGAACCTGCGCCGCATCCTCCTCGACCTCATCGAGGAGTACGCCCGCCATGCCGGTCACGCCGACCTCATCCGCGAATCCGTCGACGGGCTGACGGGCGAGGACCCGCCGAGGTGAACCACGCGGCGGGCCCCGGCCGGCGGCCGGGGCCCGCCTGCTCCTAGGCGATGACCTCGGCGACCTCGCCGACCTCGGCCAGGAAGCCCGACCAGGCGGCGGGGGAGACGGTGAAGACGGGGCTGACGTCGCCCAGCTTGGAGTCCCGGACGTGCACGGCGGCGGGGTGAGCGGCCACCTCGACGCAGTTGCCGCCCTCGTCGCCGCTGTAGCTGGACTTGGACCAGTCATAGGCGACTTCCAGGCAGTTGCCGCCCTCATCGCTGCTGTAGCTCGACTTGCGCCACTCGTAGGCGACTTCGAGGCAAGCGCCGCCCTCGCTGCCGCTGTAGCTGGACTTGAACCACGACAGTACTGCTGTGCTCATGTCTCTCCTGCCAGACGATCCAGCAGGCCCATGGTGTCTTCGGGTGTCAGGGCCTGCGATCGCAGCATTCCATATTTGGCCTGGAGGATGCCGACCTCGTCGGGATCGTCGATGAGGAAGCTCACCCGCTGGCCCTCGATGTAGGCGACGTGTTCGTGGGCGGGGGTCTCGATGAGCACCATGGGCCCGTCGAGCCCGGCGTGCTTCGTGCGCGCCTTGGGGATGATCTGGAGTGCTAGGAAGGGGAGTTCGGCCAACTCGCGCAGGTGTTGGATCTGGTCGCGCAGCACCTCACGCCCGCCGATAGCTCGCTCCAGGACGGACTCGTCCAGCAGGAAGGACATCATCGGCGGCCACGGCTTCTGCTCGAAGATCCGCTGTCGGTCCAGCCGGTCGAGCATCCGTTCCTCCGCCTCCTGCGGAGTGATCGGGGGGTACAGGCAGTCGAAGACCGCGCGGGCGTAGTCGGGGGTCTGGAGCAGGCCGGGGACGACGCCGTTCTCGTACCAGCACAGGCTGAGCGCCTGCGCCTCCAGCTCGATGAACTCCTGCACGAACGCCGGGAAGCGCTCCTTCTTCGGCGCCTTCTCCACCAGCACCGTCAGCGCGCCGCCGGTGTTCAGGATGCCGTCGAACTCACCCGCCAGCACCAGGCGCAGCGCCCGCCGCCCCTGCTCGATCGAGCCGAGCGTCTCCAGGGCCACACATGCCTCGGTGGCCAACTGGGGCTGGGTCATCCCCGCCTGTCTCCGGTAATGCGCCACCAAAGCGCCGGTCGCCACCCATGCGGGCACCTTCTTCCTGGGATTCGTCGCGCCTGTCATGAGGCGTGGATTCCCCGCGCCGCGCCCGCGCGACGCATCCGGAACCCGTACAAAGAATTTGTACGGGTCGGAGCGCTGGGGCGCGTGGGGCGCGCGTCGCCACCGTGATCGCCATGAACGACGAACTTCCCCTGTTCCGCGAGGTTTTCTACCGCCGCGAGCACCGTTCCGTGCCCCTCGCCCGCGACTTCGTCCGCAAGGCGCTGGCCGACTGGGGAGTGGACGCCCGCACGGACGACGTACTGGTGTGCGTCAGCGAGCTCGCCACCAACGCCCTCCGGCACGGCGTCCCGCCGGGCCGCGGCTACCGGCTCCACCTCTACCTGGAGCGCCCCGGCCCGCTCCGGATCGAGGTCCACGACAGCGGCGACGGCACGCCCGCCGTCGTCCGTACCCCTGCGGGCGAGTCCGGGCGCGGGCTGCTGCTCGTCGAGGCGCTCGCGGACCGGTGGGGGGTGGGGGAGCGGGACCCCGGGAAGATCGTCTGGTGCGAGTTCGGGGGAGCTGAGGGGTTGAGCCGCGGGTGAGCCATGGGTGAGCCACGGGTGATCCGTCGGGCGGAGGCGCGATGCGGTGGCGCGATGCGGTGGCGCGATGTGGATACGATCGCGCGGATCCGCAAACGATCTTCCATTCGCATCGAACCCACGGGGAAACGCCTTGTCCGTCTCATCCACCTCACGCAGAGCCCTGGCCTTCCTGGCCGCGGGCTGCCTCTCGCTCATAGGGCTCCAGGCCGGGCCGCTGGCGTCCGAGGCCGCCGCGGCCACGGACAGCGGCCGGTTCCAGGGCGTCAACTGGGCCGACCCGCGCGACAACTACGCGAGTGACGAGCTGGTCCTGTCGGGGCTCTCGAAGACCGACGACTTCTCGACCACGTACGCCAAGTCGGCGGCGATCGTCGGGCAGTTCCAGAGCAAGTTCGGCGTCAACACGGTCCGGCTGCCGGTCAACCCGGCCACCGTCAACGGCCCGTACTGGCAGTCGTACACCGGCGCCATCGACGCCGCCCTCCACAAGGGCGTCAAGGTCCTCCTCGGCTACTGGGAGGCCCCGGGCACCAAGGACGGGAAGATCGACGACCAGGCGTCCTACGACGCCATGTGGACGACGATCCTCGCCAAGTACGGGGACTCCCAGCAGGTCTACTTCGAGCCGATGAACGAGCCGTTCGGCTACACGGCCGCCCAGTGGACCGACGTGGCGGCCGGCTGGCTCGGCACCCACGGCCGCAACATCTCCCGCGAGCGGGTCTTCGTCGGCGGCACCGGCTACAGCGAGGACGTGCGCCCGGTCTGCGCCGACTCCCGCCTCGCCGGCACCCACCTCTCGCTGCACCACTACGGCTTCTGGCACGGCGACTGGACCGACCGCGCCCAGTGGGCGGCCGACCTGCGCACCAAGGTCGGCGGCTGCGCCTCCCGCACGGTCCTGACCGAGTTCGGCTCCAACCTGGCGAGCGGGCTCGACTACAACGGACCGGTCAACGGCTCGAACGAGATCGCGTACCTCCAGGGCGACACCGACACCCTGCGCGAGCTCGGCATGGGCTCGGTCTACTGGCCCGGTCTGCGCAACGGCGACTGGTACAGCCTCACCGAGCTCCAGGGCACCGGCACCGACCTCACCCTGCGCACCACCAACCAGTCCGCCGCCGACCGGCTCGCCTGGGCCTGGTTCGGCACCGGCCGCCCGGCCGTCCAGAACGGCGTGCTGCGCGGCGTCGGCTCCGGCCACTGCCTCGACGTGCCCGGCGCCTCCAAGGAGGCCGGCAGCTCGCTGATCGTCTGGTGGTGCACGGAGGGCTCGCCCAACCAGCAGTGGGCGTACACCCCGGAGAAGGAGCTGCGGGTCTACGGCACCATGTGCCTGGACGCCGACCACGGCGGGCGCGGGCTGATCATCTGGTACTGCAACGGCGGCGACAACCAGAAGTGGACCTTCAACGCCGACGGCACGGTGACCAACCGGATGAACGGCTTCAACATCGACGTCTCCGGCGAGGCCACGGCCCCCGGCAGCTCGGTCGCCCTCTGGTACGGCAACGGCGCCCCCAACCAGCGGTGGCAGCGCAGCTGACCCGGGGCTGATGCGGGGCTGACGGGGGCTGACCAGGGCTGACCAGGGCTGACCGGGGCCGATCCGGCCACCCGGGCGCGCGGCGGTGTACGGCGGTCTTCCGGCCTCCGTTCACCGCCGCGCCGTCACGAGGTCTTCTCGTGGACACCCGGTCTCATTAGCGTCCCTGACGTACCAAGCCAATGGCTCGAAGGCGAACCATTGGCTGTCAGGTCCGCTACTGGAGGTCGGTCTTGTCCACGGAGATGAACCCTGAGCTGTCCCGCAGGAGGCTGTTCGCGCTGGGCGGCGGCGCCCTCGGGGTCGCCGCCGCCGGATCGCTGCTGCCGCCGTCGCTCCAGGCGGCGATGGCCGCCGAGCCGGCCGCCGGGGGGCTCTCGGCGGTGAAGCACGTGGTGATCCTCATGCAGGAGAACCGGTCCTTCGACCACTACTTCGGCACCCTGCGCGGCGTCCGGGGCTTCGGCGACCGCAACGCCATCGAACTGCCCAGCGGAAAGCCGGTCTTCGAGCAGCCCGCCGCCGGACGGACCGTGCTGCCCTTCCCGGTGCGCGGCGCCGCCGAGACGCAGCAGAAGGACCTCCAGTACATAGGCGACCTCGACCACTCCTGGAGCGGCGGCGCGAAGGCCTGGCGGGGCGGCTGGATGGACGGCTGGGTCACCGCCAAGACCGCCGCCACCATGGCGTACTACGACCGGCGGGACATCCCGCTGCACTACGAGCTCGCCGACACCTTCACCATCTGCGACGCCTACCACTCCTCCATCCACTCCTCCACCAGCCCCAACCGCAACCATCTGTGGTCCGGCTGGACCGGATTCGAGGCCGACGGCAGCCGTGCCGTCAGCAACGCCGCCTACGCGGAGGGCACCCACCCCGGCTACGGCTGGTCCACCTACGCCGAGCGGCTCGAAGCCGCCGGGCGGAGCTGGAAGACGTACACCGAGTGGGAGAACTTCACCGACAACAACATCGAGTTCTTCACCAGCTTCAAGAAGATCGCCCGCAAGGCGCTCGCGCCCACCGGCGGGCACACCTTCATGGAGTCCTTCTACGCAGCCGTCCGCGGCACGGACGACCTCGCCGAGCGGGCCAGGCTCCTCGGACTCCTGGAGCGGGGCGTCGCCACGCTCACCGCCGCCGAGCGCTCCCTCTTCGAGCGCGGGCTGCGCCGGGTCGAGACCGGCACCCTCGCCGACGCCTTCCGCGCCGACGTCGCCGCCGGGACCCTCCCCGAGGTCTCCTACCTGGTGCCCTCCGCCGTGGACTCCGAGCACCCCGGCGCCTCCTCCCCGGTCGCCTCCGCCTCCCTCGTCTACAAGGTGCTCGACGCCCTCGGCGCCCACCCGGACGTCTGGCGGCACACCGTCGTGCTGATCAACTACGACGAGAACGACGGCTTCTTCGACCACGTGCCCCCGCCGGTCCCCGCCGCCGACGACCCCGCCGGGGACGCCGAGCGCTACAAGGGCCAGCCCACCGGCCTCGGCATCCGGGTCCCGCTGCTCGTCGTCTCCCCGTGGACCGTCGGCGGCTACGTCTGCTCCGAGACCTTCGACCACACCTCCGTGATCCGCTTCCTGGAGCGCCTCACCGGCGTCCGCGAGTCCAACATCACCCCCTGGCGCCGCGCCGTCACCGGCGACCTCACCTCCGCCTTCGACTTCAAGCGCACCCGGCGGCAGCCGCCCGTCGAGCGCCCCGGCGCCATCCCGCCCTTCACCGGCCGCTGGCGCCCCCAGCCGCCCGCCGTGCAGACCATGCCCGTCCAGGAGCCCGGCTGCCGCCCGGCCCGCCCGCTGCCCTACCAGCCGGACGCCTCCGCCACGGTCGGCGACGGCGCCGTCACGCTGGCGCTGCGCAACACCGGCCGGTCGAGCGCGCACCTCGCGCTCTACCCGTACGCGGGCGAGTTCGCCGTCCCGCAGCACCGGGACGTGCGGGGCACCGCCGAGTGGACCGTCCCCCTCACCCGGGACCGCTACCGCTTCACCGTCACCGGGCCCAACGGCTTCCGCCGCGAGTTCGAGGGCCCGGCGGCCGGGGGCGCCCAGCTCGCCTCGCGCGTCGACCACCACGACCGCGACCTCCACCTCACCCTCCGCAACGAGTCCCGGACCGCCGTCGCCTTCACCGTGCGCCCGCTCGGCTACGTCGACGAGCGGGACCTGCGGGGCTGGACCCGCACGGTCACCGTGAAGGCCGGCCGGAGCCGTACCGTCGTGCACTCCGCCGCCGACGCCCACGGCTGGTACGACATCGAGGTCACCGGCCCCGACGGCTTCCGGCGGCGGCTGATGGGCCACATCGAGAACGGGCGTGCCAGCGTCTCCGGGTAGCCCGTCCCAAGGGGGCCGGGACCTCCGTCCCGACCCCCTCCGGACCCTCTGTGAGGATCGCCACGAAACGGACAAACGATCACGTTTGGCTGTAACAGTGGGGCCAGTACCGATCCACCCAGGGAGCGCGTCCGTTGGCAGCCATCGCACGGTGGTGCATCAAGCACCGCCTCGTCGCCGTCCTGATCTGGCTGCTCGCCCTCGGAGGCGCCGCGACCGGCGCGGCGATCGCCGGCACCGCGTACTCCAACGACTACGAGGTCCCCGGCACCGAGTCCGGCCGCGCCACCGCCCTGCTCGAACGGGGCTTCCACGGCGCGGGCGGCGACACCGACACCATCGTCTGGCACACCGACCGGGGCAGCGTCCGCGCCGAGGGCGTCGAGCGGCGGATGACCGCCATGCTCGACAAGGTCGCCCACCTCCCCGGCATCGCCTCCGTCACCTCCCCGTACGGCCCCGACCGGGGCCAGATCAGCGAGGACGGGCGCACCGCCTACGCCACCGTCGTCCTCGACGCGCAGGCCGCCGACATGCCGGTCGGCCAGGCCGAGGCCCTGGTGGACACCGCCCGCGCCGCCGCGACCGACGACGTCCGGGTCGCCCTCGGCGGCAGCGCCGTCGCCCTCACCGAGGCCCCCGGCGGGCACATCGCCGAAGCCGTGGGCGTCGTCGTCGCCGCCCTCGTCCTCTTCGTCGCCTTCGGCTCGTTCGCCGCCTCCCTGCTGCCCATCGCGACCGCCCTCGTCAGCGTCGGCATCGCCTACTCCGGCATCGTGCTCCTCGGGCACCTCATGACGGTCGCCGACTTCGCCCCGATGCTCGGGATGCTCATCGGCCTCGGCGTCGGCATCGACTACGCGCTCTTCATCGTCACCCGGCACCGCAAGGGCCTCAAACGCGGCCTGCCCGTGCCCGAGGCGGCCAGGATCGCCGTCGCCACCACCGGCCGCGCCGTCGTCTTCGCGGGCGCCACCGTCTGCATCGCCCTGCTCGGGATGCTGATCCTGCGGCTGAGCTTCCTCAACGGCGTCGCCATCGCCGCCTCCCTCACCGTCGTCCTCACGGTCGCCGCCTCCGTCACCCTGCTGCCCGCGCTGCTCTCCCTCATCGGGATGCGCGCGCTCAGCCGCAAGGAGCGCCGCCGGCTCGCCGAGCACGGCCCCCAGCCCGAGCTGCCCACCGGCTTCGCCGCCCGCTGGTCCGCCTTCGTCGAGCGGCACCCCAAGCTGCTCGGCGGGATCGCCGCCGTCGTCATGCTCGTCCTCGCGCTGCCGACCCTCTCGCTCCACCTCGGCACCTCCGACCAGGGCAACAACCCCGCCTCCGCGACCACCCGGCAGGCCTACGACCTGCTCGCCGACGGCTTCGGGCCCGGCGTCAACGGGCCGCTGACGCTCGTCGCCTCGCTCGACGGCGCCGAGGCCAAGGTCGCCATGAACGAGCTGCCCGCCGCCCTCGCCCACACCAAGGGCGTCGCCTCGGTCTCCCCGGTCACCTACAACGGCACCGGCGACACCGCCGTGCTCACCGTCGTACCCGAGTCCTCGCCGCAGTCGAGGGCCACCAGCGAGCTCGTCGACCGGCTCCGCGACGACGTCCTCCCGGCCGCCTCCGAGGGCACCTCGCTCCAGGTCCACGTCGGCGGCGTCACCGCCTCGTACGACGACTTCGCCGCGATCATCGTCGGCAAGCTGCCGCTCTTCGTCGGCGTCGTCATCGCCCTCGGCTGCGCGCTCCTGCTGCTCGCCTTCCGCTCCATCGGCATCCCGCTCAAGGCCGCCGCCATGAACGTCGCCGCCGTCGCCTCCGCCTTCGGCGTCGTCGTCGCGATCTTCCAGTGGGGCTGGGGCAGCGAACTCCTCGGCCTCGGCAGCGCCGGACCGATCGAGCCCTTCCTGCCCGTGATCATGGTCTCGGTGCTCTTCGGCCTCTCCATGGACTACCAGGTCTTCCTGGTCAGCCGGATGTACGAGGAGTGGCTGGAGACCGGCGACAACCGGCGGGCGGTCCGGGTCGGCCTCGCGGAGACCGGCCGCGTGATCAACTCCGCGGCGGTCATCATGATCTCCGTCTTCCTCGCCTTCGTCCTCACCGGCGACCGGGTGATCGCGATGTTCGGCATCGCCCTCGCCGCCGCCGTCGCCCTCGACGCCTTCGTCCTGCGCACCCTGCTCGTCCCCGCCCTCATGCACATGCTCGGCGGCGCCAACTGGTGGCTGCCCCGCTGGCTCGACCGCCGGCTGCCCCGCATCAGCATCGAGCCCCCGGAGTGCCGGGCGGCGGCGGACGCGCGGGAGGGCGCGGCCGGGACGGACACGGCCGACCACCCGGCGATCCCCGGACAGCGGGCCACGCCGGAGGCGCCGGCCCGGCGGCCCTAGGGCCGGGTCCGGTGCGCCTCAGACGTCACGCGTAGTAGACGGCCGTCCGGCGCCCGTCCACGTCGTGGACCCGCACGGGGGTGTCGTAGACCTCGCTGAGCACCTCGGCCCGCATCATCTCGGCCACGGTCCCGGCGGCGGCGACGCGGCCGTCGCGCAGCGCGAGGATGCGGTCGGAGTAGGCGGCGGCGAAGTTGATGTCGTGCACGACCATGACGACGGTCTTGCCCAGCTCGTCCGCGGCCCGGCGCAGCTGGGACATCATCCGGACCGAGTGCTTCAGGTCGAGGTTGTTCAGCGGCTCGTCGAGCAGGACGTAGTCGGTGTCCTGGGCGACCACCATGGCGACGTAGGCGCGCTGCCGCTGGCCGCCGGAGAGCTGGTCGAGGAAGCGGTGCGCGAGGTCGCCGAGGTCGAGGAAGTCCAAGGCGTCGTCGATGTGCGCCTGGTCGGCGGGGGTCAGCCGGCCCCGCGAGTGGGGGAAGCGGCCGAAGGCGACGAGCTCCCGCACGGTCACCCGGGCGGTGAAGTGGTTCTCCTGCCGCAGTACGGACAGCACGCGGGCCACGTCGCGGGTCCTGGCGCGGTGCACGTCCAGGCCGTCCACCGTCACGCGACCGGTGGTGGGCTCGGCGAGCCGGCCGATGAGGGTGAGCAGGGTCGACTTCCCCGCGCCGTTGGGGCCGATGAGCGAGGTGAACCCGCCCTTGGGGATGGTCCCCGAGAGGGGGCCGAGGACCACGGTGTCCCCGTAGGTCTTGCTGAGGTCGGTGAACTCGATCACAGGGCGCCCTTCCGGAGCAGGTGGACGAGGAAGACGGCGCCGCCGAGGAACTCGATCACCACGGTGAGCATCCCCGCCGCGTAGAAGACGTGTTCCATGATGAACTGGCCGGTCACCAGGGTGAGAAGGCCGAGCAGGAAGGCCATGGGCAGGACGACGGCGTGCCGGTGGGTGCCCGCCACCCGGTAGGCGAGCATCGCCACGACGAACCCGAAGAAGGTCATCGGCCCCGCCAGCGCCGTGGACATCGCGACCAGCACCGACACCAGGGCCAGCATGGCCACCAGCTCCCGGCGGTGGGCGACGCCCAGCCCGGTGGCCGCGTCCCGGCCGAGGAGCAGGGCGTCCAGGTGGTGGCGGCGGGTCCAGACGACGCCGCCGGCGACCAGGCAGACCGCGGCGGCCAGCGGCAGATGGGTGGCCTCGACGCTGCCGAGCCGCATGAAGAGCCGGGCGGAGAGCACGTCGAAGTCGGCGGTGGAGAGCATCCGCTGGAGGAAGACCGACAGGCTGCCGAAGGCGAGACCGAGGACCACGCCCACGAGGAGCAGCACGTGCAGGTTGCCGCCCCGGCCGAAGAGCCTGCCGAAGAGCAGGGTGGTGAAGGCGACCATCAGCAGGGTCTGGGCGATCAGCTTGGGCAGTCCGTCGGTCGCGGCGAGCGCGCTGCCGCCGAGGACGAAGACCATCAGGGTCTGCGTCAGGGTGTAGACCGAGTCGAAACCCATGATCGACGGGGTGAGGATGCGGTTCCCGGTGACGGTCTGGAAGACCACGGTGCCCACCGCGTGGGCGAACGCGGCGACCGTCATCGCGCCGAGCAGGGTCAGCCGCCGGTCGATCGCGAAGGCCAGGTCCCCCTCCACGAAGAGGAGGAGGAAGGCGGCGATCGCGACGGCGGCCAGCCCGGCGACCGTCCAGAGCCTGACGGAGCTCGTCGGCGAGGCGCTTTTCTCAGGCATGGGCCCTCCCGTGCTGTCGCAGGGTCATCACCACGAAGACCACCGCTCCCACGACGCCGAGCACCACGGAGACCGGGATCTCCATGGGGAAGATCACCAGGCGGCCGATCAGATCGCAGACGATCAGCAGCGCCACGCTGCCGAGCACCACCCAGAAGAGGTTCTTCCGGACGTCGTCGCCCCGGACGAGGGAGACCATGTTGGGCACGATCAGCCCGAGGAAGGGGAGGAAGCCCACCACCACGGCGGTGACGCCGGTCGCCAGCGAGACCAGGGCGAGCCCGGTGAACAGGGTGCGCCGGTAGGGCAGTCCGAGGCCGGTGGCCGTGTCGCGGCCGAGCCCGGCGAGGGTGAAGCGGTCGGCCGCCACGTACAGCACGGCGACGATGCCGGCGACCACCCAGATCGGTTCGTAGCCGCCTCGGACGACGGAGCTGAAGCCTCCGGAGCGCCAGGTCGCCAGCATCTGGAGCAGGTCGGTGCGGGCGGCGACGTAGAGCGTGACGGCGCCGACGACGGCACCGAGCATGATGCCCACGATGGGGACGATGACCTGTGACCTGAGCGCCACCCGGTCGAGCACGGCCAGGAAGGCCATCGCCCCGGCGAGGGCGAAGAGGCTCGCGACGCTCATCTTCACCAGGGGCGGGGCGGCGGGCGCCCAGATCGTGAGCAGCAGCACGCCCAGGGCCGCCCATTCGCTGGTCCCCGTGGTCGTCGGCTCGACGAAACGGTTCTGGACGAGCATCTGCATGATCAGGCCGGACACGGCCATGGCGGCGGCCGCGAAGACCAGGGCGAGGGTGCGCGGGACCCGGGAGATGAGGAACATGTTCCGGGCGGCCGGGTCGGTGAGGAGCGCGGGGACGTCGATGTCGTAGCCGCCGACCATGAGCGAGGCGCAGACCAGCGCCAGGACGAGGAGCACGGCGAGCGCGGCGGGGATACGGCGGCGCATGGGGGCCTCCGGGACTAGCGGGAGGCGGTGAAGGCGGCCGTCAGCTGCTCGAAGGCCTTGGTGTACGCCTCGATCCCCTCGGTGAGGTAGAAGTCGGACGGCAGATAGACGACCTGGTTCTTCTTCCGGAACGTGGTGTCGGCCCAGGCCTCCTGCCCCTCGACCAGCCGGCGCGCCGGGGTGCCCTTGTCGCCGCCCTCGGCGACGGCGGAGTCCCGGTCGAGCAGGATCATCCACTCGGGGTCGAGCTGGGCGATCGTCTCGGGCGCGAGTCCGGAGTTGTTGTGCACCGAGGTGCTGTCCTTGCCCTCGGCCGGCAGGACGTTCCGCAGGTCGAGCCGTTCGAGGAGGCGGCCGATGCGGCTCGCGCCGTTGTCGATCCGTCCGGCGCTGGTGACGCCGAGGAAGACCCGCTCCCCGTGGACGGCCTTCGCGGCGGCGTCCTCGGCCGCGTCGAGCTTCGCGACGAGCTCCCCGGCCTTCTTCTCCTGGCCGAAGATGCGGCCCAGGGTCGCGGTCTGCTTGCGCAGGGCGTCGACGTACTTCTCGTCGGAGGGGGCGATGTCGATCGTCGTGGCGATCTTCGAGAGCTTGTCGTGGTGGCTGGAGAAGCGGTAGCCGCCGATGATCAGGTCGGGCCTGGCGGCGTTGAGCGCCTCCAGCCTCGGCTCCTTGTGGTCGCCGACGTCCTTGATGGCGGAGCTCTTCTTCCAGTCCTGGTAGCCCTGGCGCGGCAGCAGCCCCTTCGGGACGGCGACCGGCTCGACGCCGAAGGCCCGGACCGTCGCGAACGCCGTGTTGTCGAGCACCGCCACGCGTATCGGCTTCACCGGGACCTCGACGTCCCCCTTGTTGGTGGAGACCGTGGTCGTCCGCCCGCCGGACGCGCCTTCGCCGCCGCCCGGGGCGCCGCAGGAGGCGAGCGACAGCCCGGCGGCGAGGGTGGCGGCGGTGGCGACGAGCGGGCCGCGGAGACGGGTGCGGAGGCGGAGACGGGCGCGGGGACGGGGACGCACGGGGAGGGCTCCTGTCGTCAGGGAGGGGGGGACGCGGGCGGAGGCAGCCGGGCACAACGGTGTGAACGGGGCAATTCGCACGCCACGAGTTAGGCAAACCTAACCCAGTGGCGATCTTCTCGGCAAAAGCCCCCCTTCGGGCACCCTGAGGGGGCCTCAGGGCATCCCTAAGGCCCCCTCGCCGCCGCCTAAGGCCCCCCGGGCGCCGAACATCCGGCACTCGCCCGATGTGGCCGCACCCCCTGGCGGACGAAAGTAGAGGCATCGCAGGGAGCGCCACCGGAACCGGAGCCGCTGCCGACACCGAAGCCGCTGCCGACACCGGTACGGCGAGAGCCCGAGGAGCACGCCATGTTCACCTACGAACTCCACACCCTCCGCCACGCCGAGCTCCTCCGTGAGGCCGCCGCCGAGCGCCTGGCCCACGAGGCCGCCCGGGCCGGCAAGGGCCGCCGCTGGACGCGCCGCCAGGATCCCGAGGGGCGGGTGAGCGCCACCGCCCAGCACCGCTTCGCCCGGGCCGCGTGACCCCCTTATGGGTGCGAACGCGGACGCCTGTGCGATGCTCGGCGCCGTGGAGACCAAGTCAGTGAGTCCCGTGTTCGTCGGCCGGGCCGGCGAACTGACCGCCCTCACCGAGGCGCTCTCCCGCGCGACCGCGGGAGAGCCCCAGGCCCTGCTCGTCGGCGGTGAGGCGGGTGTCGGGAAGACCCGCCTCATCGAGGAGTTCACCGCCCTCGCCCACACCCAGGGCGCGGTCGTCGCCCTCGGCGGCTGCGTCGAGATCGGCGCCGACGGACTCCCCTTCGCACCCTTCTCGACCGCCCTGCGCGCCCTGCACCGCCGCCTCCCCGAGGAGCTGGCCGCGGCCGCCGACGGACACCAGGGCGAACTGGCCCGGCTCCTCCCCGAGTTCGGCGACCTCACCCACCACGAGCCGGCCGCCGAGGACTCCACCGCCCGCCTCTTCGAGCTGACCGTACGGCTCCTGGAGCGCGTCGCCGCCGACCGCACCGTCGTCCTCGTCCTGGAGGACCTGCACTGGGCCGACGCCTCCACCCGGCACCTGCTCGCCTACCTCTTCCGCACCCTGCACCGGGGCCGGATCGTGGTCGTCGCCACCTACCGCGCCGACGACATCCACCGCCGCCACCCGCTGCGCCCCCTCCTCGCCGAACTGGACCGGCTGCGCTCCGTCCGGCGCATCGAACTCGCCCGCTTCACCCGCACCGAGGTGCACCGCCAGCTCACCGGCATCCTCGCCGCCGAACCCGCCCCCGCCCTCCTCGACGAGGTCTTCGAACGCTCCGACGGCAACGCCTTCTTCGTCGAGGAGCTCATCGCCTCCCACGGGTGCGGCACCGCCCTCGGCTCCCTCAGCGAATCCCTCCGCGACCTCCTCCTCGTCCGCGTCGAGGCCCTCCCCGACGACGCCCAGCGCGTCGTCCGGGTCGTCGCCGAGGGCGGCTCCACCGTCGAGTTCGACCTGCTCGCCGCCGTCGCCCGACTCGCGGAGGACGAGCTCATCGAGGCCCTGCGCGCCGCCGTCGGCGCCAACATCCTGCACGCCGCGCCCGACGGCGACGGCTACCGCTTCCGCCACTCCCTCGTCCGCGAGGCCGTCAGCGACGACCTGCTGCCCGGCGAGCGCTCCCGGCTCAACCGGCGCTACGCCGAGGCCCTGGAGGCCGGACCCGGCCTGGTCCGCGCCGACGTCCGCGCCAACCGGCTCGCCACGTACTGGTACCACGCCCACGACGCCGCCCGCGCCCTGCCCGCCGTGCTGCGCGCCTCCGTCGAGACCCGCAAGCGCTACGCCTACGCCGAGCAGCTCCGGCTCCTCGAACGCGCCATGGAACTCTGGGACGACGCCCCCGCCGAGGTCCGCCGCGCCCTGCGCCCCATGGACTACGCGGAGGCCTACCCCTCCTGCGGCTGCGACCCCGAGACCCCGCTGAGCTATCTCGACCTGCTCGCCGAGGCCGCCGTCGCCGCCCGGCTTTGCGGCGAGCGCGAACGCGCCCTGAAGATCGCCAAGATGGCCCACCGGCTGCTCGACGGCGCCGGGGACGACGACCCGCTGCGCTCCGCCTGGTTCTGGGTCGAACGGGCCCGCCTCCAGTCCAACCTCGCCCGGGGCGACGGCTGGGACGAGATCGCCCGCGCGCAGGAGCTCGTCCGAGGTCTGCCGCCGTCCGCCGTCCACGCCGTCGTGCTCGCCTTCGCCGCGAGCTGGGGAATGCTCCGCAAGCCCGGCGCCGACGCGCTGGCCGCCGCCGAACGGGCCGTGGAGTACGCCCGCCTGGTCGAGGCCGAGGGCACCGCGCTCGCCGCCCGGCTCACCCTCGGCACCATCAGGGTCTCCGCCGGCGACACCGAACCGGGCCTCGCCGAGATGCGCGAGGTCGGCGAACGCACCCTGGCCCTCGGCCACTTCCACGAGGCATCCCGCGCCGCCGTCAACATCTCCTCCGCCCTGGAGGGCCTCGGCCGCTCCCGCGAGGCCGCCGAGGTCGCCACCCGGGGCATCGCCATGGCCCGCTCCCACGGCCTGGTCGACAGCGCCGGCTGGATCCGCGCCAACCTCGCCGAATCCCTGCTCTCGCTCGGCGACTGGGACCGCGTCCAGGAGGAGTGCGAGCTGCTGCTGGGCACCGGCGCCGCCGGATCCAAGCCGGGCGGCACCGCCCTGCTCCAGCTCGCCCACCTCGCCGTCGGACGCGGCGAGCCCGCCGCGGCCGCCGCCCGGCTCGCCGAGGCCGCCGCCCGCTACGGCAGCCGCGACCCGATCCCGCAGTACACGCTGCCCATGGCGCACCTGACCGTCGCCATCGCCGCCGCGGAGGGCCGCCTCACCGACGTCCGCGCGGAGCTCGCCGCGCTCGCCGCCTCCGGCTTCCCGGCCGGCACCCACCGCTACGGCTGGCCGCTCGTCCTCGCCGCCGTCACCGCCGAGGCCGACGCCCACGGGCTCCCGGCCGCCGCCGAGGGCCGCGCCGCCGCCCTGGACGCCGTGCGCCGCGCCGTGCGCTCCCTGGCCGCCCCGGCGCCCCTCTGGCAGGCGTACGGCCTCCAGGTCTCCGCCGAGCTGGCCCGCGCCGAGGCCCGGGACACCGCCGAGCGCTGGGCCGAGGTCGTCGCCGCCTTCGAGCCGCTGGAGCGCCCGCACGAGCTGGCCCGCGCCCGGCACCGGCTCGCCGACGCGCTGCTCGCCGGGGGCGGGCGGCGCGAGGAGGCCGCCGCCCTGATGCGCGAGGCCCACGCCACCGCCGTACGCCTCGGAGCGCACCCGCTGCGCGAGGACGTGGAGCTGCTCGCCGCCCGCGCCCGCCTCCCGCTGCGCGCCCCCGAGGGCGCGGCACCGGAGCCTGAGGAGCCCGCCGCCGAGACCTTCGGGCTGACGCCGCGCGAGCAGGACGTGCTGCGGCGGCTCGCCGAGGGGCGGACCAACCGGCAGATCGCGGAGGAGCTCTTCATCTCGCCGAAGACGGCGAGCGTGCACGTCTCCAACATCCTCGCGAAGCTGGGCGTGGCCGGCCGAGGCGAGGCCGCCGCCCTGGCCCACCGCCTCCGCCTGCTGGAACCGGCGCCCTAGGCGTCGGTGCCGGTGCCGGTGTCGGGCGCGGCGTCGGCGCCCGGCTCCGGCGTGGCCCCGGGCGCGGGGAGCCGCATCACAACCTTGCCCGACGTGAGGTCTATCGGCCCCTTGTGCGGATCGGCGTCGCCCATGTCCTCACGGGTCAGGGCGAGCCGCTGCCGCTCGTCGTCGGTGTGCTTGCGGCCCGGCGCGAACAGCTCTTCCATCAGGTTGAACATCCGCCTCGCCCTCCTACCCGACCTCCAGCCGGAGGATCTCGTCGTCACCGGGCCCGGGGGTGCCCCGGGTGTCGGTCTCACTCGTCACGAGCCAGAGCCGGGAGCCGTCGCCGGTCGCCAGGACCGTGCGCAGCCGCCCGTGCTCACCCGTCAGGAACGCCCGGGGCTCTCCGGAACGTTCCGCTCCGGAGAGCGGTACGCGCCACAGTCTCTCGCCCCGCAGCCCGGCCATCCAGACCGCCCCCCGCGCGTACGCGACGCCGCTCGGCGAGGCCTGGGCCGTGGGCCACTGGGCGACCGGGTCGGTGTACCCGGCCCGGCCCGCGCGGCCCTCCACGACCGGCCAGCCGTAGTCGCGCCCCGGCCGGATCAGGTTGAGCTCGTCCCAGGTGTTCTGGCCGAACTCGGACGCCCACAGGCGCCCCGCCGGGTCCCAGGCCAGTCCCTGGACGTTCCGGTGCCCGTACGAGTAGACCACGGAGCCCGGGAAGGGGTTGTCCGGGGCCGGACGGCCCTCCGGCGTCATCCGCAGGATCTTGCCGCCGAGCGAGCCCTTGTCCCGCGCCAGCCCGGTCCGCCCGGTCTCCCCGGTCCCCGCGTACAGCATCCCGTCCGGCCCGAAGGCGATCCGCCCGCCGTTGTGGACGAACCCCTTGGGGATGCCGGTCAGCACCGGCTCGGGCGCGCCGGGCCGGTCGCCCGCCCCGCCGCCGTACCGCATCCGCACGATCCGGTTGTCCGTGGCCGAGGTCAGGTACGCGTACACCCAGCCGTCCCGCACGGCCACCCCGAGCAGCCCGCCCTCGCCGCCCGGCACCACCCCGGGGACCACGCCGAGCGGGGTCTGCCGCCCGGTCCGCGCGTCGACCCGGGTCAGCGTCCGCTCGTCCCGCGAGGACACCAGCAGGTCCCCGCCGGGCAGCTCGGCGAGCCCCCAAGGCGACTTCAG
This sequence comes from Streptomyces sp. NPDC042100, assembly GCF_055582325.1. NCBI lineage: Bacteria > Bacillati > Actinomycetota > Actinomycetes > Kitasatosporales > Streptomycetaceae > Streptomyces > Streptomyces sp. NPDC042100. The sequence continues at coordinate 254,551 of NZ_JBVJDK010000012.1, forward strand.
GTCCCGGGTGAGCACCCCGGCGGCCCGGACCCCGCCCGGGGACACCGACGGCGCCGCGTCCGCCGTGGGCGCCGGGGCCGACGAGCGGCCCGCACCCCCCTCCGACGGCGCGGCGCACCCGGCGGCCAGCAGCAGTACGGCGGCGGCGCCCGCCAGGACGGCTCGGTCTCGGCTTCGGCCCATGCTCCCGGTCCCTTCCGGCGACGGTCTCCCTCCCTTGATACACGGCCCCACCGCCAACCGGCTCCCGCGCGGGACCGGTCAGTCCCAGGGGCTCCGGCCGGATACCCGGCCCCGCGCGGGATCGCTCAGTCCCAGGGCTCCGGCCGGATACCCGGCCCCGCGCGGGATCGCTCAGTCCCAGGGCTCCGGCCGGATACCCGGCCCCGCGCGGGACCGGTCAGTCCCAGGGCTCCGGCCGGATACCCGGCCCCGCGCGGGATCGCTCAGTCCCGGGGCTTCCGCTCGGTACCGGGCCCGGCGCGGGACCCGTCCGTCCGGGGGCTCCGGCTTGATACCGGCCCCCGCGCGGGGCCCCGATCAGTCCCAGGACTCCCGCGCGGGCGGCAGCGCGGCGATCTCCGCCAGGTCCGCCCCGCTCAGCACCAGCTCCGCCGCGCGCGCGTTCTCCACCGCCCAGCGCTCCCGCTTCGCGCCCGGGACGGGCACCACGTGCGGACCGCGCGCCAGCACCCACGCCAGCGCCACCTGCGCCGGGGTCACCCCGGCGCCGTGCCGGGCGGCCACCCGCCGCAGCCCCGCGATCAGCGGCTGGTTGGCCGCCATCATCTCGGCCGTGAAGCGCGGGTGCCGGGCCCGCGGGTCGTCCGCCTCGAAGCCGCCGCCCGGGGTGAGCGTCCCGGTCAGGTAGCCGCTGCCCAGCGGCATCGCGGCGAGGAAGCCCACGCCCCGGTCCGCGCACCACGGCAGCAGCCGCTCCAGCGCCTCCGGCGCCCAGACCGACAGCTCCGCCTCGACCGCCGCGACGGGGAAGACCTGCTGGATCCGCTCAAGCTGCCGGATCGTTCCCTCGTAGCCGCAGCCCGGCCGGCCCCGCCGCCGCGCCCGCGCGCCCACCGCGCACAGCCCGAGCGCCCGCACCTTGCCCGCGCGCACCAGCTCGGCCATGGCGCCCCAGGTCTCCTCGACCGGCACCTCGGGGTCGGCGCGATGGAGCTGGTAGAGGTCGATCACATCGGTCTGGAGCCGCCGCAGCGAGGCGTCACAGGCCCTGCGCACGTACCCGGGACGCCCGTTGGCCACGACGTGCTGGTCGCCGCCGACGAGCAGCCCGCACTTCGTCGACACGAAGACGTCCGCCCGGCGCTCCTTCAACACCCGCCCCAGCAGCAGCTCGTTGGTGAAGGGCCCGTACATGTCGGCGGTGTCGAGCAGGCTCGTCCCGGCGTCCAGCGCCGCGTGCACGGTCCGCAGCGAGCGGTCACCGCGCCGTTCCGAACCGCTGTACGCCCAGCTCATCGGCATACATCCGAGGCCCACCGCACCCACACCGAGCGCCGTCGCCCCGATCGTCCTGCGCTCCACCCGCCCGTACCCCTCCCTGTGCCGCCCCCCAAAGTAACCAATGGCGCGCGTGGTTCTTCGCATAGCCTCCCGGTCATGACGTTCGATGACACCGCCGCTGACGTGTGGCTTCCGATCCCCGCCGCCGAGATCGAGGGACTCCCCGCGCCGGGCGCGTCGGGCCTGAACTACCTTCTCTGGGACGGCGGACCGGAGTTCCCCGCCGATCCCGCGCGCTGCGCGTTCTACGTCGTGCCGTACATGAAGGGCGAGGAGATCGCGGTCCGCCCGCTCGCCGGGATGAGCTCCGTCCGGGTCGTGCAGACGCTCTCCGCCGGTATCGACCACGTGACGCCCGGCATCGACCGGCTGCGCCCCGGCGTCCGCCTCTGCAACGCCAAGGGCGTCCACGAGGCCAGCACCGCCGAACTCACCCTCGCCCTGATCCTCGCCTCGCTGCGCGGCATCCCCGGCTTCGTCCGGGGCCAGGACGCGGAGCGGTGGCGCGCGGGCTTCTACCCGGCGCTCGCCGACAAGACCGTGCTGATCGTCGGGTACGGATCGATCGGCGCCGCCATCGAGGACCGCCTCGCCCCCTTCGAGTGCGCCCGGATCGTGCGCGTCGCGCGCTCGGCGCGTGCAACCGAGCGCGGTCCCGTACACCCGCTGGCCGAACTGCCCGCGCTGCTGCCCGAGGCCGACGTGGTCGTGCTGTCCACGCCGCTCACCCCGGAGACCCGCCACCTCGCCGACGCGGGCTTCCTGGCCCGGCTGAAGGACGGGGCGCTGCTGGTCAACGTGGCCCGCGGGCCCGTGGTGGACACCGCCGCGCTGCTGAAGGAGGCGGAGAGCGGCCGGATCACCGCCGCGCTCGACGTCACCGACCCGGAGCCGCTGCCCGCCGGACACCCCCTGTGGCACGCGCCCGGCGTGCTCATCAGCCCCCACGTCGGCGGCTCCACCTCGGCGTTCATGCCGCGCGCCAAGCGCCTGCTGGCCGCGCAGCTCCAGCGGTTCGCCGCCGGGGAGGAGCCCGCGAACCTGGTCCTGACCACCTGAGACGCGCGCTCCCGGCACGCGATCGGCACGCGCCCCCCAGACCGTCACGGAGAGTACTGCGACCCTGTCCCTGAGTGACGATCCTGGTGTATCGTCCCGGAGCGGGGGACTGCGCCAAGGACGGGCAGACGCTGGGGAGCGAAGTGACGGGTCATCAGAATCCGAGGGGGGTGACGGGTGGAGCACGCCCGAGCGAGCGAGAATCCGACGCGGCGGGGCCTTCGGCGCCCCGCCCGCGCCCCGCAGCCGCCCTGCCGGAGCAGCCGGCCCCGCCGGGCCGCCGCCGGTCCGCCGCGACCGGCCCCGGCCCAGCCACCGACACCGCCCCCGCCGCGCCGGACCCCGCCGCGCCGGGCGGGGGCCGGGGCGCCCCCGGCGTCCCGGTGCCCCGGGCCGGCCGTGCCCCGGCCGCACCGCCCGGCGGCGCGCCGGGCGGCTGGGACACCGCCCCCGGCCCGGAGGACGCCGGAGCCTCCTGCGGCCACGCCGTGCCCCGCCCCGACGAGGCCGAGAGCCTCTGCGGACCCGGCGCCCACGGGCACCCCGGCGAGGACCCGGAGGCCGCGGTGAGCGCCCCCGGAGCCCTCGTCCACCACCGGCCCCCGGGCGACCGGACGGGGACCCGCCCCGGCCTCGGCGCGCCCGGCTCCGGCTCCGGCTCCGGCCGCCAGGGACCCGGCGCCGGGGGAGTCCTCACCCAGATCGGCCTCGGCCTGGTCTGCGGGGGCTATGCCACCGGCGCCGCCCTCGGCTGGGGCTCCGAGGAGCTCGCCCTGGTCATGGGCGACTTCGGGCTGAGCGCCGCCGCGCTCGCCGCCGCCGTCTCCTGCCTCCTCTACGCCCGCCGCCACCGCGGCAGCTTCCGCCCCGCCTGGCTGCTCTTCGCCTTCTCCTCCTTCATGGCCTCCGCGGGCAACGCCGTCTGGGGCTGGTACGAGGTCGTCCTCGCCGTCGACGTGCCCAGCCCCTCGCTGGCCGACCTGTGCTTCTTACTCTTCGCCCCGCCCGCCATCGTCGGCCTGCTGGTCCTCGCCAAGAAACCCGTGACCCGGGCCGGCTGGGTCTGCCTCGCACTCGACGCCTGGCTCATCGGGGGCTCCCTGCTCACCCTCTCCTGGAGCCTCGCCCTCGCGCACACCGCGCGGGTCGAGGTCGCCGAGGGCGAGAGCGTCGCCCGCTCCGCGCTCTCCCTGGCCTATCCGCTGCTCGACATCGTCCTCGTCAGCATGGTCCTCGCCCTCCACTTCCGCCGCTCCGCGCTCAACCGCTCCGCGGTCAACACCGCCATCGCCGCCCTCGCCCTCACCGTCCTGTGCGACGCCCTCTTCACCTCGCCGCTGCTCCGCGAGCACTACAGCTCCGGCCAGCTCCTCGACGCCGGCTGGTTCGGCGGCTCCCTGCTGCTGGCCTACGCCCCCTGGGGCGCCCGGCGCGCCGCTGACCCGGCCGCCCCGCGCGTCCAGCGCGCCCGGCACCCGCACAGCCGCCCCCTCGCCGGCTCGCTCGCCGCCCTCACGCCGTACCTCGCGGCGGCCGTCTGCACGCTGAGCATCCTGTACAACGTCGTCGAGGGCCGCCGGGTGGACCGCGTGGTCGTCCTCACCGGCTGCACGGTCGTGCTCGCCCTGGTGCTGCGCCAGGGCATCATGCTGCTCGACAACATCGCCCTCACCCACGAACTGGCCCAGAAGGAGAACCACTTCAGATCCCTGGTGCAGGGCTCCAGCGACGTCATCATGATCGCCGCGCCCACCGGGATACTCCGCTACGTGAGCCCCGCCGCCTCCGGGGTCTACGGGCGCGAGGCCGAGGAGCTGGTCGGCTCCGAGCTGGCCTCGATCATCCACCCCGAGGACCTCGGCGCCGTCGTCCACGAGGTGCGCCGTTTCCTCGCCGCGCCTCCGTGCGAGGAGCCCACCACCCGGATCGAGTGCCGCTTCCGCTCCGGCCGAGGCGAGTGGCTCAACGTCGAGTCCACGGTCAACCGGCACCAGGGCGGCCTGATCTTCAACAGCCGCGACGTCACCGAGCGCGTCCGCCTCCAGGCCCAGCTCCGGCACAACGCCGAGCACGACCCGCTCACCGACCTGCCCAACCGGGCGCTGTTCACCGAGCGGGTCCGCGGCGCCCTCAGCGGCCGGCGCTCCTCCGACCCCGGCACCGCCGTGCTCTTCATCGACCTCGACGGCTTCAAGGGCGTCAACGACCGGCTCGGCCACCAGGCGGGCGACGAGCTGCTGGTCCAGGCCGCCCGCCGGCTCCAGGACTCCGTCCGGGCCGGGGACACCGCCGCGCGGCTCGGCGGCGACGAGTTCGCCGCGCTCATCCTCGGCGACGGCCACCGGGACCGGGCCGCCCGCGAGTGCCAGGTGTTCGAGATCGCCGACCGGCTGCGGGTCACGCTCTCCCAGCCGTACCGCGTGGACGCGGCCAACGAGGTCCGGGTCGCCGCCTCCATCGGCGTCGCCTTCGCCGAGCCCGGTATCGGCGCCGGCGACCTGCTGCGCAACGCCGACCTCGCCATGTACCGGGCCAAGGCCGCCGGAAAGGACCGCGTCGAGCTCTACGCCCCCCAGATGCAGGCCGAGATCGTCCGCCGCACCGAGCTCGCCGCCCGGCTGCGCACCGCGCTGCACGACGGCGAGTTCGCCCTGCTGCACCAGCCCGTGGTGGACCTGAGCACCGGCCGGATCACCGCCGTCGCCGCCCAGGCCCGCTGGCGCTCCGCCCAGGGCATCCTCTTCACGCCCGCCGAGTTCCTCCGGGTCTCCGACGACGGCGAGCGGACCGCCGAGCTCGGCCGCTGGCTCCTCGAAGAGGCCGTCGAGCAGGCCGCCGAGCGGGCCGGCATCGGCCACCGCACCCCCGTCACCATCCGGCTCTCCGCCCGACGGCTGCTCGACCGCTCGCTCCCGCTGGGCTCGATCGAGGCCCTGCTGACCCGGCACGGCCTGCCCTCCGGCTCCCTCGTCATCGAGCTGGCCGAAAGCGACCCCCGCGACCCCCGGGTCAGCTTCGACGAGCTGGAGCAGCGCCTCGCCGCCCTGCGCCGCCTCGGGGTGCGGATCGCCCTGGACGGCTTCGGCAGCGGACACGCCGCCATCAACGCTCTGCGCCGGCTCCCGGTCGACATACTGAAACTGGACCGGGGCCTGGTCGAGGGCATCGTGGAGTCGGCCAGGCTGCGCAAGATCACCAGTGGTCTGCTCCGGATCGCCGGCGACCTCGGGATGCAGTCGGTGGCCGAGGGAGTGGACATGCCGGAGCAGGTGCTGGCCCTGCGCTCCATGGGCTGCACCCACGGCCAGGGCATGGCCTTCGCCGGTCCGCTGGACGAGTACCGGCTGCGCCGCGCGCTGGTGCGGGACGAGTATCCGCTGCCCGGAGCGGTCCCGGTGACCGCCGGAAACGGTCCCTCGTTGCGCTCACATGTTGAGACGCCCATCCCACCCACTTGACAGTAACCGCGCGTCGGGTGGAGGGTCAGTGCCATGCGCACCCGAATTCTCGTACTTGGAAAGCGCGTCGGCTGAGGCAGGGCCAGTGAAGGCCCGCCTGTAACGCTCCGACGCGCTCCCCTCGCTTGCCTCCCGGCACGAGGGGTTTTTTGTTGCACCGGATCCCCCCGAAGACGTACCAAACCCTCGCAAAAACCCTCTGCTTCGAGAAGAGAATGCTGATGACCGAGCAGGCCACCGGGCACCATCCGCAGCCGCGGCCCCGTAACGGCGCGCAGCCCGCCCCCACCGTCGAGCACGTCACCGGTGCGCAGTCCCTCATCCGCTCTCTCGAAGAGGTCGGCGCGGACACCATCTTCGGTCTCCCCGGTGGCTGCATCCTCCCGGCGTACGACCCGCTGATGGACTCGAAGAGGGTCCGCCACATCCTGGTCCGCCACGAGCAGGGCGCGGGCCACGCGGCCACCGGCTACGCCCAGGCGACCGGCAAGGTCGGCGTCTGCATGGTCACCAGCGGCCCCGGTGCGACCAACCTGGTCACCCCGATCGCCGACGCCCACATGGACTCCGTCCCGATGGTCGCGATCACCGGCCAGGTCGCCTCCAAGGCGATCGGCACGGACGCCTTCCAGGAGGCGGACATCTGCGGCATCACCATGCCGATCACCAAGCACAACTTCCTGGTCACCAAGGCCGAGGACATCCCGCGGACGATCGCCGAGGCCTTCCACATCGCCTCCACCGGCCGCCCGGGCCCGGTCCTGGTCGACATCGCCAAGGACGCCCTGCAGGCGAAGACCACCTTCAGCTGGCCGCCGCAGACCGACCTGCCCGGCTACCGCCCGGTGACCAAGCCGCACGCCAAGCAGATCCGCGAGGCCGCCAAGCTGATCACCGGCGCCAAGCGCCCGGTCCTGTACGTCGGCGGCGGCGTCCTGAAGGCCGGCGCCACCGCCGAGCTGAAGGTCCTGGCCGAGCTGACCGGCGCCCCGGTCACCACCACCCTGATGGCGCTGGGCGCGTTCCCCGACAGCCACCCGCTGCACGTCGGGATGCCCGGCATGCACGGCTCGGTCACCGCCGTCACCGCGCTGCAGAAGGCCGACCTGATCGTCGCCCTCGGCGCCCGCTTCGACGACCGCGTCACCGGCAAGCTGGACAGCTTCGCCCCGTACGCCAAGATCGTCCACGCCGACATCGACCCGGCCGAGATCGGCAAGAACCGCACCGCCGACGTCCCGATCGTCGGTGACGCCCGCGAGGTCATCGCCGACCTGGTCCAGGCCGTCCAGGCCGAGCACAGCGAGGGCCACAAGGGCGACTACACCGCCTGGTGGAGCGACCTGAACCGCTGGCGCGAGACCTACCCGCTCGGCTACGACCTGCCGGAGGACGGCAGCCTCTCGCCGCAGCAGGTCATCCAGCGCATCGGCCAGCTCGCCCCGGCCGACACCATCTACGCGGCCGGCGTCGGCCAGCACCAGATGTGGGCCGCCCACTTCATCGACTACGAGCGCCCGGCCACCTGGCTGAACTCCGGCGGCGCCGGGACGATGGGCTACGCGGTCCCGGCCGCGATGGGCGCCAAGGCCGGCCAGCCGGACCGTCCGGTCTGGGCGATCGACGGCGACGGCTGCTTCCAGATGACCAACCAGGAGCTGGCCACCTGCGCCCTGAACAACATCCCGATCAAGGTCGCCATCATCAACAACGGCGCCCTCGGCATGGTCCGCCAGTGGCAGACGCTGTTCTACAACCAGCGCTACTCCAACACGGTCCTGCACTCCGGCCCGGACGACGTCAACCCGCAGGCCCGGGGCACCCGCATCCCCGACTTCGTCAAGCTGTCCGAGGCCATGGGCTGTGTCGCGCTGCGCTGCGAGTCCCCGGAGGACCTCGACAAGGTCATCGCCGAGGCCAACGCGATCAACGACCGCCCGGTCGTCGTCGACTTCATCGTCCACGAGGACGCCCAGGTCTGGCCGATGGTCGCCGCCGGCACCTCCAACGACGAGGTCATGGCCGCGCGGGGCGTCCGCCCCGACTTCGGCGACGGCGAAGACGACTGACGAGCGAAGCCGAAGAGTCAAGGGAAGTGACCCACACCATGTCCACCAAGCACACGCTCTCGGTCCTGGTCGAGAACACGCCCGGCATCCTCGCCCGGATCGCCGCGCTGTTCTCCCGCCGCGGCTTCAACATCGACTCGCTCGCCGTCGGTGTCACCGAGCACCCCGACATCTCCCGCATCACCATCGTGGTCAATGTCGAGGACCTGCCGCTGGAGCAGGTGACCAAGCAGCTCAACAAGCTGGTCAACGTCCTGAAGATCGTCGAACTCGAGCCCAGCGCCGCGATCCAGCGCGAGCTCGTCCTGGTGAAGGTCCGCGCCGACAACGAGACCCGCTCCCAGATCGTCGAGATCGTCCAGCTCTTCCGCGCGAAGACCGTGGACGTCTCGCCCGAGGCGGTCACCATCGAGGCCACCGGATCGGGTGACAAGCTCGAAGCGATGCTCAAGATGCTGGAGCAGTTCGGCATCAAGGAGCTCGTCCAGTCCGGCACCATCGCCATAGGGCGTGGCGCCCGGTCCATCACGGACCGGTCCCTGCGGGCCCTCGACCGCAGCGCCTGACGCTCCCGGCAGTCGACGGGCACCGGCCGCCGGTCCATCCGGCGGTCCGCCTGACGAGACCCGAAAACCTTCCTCCCGCACCCCGCCGTACGGTGGGACGCAACACCAGCACCTCAAGGAGATACCCAGTGGCCGAGCTGTTCTACGACGCCGACGCCGACCTGTCCATCATCCAGGGCCGCAAGGTCGCCGTGATCGGGTACGGCAGCCAGGGCCACGCCCACGCGCTGTCGCTCCGTGACTCGGGTGTCGACGTCCGCGTCGGTCTGCACGAGGGCTCCAAGTCCAAGGCCAAGGCCGAGGAGCAGGGCCTGCGCGTGGTCACCCCGGCCGAGGCCGCGGCCGAGGCCGACGTCATCATGATCCTGATCCCGGACCCGATCCAGGCCCAGGTCTACGAGGAGTCCATCAAGGGCAACCTGAAGGACGGCGACGCGCTGTTCTTCGCCCACGGCTTCAACGTCCGCTTCGGCTTCATCAAGCCCCCGGCCAACGTGGACGTCGCCCTGGTCGCCCCGAAGGGCCCGGGCCACCTGGTCCGCCGTCAGTACGAGGAGGGCCGAGGCGTCCCCGCGATCGCCGCGGTCGAGCAGGACGCGACGGGCAACGCCTTCGCGCTGGCGCTCTCCTACGCCAAGGCCATCGGCGGCACCCGCGCCGGCGTCATCAAGACGACCTTCACCGAGGAGACCGAGACCGACCTCTTCGGCGAGCAGGCCGTCCTCTGCGGTGGCGCCTCCGCGCTCGTCAAGGCGGGCTTCGAGACCCTGGTCGAGGCGGGCTACCAGCCGGAGATCGCCTACTTCGAGTGCCTGCACGAGCTGAAGCTCATCGTCGACCTCATGTACGAGGGCGGCCTGGAGAAGATGCGCTGGTCCGTCTCCGAGACCGCCGAGTGGGGCGACTACATCACCGGCCCGCGGATCATCACCGACGCCACCAAGGCCGAGATGAAGAAGGTCCTCACCGACATCCAGGACGGCACCTTCGCCAAGAACTGGATGGACGAGTACCACGGCGGTCTGAAGAAGTACAACGAGTACAAGACCCAGGACGAGCAGCACCTCCTGGAGACCACCGGCAAGGAGCTGCGGAAGCTCATGAGCTGGGTGAACGACGAGGAGGCGTAAGCCCCTCGGTGCGGGGCCGGACAGGGTGTCCGGCCCCGTGCCACAACGTTGGACACCCCGTCCAACCACGGACGGGTGATCCTTCCAACGAGGCGTACGACGTGCGCCGACGCACCACTACACTGCTCAACAACATACGCGTCAGGCCCACAGCGTCGTGCGCTTTCACGCGGCAAGCCCCCTCCACGCCTGCGGCCGTCGGGACGGCCGTCCGCACTGGATCTGTGAGGACTCACGTGAGCTCGAAACCTGTCGTACTCATCGCTGAAGAGCTGTCGCCCGCCACCGTCGACGCACTGGGCCCGGACTTCGAGATCCGGCACTGCAACGGCGCGGACCGCGCCGAGCTGATCCCCGCGATCGCCGACGTCGACGCCATCCTCGTCCGCTCCGCGACCAAGGTCGACGCGGAGGCCATCGCCGCCGCGAAGAAGCTCCGGGTCGTCGCCCGCGCCGGTGTCGGTCTCGACAACGTGGACGTCTCCGCCGCCACCAAGGCCGGCGTGATGGTCGTGAACGCCCCGACCTCCAACATCGTGACCGCCGCCGAGCTCGCCTGCGGCCTCCTGGTCGCCACCGCGCGCAACATCCCGCAGGCCAACACCGCGCTGAAGAACGGCGAGTGGAAGCGCTCGAAGTACACCGGCGTCGAGCTCAGCGAGAAGACCCTCGGCGTCGTCGGCCTCGGCCGCATCGGCGTCCTGGTCGCCCAGCGGATGTCCGCCTTCGGCATGAAGATCGTCGCGTACGACCCCTATGTGCAGCCCGCCCGCGCCGCCCAGATGGGGGTGAAGCTGCTGGCCCTGGACGAGCTCCTGGAGGTCGCCGACTTCATCACCGTCCACCTCCCCAAGACGCCCGAGACCCTCGGTCTCATCGGTGACGAGGCGCTGCACAAGGTCAAGCCCTCGGTCCGGATCGTGAACGCCGCGCGCGGCGGGATCGTGGACGAGGCCGCGCTGTACTCGGCGCTGAAGGAGGGCCGGGTCGCCGGCGCCGGCCTCGACGTGTACGCGAAGGAGCCCTGCGTCGACTCGCCGCTCTTCGAGCTCGACGAGGTCGTCTGCACCCCGCACCTGGGCGCCTCCACCGACGAGGCGCAGGAGAAGGCCGGCATCGCGGTGGCCCGTTCGGTGCGCCTCGCGCTCGCCGGCGAGCTGGTCCCCGACGCGGTCAACGTGCAGGGCGGCGTCATCGCCGAGGACGTGAAGCCGGGTCTGCCGCTGGCCGAGAAGCTGGGCCGGATCTTCACCGCGCTGGCCGGCGAGGTCGCGGTCCGCCTCGACGTCGAGGTGTACGGCGAGATCACCCAGCACGACGTGAAGGTGCTCGAACTCTCCGCGCTCAAGGGCGTGTTCGAGGACGTGGTCGACGAGACCGTGTCGTACGTCAACGCCCCGCTGTTCGCGCAGGAGCGCGGCGTCGAGGTGCGTCTGACCACGAGCTCCGAGTCGCCCGACCACCGCAACGTGGTCACCGTGCGCGGCACGCTCTCCGACGGCCAGGAGGTCTCGGTCTCCGGCACGCTCGCGGGCCCGAAGCACCTCCAGAAGATCGTCGCGGTCGGCGACTACGACGTGGACCTGGCGCTCGCCGACCACATGGTCGTGCTGCGCTACGAGGACCGTCCCGGCGTCGTCGGCACGGTCGGCCGGATCCTCGGCGAGGCCGGGCTGAACATCGCGGGCATGCAGGTCTCCCGTACCGAGGAGGGCGGCGAGGCGCTCGTCGTCCTCACCGTCGACGACACCGTCCCGGCGACCGTGATCGCCGAGATCGCGGAGGAGATCGGCGCGGCCTCGGCCCGCTCGGTCAACCTGATCTGACGCCGTCCCCCCGGGTCCCCGGGCGGCGCGCACACCGTACCCGGCCGCTAGACGCTCGTCTTACACGGACGTCTAGCAGCCGGGTACAGTGCTGTCATGGGACACAAGGAAGACCTGCTCGAAGGCGCCAAGCGCTGCCTCCTGGAGAAGGGCTACGCCCGCACCACCGCCCGTGACGTGGTGGCCGCCTCGGGCACCAACCTGGCCTCCATCGGCTACCACTACGGCTCCAAGGACGCCCTGCTCCAGCAGGCGTTCCTCGCGCTGACCGAGGAGTGGGGCGAGCGGATCGGCGGCGCGGACGCCGGGGACGGCCCGGGGCTCCCGGCCGATCCGTACGAGCGCTTCCGCGCGGTCTGGGAGCGCCTGATCGGCGCCGCCGAGGCCAGCCGCCCGGTCTGGAAGCTCCAGACCGAGGTCGTCACCCGTCTCGACGACGACGAGAAGCTCCGCGAGGCCATCAAGGAGCCGCAGCGCGAGGGCCGGCTCGGCATGGCGGAGGGGATGCTCGGCCTCGACCCGGCGGCCGATCCCGAGCGGGCCAGGGTCGCCGGACTCCTCCTCCAGGCCCTCGCCACCGGCGTGATGATCCAGTGGGTGGTCGACCCGGACACCGCCCCGACCGCCGAGGACCTCACGGCGGGGCTGCGGGTGCTGATGGGGGAGGGGGGCTGAACCCCCGTGTCGGGAAACGGTCACGAACGGTGCGGAACGCTCGCGTCCGCGCCGCCGCCGCTGGTGTCATGGCGGGGACCGACGCCCGACCCGCACCGCCTCCAGGAGGTCCCATGTCCCAGCGCCGCCGTGTCACCAGGATCCTGATCGGCCTGTTCGCCGCCGGACTGCTCATCGGCGCCGCCGGCCAGCTCGCCAAGCTCGGCTCGGACGCGCCCGCCGCGACCGTCGCCATGAACAAGGCGGAGCTCGTCGGGGCCTGAGCCACCGGCTCCTACAGCTTCGCCGCCTTGAGCGCCATGTGGATCAGCAGCCGGTCCTCGCCCGCGTCCAGGTCGAGACCGGTGAGCTGTTCGACGCGGGAGAGGCGGTAGTAGAGGGTCTGCCGGTGGATGCCGAGGGCCGTCGCCGTGCGGCCCGCCTGGCCCGCGTGGTCGAGGAACACCTCGGCGGTGCGGGCCAGTTCGGCGTGGGCCGGGGACAGCAGGGCGCGGACCGCCGGGTCCGGGCCGTCCGGCGGGAGGGCGGTCAGCAGGCGGTACGGGCCGATGGCGGACCACTCCGCGAGCGGGCCCAGGCGCGGCTGGGCGGTCGCCGCGCGGGCGGCCGAGCCGGCCTCGCGCCAGGAGGCGTCGAGGTCCGCGAGCCCGCGCCGGGGCGTGCCGACCCCGGCGACGGCCGCCGGGTCCGCCGGGCCGCGCAGCCGGGTGGCGGCGGTGACGGCGGGCGAGAGGTTGTCGGCCGAGCGGAGCCGGACCAGCACGGCGAGCGCGCGCGCCGGGACGGGGGCGGCGCCGGGCGGACCGGAGCCGCCGGACGCGCCGGGGTGCCCGCCCGGGGCCGCCGCCGGGCGCCACGGCACCGTGCACAGGGCCGCCGCGCCCGGGACCGTACGCGGGGACGGCAGCTCCTCGCCGGGCCAGGGGGCCAGGCAGACCAGGGCGTGCAGCCCGTCCGCGTCCGGGCCGAGGGCGGTGCGCAGGGCGGCCAGCGCCATGTCGTACTGCCAGCCGCGCTCCGCCGTCAGGGCGGCCCGCAGCTCGCGGGAGAGGTCGGCGCCGGCCCGCTCCTCGGCGGCGAGCAGCTCGCCGATCCGGGCGGCGACCTCCATGGCGGCGGTGAGCCGCGCGTGCGAGGGGCCGGGCTGGGCGTCGAGCAGCCAGACGTAGCCGAGGACCACACCCCGATGGCGTACCGGCAGGCAGATCCGGTCCCGGAAGACGCCCGCGTCGGGGGCGGCCGGGATGCGGACCGGGCCGGTCGCCCGGGTGATGCCGAAGCCCTCGAACCAGGCGCGGACGGCGGGGGTGGACTTGCGGGTGAGGATCGACCGGGTGCGGACCGGGTCCATGGCCTCGTCGTCCTCGCTGTCGTGCGCGCCGAAGGCGATCAGCCCGAAATCACGGTTCTCCAGGGTCGCGGGGGCGCCGAGCAGCGCCGAGATCTCGTCCACAAGGTCCTGGTAGTCGCCTTTCACCGAGCCATTCTCCCACCGCGCGGACCGTCCTTCAGACAGATGTCTGAGCGCGTGTCCACGGATGCGTGACAGCTGTAGATGGCGGACGATCGGAGCGGTCCTTAGGTTTCACGGTGGTTCTTCGTGCTGTTCCCCGTTCCTTACGGAAGGTCGGGTACGGCACCTTTCGTCACCCTGCCCTCTGGAGGTGCCCCGTGCTGGGTCCCGTGATCCTCGCCGCGTCGCGCAGCGACAAGATGCGCCGTTTCGTGTCGGCCGCCCCCGGGACCAAGCAGGTCGTGGCGCGCTTCATCGCCGGCGAGTCGGTGAACGACGTCGTCCCGATCGTGCGGGAGCTGGCGGCCCGCGGCCTGGAGGTCACCCTCGACGTGGTCGGTGAGGACATCACCACCGTCGAGCAGTCCCACGCCGCCCGCGACGCCTACCTGGAGCTCATCGGGCGCCTCAAGGAGCTGGGCCTGGGCGCCCGCGCCGAGATGTCCGTGAAGCTGTCCATGTTCGGCCAGTCGCTGGACCCCGAGGGCCCCGGCAGCGGCCACGAGCTGGCCCTCGCGAACGTCCGCCCGGTCGTCGCGGCCGCCGCCGAGATCGGCACCACCGTCACCCTCGACGCCGAGGACCACACCACCCTCGACTCGATGTTCGCCATCCACGAGGAGCTGCGGAAGGACTACCCGCAGACCGGCTGCGTCATCCAGGCGTACCTCTTCCGCACCGAGGACGACGCCCGCCGCCTCGCCGCCAACGGCTCGCGCGTGCGGATCGTGAAGGGCGCCTACAAGGAGCCCGCCGAGGTCGCCCTCCAGGACAAGCCGGAGATCGACAAGGCGTACGTCCGGATCATGAAGATCCTGATGGAGGGCGAGGGCTACCCGATGATCGGGTCCCACGACCCGCGCCTGATCGCCGTCGGCCAGGAGCTCGCCCGCCGGGCCGGCCGCAAGCTGGACGAGTACGAGTTCCAGATGCTGTACGGCATCCGCGGCGAGGAGCAGAACCGGCTCGCGGCCGAGGGCCACCGGATGCGCGTCTACACCGCCTACGGCACCGACTGGTACGGCTACTTCATGCGCCGCCTCGCGGAGAAGCCGGCCAACCTGCTCTTCTTCGTCCGCTCCATCCTCACCAAGGGCTGAGCCCCACCACCCCTCAAGAAGGAGTCCCGCGACCCATGGACGCTGTCACCCAGGTCCCCGCTCCGGTCAACGAGCCGGTGCACGGCTACGCCCCCGGTTCCCCCGAGCGCGCCCGGCTGGAGGTCAAGCTCAAGGAGCTGGCCGACAACCCGCGCGAGCTGCCGATGACCATCGGCGGCGTCAAGCGCATGGGCGGCGGCGAGCGCGTCGACGTCGTGCAGCCGCACAACCACAAGGCCGTCATCGGCACCTTCGCCGGCGCCACCCAGCAGGACGCCCAGGACGCGATCGACGCGGCCCTGGCCGCCGCCCCGGCGTGGCGCGCGATGGCCTTCGACGACCGCGCGGCGATCATCCTGCGCGCCGCCGAGCTGCTCGCCGGCCCGTGGCGCGAGACGCTGGCCGCGTCCACCATGCTCGGCCAGTCGAAGACCGCCCAGCAGGCCGAGATCGACACCCCGTGCGAGCTCGTCGACTTCTGGCGCTTCAACGTGGCCTACGCCCGCCAGATCCTGGCCGAGCAGCCGCCGGCGAACTCGCCCGGCGTGTGGAACCGCCTGGACCACCGCCCGCTGGAGGGCTTCGTCTACGCGATCACGCCGTTCAACTTCACGGCCATCGCGGGCAACCTGCCCACCGCCCCCGCCCTCATGGGCAACGTGGTGGTCTGGAAGCCGTCCCCGACCCAGACCCACTCCGCCGTGCTCCTCATGGAGCTCCTGGAGGAGGCCGGCCTGCCGAAGGGCGTCATCAACCTGGTGACCGGCGACGGCATCGCCGTCTCCGAGGTGGCCCTGAACCACCGCGACCTGGCCGGCATCCACTTCACGGGTTCGACCAAGACCTTCCAGCACCTGTGGAAGACGGTCGGCAACAACATCGAGAAGTACCGCTCCTACCCCCGGATCGTCGGCGAGACCGGCGGCAAGGACTTCGTCGTCGCCCACCCGAGCGCCGACCGCGCGATCCTGAAGACCGCGCTGACCCGAGGCTCCTTCGAGTTCCAGGGCCAGAAGTGCTCCGCGTCCTCGCGCGCGTACGTCCCGGCCTCCATCTGGAACGACGGGTTCAAGGAGGAGTTCGCGGCCGAGGTCGACGGCATCACCATGGGTGACGTCACCGACCTGTCGAACTTCATCGGCGCCGTCATCGACGACCGCTCCTTCGCCAAGAACAAGGCCGCGATCGACCGCGCGAAGGCCGACGCCTCCTGCACGATCGTCGCCGGCGGCACCTACGACGACTCGGAGGGCTACTTCGTCCGCCCGACCGTCATCGAGTGCACCGACCCGGAGAACGAGGTCTTCACGACCGAGTACTTCGGCCCGATCCTCGCGGTGTACGTGTACGACGACAGCTCGGACGCGGCGTACGACGCGATGCTGACCCAGATGGAGTCCGTCTCCGACTACGCCCTGACCGGCTCGGTCATCTCGGGCGACCGCGCCGCCGCCGCGTACACGATGGAGAAGCTCCGCTTCGCCGCGGGCAACTTCTACATCAACGACAAGTCGACCGGCGCCGTCGTCGGCCAGCAGCCCTTCGGCGGCGGCCGCGCCTCCGGCACCAACGACAAGGCCGGCGCCCCCCAGAACCTGATGCGCTGGACGCTGACCCGCGCCATCAAGGAGACCCTGGTCCCGCCGACCGAGTACGGCTACCCCCACATGGGCTGACGCCCACCCGCCTCCCCCCGCGTGGGGGAGGCCCCTGATCACCGCCCCCTTCCTCGGTCCCCCAACCGAGGTCGGGGGCGGTTTCCATAGGGGGCACGTGAGGCGGCTCCGGCCGGAACGGTGTCCGGCCGGAGCGTGAGGAGCGAGCGGCTAGGCCCGAACCGTTGAGGTCGGCACGGTGCCGTCGCCCGTACAGGCGAGGCACGGCTGGCTGTACACCACCCGGCGGTCCGCATCGACGAGGACGACGCGCCGAGCACCATTGCAGCTACGGCAGCGGCCGGGGCCGCGACGGGTCCGGAGGAACCGGCGAGCGCGGCGCAGCTCGGCGAGGTGGCCGAGGAGGTCGTCCGCGTCGTCGTTCTGCCACAGAGCGTTCACGGTGAGTCAGCCTAGCGTCGGGGCGGCTAGTTCGGGTGGGCGTCGCTGCAGTTGGCCTCGCAGTTCCCGTCGCCGCAGCTCGTGTGCTCGCACGTGGCGGCGATGGACACGCTTCCGGTGGACGGCCCGAGCCACAGCGTTCGGTCGACCTGGTAGCCGGCCTCGGCGATGCGGGCCTGGGTGTACTGCAAGGCGGTCGGGTCGTGGCGGGTGGGATCGGGGCGCTCGGGGAGATGGTGGACGAACCTGCCCCCCAGGGCGGTGCAGAGGCGCTGGTAGGTACGCGTGTGCAGGATCAGGGCGTGCCAGCCCTCGTCGACCGTCCTGGACGGGCGCATACCGCCGGGGAACTGCGCGGCGGCGGCGACGAACTTGAGTGCCTCCTCGGCGATCCGCCGGCCGTCGGCCTCGCTCATGCCCGGGTTGTTGTCGAGGACGGTGGCCGTGACCCCGTCTAACTCCTCTCGGGTGAGCAGGGATGCCGCGTCCCGGACGGGCGTGATGGTATTCATGACGGTGCCTCTCGTCGCTGGACGGGCGGGTCCCGGCCGAGATCCTGGCGAGCTTCCTCCTGGGGGCCGTCGTCACGTGGCGACCGCCTGCCCGAGGAAGCCCCTCTGCTCACGGCACGGTGCGCATACGCTCTGCCACTCGCCCACGAGGAGGGATGTGCTCGCAGGACCTCGGTGCATGTCGCACCATCCGGCCTGATGAAGCGCACATCGGCAGGGCGTCCACGCGCTGGTCGCCGGCAGTTCGGCGGGCCGGTCATGCCGCGCGTACGACACGGGGCACCGGGCGCCGTCGGGCCCGACTCGGTAGACCTTGATCGTCATCATGCTGAGGCTCCACTCGGCCGGTCAGCGGGAACGGGACGACCGTAGGGAGGAAGTGCGCAGGCGCACCAGTCATGTGCACGGTTGTGCATGAACTTCCTGGACCTGTGGCTCTGGGAACCGGGCCTCTTGACGCGAAGGTGCGGCGAGGCCACGTTGGTGCACATCAACGCACACCTCGAGAGGGAGAGCTGCCCCATGGCCTTACAGTTCATCGGCGTAGACCCTGAGAGCGGACACAGCGGAAGTCCCACGGCATGGGTAGCGGAGACGGGCGACATCGTTCTCCAGAGCTACATCGCCGACGAGGCAACCCGTATCGAGTGCATCGAGAAGAACGCCCCCGGCCACGACAAGGTCGTCCCCGAGGGGGAGACCGTGGTCCGGATCCCTGCCAGCCTGGTGCCGATCCTGAAGGAGGCGTGTGATGCAGCAGAGCGAGCCGCCGCGCTTCGGTGACCTGCTCGCGGGTGCGCGCCACTCCGCTGTCCACCTGGAGCTCCGCGACGGCTACGCCGTGCCGGATGAAGCAGAGGACTACGAGCACTGGCGCAAGACCGGCGAGCGGGACGCGGACCCCGGCTCGCCCTACTGGGCGCCGTGGGTCGCCATCGTCCAGGCGGCGACTGCGCGCGGAGTCTCCGTGCGCCGGGTCCGGATCGTGTCGGAGCCGGTGAGCGACTACATCCGCTACGAGCACGCCGGCACCGTCGTGAACGTGCACGCCGGCGAAGAGGTCCGGTGGCTCCCCCGGCACCAAGCGGTGGGGCTGCTCGTCCCAGCCGTCGACGGCTGGGTCTTCGACAGCGCTCGGCTGCTGATCAACCACTTCACCGGCTCCGGCGACTGGGCGGGCCAGCCGCTGGAGGTGCGAGACGAGCCCGACCTGGTCGCCGCCTACGCAGCCGCGGTCGACTCGGTGTGGGCGCGTGCCATCCCGCACGACCAGTACGAAATCCACTAGCAGGAGCACACATGCCCGTCTCCCCCTCGTCCTCGGCGCAGGCCGCCCGCGAGCTCGTCGCGCGGCAGCTACTCGACCTGCGCCGGGACGCGGGGCTGACGATCGTCGATCTCGCCACGGCCTGCCGGTGGAGCCACTCCAAGGTCAGCCGCATTCAGAACGCGAAGACGCCGCCGTCGACGGCCGACATCATCGCCTGGTGCCGGGTGTGCGGTGCGGACGGACGGGCACAGGACCTCGTCGCGCTCTCGCGCGACGCCCAGACCATGTACCAGGAGTGGCGCCGCCGGGCACGCGCCGGGCTGCGTCAGCTCCAGAGCAGCTACCTTGCCCTCTTCGAGGCAACCAGCTCGTTCCGTGTCTATTCGCCCACAGTCGTGCCCGGCCTTCTCCAGACAGAGGGGTACACGCGCGCCCTCCTGTCGGGAAACGCCAGACTGCTCGGCATCCCGGATGACTCCGCCGAGGCCGCCGCAGCTCGCGCGAGCAGATCGCGGATCATCCACCAGGCAGGGCGGCGTTTCGTCTTCGTCATCGAGGAGAGCGCCCTCCGCTACCAGCTCGGCAGCAGCGACGACATGGCGGCCCAGCTCGGACACCTCCTGACGGCGGGGGCCCTCCCCGCCGTCTCCCTCGGCATCATCCCCATGGACACTCCCGGCCGGCGCCTCTGGCCCCAGGAGGTCTTCCACCTCTACGACGACACCCTCGCCTCCATCGAGCTGCTGTCCGCCGAGGTCAACATCACACAGCCGTCCGAGATCGCCCTCTACGAGCACGCGTTTACCGAGCTGCGCAGCATGGCGGTGTACGGATCCGCTGCCCGCGCGCTCGTCGTCGCGGCAATCGAGGCCCTGCCTGCTTCAGCGGCAGGCTGAACAGGAAGGTGTCCCCGGGACGGGTGTCCCCGGGCCCGGGTGTCCCCGGGGCGGGTGTCAGACTGGGGCCGTGAACGACGCCAAGGAAACCGTCCGTCAGTTCCTGCTGCAGGTGCGCTCGGGGCTGCACCCGGAGCGGGCCGACCGGTTCATGGCCGGCCGGGTCCGGGCCCACCAGGTCGTCTCGGAGGCGCCCGAGGTCGTCGAGCGGACGCCCCGGCAGTACACCGAGCACGTCCAGGAGATGCTGGACGCGTACGGCGCCTTCGCGCTGACGGTGGACGAGCTCATCGCCGAGGGCGACCGGGTCTACGCGCGCTGGACCCAGACCGGCCGGCACATCGGCCCGGTCGACGGCCACGAGCCGACCGGCGCGCCCGTCACCGCGACGACCAGCGCGGTCTATCGCGTCGAGGACGGGCTGATCGTCGAGTACTGGATCCAGATCGACCGGCAGGGCGTCGCCGCCCAGCTCCGGTCGGCGTCCGCCGGTCAGTGATCCGGGGCGGCCCGGGAAGCGATCCGGGGCGGTCCCGGGGGGTGATCCGGGGGGTGATCCGGGGCGGCCCTGGAGGTGATCCGGGGCGGCCCGGGAGCGGGTGTCCGCTACGGTCCCGGGTGTTCCCCGGCACCGCTCCGCGCCGCCGCCACCCTGCCCCGGTCCGTCTCCAGCTTCGCCGTGTACACCGCCGACAGGGCTCCGCCCAGGGCGATCAGGAGCGCGAGGCCCGGCAGGCCCAGGGAGAGGTAGGCGGCGACCGAGCCCGCGGCCCAGAGGGCGAGGAGGGCCTTGGCCCGGCGGCTCGGGAAGAAGTGGCGCGCCGGGGGTGCGGGGACCTCGGCCAGGGTCGCCGCCGGGCCCGTCGTCGCCGCCTTCGGGCGCTTGAAGTAGCCGTACACCAGCCACTCCCCGCACAGCTCCCAGCCCTCCGGGTCCAGTTCGCCGAGGACCTTGGCGCGGCGGCGCAGGCCGATGACCTCGCGGCGGTACTCCCAGGCGAGCGGTGCCCCGGGAGCGCGGCGGCAGACGAAGCGGCCCAGCGGGTCCAGGTGCTCGACCTCCCAGCCCTGGTCGCCGTGGACGGCCAGCATCCGGCGGTCGTTGAACAGGTCCGCCGTCCAGGTCCAGCGCTCGGCCGCCCCGTCCGGCTCGCCGGGTGCGGGCGCCGGGCCGCCGAGCGAGGCCGCGAAACCGGCGGCCGGGCCGAACTCCTCCTCGGGGCCGGTGCCCGACTCGGCGAGATGGCCGCGCAGCTCCTCCGCCGTCCGGGTGATCTGCTCCTCGGGCACCCCCGCCCGGGTCAGCGCCTCGCCGAGTGCGGCGAACCAGCGGTCGGTGGCGTCGGCGACATCGGTGGCGGCCCGGCCGGCCGGGTCTTGCGCGGTGCTCATCGTTCCGTACCCCCTGTGTGCAGCTTGGTCTCCACGGCCCGGTGGAAACGGCTCCAGGCCGTGCTCTCGGCCGCGAGATGGGTCCGCCCGGTCTCGGTCAGGCGGTAGTAGCGGCGTCCGGGGCCCCGTTCGGCGGCCCGGAACTCGGCCTCGACGAGGCCGGCCTCCTCCAGGCGGTTCAGTACGGGATACAGCGTCCCGCCCTTGATCTCGCCGACGCCCGCCTCCGCGAGCGACTTGGCGATCTCGTACCCGTAACTCTCACCGTCGGTCAGGCAGGAGAGGACGAGCAGGTCGAGGACTCCCTTGAGCCAGCTGGATCTGCGGTCTGCGGCCATGAACAGATCTCAGCACTATCTAGGTAGGAAAGCAATCTAGATGGGGATGTGGGGGCCGTCTCAGATAGTAGGAAGTCCGAGTAATTGTGGAGACAGTTCGAGCGAGCTGTCCTAGCTTTGTAGAAGCCGAACGTCCCGCTCCATCGAGCGCAGGGCGGTCGAGAGCGCCACGCCCCGAGCAGGCAACCCCTGCGGCGGCGCTCCCCGCCCCTTCCGGCGCCTTCGATCACGCTGATCTCAAGGAGTCGATCCCTCATGGCCGCTCAGACCACCCGCCGCGTCCGCCACTCCGCCGCCCGTCCCAGCGACGAGGCCCGCAAGAACGCCGCCGCCGCCCTCCAGCGCTCCCTCGACCGCCGGGACAACGGCGGCGAGACCGGTCACTGACCGGACCCGCCACCGCCCCCGGGCTTCCGGGCCTCGATCAGGGTGCGGGCCGAGTGGGCCGTGAACGGCCCCCGCTCGCGGATGAGCGCGTCCAGCGCGCGCAGCCTCGGCAGCTCGGCCTCCACCGTGAAGCCCGGCACGATCCAGATCACCTTGCGGAGGAACCAGACCACGGCCCCGACGTCGTGGAACTCCATCCGCAGGCGCTCCGTCCGCACGTCCACCACGTCGAGGCCGGCCGCCCGCGCCGCCGCCGCCTCGTCGTCGGGGTGGCGCAGCCGGGCCGCGTCCGGCTGCGGGCCGAGGAAGAACTCGACCAGCTCCCAGACGCTGGCCGGGCCCACGTGCTGGGCGAGGTACGTGCCCCCGGGGCGCAGCACCCGGGCGATCTCCGCCCACCACACGGTCGCCGGATGGCGGCTGGTCACCAGGTCGAAGGCGCCGTCCCCGAAGGGCAGCGGCGGCTCGTCCGGGTCCGCGACCACCACCACCCCGCGCGGGTGCAGCAGCTCCGTCGCCCGGGCGATGTTCGGCGGCCACGACTCGGTGGCCACCGCCGTCCGGGGCAGCTCCGGCACCCCGGCCAGCACCTCGCCGCCCCCGGTCTGGACGTCCAGCGCCGCCTCCGCCCTCGCCAGCCGTTCGCCCATCAGTCGCTGATAGCCCCAGGACGGGCGCTCCTCGGTCGCCCGGCCGTCCAGCCAGGAGAAGTCCCAGCCGTCCACCGGCGCCCGGGACGCCTCCGCCACGAGTTCCTCGAAAGTGTGTGTCATCCCTCCATCATCAGCCGTGGCCGGCCGTGACCGGGACCCGCCGGGCCCCGGCGCGTCCCGCCCCGCGTCCGGGCGGATCGTCCGCATCCTGGACATCATGTGTCAGACGATGGGACGAAGAGTAGGGTGCCGACATGTCTCACAGCATCGATCTCGCAGTCATCCCCGGCGACGGCATCGGCCAGGAGGTCGTGGCCGAAGGCCTCAAGGTCCTCGCGGCCGTCCTTCCCCAGGATGTGAAGCTGGAGACCAAGGAGTACGACTTCGGCGCCAAGCGCTACCACGCCACCGGTGAGACCCTCACCGACGCCGACCTCGACTCCCTCAAGGGCCACGACGCCATCCTGCTCGGCGCGATCGGCGACCCCTCGGTCCCGTCCGGCGTCCTGGAGCGGGGCTTCCTGCTGAAGCTGCGCTTCGCCTTCGACCACCACGTCAACCTGCGTCCCTCGAAGCTGCTCCCCGGCGTCGCGACCCCGCTCGCCGGCCAGCCCGAGATCGACTTCGTCGTCGTCCGCGAGGGCACCGAGGGCCCGTACACGGGCAACGGCGGCACCATCCGCAAGGGCACCGAGCACGAGGTCGCCACCGAGGTCTCCGTCAACACCGCCTACGGTGTCGAGCGCGTGGTCCGGGACGCCTTCGCCCGCGCCCAGGCCCGCCCCCGCAAGAAGCTCACGCTGGTCCACAAGAACAACGTGCTGACCTTCGCGGGCCACCTGTGGACGAACATCTTCAACGCGGTCGCGGCCGAGTTCCCCGAGGTCACCACCGACTACCTGCACGTCGACGCCGCGACGATCTTCCTCGTCACCGACCCGGCCCGCTTCGACGTCATCGTCACCGACAACCTCTTCGGCGACATCATCACCGACCTCGCCGCCGCCGTCTCCGGCGGAATCGGCGTCGCCGCCTCCGGGAACATCAACCCGAGCGGCGCCTTCCCGTCCATGTTCGAGCCGGTCCACGGCTCCGCCCCGGACATCGCGGGCCAGGGCAAGGCCGACCCCACGGCCACCGTGCTCTCCGTCGCGCTGCTGCTGCGCCACCTCGGCTACGAGTCCGAGGCGGCCCGCATCGAGGAGGCGGTCGCCGCCGACCTCACCGAGCGCGGCGACACCCCCCGTACGACGGCCGAGATCGGCGACGCGCTCGCGGTACGCGTAGCGAGCTGACCCGCCGCTGAACGTTCCACCTCCCAGCCGCCGGGTCGCACTCCGCACCCGGCGGCTGTACCTACGCGGTCGCCGGGTGCCACCATCGAACCCTGGACCGCGTCACACACCGTTTCCGTCCACCGGTGCCCACGAGCGATAATCGAACGTGGGGCCGCGATTGCGGGAAAGCTCGGACGTCCTAGCAGTACTGCGTAGCGGCGTGAGCGCGGTCCGACACACACAACCGGTGAAGGACAAGCACTCATGACGACGCCCACCATCGAGCTCAAGCCCTCCTCCAGCCCGCTGTCCGACGCGGAGCGCGAGGCGATCCTGGCCAACCCGGGATTCGGCCGGCACTTCACCGACCACATGGTCACCATCCGCTGGACGGAGGGCCGAGGCTGGCACGACGGGCAGCTCGTGCCCTACGGCCCCCTCTCCCTCGACCCCGCGACGAGCGTCCTGCACTACGCCCAGGAGATCTTCGAGGGCCTGAAGGCCTACCGCCGCCCCGACGGCTCCGTCGCCACCTTCCGCCCCGACGCCAACGCCCGCCGCTTCCAGTCCTCCGCGCACCGCCTCGGGATGCCCGAGCTCCCGGTCGAGACCTTCATCGAGGCCTGCGACGTCCTGGTCCGCCAGGACGCGGCCTGGGTCCCGGCGCACGGCGGCGAGGAGTCCCTGTACCTGCGCCCGTTCATGATCGCCACGGAGGTCGGCCTGGGCGTCCGCCCGGCCAACGAGTACCTCTTCGTCGTCATCGCCTCCCCGGCCGGCGCCTACTTCCCGGACGGCGTGAAGCCGGTCGCCATCTGGGCCTCCGAGGACCGCGTCCGCGCCGTCCCCGGCGGCGTCGGCGACGCCAAGACCGGCGGCAACTACGCCGCCTCCCTGCTCGCCCAGGCCGAGGCCGCCGAGAAGGGCTGCATCCAGGTCGCCTACCTCGACGCCGTCGAGCACAAGTGGGTCGAGGAGCTGGGCGGCATGAACCTGTACTTCGTGTACGGGGACCGGATCGTCACCCCGACCCTCACCGGCTCCCTGCTCGCGGGCGTCACCCGCGACTCGCTGCTCCAGGTCGCCCGCGACCTCGGTTACGCGTCGGAGGAGGCCCGCGTCTCCATCGACCAGTGGCAGGCCGACACCGAGGCCGGCACCCTCACCGAGGTGTTCGCCTGCGGCACCGCCGCCGTCATCACCCCCGTCGGCACGGTCAAGTCCGCCCGAGGCGAGTGGCACCACTCGGGCGGCGAGCCCGGCGAGGTCACCATGAAGCTGCGCGAGGCCCTGCTCGCCATCCAGACGGGCAAGGCCGAGGACGCGCACGGCTGGGTCCACCAGCTCGGCGAGTAGCGGTCAGCCCCTGCCGGCCAGGGCGCCCGGGGCGGTCTCCGTCCCGGGCGCCTCGCGTGCCGGGGACGGTGTCAGCACCGCGTACAGCACGCCGCCGACGACCCCCGAGAAGACGAAGCTGCAGTCCACCCCGCCGGTCAGGGACAGCAGTGGACCCTCGTACAGCGGGGTCGAGACGGCGGCGAGGCCGACCGCCGCGCCGATCGCCCAGGAGACGGTGGCGCGCGGGTGCCAGCCCGCCGCGTACCAGTACACGCCGCCGCGCGAGCGCCGGTTGTAGACCTGGAGCGCCTCCGCGTCGTACGCGCCCCGGCAGCGCACGTGCCCGATCAGGGTGATCACCGCCCACGGGGTGCCGATCGCGGTGAGCAGCAGCACGAACGAGGTCATCGCGGTCTGCGCGTCCGAGGCGAAGTGGCCGAGGAAGACGAAGGCGGTGGCGACCGCCGCGACCACCAGGGTGGCGCGGGCGCGGGTCGCCTTCGGCAGGATCGCGTCGAGGTCCAGGCCCATCGAGTAGAGCATCAGGCCCGCGTTGCCGACCGAGCCGGCGGTCGCCGCGAGCAGCAGCGGGACCAGGTACCAGGCGGGCGAGGCGGCGACCAGCGGGCCGGCGTACTCGGCCCCGGCGCGCGAGGCCAGCGCCGTGAAGGTGCCGAAGAGCTGGGGGACCAGCAGGCCGACGACGAGGCCCAGACAGGTGGCCCGCCAGACCTTCCTCGGGCTGTGCTTCGCGGGGGAGATATAGCGGGTGTAGTCGCCGAGCAGGGTGATGAAGGCGACCGGTCCGCTGAGCCCGGCGGCGACGGCGGCGAGCAGCCAGGTGGGCCAGAACGAGCCCAGCAGGAGCGGGGTGTCCGGTACGGGCGCGGCGCTGAAGTCCCCGGCGTACGCGAGGAGTCCGAGCGCGAGCAGCAGGGTCATGCCGATCGCGAGCGCCTGGCTCAGCTTGAGCAGCAGCCGGTAGCCGTAGACGGCGCCGACCACGGTGAGGGCGGCGAGCAGGGCGTACACCAGGGTGTGCGCGGCCCCGCCGGTCGGCAGGCCGACCAGCCGCTCCAGGGTGCCGACCATCACGTCGCCGCCGATCCACAGGGTCAGCGCGGTGTAGCCGAGGGAGAGCAGCAGGCCGACCACCGAGCCGACGAGCCGGCCCCGTACGCCGAAGAAGGCGCCGGAGGAGGTGGAGAGGTTGGTGGCGGTGCGCAGCGAGACCAGCGCGAGCGGGGCGGTGACGGCCACGCCGACGAGGGTGCCGGTGACGACGGCGCCGACCGAGGCCCACAGGCCGAGCCCGAAGGAGACGGGCAGCCAGCCGAAGACGATCACGCCGAGGCAGAGGTTGGAGCCGAGGAGGATCGAGACGAGGTCGCGGGGGCCGCTGGTGCGCTCCGCCTCGGGGATGGTGTCGACTCCGCGCTGTTCTATCGCCATGGGTGGGGGCTCCTGGGGGCAGGGGGCAAGGAGGGAGGCGTGGGGGGTGGATATGGATTTAGAGTGCCGCTCAATGTGACCCACGTGAACCTCCGGCGTCAATGCTTGGAAGCTGAGGTCACAGCATTTAGAGTGTTGTTCAAACGTGAGGTGACTGGCGTGCGCCACCGGCCCCACGGAACGTGACCGCCGCCACCCCCGACCGCGAGGACCGCAGCTCATGACGACGTACCGAATGCCCGCCGAGTGGACCCCGCACGAGCGCACCTGGATGGCCTGGCCGAGCCCCAACCCGACCTTCACCAACCCGGAGGAGCTCGCCGGGGCCCGCGCCGCCTGGGCCTCCGTCGCCCGCGCCGTGCGCCGCTTCGAGCCGGTCACCGTGGTGGTCGCCCCCGGCGACGCCGAGTCCGCCCGCGCCCTGCTGGGCGAGGGGATCGAGCTCGTCGAGCGGGAGCTGGACGACGCCTGGATGCGGGACATCGGCCCGACCTTCGTCACCGACGGCGAGCGGCTGGCCGCGGTCGACTGGGTGTTCAACGGCTGGGGCGCCCAGGACTGGGCCCGCTGGGAGCACGACTCCAAGATCGCCCGCCACGTCGCCGACGTGGCCGGCGTCCCCGTGCTGCCCTCCACCCTGATCAACGAGGGCGGCGCGATCCACGTCGACGGCGAGGGCACGGTCCTCCTCACCGACACCGTGCAGCTCGGCCCCGGCCGCAACTCCGACTGGACCCGCGTGGAGGTCGAGGCCGAGATCCACGCGAAGCTCGGCACCAGCAAGGCGATCTGGCTCCCGCACGGCCTGGCCGGCGACTACGGCCAGTACGGCACCCAGGGCCACGTCGACATCGTCGCCGCCTTCGCCCGCCCCGGCACCGTCCTGGTCCACAGCCAGCAGGACCCGGCCCACCCGGACCACGAGCGCTCGCGCCTGTACGTGAACCTGCTGCGCGGCCAGACCGACGCCCAGGGCCGCCCGCTGGAGGTCATCGAGGTCCCGGCGCCGACCGTCCTGAAGGACGAGGAGGGCGACTGGGTCGACTACTCGTACATCAACCACTACCTGTGCAACGGCGGCGTGGTCCTGTGCGCCTTCGACGACCCGAACGACGAGGTCGCCGCGGAGACCTTCCGGGGCCTCTTCCCGGAGCGCGAGGTCGTCCTGGTCGACGCGCGCACGATCTTCGCGGGCGGCGGCGGCATCCACTGCATCACCCAGCAGCAGCCGGCGGTCTGAGCGGACGGAAATCCCTTTGAGGCGGCTCCCCGGAGCCCCTAGGGTGATCACCAAGGCGGGGTCGTAGTACAGAGGTAGTGCGCCGCGACATCATCTCGGAGGACGCCGGTTCGAATCCGGCCGCCCCGCCCCTCACTCCTCCGTGCTCCCCCTCGTTCCCCAGGGGACGGCCCAGGCGGCCCGATCATGTAGAACGTACGAGTGAGTCAGAGCAGCGACCCCGCCCCCCACACCCGCCGCCGCAACCAGGCCGCCCCGCCCCGCGAGGACGTGCTGGCCGCCGCCATGGACACCATCGCCGAGCGCGGGCTCGACGGGCTGACCATGGCCGGGCTCGGGCGGCAGGTCGGGATGAGCAGCGGGCACCTGCTCTACTACTTCCGCACCAAGGACGAGCTGCTGCTGCGCACCCTGGAGTGGAGCGAGGGGCGGCTCGGGGCCGAGCGCAGCGCCCTGCTGGCGCGGCCGGGCAGCGCGCGCGAGCGGCTCGACGGCTACGTCGACGTGTACGTGCCGGCCGGGCCGCGCGACCCGCACTGGACGCTCTGGCTGGAGGTCTGGAACCGCTCGCAGAACGCCGACGACGACGCCCGCGCCCGGCAGGCCGCCATCGAGGGGGCCTGGCACCGGGACCTCGTCGCGATCCTCGCCGAGGGCGTCTCGCGCGGGGAGTTCCGGACCGTCGACCCGGACCGCTTCGCGCACCGGATGCGCGCCCTCCTGGACGGCTTCAGCGTGCACGTGGCCGTCGGCATCCCCGGCACCGGACGTGAGCAAGTCCTGGGCCATGTAAGGGAGTTCGTCGATCAAACCCTGATCGGGGGAACTCAAGGCACGTAAGTACTCCCGATCGTTGCACCCCGCACCCTTGTTGCGCCCACGCCTCCTCCGGCACGGTCCTTCCCCATGGGACGAGAGCACTGGAAGAAGATCTGGGTCGGGTCGGCGGGCAACATGGTCGAGTGGTTCGACTGGTTCGTCTACGCGAGCTTCGCGACCTACTTCGCGGGGGCGTTCTTCCCCGAGGGCAACGACACCGCCAAGCTCATGAACACCGCCGGCATCTTCGCCGTCGGCTTCTTCATGCGCCCCGTCGGCGGCTGGCTGCTCGGCCGGGTCGGCGACCGCAAGGGCCGCAAGGCCGCGCTCACCCTCACCGTCACCCTGATGTCCGCCTCGGCCCTGCTCATCGCCGTCGCCCCCACCTACGCCGTCGCCGGCTACGGAGGCGCCGCCGTCCTCCTCGTCGCCCGCCTGCTCCAGGGGCTCTCCGTCGGCGGCGAGTACGCCGCCAGCGCGACCTACCTCACCGAGGCGTCCGCCCCTCGGCACCGAGGCTTCGCCTCCAGCTTCCAGTACGTGTCGATGACCGCCGGCCAGATCGCCGGCCTCGGGCTGCTGATCGTCCTCCAGCACGCCATGTCCGCCGAGGACCTGCACGCCTGGGGCTGGCGCATCCCCTTCGTCATCGGCGCCCTCGGCGCGGCCGTCGTCTTCTACCTGCGCCGCACCATGCTGGAGACCGAGGTGTACGCGGAGACCGCCGACGACGCCGTCGCGCGGGACGACAAGGGCACCGTCAAGGCGCTCTGGGCGCACCGCCGCGAGGCCTTCCTGGTGATCGCGCTCACCATGGGCGGCACCGTGGCCTACTACACGTACACCACCTATCTGACGAAGTACCTGTCCAACTCCGCCGGACTGCCCAAGCAGACCGCCACCCTGGTCTCCTTCTGCGCGCTCATCGTCTTCGCCTGCCTCCAGCCGCTCGCCGGCCTGCTCTCCGACCGCGTCGGACGCCGCCCGCTGCTCATCACCTTCGCGGTCGGCTCCACCCTCCTGACCGTGCCGATCATGACGATGCTCCGCCACGCGGGCTCCTTCTGGCCGGCCCTCGGCCTCTCCCTGCTCGCCCTCCTCGTCGTCACCGGCTACACCTCGATCAACGCCTGCGTGAAGGCCGAGCTCTTCCCGACCGGCATCCGCGCCCTCGGCGTCGCCCTGCCGTACGCGATCGCCAACGCCCTCTTCGGCGGCACCGCCGAATACGTGGCGCTCTGGTTCAAGGACGCCGGGATCGAGTCGGGCTTCTTCTGGTACGTGGCGGGCTGCGCGGCCGTCTCGCTCGTCGTCTACCTCACGATGCGCGAGACCCGCGACATCGACCTGGGCCGGGTCGGCACCCGGGCGCCCGAGGGGGTGCCCGCCGCCGGGGCGGAGAAGGCGCCCGCATCCTGAGACCGGATCCCTTTCGGCCACCCTGCTGTGGCAGACTGCGGGCGTGCTCGCTACCACCATGATTATCGGCAGCAGCGCGCCGGTCCGCAGTGACCGCTGACGCGTGGAACGACCCCCACGCAGGCGGACATCGTGCCCCAGACCCGCGCGCAGACCTCTCGCACCCGCGAGGGGTTTTTTCGTTTTCCGGCCCCACCACCGCCGAAAACGGACCGCGCGTGAGAATGGGGGCAAGTGGATCCAGACTTCCGGAGCCACATCCGACAGGAGCCATCACAGTCATGACCACGGAGAACGGCGAGAGCCCGCGTCCCGACGACAGCTTCCACGTCTTCGACACCACGCTGCGCGACGGTGCCCAGCGCGAAGGGATCAACCTCACCGTCGCGGACAAGCTGACGATCGCGCGCCACCTCGACGACTTCGGCGTCGGCTTCATCGAGGGCGGCTGGCCCGGCGCCAACCCGCGCGACACCGAGTTCTTCGCCCGCGCCCGGCAGGAGATCACGTTCAAGAACGCGCAGCTCGTCGCCTTCGGCGCCACCCGCCGGGCCGGCGGCAGCGCCGCCGAGGACCCCCAGGTCAAGGCCCTGCTGGACTCCGGCGCCCCGGTGATCACCCTCGTCGCCAAGTCCCACGACCGGCACGTCGAGCTCGCCCTGCGCACCACTCTCGAAGAGAACCTGGAGATGGTCCGCGACACCGTCTCCCACCTGCGCGCCCAGGGCCGCCGGGTCTTCGTCGACTGCGAGCACTTCTTCGACGGCTACAAGGCCAACCCCGGCTACGCCAAGGACGTCGTCCGCACCGCCTACGAGGCCGGCGCCGACGTCGTCATCCTCTGCGACACCAACGGCGGCATGCTCCCCGCCCAGGTCCAGGCCGTCGTCTCCACCGTCCTCGCCGACACCGGCGCCCGGCTCGGCATCCACGCCCAGGACGACACCGGCTGCGCCGTCGCCAACACCCTCGCCGCCGTCGACGCCGGCGCCACCCACGTCCAGTGCACCGCCAACGGCTACGGCGAGCGGGTCGGCAACGCCAACCTCTTCCCCGTCGTCGCGGCCCTGGAACTCAAGTACGGCAAGACCGTGCTGCCCGCCGGCTCGCTCGCCGAGATGACCCGGATCTCCCACGCCATCGCCGAGGTCGTCAACCTCACCCCCTCCACCCACCAGCCGTACGTCGGCGTCTCCGCCTTCGCGCACAAGGCGGGCCTGCACGCCTCCGCCATCAAGGTGGACCCCGACCTCTACCAGCACATCGACCCCGAACTGGTCGGCAACACCATGCGGATGCTCGTCTCCGACATGGCCGGCCGCGCCTCCATCGAGCTCAAGGGCAAGGAGCTCGGCGTGGACCTCGGCGACGATCGCGCCCTGGTCGCCCGGGTCGTCGCGCGGGTCAAGGAGCGCGAGCTCCAGGGCTACACGTACGAGGCCGCCGACGCCTCCTTCGAGCTGCTGCTCCGCGAGGAGGCCGAGGGCCGGCCGCGCCGCTACTTCCGCACCGAGTCCTGGCGGGCCATCGTCGAGGACCGCCCCGACGGCACCCACGCGAACGAGGCCACCGTCAAGCTGTGGGCCAAGGGCGAGCGGATCGTCGCCACCGCCGAGGGCAACGGCCCCGTCAACGCCCTCGACCGGGCCATCCGGGTCGCCCTGGAGCGGATCTACCCGCCGCTCGCCAAGTTCGGCCTGGTCGACTACAAGGTGCGCATCCTGGAGGGCCGCCACGGCACCGAGTCGACCACCCGCGTCCTGGTCACCACCAGCGACGGCAACACCGAGTGGTCCACCGTCGGCGTCGGCGGCAACGTCATCGCCGCCTCCTGGCACGCCCTGGAGGACGCCTTCACCTACGGCCTGCTCCGGGCGGGCATCGACCCGGCCGAATAGCGTCTTTATGTCCCGTTCGATGCCGTTCGGGTAGCGTCGTACCATGAGGATCAGGTCGATATCCGTGTGGTCGGCCCTCGCCGGGCTGACGCTCCTTCTGCTCTTGACCCTGGCCCCGCCCGCGGGCGCCAGGGACACAGGCCTCTCCGAGGCCGCCGCCGCCCTGAAACAGGGCCCGGTGTACGTGGACCCAGGGGCGGCCGGGCAGCTCTCCAAGGCCGAGGCCGACGCCCTCGCCAAGAAGATCAAGGACGCCGACAAGCCGCTGTTCGTGGCGGTGCTTCCGGCGAACGCGCAGTACCCGCCGCAGAACCTGCTGCGCAACCTGCGCACCGAGACCGGTGTCACCGGGCTGTACGCGGTCCGGCTCGGCGACGGCTTCAACGCCGCCGCCGACCGCTCGGTGATCTCCGGCGACGCCGTCCGCAACCTGGTCACCGCCGTGCGGCAGCCCGGCGTCTCCGCCGCGACCGAGCTGAACAACTTCGTCGACCAGGCCCTGCCGACCGTGCGCGGCTCCGCCCCCGCCTCCTGGGGCGGCGCCGGCGGCTCCGACCAGGGCTCCGGCGTCCCCGTCGCGGGTCTGGTCGTCCTCGGCGTCGTCGTCGTGGGCGGCGGTGCCGCCGCCCTCACCGTCGCCCGCCGCAGGCGGCAGCGGAAGGAGGCCGAGGAGCGCGCCGCCCTCGACCGGCTGCGGGTCGTGGTCGACGAGGACATCACCGCCTTCGGCGAGGCGCTGGAACGGCTCGACTTCCACCCCGCCGAGGCGGGCGCCGACGACGCCATGCGCGGCGACTACGAGCGCGCCCTCGACTCCTACGACCGGGCCAAGTCCCTGATGGGCGCGGCCACCCGCCCGCACGAGGTGCGCGGGGTCACCGAGGCCCTGGAGGACGGGCGCTACTCGCTCGCGGTGCTCGCCGCCCGCCGCGAGCACCGCCCGCTGCCCGAGCGGCGCGCCCCCTGCTTCTTCGACCCCCGGCACGGCCCCTCCACCGAGGACCGCACCTGGACCCCGGCCGGCGGCGCCGCCCGCGAGGTCCCGGTCTGCGCCGCCGACGCGGCCCGCATCGACGACGGGCTCGACCCGGTGGCCCGCACCGTCGACACCGACGACGGGCGCCGCCCCTACTGGGAGGCGGGACCCGCGTACGGCCCCTGGGCCGGCGGCTACTTCGGCGGCGGGATCCTGCCCGGCCTGCTCGTCGGCACCATGCTCGGCTCGATGCTCTCCACCCCGGCCTACGCCGCCGAGTACGGCGGCGGCGACTTCCAGGGCGGTGACTTCCAGGGCGGCGACGTCTCCGGCGCCGACTTCAGCTCCGCCGACTTCGGGTCGAGCGACTTCGGCGGCGGCGGAGGCTTCGACGGGGGCGGTGGAGGCTTCGACGGTGGCGGCGGAGGCTTCGACGGGGGCGGCGGCTTCTGACCGGTCGGCCGGGCCCCGGCCGGCCGGTCAGACCAGGGGCTTCACCGACATCAGCAGATGCCGGTGGGTCCCGGCCTCGCCGTCCGTGATCAGGGCCCGCTGCCCGGGGCCGAGCAGCAGGAGGTGCAGCTCCGGCGCGTCGAAGGAGCCCAGGGCGTCCAGCAGATAGCCGGGGTTGAACGCGACCGTCAGCGACTCGGCGCCGGTGAGCGAGGCGGGCAGCCGCTGGGAGGCGACATCGTCCTCGTACCCCGCCTGGAGGTGCACGCCGGCCCGGTCGAAGGTCAGCTGCACCGGGCTGTCGCCCTCGGCCACCACCGCGACCCGCTTCGCGGCCTCGACCAGCGCGGCCCGCCCGGTGACGGCCACCGCGTGCTCGCCGAGCGTGAACAGCTTGTCGTGCCGGGGCAGGCGCCCGTCCAGGAGGCGGGTGGTGGTCCGCATCCCGCCGCTCTCGAAGCCGATGGACCCCTGGTCGAGGGCGAGCCGGAGCGGGCCCGACCCGGCCAGCGAGCGGGCGATCTCGGTGAGCCGCCGGGCCGGGACCACCACGTCGGCGGCCTCGGCCCCGGGGGCCTCCTCGGGCTTCCACTCCAGCGTGCGCACCGCGTACCGGTAGCGGTCGGTCGCGGCCAGGGTCATCGTCGTGCCGTCCAGGCCGAGCCGCACCCCCGTGAGGACCGGCAGCGCGTCGTCCCGGCCGGCCGCCACCGCCACGTGTCCCACGGCCGAGGCGAAGGCGTCCGCGTCCACCGTCCCGCGCAGGGCGGGCAGCGCGGGCGGGGCCGGGTGGTCGTCCAGGGGCAGCAGCGAGAGCCCGAAGCGGGCGTCACCGCCGGTCACCGAGAGCCGGGCGCCCTCGACCGCGCAGTGCGCGATCCCGGACGGCAGCACCTTGCAGATGTCGAGCAGCCGCCGCCCGAGCACCAGGGCCCGCCCGTCCCGCAGGGTGTCCGCGTCCACCTCGATGCGGGCGGAGGCCTCGTAGTCCAGACCGGAGACGCGCAGCCGCCCGTCGGCGGCCTCCAGCAGCAGCCCGCCGAGCACGGGCATGGGGGAGCGGGTGGGCAGCACGCGGGCCGCCCAGGCCACGGCCTCGGTCAGCAGGCCGCTTTCGATACGGAATTCCATGCCGCCGACGCTAGCGGCCCGCACTGACAACGCCGGGAATCCCGCCGCCGCCCTGACCGTTCGGCCGGTGGGAAGACCCGGCGCGGACCACCGCGCCTCGACGAGGGGGAGTGCGCGATGAGCGAGGTCCACGGCACCGTGGCGGCCGGATTCGAGTCGGTGCGGGAGGAGTTCGCCGGCGTCCTCGCCGACGAGGCGCGCGACGGCGGCGCCCAGCTCGCCGTCTACCACCGGGGCCGCCGGGTGGTGGACCTGTGGGGCGGCGACGGTGTCGACGGCGACGCGCTGCTCGCCCTGTACTCCTGCAGCAAGGGAGCCGTCGCGCTCGTCACCGCCCTCCTGGTGCAGGACGGGGCGCTGGAGCTCGACCGCGAGGTGGCCTCCTGGTGGCCGGAGTTCGCGGCGGAGGGCAAGGGGGCGCTGACCCTGCGGGAGCTGCTGGCGCACCGCGCGGGCGCGATCGGCGTCGACGGCGGCTTCACGCTCGACGAGCTCGCCGACGACCGGGGGGTCGCCGCCCGGCTCGCCGCCCACCGCCCGTACTGGGAGCCCGGCACCGGGCACGGCTACCACGGCCACACCTTCGGCGCGCTGGTCGGCGAGGTGGTGCTGCGGGCCACCGGGCGCACGGTCCGGGAGCACTACGAGGAGCGGATCCGCGTCCCGTACGGGGTGGACTACCACCTCGGCCTGCCCGAGGAGCTGGAGCCGCGCTTCCGGACCGTCCTGCCGATGCTGCCCACACCGGAGGAGCAGGCCCTCCTCGACGCGCACCCGGCCGCTCCCGGCAGCCTCCTGAGCGTCGCCTTCGGCCTGCACACCGACCCGCCGCTCGACATGGTCGGCTACGGGAACTCCCGGGCCCTGCGGGCCGGGGCGCCGCTCTCCGCCGGCGGGGTCGGCAGCGCGCGCGGTCTCGCCCGGATGTACGCGGCGATGGCCGGCGAGCTCGACGGGCGGGCGCCGCTGCTGAAGCCGGAGACCCTGGCGGAGTTCTCGCGGGTGCACTCCGAGGGGACGGACCTGGTCACCGGGAACCCCAACACCTTCGCGCTGGGCTTCATCCCGCTCGCCCCGCGCCACCCGGAGCTCGGCGCCGGCGCCGTCGGGCACAACGGCGCCCCCGGCTCGCAGGCCTTCGCGGAACCGGCCCGGGGCCTCGCGTACGGCTACGCCCGCCGCCGCTTCGCGGTCTTCGGCGGTCCGGGCGCCCCGGAGAACACACGGCTGATCGCGGCGGTGGCCGCGGCGGCGGACGGGGCGGACACCCCCTAGGCCGGCGGCCCGAAGCCCGAAGCCCGAAGCCCGAAGCCCGAAGCCCGAAGACGACGCGGGCGCGACCGGGACGTTTGAGAGGGGAATCGCCGAGCAGAAGCGGGTCAAGACCAATCCGGTTGCTGCTACGAGGAGGTCCCCGTGTCGGGTACGGAGAAGAGCAAGGCCCACGCCGAGCAGGCCAAGGGCAAGATCAAGGAGACCGTCGGCCGCGCGGTCGGCAATGAGCGGATGACGGCCGAGGGCCGCGCGGACCAGGCCAAGAGCAAGGCCCGGCACGCCAAGGAAGACGTCAAGGACGCCTTCCGGAGCTGAACCCCCGCCCCGCCGCGAGGCCCCGACCGCTCCCCCCGGTCGGGGCCTCGCGGCGTGGCGCCCCGGGCTTCGGGGGATGCGAGGGAATCGTCACACCGGCAGGGGAAGGGGACCGCACATGGCGGTGAACGGTGGCAGGGAGAGGGGCGCGGCCGAGGAGGGGCGGACGGCCGTCGGCGTGGGGCGGGACGTGCTGCTCGCCGTGGGGCTCGCGGGAACGGTCGCCGGCGGGGCGGCGCTGCTCCTGCGGACGGCGTACGCCGAGGGCGCGCGCCCGCCCGTGGTCCTGATCGGGCTCCTCGTGGTGACCGGTGTCGGGGTGGCGGTGGCGCGATGGAGCCTGGCACCCGCGCGGGGCGGGAGGCGGCGGCCGGGCCCCGGGGTCCGGAGGCGAGGCCGCGCGGCGGCCGCGGCGGTCCGCGGCGGCGGGATACCGGAGCGGCCCGCGGCGCCCGTCGTGGACGGGGACGCGCTGGACCACGCCGCCGCGGATCCGTACGAGTTCGAGCACACCGTGGCGGCGCTCTGCGCCCGCGACGGCTGCGGGTCCGTCCAGGTGGTCGGAGGCGCCGGGGATCTGGGCGCGGACGTGCTGGCGACGACCGCCGACGGGCGGCGGGTCGTGCTCCAGTGCAAGCGGTACGCGCCGGACCACCGCGTCGGCTCCCCGGACCTCCAGCGCTTCGGCGGCACCTGCTGGACCGTGCACGAGGCCGATGTCGCGGTCCTGGTGACCACCAGTACGTTCACCGAACCCGCCCTCGACTACGCGGCCACGAGCGGAATCCGCTGCGTGGACGGAGCCGCTCTCGACGCGTGGACCGCGTCGGAGGCGCCGGCCCCCTGGGACGCCCTCGCCCCGGACGCCGAAGGCCGGGCCGCTCCGGAGCCGGAGCGGGTGTGGGAGGCGCCGAGCCCGGCGCCGTAGCGGCCGGTGACGGCCCCGACCCGCCCGGCCGCCGGGCCCGGAACGCCGAGCGCCCGCCTTCCGCGGGGGCGGAGAGGCGGGCGCGCTCGTGTGTCTCGGCCGGGTGGCGCCGCCGGGGCGGGGCCCCGGGGGTCAGGCGGCGTTCTTGATGGCGGAGATGTCGAAGTTCAGCTTGACCTTGTCGCTGACCATGACGCCGCCGGTCTCCAGGGCCGCGTTCCAGGTCAGGCCCCACTGGGAGCGCAGGATCTCGGCGCTGCCCTCGAAGCCGACCCGCTCGTTGCCGTAGACGTCGGTCGCGGTGCCGTTGAACTCCAGGTCGATGGCGAGCGGCTTGGTGACGTCCTTGATGGTCAGGTCGCCGGTGATCCGGTACTTGTCGCCGCCGAGCTGCTCGGCCCGCGTGGAGCGGAAGGTCATCGAGGGGAACTGCTCGGCGTCGAAGAAGTCGCCGCTGCGCAGGTGCCCGTCGCGGTCGGCGATGCCGGTGTCGATGGAGGCGATCTTGACGTCGATCACGGCGGTGGAGGCGGCCGGGTCCGAGCCGTTCAGCTTCAGCGCGCCCTCGTGCTCCGCGAAGGTGCCCCGGACGTTGGTGACCATCGCGTGCCGGACGGTGAAGCCGATGCTGCTGTGCGCGGGGTCGATCGTGTAGTCGCCGGTCAGGGCGGCGAGCGCCGGGTCCACCGGGAGGGTCGCGACGGCGGTGGTGGTGGCGGTGCCGGTGTTCTTGCGGCCGAAGATGCCCATGACGTGCTCCTTGATCAGATGTCCGGCCGGGGAGGCTGCCGGTGCCCGTGTTGTTGAACCTTCAACGAGAATGACTGTAGCGGTATTCCGTTCAACTTTCAACATCTCCGGAAGATGTTCACCCGGACTGCCCCCACGCCCCCTTTCGGACGCGCGTAGAACTGCGGCACCATCTCCCTGCGCGCTGCCGCTCGGCCCGCGCCACCGCACCACCTGCACCGCCGTCCCCAACCGTCACGGTCATCCGCAGGAGGCATCCGCAATGAAGCACCGGTACCGCTCCGTACTCGCCGCTCTCGCCCTGGTCCTCGGGGCCCTCTTCGCCCCCGGCGTCGGCGCCCTGTCCACCGCGACCGAGGCCCACGCCGCGGTCACGGTCACCAAGATCAGCCACGCCACCGCGACCTCGATGTTCCGCTCCTCCGGGATCACCTGGTCCTCGTCCGGCGGCTGCTCGGACCGCAACAACGCCACGTGCACGTCCTTCGAGCAGCTCAACCAGGCCACCGCCCAGGGCGCCCAGACCCTCAAGAGCGCCAGCGGCTGCGCCCTCAACATCACCGGCGGCACCGAGACCGGCCACGCCGGCGGCACCTACTCGCACTGGAACGGCTACAAGCTGGACTTCGGCAAGGCCACCTGCGTCACCAACTACGTGAAGAACACGTTCACGTACATCGGCGTGCGCGGCGACGGCGCCCCGCAGTGGCAGTCCGGCGCCGGCAACGTCTACGCCGACGAGGGCAACCACTGGGACGTCACCTTCTACAACTGCGGCGGCTGCTGAACCGGACCCCGTGAAGGACCATCGGCCGGACCGCCGGCCGGACCGCCGTTCGGACCCCCACCAGCCGAACGGCCGGCTCCACTTGGACTAACCGGAAGGGGTTGTTGGACTGGCGGGCCCGTCGGCGGACGATCTCGTTGACGGTGCTCCGCCGCCCCGGGCCAACTGGTGCGCATGTCGCACCCACACCCTCCCTCCGCCTCGGCGCGGCGGCTGCGCACCGCCTGTGCGCTGGCCGCCGCCGCCTCCGCCGTCCTCGCCCTGGCCGGTCCCGCCCGGGCCGGCGCCCCGGACCGCGCGACGAGCGCCGCCACCGCCACCGGCTCCGCCGTGATCGGCTCCGGCCGGCTCTCCGTCGCCGTCGCCGACGACTTCCCCCGCGTCCTCTCGTACACCGACCGCGCCACCGGCGCCCGGCTGCTCGGCAGCACCGCGCCCGTCACCCGGATCGTCCTCAACGGCACCGCCCGCACCGTGCGGGCCACCGGCGCCCCCGTCCTGACCCGCGACTCCGCCGCCTACACCCTCGCCTTCCCCGAGCTCCCCGGGGTCGAGATCGACGCCCGCCTCGACGTCAGCGGCCGGACCACCACCTTCCGGATCACCGCCGTCCGGGACACCGAGGCCTTCCGGGTCGGCACCCTCGACATCCCCGGCCACGACCTGGTCTCCGTCGGCTCCGCCGAGCCCGGCGCCGCGACCGCCTTCACCCGGCTCGACCCCGACTCCACCCGCACCGCCGACGTCTTCGCGCAGGTCACCGACGCCACCCCGGCCGACCCGGGCGCCCTCGGCGCGAGCTACGCCATCGTCAGCACCGCCCGGCTCGCCGCCGCCGTCGAGTCCAACTCCTCGTACGACAAGCCCGCCGGCCCCTCCGCCCGCGACGGCGCCCGCTTCTGGCACCAGGCCCGGAAGGACGGCACCGAGACCCGCGTCGGCGTCTGGTCCGGCCAGTGGACCTACCGGGGCGAGGGCGCCCCCGCGCCCGAGAGCGGCGACGCGCTGCCCTGGGCGAAGGTCGTCGTCACCCCCGACGCGAACGGCGACGGACGCACCGACTGGCAGGACGGCGCCGTCGCCTTCCGCGCCATCGGCGTCAAGGCGAAGGGCAGCGAGGGGACCCCCGACCGGGTCGTCGCCCACATCCCGTTCAACTTCGCCTCCCAGGCCACCCACCCCTTCCTGCGCACCCTCGACGACGTCAAGCGGATCTCGCTCTCCACCGACGGACTCGGCCAGTTCGCCCTGCTCAAGGGCTACGGCTCCGAGGGTCACGACTCCGCCCACCCCGACTACGGCGGCAACTACAACAAGCGCGCGGGCGGACTCGCGGACCTCAACACGCTGCTGCGCGAGGGCCGCGCGTGGGGCGCGGGCTTCGGCGTCCACATCAACGCCACCGAGGCGTACCCCGAGGCGAGGAACTTCAGCGAGACCCTCGTCGACAAGACGAAGCCCGGCTGGAACTGGCTCAACCAGAGCTACTACATCGACCAGCGCCGCGACGTGAACAGCGGCGACCTGGCCCGCCGCCTCCAGCGGCTGCGGGACGAGACCGACCCCAACCTCTCCGCCCTGTACATCGACGTCTACTACACGCACGGCTGGATCGCCGACAAGACCATGCGGGCCACCCGGGCGCAGGGCTGGAACGTCGCCACCGAGTGGTCCGAGAAGTTCGAGCGGGACTCCCTCTGGTCCCACTGGGCCAACGACCTCGACTACGGCGGCGCCACCAACAAGGGCCTCAACTCGCAGATCGTCCGCTTCATCCGCAACGGCGAGAAGGACGTCTGGAACGACCACCCGGTCCTCGGCCAGACCGCCCTCGTCGACTTCGAGGGCTGGACCGGCGAGACCGACTACACCGCCTTCACCGCCAACATCTGGCAGCGCAACCTGCCCGCCAAGTACCTCCAGCACCAGCGGATCACCCGCTGGGACGGCGACGACATCACCTTCACCGGCGGCGTCCGAGGCACCGTCGAGGACGGCCGCCGCGCCTTCTACGAGCACGGCCGCAAGGTCCTCGACGGCGACGCCTACCTGCTGCCCTGGGACGGCGGTGCCAAGCTCTACCACTACAACAAGACCGGCGGGAAGACGAGTTGGGCCGTCCCCGGCACCGGCTCGTACACCGTCTACAAGCTCACCGACAACGGGCGCGTGAAGACCGGCACCGTCCGGCCCGTCGACGGGCGGATCACCCTCGACGCCGCCGCCGGACAGCCCTACGTCCTCTACCCGCACCGCGCCCCCGCGCAGCGCGACCCCCGCTGGGGCCAGGGCACCCCCGTCGCGGACCCCGGCTTCAACGACGCCGGACTGCGCGCCTGGCGGAAGACCGGCACCGTCACCCGGGAGACCGACGCCCAGGGCCGCACCGGCGCGAAGCTCGCCGGCTCCGCCCCCGCCGCCCTGCGCCAGCGGATCACCGGCCTCACCCCCGGCGCCCGCTACACCGCCTCCGCCCTGATCGAGGTCGAGGCCGGAAAGACCCGCCCGGCCACCCTCTCCATCGGCGGCCGGTCCGTCACCGTCGAGCGCTCGGGCCTGGAGGACCGGGTCGCCGCCTCCGACCGGAACGGCACCCGCTTCCAGCGCGCCAAGGTCACCTTCACCGCACGCGGGAGCACCGAGCTCAGCATCGAGGCGGCGCCCGGCAGCGCGGCCACCGTCCGGATCGACGACGTCCGGATCGTCGCCGACGCCCCCGCCACCCGCCCCGGCACCCTCGTGTACGAGGACTTCGAGGCCGTCGACCAGGGCTGGGGACCCTTCCTCAAGGGCGACGCGGGCGGCACCACCGACCCCCGCACCCATATCGCCCAGCTGCACGCCCCGTACACCCAGGCGGGCTGGAACGGGAAGCTCGTCGACGACGTGCTCGACGGCGCCGAGTCCCTCAAGTCCCACGACGAGAACGGCGGCCTGGTCTACCGCACCGCCCCCTGGACCGTCCCGATGAAGGACGGGCGGGCCTACCGCGTCGAGTTCGACTACCAGTCCAGCCACGCCGGCGCCTACGAGTGGATCACCGGCTACGACCGCACGGCCGGGCCCGGCGCCCCCGTGGAGACCCGCCGCACCCCGATCGGGCAGCGCCGGACGACCGGGCACTTCGCCGAGACCGTCACCGCGGGCTGCGGCGACACCTGGACCGGGCTGCGCAAGCGGGCCGACGCCCCCGACGGCGCCGACTTCACGCTCGACCGCTTCACCGTCACCGACCTCGGCCCGGCCGCCGAGCGCCCCGCCTGCGGCACCCTCGGCGTCACCGCGCCCGAGACCCTGGAGCCCGGCCGCCCGAACACCGTCACCGCCGTCTTCGGCAACGACGAGACCGCCGAGGTCACCGGCGCCCGCGCCGTCCTCGCCCTCCCCGAGGGCTGGACCGCCGAGCCCGCCGGGCCGGTCGCCCTCGCCCCGGTCGCCCCGGGCGGCAAGGCGACCGCCACCTGGCGGGTCACCCCGCCGGTGGACGCCGCCTACCGGCCGTACGAGCTGGGCGCCACCGTCACGTACGCCGTCGGCGACGGGCCCCGCCGGCTCACCGCCGCCACCACCGTCCGCACCCTGCCCCCGCCGCCCACCTCCGACAGCTGGGCCAGCGACCTCGACTGGACCGCCAGCACCAACGGCTGGGGCCCGGTGGAGAAGGACCTCTCCAACGGTGAGACCGGCACCGGGGACGGCGGGCCGCTGCGGATCGGGGGAGTGACCTACGCCAAGGGGCTCGGCAGCCACGCCCCGGCCACCGTCCGCTACTACCTCGGCGGCCGGTGCGCCTCCTTCACCGCCGAGGTCGGCGTCGACGACGTCCAGACCAGCCGAGGCTCCGTGCGGTT
The DNA here is from genome assembly GCF_055582325.1 of Streptomyces sp. NPDC042100. Taxonomy (NCBI): domain Bacteria; kingdom Bacillati; phylum Actinomycetota; class Actinomycetes; order Kitasatosporales; family Streptomycetaceae; genus Streptomyces; species Streptomyces sp. NPDC042100. The sequence goes on from NZ_JBVJDK010000012.1 coordinate 296,885, forward strand.
CACCGTGCTCGCCGACGGCGTGGAGAAGGCCGCCACCCCGGTCCTCAGGGCCGCCGACCCCGCCCGGCCGCTCACCGCCGACGTCACCGGCGCCGCGTACGTGGACCTGGTCGTCGGGGACGGGGGCGACGGCAACGGCAACGACCACGCGGACTGGGGGAACGCCCGCTTCCAATGTGGCTGAACCCTTACGGCACAAGATAGAAAGCGCTTGTCATAACGCTTGATCGGATCGGGCGGCGGGTGCTACACCAGGGGGCGACCGGTCCCCACCTCGTCCCGCCCGGGAGGCTCCGTGTCCGCCCCCTCCGCCCGCTCCGTCCCCGCCGTCCCCTCAGGCTCCGGCTCCGACTCCCGCCCCGCCCGCTGGTCCCGCCGCACCTTCCTCGGCGCCACCTCCGGCGCCGCGGCGGCCCTCGCCCTCGCGCCCCGCGCGCGGGCGGCGGGGACCGACGGCGACGGCGACACCGAGTTCGAGACCCTGCGGCTGCGCTGGCTCGACCTCCAGCTCGGCTCCGGCTACGACGCCGGGGCCGAGCCCTACGCCTCCCGGCTCGCCGAGACCGGGACCCTGGCCCGCGCCTTCCGGGCCGCCATGGTCCCCGCCGCGGGCTCGTTGTGGCCCGACGCCCCCTTCGACCCGCCGGCCGGCATCACCCAGGGCTACGGGCGGCTGTGGACGATGACCCAGGCGTACGTCCAGGAGGGCACCGGCTCCACCGGCGACCCCGCCCTCCTCGCCGACGTCCTGCGCGGCCTCGACCACCTCGCCGAGCGCGTCTACCACCCCGGAACCACCCGCTACGGCAACTGGTGGGAGTGGCAGATAGGCGCCCCGCGCCTCCTCATGGACATCGTCGCCGCCCTCCACCCGCTGCTCGGCGCCGGGCGGATCGCCGCCGCCTGCGCCGCCGTCGACCACTTCGTCCCGGACTCCGCGCTCGGGGCGTACACCGGCACCTCCACCGGCGCCAACCGCGTCGACCTGTGCCGCTCGGTCGCCCTGCGCGGGGTGCTCGGCGCCGACCCCGCCAAGCTCGCCCTCGCCCGGGACGCCCTCTCGCCCGTCTTCCCGTACGTCACCCGGGGCGACGGCCTCTACGCCGACGGCTCCTTCGTCCAGCACACCTGGGTCGCCTACTCCGGCACCTACGGCCAGGTCATGCTCGACGGACTCGGGCGCCTCTTCAGCCTCCTCGCCGGCTCCCGCTGGGAGGTCACCGACCCGAACCGGCAGATCGTCCTCGACAGCGTCGAGCACGCCTACGCGCCCCTGATCTACGACGGCCTCGCCATGGACAGCGTCAACGGGCGGGCCGTCAGCCGCGGCCTCCTGAAGGCCGACGAACGCCGGGTCATGCGCTCCGACCACTTCCACGGCCAGGGCCTGATCGCCGCCATCGCCCTGCTCGCGGGCGGCGCGAGCCCCGCCGAACGCGCCCGCTGGCACGCCCGCGTGAAGGGCTGGATCGCCCGCGACACCGTCTCCCCGGTGCTCACCGCCCGCCAGTACGGCGTCGCCGACCTCGCCCGGCTCGCCGCCATCGCCGCCGGACCCGGACCCGCCGCGCCCGAACCCACCGGGCACCGCCTGTTCGCCGCCATGGACCGGGCCGTGCACCGCCGCCCCGGCTGGGCCGCGAGCATCGCGATGGCCTCCGAGCGCATCGCCTTCTACGAGTGCGGCAACGGCGAGCACCCGCGCGGCTGGCACACCGGCGCCGGGATGCTCAGCTGGTGGGCCCCGGGCCGGGGCGACCAGTACACCGACTGGTTCTGGCCCACCGTCGACCCGTACCGGATGCCCGGCACCACGGTCTCCACCCGGCGCCTCGCCGACCGCGCGGGCGGCGAGTGGGGGGCCGCCCGCCCCGCCACGCGGTGGGTCGGCGGGGTCACCGACGGGGAGTTCGCCGCCGTCGGCCAGCACCTCAAGGGCCTCGGCTCCACCCTGGAGGCCCGCACGTCCTGGTTCTGCGCCGACGACGCCGTCGTCTGCCTCGGTGCCGGGATCACCGCCCGCGACGGCGTCCCCGTCGAGACCGTCGTCGACAACCGGCTGCTCGGCGAGGGCGGCACCGAGGCCCTCACCACCGGCCCCGGCTGGGCCCACCTCGACGGGCACGGCGGCTGGGTCCTGCCGGGCGGCACGGCGGAGCTGCGCACCCTGCGCGAGGACCGCTCCGGCGCCTGGAGCGACATCAACACCGGCGGCTCCACCGAGCGCCGCACCCGCCGCTACCAGACCCTCTGGCTCGACCACGGCACCGACCCGGCGGGAGCCTCGTACGCCTACCAGCTGATGCCCGGGGCCTCCCGGAGCGCCGTCGCCGCCCGCGCCGCCGACCCCGGGCGGCTGCGGATCCTCGCCAACGACGCCGCCCGGCAGGCGGTCTCCGTGCCGCACCTCGGGCTGACGGCCGCCAACTTCTGGCAGCCGGGTACGGTGGACGGGCTCACCGTCTCCGCCCCCGCGAGCGTCCTGCTGCGCCGGTGCCGGGGCACGGTGGCGCTGCGGGTGGCCGAGCCGGCCCGCTCGGGCGTCGCCTTCGAGCTCCGCTGGGACCGGCCGGTGCGCGCGGTGCTCGCCCGCGACCCCTCCGTCGAGGTGCTCGGCAGCGGTGCGGAGCTGCGGCTGCGGATCACCCCCGGTACCGCGGGCGCCACCCACCGTTGCGAGGTCCTTATGTAGGAACCCAACAATCACCTGGGGTGTCTGGCTGTTGACTCGGGCTGGTGGGGCACAGGTTCTGTCAAGCCCCGCCAGGAATCGACACGGGAGACTGTACGGACTCGACGGCGGGGTTTCCTTGCCGGAGTTCGTAGGGTCGGTACATGACCGTTGTGGACCAGATCCCGAGCGAGCCCGCTGACGCCCGTGGCCGTGTGGCCGAGCTGCACGAGCTGCGCGAGCAGGCTCGGCGTGGCCCGAGTGACCGAGCGACCGAGGCCCAGCACGCCAAGGGCAAGCTGACCGCTCGCGAGCGCATCGAGCTGCTGCTCGACGCCGGGTCCTTCCAGGAGGTCGAGCAGCTCCGCCGGCACCGCGCCAGCGGCTTCGGCCTGGAGGCCAAGAAGCCCTACACCGACGGTGTCGTCACCGGCTGGGGCACGGTCGACGGCCGCACGGTCTTCGTCTACGCGCACGACTTCCGGATCTTCGGCGGCGCCCTCGGCGAGGCCCACGCCACCAAGATCCACAAGATCATGGACATGGCCATCGCGGCCGGTGCCCCGCTGGTCTCGCTGAACGACGGCGCCGGCGCCCGCATCCAGGAGGGCGTCTCCGCCCTCGCCGGCTACGGCGGCATCTTCCAGCGCAACACCCGGGCCTCGGGCGTCATCCCGCAGATCTCGGTCATGCTCGGCCCGTGCGCCGGCGGCGCGGCCTACAGCCCCGCCCTCACCGACTTCGTCTTCATGGTCCGCGAGACCTCGCAGATGTTCATCACCGGCCCGGACGTCGTCAAGGCGGTCACCGGCGAGGAGATCACCCAGAACGGCCTCGGCGGCGCCGACGTGCACGCCGAGACCTCCGGCGTCGCGCACTTCGCGTACGACGACGAGGAGACCTGCATCGCCGAGGTGCGCTACCTCCTGTCGATGCTGCCGCAGAACAACCGCGAGAACCCGCCGACCGTCGACTCCGAGGACCCGGCCGACCGCCGCTCGGACGTGCTGCTCGACCTGGTGCCCGCCGACGGCAACCGCCCGTACGACATGCACAAGGTCATCGAGGAGCTCGTCGACGACGGCGACTACCTGGAGATCCACGAGCGCTGGGCCCGCAACATCATCTGCGCCCTCTCGCGGATCGACGGCCAGGTCGTCGGCATCGTCGCCAACCAGCCCCAGTCGCTGGCCGGCGTGCTCGACATCGAGGCCTCCGAGAAGGCCGCCCGCTTCGTGCAGATGTGCGACGCCTTCAACATCCCGATCATCACCCTTCTGGACGTACCCGGCTTCCTTCCGGGGGTCGACCAGGAGCACGGTGGAATCATCCGCCACGGCGCGAAGCTGCTCTACGCGTACTGCAACGCGACCGTGCCGCGGATCTCGCTGATCCTGCGCAAGGCGTACGGCGGCGCCTACATCGTCATGGACTCCCAGTCCATCGGCGCCGACCTGACGTACGCCTGGCCCACCAACGAAATCGCGGTGATGGGCGCCGAGGGCGCCGCCAACGTCATCTTCCGCAAGCAGATCGCGGAGGCCGAGGACCCCGAGGCGATGCGCGCGCGCATGGTCAAGGAGTACAAGGCCGAGCTCATGCACCCGTACTACGCCGCGGAGCGCGGTCTGGTCGACGACGTCATCGACCCGGCCGAGACCCGCGAGGTACTCGCCAAGTCCCTCGCGATGCTCCGCACCAAGCACGCCGACCTGCCGTCCCGCAAGCACGGCAACCCGCCTCAGTAAGAGGAGCCCCCCGAAGTGACCACGTCTGCCACAGCCAACCTTCTCCGCGTCGAGAAGGGCCACGCCGAGCCCGAGGAGCTGGCCGCGATCACCGCGGTCCTGCTGGCCCGCGCCGCCGCCCAGCCGACCGAGCCCGCCCACCAGCACGGCCGCTCCACCGCCGGCTGGCGCCGCCTGGAGCGCGAGAACGGCTTCCGCGCCCCGCACAGCTGGCGCTGACGCCCCCGCGTACGACGAAGGGCCCCCGGGATACCCGGGGGCCCTTCGCGTTGCTCTCGGCCCGTCGGGACGGTTACCGCAGGCGTGCCATGAGGGCGTGCTCGACCAGGGTGATGAGCGCGCTCTTGGCGTCGGCGCGGTGGCGGGCGTCGGTGGTGATGATCGGGGTGTCGGGTCC
>NZ_JBVJDK010000013.1:0-87065 GCF_055582325.1 Streptomyces sp. NPDC042100
GCAGGGGGGACCCTGTGGGAGAGTAGGACGCCGCCGAACAATCATTGTGGGAAAGCCCCGCACCTTATGGTGCGGGGCTTTTCTGCGTTCAGGGGGAGCGGGGGAGAGAAGGGGCGAGGGCTCCCCCAGGGAAGCCCTCGCCGGCCGTTCAGTGCGTGGGGTGGGGGTGTGCCGCCGTCGCCGCCGATGCCGTCGCCTCGCGCAGGGCCGTCTTCGCCCTGGCCGGATTGACCTCGGTGCGGGCGATGACCGTCGGGACCGCGATGCCGGGCATCAGGAGGCGCCACATGCGGGTCACGCGGTCCACCAGGTCGGCGCGGTCCTCGCTCGCCACCGCCGAGTACGTCTGCATCCCCGTACACGACTCGACGACGAATTCGGCCAATTCCGAGGGCTCGATCCCCGACAGGAGCTCGCCCTTCTCGGCCGCCACGCGCAGGCAGTCCGCCATGATGCGGCTCCAGTCCTGGTACGGCGCGATGTCGCGGAAGCCGAAGGAGCCCTGCTCGCTCGTGAGGCGGACGCCGGCGCGGAGCACCACGTCCGTCTGGAGCTGGTGGGCCCAGACCAGGGTGATGTCCACCAGGCGCTGCAGGCCCTCCGAGGAGAGCCAGGGGACGATCGAGTCCGGCTGCGCGTTCATCACGGCGCGGGCCAGGTCTTCCTTCGATTTGAAGTGGAAGTAGAGAGCCCCTGCCGTCAGGTCGGCCTCCGTCAGGATGCGGTTGATGCTCGCGCCGGCGAAGCCAGACTTGTCGAAGACGACTGCCGCGGCCCGCAGGATCTCCTTACGGGTCTGGATGGCCCTCTCCTGCTTCGGCTGCTGCGCCACGGTACCTCCTAGAACAAACAGAACATTTCTTATGTTACGCAAGGATCATTGGTGCTGCCAACCTCCCTGGTGGAGCTCAGGGGGTCTGGGCGGTTAAGGGAGGCATGTCAAGAAATAGCGGGCGTGGCCGAAATCGCTTGGGTAAGCAATGAGCCTTCCTTTACTATTCCTTTGCGCAAAACAAAACGAGCATTCTTTATTTTCATCACTGGAACAGCGTCTGTCACTCGCACCAGCTCTTTTCCATGCTTCTCAGGGGGAATCCAGATGTCCGTCACCGTTGCCAGCGAGAGACCAAGTGACCTGCACGACCTGCTCGCCCACTCCATACCGAGAGAGTTCGTCCACAAGACCGTCGAGTCCGAGGTGCTGCTGACCGGCTGGGTCCCGGTCGGGTCCGACCGGTTCAAGGTCACCGCCCGCTGGCCGGTCGACCACGCCTTCTACGGGCCGGTCAACGGGCACCACGATCCGCTGCTGATCGCCGAATCCGTGCGCCAGACCGTGCCGTTGCTCAGCCACGCGGCCTACGGCGTGCCCTTCGGGCACCGGCAGACCTGGAGCGCCTTCCGGTACGAGATCGACCCCGCCGCCCTGGTCGCCACCGGCGGCCCCGCCGAGGTCGAGATGGACATCCGCTGCTCCGACGTGGTCCGGCGGGCCGGCCGGTTCGTCTCCGTGCGCATGGACGTCGAGATGACCGTGAACGGTGCCCGGCTGGGCTGGGTGGAGACCGCCTTCTCCGACATGTCGCCGGCCGTCTACCCGCGGCTGCGCGGCGCCTACGCCGACATCGACGAGGCCGTGCGGCGTTCCGTACCGCTGGCGCCGCCGATGCCGCCGGGCCGGGTGGCCCGGTCCCGCTTCGTCGACGTGGTGCTCGCGCCCACCGACTCGCCGCTCAGGACCGAGCTGCGGGTGGACCACTCGCACCCGTTCCTCTTCGACCACCCGGTCGACCACGCCCCCGGGATGCTGCTGCTGGAGGCCGCCCGGCAGGCCACGCACGTCGCGGCGGGGGACCGGCCGGTGATCGCCAGTGCCATGGACGTCGTCTTCACGCAGTACGTCGAGTTCGACGCCCGCTGCTGGATCCACGCGGCCATGGAGGACGGCGCCGAGGGGCGGGTCCGTGTCGACGCGGAGCAGAACGGGGTCTCCGCCTTCCGTGCCTACGTCACCACCACTCCGCTCCGGCCGTCCCGCCGGGTCGGCAAGATTCCCGGGCCGCGCAGCTGCCGGGGGCGTTGAGCTCCTTCGGGCCGGCCGGGGGCCGGCCGGCCGACTCGTTCATCTCTCAGGGGGATTCGTCATCATGGTTCAGCCGCTCGCCCATCTGCGCCTCTGCGCCGTCAACATCGACGGGGTCATGCTGGAGGACACCTTCAGCCCCGTCATCCACCACTTCCTGGTCAGCCGCGGCGTCACCTACACCGCCGACGTCGAGCGCGGCATCTTCTCCCAGCGGCGGGCCGTCGCCGGGCGGCTGATGGCCGAGGCGATCGGCGGCGGCATGACCGGGGAGCGGGCGCTGGAGGAGTACTTCGAGGAGCGGGCGCGGTTCGTCGCCGAGCACCCGGTGCGGATCAGCGACGGGGCGGTGGAGCTGCTGGAGCGGCTGCGGGCCGCCGGGCTCGCGACCGTCTGCTACGGCGGGCTCGGCAAGGAGCACTTCGACGCCTTCCTCGGCACGTACGCGGGGCTCTTCGACGAGCCCGGCTACATCTGCACGAACGACGTCAGGCCGGGGCTGCGGGAGATCGCCGCGGACCACTTCGGGCTGGCCTTCGACCAGGTGCTCGTCATCGACGACGTGGCCCGGGTGGGGGAGGAGGCGGGGCGGCTCGGGATGCCGTTCATCGGGTACCCGAGCTCCTTCGCGCACAGTTTCCAGCGGCAGTTGATGGCCGAGGCCGGGGTCCGGCATGTGGTGGACTCGCTGCACGCGGTCGACGGGGAGCTGCTGCGGACCGTCGACGCGGAGGCCGCGGCCCTCGGGCCGGGGCGCTGAACGGATTCGGTACGGACAGAGGGGGAGCGTGAGTTCGATGGGAATGCTGGACGGCAAGGTGGCCATGGTCACGGGGGCTTCGAGCGGCATCGGGGCGGCGGCCGGGCGGCTGTTCGCGGCCGAGGGCGCGGCGGTGGTGCTGGTCGCGCGGCGCAAGGAGCGGCTGGACGCGCTGGTCGGGGAGATCCGCGCGGCGGGCGGGCGGGCGGTCGCCGCGGCGGCCGACGTGACGGACTCGGCGGCGGTCGAACGGGCCGTCGCGCTGGCGGTGGAGAGCTTCGGCGGGCTGCACGCCGCGTTCAACAACGCGGGGTACGCGACGGCGGGGGTGCCGCTGCACGAGATGGACGAGGCGACGTACGAGCGGACCGTCGGCGTCAATCTGGGCGGGGTCTGGAACTGCATGAAGCACCAGCTGCCGGTGATGCTGGGCTCCGGGGCCGGCGGTTCGATCGTGAACACGTCGAGCGTGGCGGGGCTCAAGGCGACCGGGGCGTCGGCCGCGTACGTCGCCGCGAAGCACGCGGTGATCGGGGTGACGAAGGCGGCGGCCTGGGACTACGCGCGGCAGGGCATCCGGGTCAACGCCCTGGTGGTGGGGGCGACCAGGACCGAGATGATGGACGGCGTCCTGGACGCCTTCCCGGACCTGGAGGAGACCTTCCTGGCCGATTCGCTGCAGCACCGCATGTCGGCGCCCGACGAGGTGGCGCAGGCCGCCCTGTGGCTGTGCAGTGACCGTTCCTCCTTCGTCACGGGCAGCGCCATGGCCGTCGACGGCGGGTCCACCGCGCGGTAGGACGGGCTCTCGTGGGGGCGGCCGGGTCTTCCCGGCCGCCCCTTCGCGCGTTCCGCCTTCTGCGGCTTCGGGTCAATGCCGGTGGGTGGCCCACAAACATACAGAACGCTTGCTATTTTTTGAGCACCAGAAGACGCGGGGGCATCGGAGGCAGAGAAGGAGAGCAGTCGGATGGCTATGCAGCTGAGGGCCGTGCGGACGCGCGGCGCGCTGGTCAGGGCGGCGGCGGTCGAGTTCGACGAGGCCGGCTACGAAGGTGCCCGGCTGGCGCACATCAGCGAGCTCGCGGCGGTCTCGATGGGGGCCCTGACCTTTCACTTCCCCGCCAAGTCGGCGCTCGCCGACGCGGTCGAGGAAGAGGGGCTCGCCATCACGAAAGCCCTGGTGGAGCGCCTGTGTGAGGGGCGTGCGCCCGGTCTGGAGGGGGTCATCGGGCTGACCGTGGGGCTCGTGGGACTGCTGGAGGAGGACCTGGTCGTGCGCTCCTCCGTCCGGCTGGCCCGAGAGCGTCCGGGGGGCGCGGGGCGGTGGGCGGAGGTCTGGCTGCCGGCCGTGCGGGACCAGTTGGTGGCGGCGTACGAGGGCGGGCGCTCGCCCCGGGTCGAGGAGCTCAGACAGACCCTCGCGGACATGGTGGTCTATCTGCTCGCCGGGGCGGAGTCCCAGGTCAGAGCGGGTGCTCACGGTCCGTCCAGTGTCACGCGCAGCGTCGCGGACCGGATGGAGCGGATCTGGCGGCTGGCGCTGGCCGGGGTCGCGGCGGGCGGGGCCTGAGGGCCGCTTGAGGGGGCCTGAGGGGGCTTGCTGGACGCCTCCGGAGGGTTTCGCGGGGGCTCGTGAGGTGGGGGAGGCGTCGAAAACCCCTAGAAAAACAAAGCGAACGTTCTGTATGGTTCATCGGGTCGGGGGGCGATCCGTCCTCCGGGGCGCGTGCCCATCGGGCGTTCGCTTGGCGCATCGCAGAGAAACGGGGAAGTCCGTGAACGAAGTCGCCGGGACCACGGTGGATGTCGCGATCGTGGGCGCCGGGCCCGCCGGGCTCTACGGCGCCTACTACGCGGGCTTCCGGGGCCTGTCCGTGGCCGTGATCGACGCCCTCGACGAGCCGGGCGGCCAGGTCTCGGCGATGTACCCCGAGAAGCTGCTGTACGACGTGGCCGGACACCCCGGCATCAAGGGCCGGCAGCTCGTCGACAACCTGCTCGCGCAGGCCGCGCCCTTCGGCACCACGTACCTCCTCGGCCGCACGGCCGTCAGCCTCACCCCGCGCGGTGAGGGCTGGACGCTCGGCGCCGACGACGGCACCCGGATCCACGCGGGCGCCGTCGTGGTCGCCGCCGGACTCGGCCGCTTCGTCCCGCGCAAGCTGCCCTGCTCGATCCCGTACGAGGGCAGGGGTGTCGCCTACCACGTGCCGAGGCTCGCCGACCACGGCGGGCGGGACGTGGTGGTCGTCGGCGGCGGCGACAGCGCGGTGGACTGGGCGCTCGCGCTGGAGCCGATCGCCCGCAGCGTGACCCTGGTCCACCGGCGGGCCACCTTCCGGGCCCACGACTACAGCGTCCGGCAGCTCCACGCCTCCTCGGTGCGGATCCTGACCGACGCGCAGGTCGTCGCCTGCCACGGCGCCGACCGGCTCGAACGGGTCGAGGTCCGCGCGGGCGACCGGACCCTGGAGCTGCCCGCCGACGCGCTGGTCGCGGCGCTCGGCTTCTCCTCCGGGCTGGGCCCGGTCGGCGACTGGGGCCTGGAGCTGGAGCACCGCCGGATCCGGGTGGACCAGTCCATGCGGACCAGCCTGCCGGGGGTGTACGCGGTCGGCGACGGCTGCACCTACCCGGGCCGGGTCCCGCTGATCTCCGTCGGCTTCGGCGAGGCGGGCACCGCCGTCAACCACGCGGCGGTGGCCCTGCGGCCGGGCGAGCGGCTGGCGCCGGAGCACTCCTCCGACACCGTGCCGCCGTCGCCGTCGCCGTCGCCGTCGCCGTCGCCGTCGCCGGCTCCCGCGCCCGCCGCCGTCGCCACTCCCGCGCCCGCCGCGGAGCCCGCCGTCACCGCGCCCGGCACCGCGCCCGTACCCGCGCCGCTCGCCGTGCTCGTCTGAGCCCGGTCCCGGCGCGAACCCACCACTCCCACCCGTACAGAGGGGACCTGGAAGCGATGAAACACACGCTCACACTCATGCCGGACGGCGTCGAGGTGGCCCTGGCGCAGGGCTCGCCCCTGACGGACATCGAGTACGAGACGTCCGAGCCGCTGATCCCGTTCGGCTGCCGCTCCGGTGCCTGCGGCGCCTGTGTCGTCGAGGTCATCGACGGCGCCGAGGCCCTCGGCGAGCGCGATCCCGAGGAGGCCGACTTCCTGGAGGACCTGGGCTGGGCCGACGGCAACCACCGCCTCGCCTGCCAGTGCCGCCTCCTGGCCGCCGCGACCGTCCGCGTCGTGGACCAGTAGCACCGCCCCGCCGTCCGTCAGCGCGAAAGGCCCGTCCGCCGGCCGCACCCGGTCACCCCACACATCGAGTCTCCAGGAGTCCTCATGTCAGTGATCAACCCGGAAGCCCCCGCCGCCCGCCGCGCCGCCCCGGCCGGGCCCCCGGCCCAGGAGCGGGCGGGGTCCGCGCGGCAGCCGCTGCCCCGGCCGCCCGTCGCCGTGGAGCCGCGCCAGAGCATGGCCGTGCTGCCCGGCTTCCTCCAGTACCCGCTGACGGTCTTCACCGGCCGTGCCCTGCCCGGACAGCGCTCCCTCGGCTGGACGCCCACCTTCCACCTGGTGACCGCGACGGCCTCGCTCCTCGTCGGCCTCGGCGTCAGCGTCACCGGCTACGCGCTCGGCGGTCTCGCGCTGCTGCTGCTTCTTCCCGGCTGGGCGATGACCCTGCACGGGATGCGCAACCTGCGGATGATGGTCTACCACCAGTGCTCGCACCGGAACATGTACCGCAGCCGAAAGCCCGACAAGGCCATCGGCCACGCGATATCGAGCCTGCTCGTCATCCAGAACTTCGCCCGCTACAGCCGTGAGCACGTCGCCGACCACCACGCCCTGGGCCACATGACCCTCCAGGACCCCACGGTCCAGGCGTTCCTGGTCAGCCTCGACATGCACCCGGGGATGACCCGGCGGCAGATGTGGCGCCGGCTGCTGCTCAAGCTGGTCTCGCCGCGCTTCCACTTCGCCTTCTCGGTCTCCCGGATCCTCTCCTTCTCCAAGGAGTCCGCCCGCAGCGAGAAGGTCACCGCGCTCGCCCTGTACGGCACGGCCGTCGCCGCCACCGTCCTGACCGGCACCTGGCAGGCGCTGCTCGTGGTCTGGTTCGTCCCGCTCGTGCCGCTCTTCCAGATCAGCAACACCCTGCGCCTGTGCGTGAAGCACACCTTCCCGGTCAAGGGCGTCGAGGACCGGCGCAGCCGCGCCTACTTCACCTCGCTGACCAACGCCATCTTCATCGGCGACGCGGCCCCCTCGCCCGAGCTGCCCGCCGTCCGGCGCGCCCTCGGCTGGACCCGCTGGACGCTGCGGACGCTGTTCGTGCACGCCCCGGCCCGCTACCTGGTGCTCACCGGCGACACCGTCGTCCACGACTACCACCACCGCCACCCGCGCAGCGACGACTGGTCGAACTACATCTTCGCCCGCCAGCGGGACGCCGAGGAGGCCCTGGCCGCCGGCGACCCCAACCGGCCGCCGTACCACGAGGTGTGGGGCCTGGTCCCCGCGATCAGCTACGTCTTCGACTCGCTGTCCTCGGCCGACGCGGAGGAGTTCGACGTGAAGCGCCTCAAGTCCGTCAGCAAGCGCGAGCTGTTCGCCGCCTTCGACGACTGAGCCGCCGCCGCGCCCGCCCGGGGCCCTCGCGGCCCCGGCCCGGCGCGCGGCGCCGAGCGCCCCGCCTCCCCACCGTCTGCCCACTCCGGATTCAGGAACCCATCGATGCGAACCACCTCCCACCAGGAACAAGCGGCTCGTACGGTCATCCTCGGCGTCGCCGCCAGCGACAGCCACGCCGTGGCCAACCACCTCATCGCCTACTCGCTGCGCGGTCTCGGCTTCGACGTCGTCAACCTCGGCACCTGCACCCCCGTCGACGAGTTCGCCGAGGCGTGCGCCCGGCACCCCGAGGCCGAGGCCGTCGTCATCGGCAGCCTCAACGGGCACGTCCACGAGGATTTGCGCGGCCTCGACAAGGCCAAGCAGTCCGGCCGGATCGGCTGCCCCGTCATCGTCGGCGGCAACCTCTCGGTCGGCAGCCACAAGGACGGCTCCTCGCACGAGCGGCTGTACGCGGCCGGGGTCGACCACATCCTGTCCGACCCCTCCGAACTGCCGGGCCTGCTCGACGCGCTGCGCGCCGAGCGCGAGCGCACCGCCCTGGCCGCCGGGCGGGCCGCCTCATGAGCCTCACCTCCCTGCCGGCCCGGGGCCCGGCCCCGCACCCCGACCTGGCGGCGGCCCCGCTGCCGACGCCCGCCGAATCCGCCGCGTACATCCGCGCGCTCGGCAAGCCCACCGCGGCCGAGGTCCTGGACCGCTGCCGCGCCCAGGGCCGGGTCGCCATCCAGCCCCGCTGCGGCGTCGGCGGCCACGAGGAGATGAAGGCGCTCCTCGCCACCCTGGAGGCCGAGGCCAGGCCCGACATCCTCACCCTCACCATCGACTCGCACACCCGGCTGCTGCGCTTCGAGGAGGCCCTGCGCACCCTCAACCTGCGCCCCGCCGACCTCAACGGCTACCCGATGGTCGCGCACGGCTGGCGGCGCGGGCGCGAGCTCAACGAGCTGGTCGCCGCGCCGCTGGAGATCCGGCACGGCTCGCCGGACGCCCGCACCCTGTTCGACGTGTCCGTGGCCTCCGGCATCACCTCCTTCGAGGGCGGCGGCATCTCGTACAACCTGCCGTACTCCAAGGCCGTGCCGCTCGCCGACTCCCTCGGCGCCTGGCAGGACGTGGACCGGCGGTGCGGCGAACTCGCCGAGCACGGGGTGGTCGTCGACCGGGAGCTGTTCGGCACGCTCACCGCCGTGCTCGTGCCGCCGTCGATCAGCCTCGCGATCAGCGTCCTGGAGGCCGTGCTCGCCGCCCGCGCCGGGGTCCGCTGCATCTCCGTCGCCTACCCGCAGGGCGGCCACCTCGCCCAGGACGTCGCCGCGCTGCGCGCCATCGCCGTCCTCGCCGAGCGCTACCTGCCGGACGGTGTCACGGTCCACGCGGTGCTCCACGAGTTCATGGGCGTCTTCCCGCGCGACCGGGGCAACGCCGAGGACCTGATCTTCTACGGGGCCCTGGTCGCCCGCCTCGGCGGCGCCTCCAAGCTGATCACCAAGACCCACCAGGAGGCGTACGGGATCCCCGACACCACCGCCAACGTGGAGGGCCTGCGGCTCGCCGACCGCGCCAACTCGCCGCTGCTCGACTTCATCCGGGTCGACGAGGACCAGGTGGCCCGGGAGCTGGAGTGGATCCTGGCCGAGGTCGCCGACCTGGTCGAGCCGCTGCTGGCCGCCCCCGACCTGATCGGGGCCGTCGTCGGCGCCTTCGCCGAAGGCCGGCTCGACATCCCGTTCAGCGCCAGCCGCTACGCCCGCTCCGACCTCATCCCGCGCCGCGACCGCTCGGGCGCGATCCGCTACCTGTCCACCGGCGCGCTGCCCTTCTCCGCCGCCCACGTGGCCCGCAACACCGAGCTGCTGCACGCGGTGGACGGCCCGGACCCGGCCCTGGACGCGCTGATGCGCGGACTGACCGGCGACATCAACCACTTCCGCCACGTGTTCCGCGAGGAGGAACGGCCCCCCGCCGCCTCCGCCGCCCCGACGCCCGTCTCCGCCCCCGCCCCCGCCGCCGTGCTCACCGAACCGAGGAACTGATCCGATGCGAGCCGTCCATGTCACCGAGGCCGGTGCCCCCTCCGCCCTCCTCCCCACCGAGCTGCCCGAACCGGTCGCCCCGCCCGGCCAGGTCGTCGTCCGCAACGCCGCCGTCGGCCTCAACTTCATCGACGTCTACTACCGCAACGGCACCTACCCGGCCGCGTACCCGCTGGTCCCGGGCCAGGAGGCGGCCGGCGTCGTGACCGCCGTCGGCGAGGGCGTCGACGAGATCACCGTCGGCGACCGGGTCGCCTACGCCACCCAGCTCGGCGCCTACGCCGAGTACACCGCCGTCCCCGCCGCCAAGCTGGTCTCCGTACCGGAGGGCGTCACCCTCGACGACGCCGCGGCCGTGCTGCTCCAGGGCCTGGCCGCGCACTACCTCAGCCACACCAGCCACCCGGTGGCCGCCGGCGAGACCGTCGTCGTCCTCGCCGCCGCGGGCGGGCTCGGCCGGCTGCTCACCCAGCTCGCCGCGCACCGGGGCGCCACCGTCGTCGCCGTCGCCTCCACCAAGGAGAAGCGCGAGACCGCCCTCGCGGCCGGCGCCCACCACGCCGTGCCCTACGAGGACTTCGACACCGCCGTCCGCGAACTCACCGGCGGCGAGGGCGCCCACGCGGTCTACGACTCGGTCGGCGCCGCCACCTTCGAGACCAGCGTGAAGGCGCTGCGCCGCCGCGGCACCCTCGTCGTCTGCGGCCTGTCCAGCGGCCCCGTACCGCCCTTCGACGTCGAGCTGCTGCGCACCTCCGGCTCGCTCTACCTGACCCGCCCGACCCTCGCCGACCACGTGCCGGACGCCGCCTCGCTGCGGGCGGCGGCGGCCGAGCTGTTCCGCTACGTCGCCCAGGGCGTCGTCCGTCCCGAGGTGGGCGCCCGGCTGCCGCTGGCCGAGGCGGCGCGGGCGCACGAGCTGCTCGAAGGGCGCGGCACGACCGGCAAGGTGCTGCTGACGCCATGAGTGTCGACATCGGAACGAGCGCGCCGACGCGTACGGGCACGGGTGCGGGCACGGGGGCGCCCTCGGGCGCGGCGGCGGGCCGGGCCCGCCGGGGCCTGGGCCTCGGCGTGGTCCCGGCGCCCGCGCTCATGCTCGTCGGCATGGTCAGCACCCAGCTCGGCGCGGCCTTCGCCAAGCAGCTGTTCGGCACCGTCGGACCGGCGACCATCACCCTGATGCGGCTCGGCTTCTCGGCCCTCGTGCTGCTGCTGTGGTGGCGGCCCTCGCTGCGCCTGGACCGGCGCACGGCCGGGTCGGTGGCGGCGCTCGGCGTGGCCATCGCGGGCATGAACATCTGCTTCTACCTGGCCATGGCCCGGATGCCGGTCGGCGTGGCGCTGACGGTCGGCATGGCCGGCCCGCTGGCCGTCGCGGGCTTCGCCTCGCGGCGCGCCGCCGACCGGCTGTGGATCGTGCTGGCCGCCCTCGGCATCGGGCTGCTCGGCTGGCAGGGCGGCGCGGCCGGGCTCACCGGGCTGCTGATCGCGCTGGCCTGCGCCGTCTTCTGGGGCTCCTACGTGCCGCTGTCGAAGCGGGTCGGCGCGGTGCTGCCGGGCGGCGGCGGGCTCGCGCTCGCCATGGCCTTCGGCACGCTCTGCTCGCTGCCCGCCGGGCTCGCCGAGGGGGCCGGGACGCTGGCCCGGCCCGAGGTGCTGGCCTTCGGCTTCGGCGTCGCGATGCTGTCCTCGCTCGTCCCGTACACCTGCGAGATGGAGACCCTGCGCCGGGTCTCGGCCACCGTCTTCGGCGTGCTGCTCAGCCTGGAGCCGGCGATCGGCGCGCTGGTCGCCCTGCTCGTGCTGAGCGAGACGCTCTCGCTCGCCCAGGCCGCCGGTCTGGTCGCGGTGGTCGTCGCGTCGATCGGCGTCATCCGGGGCTCCCGCAAGGCCCCCGGATCCGGATCCGGACCCGCGCCCGATCGCGGTGCCGGTGCCGATCCCGGTGCCCGGACCGCCCCCGTACCGGTCTCCCCTCCCGCCCTCACCGAAGGAACCGACAAGTCATGATCTCCACCGGCAGCAAGGCAGCGCTCGCGGGCCGACCCGAGGGCCTGGAGCAGCTCAGGACCCTCCTCGACGCGGCGCTCGGCGCGCTCGGCGACGCGGCCCTCAAGCGCGGCGGCCCGGTCGCCGCCGGCGGCCCGGTCGCCGCCGGCGGCCCGGAGGCGGCGGTGGCCGCCGTGGCCGAGCTGCTGGGCGACGGGCGCTTCCTCGCCGAGGAGCCCGCCGCCGCGAAGGTGACGGAGCTGTTCGAGGCGTACGCCCGCTGGTCCGTCGACCTCACCCACCCCTCGGCCGTGGCCCGGATGCAGTGTGCCCCGACGGCCGCGTCCGCCGCCGCCGAACTGCTCGCCGCCGCGCTCAACCAGTCGCTGCACGCCTGGGAGAGCGGGCCCTTCGCGCTGGAGCTGGAGCGGCGGCTGATCGCCGAGATGGCCTCCTGGGTCGGCTTCGGCGCCGGGGCGGGCGGCACCCTGACGCCGGGCGGCTCGATCTCCAACCTGATGGGGCTGCTGTTCGCCCGCGACCGGGCGCTGAAGGACTCCGGCGGGGCGGGCGAGGTGTCGGCGGCCGGGCTCGCGGGCCGCGCGGTCCGGCCCCGGATCCTGTGCTCCGCCGCCGCCCACTTCTCGGTCGCCCGCGCCGCCGGCTTCCTCGGGCTCGGCCGCTCGGCCGTGGTCAAGGTGCCGGTGGACGACCGGGGCCGGATGCTCGCCGCCGAGGCCCGCCGGATCGTCGAGGGCTTCGCGCCCGACGAGGTGCCCGTCGCCCTCGTCGCCACGGCCGGCACCACCGACCACGGCTCCTTCGACCCGCTGCCCGAACTGGCTGACCTGGCAGCCGAGTTCGGCATCTGGCTGCACGTGGACGCCGCCTACGGCATCGGCGCGCTGTTCTCCCGGACCCTGGCCCCGCTGCTGACCGGCCTGGACCGGGCCGACTCGGTCGCCTTCGACCTGCACAAGTTCGGCTGGGTGCCCGCCTCGTCGAGCGTGGTCGTGGTGCGCGAGCGGCGGCACATGGAGTGCCTGGACGAGCAGGCGGTCTACCTCAACCCCTCCGACGACGAGGCCCTCGGCTTCACCGCGCTGCTCGGCACCTCGCTCCAGACCACCCGCCGCTCCGACGCCCTCAAGATGGCCGCGACCCTGCTCACGGTCGGCCGCGAGGGCATGGGCGACTGGGTGGACGCCTGCCACGCGCAGGCCCGGTACGCGGCGGGCCGGATCGCCGCCGCCGAGGGCCTGGAACTGCTCGCCGAGCCGCTGCTGAGCACGGTGATCTTCCGCTGCGCGCCCGGCTCGGACGCGGCGCCGGCCGACGAGAGCGCCTGGAACGCGGCGGTGCGCAGGCGGCTGATGGCGGACGGGAAGGCGTTGCTGGCCCGGACGAGGATCGCCGGCCCGGACGGCACCCCGCGGGTCCACCTGAAGCTGGTGTTCCTCAACCCGACGACGACCGAGGACGACATCGACGCCCTGCTCGCGGACGTCTCGGCCGCCGCGCGCGGGCTCGCCAAGGAGGCGGCGACGGGGCGTTAGCGGTACGCAAGCGGGACGGCAGGGCGAGGGGGGAAGGTAGATGGTGTCGGCATCGAACGGGGAGGCCGGCGGACCGAACCATCGTCTTTTCCCACGGGGGAGCACCATCATGCGTACGCAGCGCAAGAGCACCGTCCTGGCCGTCACCGCCGTCGCCGTCCTCTCGCTCGGCCTCACCGCCTGTGGTGGCGGCGACGACGCCGCCACCCGCGACGAGGGCGCCGCCTCGGCGTCCCAGGGCCAGGCGGGCGGCTCGACGGGCGGCGCGGGAGACGCCACCACCACCGGCGCCTCGACCAAGGGCGGCACCGCGACGGGCGGGACCACCGGCGGCACCGGGGGCGGCACCGCGGGCGGCTCGACGGCGGGCGGCTCGACCGGCGGCTCGACGGCCGGCGGTTCGACCGGCGGGTCCGCCAAGAACGCCTCGACCGGCAAGTCCTCGGCGAACGCGCCCGCCTGCGCGTACAACGACGTGAAGATCACGGCGGCGAAGGCCGACGAGACGCCGACCGAGCACATCACCCTCACGGCGACCAACACCTCGGGCAAGACCTGCCGCCTGTACGGCTACCCGCTGATCGCCTTCGGCCCGATCCAGACCGCCAAGGACGTCCCGGCCGTCGCCAAGAGCAAGCCCGCCGCTCCGGTGGTGCTCCAGCCCGGCGCGCCCGCGTACGCCAACGTGCGGATCGCGCTCGGCGGCGTGCACGAGGACAACAAGGTCGTGAACAGCTTCAACGTCAACCTCTTCGCGGGCGCCGACCCGGCCGAGGGCAGCGTCGTCGTCAAGGCCCCGGCGGGCGGCCTGGCCGTCGACGAGGCCGTCGCGAAGACCGGCTACTGGACGTACGAGCTCCGCAACGGTGCCGACGAGTTCTGATCCCGCCCGGGAACCGCCTTTCCCGGACCGACTGCGCCGCCTGCCCGCTCAGGCGGCCAGTCCCGTTTTCGCCCCCGCCCCGCACAGCGGCAGCACCGTCGTGCCGGGGAGCGCGGGCGCCGCGCGGACGGCCGCCCAGCAGGCGGCGCCGGTCGGTTCGACGTACAGGCCCCGGCGGGCGAGGTCGAGCTGGGCGGCCCGCAGCTGCTCCTCGGTGACGGTGCGGAAGGTGCCGCCGCAGGCGCGTACCGCGCGCAGGATCTGGGCGGCGCGCGGGGGCGCGGGGATGGCGATGCCCTCGGCGAGGGTGGGGCGGACCGGGGCGGGCGCCTCGGGCTCGGCCGCGCCCGCGCGGAAGGCGGCGGCCAGCGGGGCGACCGCCTCGGCCTGGACGGCGACGAGCGCGGGGCGCCGTTCGACGAGCCCGTGGGCCAGCAGCTCCTCGACGGCGAGGGCGGCGCCGAGCAGCAGCGTCCCGTTGCCGACGGGCAGCACGAGGGTGTCGGGGAGCCGGCCGCCGAGGTCCTCCCAGAGCTCGTAGACGTAGGTCTTGGTGCCGTGCAGGAAGTGCGGGTTGTGGACGTGCGAGGCGTAGAAGACGCCGGGCTCGCCGGCCGCGGCGCGGGCGGCCCGCGCGGTGGCCTCGCGGTCGCCGGGGACGACGACGGTCCGGGCGCCGTGGGCGCGGATCTGCTCCAGCTTCTTGGCGGAGGTGGCCTCGGGCACGTACACGGCGCAGTCGAGTCCGGCGCGGGCGCAGTAGGCGGCGATCGCGGTGCCCGCGTTGCCGCTGCTGTCGGCGAGCACGGTGCGGGGGCCGAGCCGGCGGGCGAGTTCGGCGAGCATGACGGCGCCCCGGTCCTTGAAGGACAGGGTCGGCATGAGGAAGTCGAGCTTGGCCGAGACGGTGCCGTCGAGGGGCACCAGCGGGGTACGGCCCTCGCCGAGGGTCACGTGGGGTGCCCGGGTGCTGTGGGGCGGTTCGGTCGCGAGCGGGAGGACCTCCTCGTAACGCCACAGGGAGTTCACCCGTGGCCCGAGGGACGGGAGGGACACGGGTGCCGAGGTGAACTCCAGGTCCCAGGGACCGCGGCAGCGCGGACAGCACCAGGTGAGCGAGGAGCCGGGGGCGTGGACCTGGCAGCGGGGGCACACGTAGGCGGTCATGGGCGCCAGCATGGCAGCGGTGTGGCGGGTATGTGACGTCGCGTCAGGCGCCCTTGTGCGATTCCCGCGCATCCGCCAGCCTTTCGCTCGGCACCCCGACACGACGAACGGCCCGGGCATCCCTGTGCCCTTTGTCATGCACCTGTCGCGGCTCTGCCGTACCCCCACACAGCAGCGCACCACCAATGAGGAGGACCCCTCACATGTCCGTGATGCGTGATTCCAGGCGCAGGCTGGCCGCCGCGAGCGCCGTCGCCGTCGCCGCCCTCGCGCTCGGCTCCCTCGCCGCCGTCCCGGCCACCGCCGCCGGGACCGGCGCCGAAGGCGTCATCCTGAACGCCGGCGCCGAGGGCACCGTCGCCAACAGCTACATCGTCACCCTCCGCGAGTCCGCCGCGCAGGCGGAGACCGCGCGGGGCCGGGCGATCGCGACGAAGTTCGGCGCGAAGATCAAGCGGACGTACACCGCCGCCCTCAACGGCTACTCCGTCGAGCTCTCCGAGCCGCAGGCGCGCAAGCTCGCCGCCGACCCCGCCGTCGAGAAGGTCAGCCAGAACCGCGTCTTCCACGTCGACGGCACCCAGCCCTCCCCGCCGTCCTGGGGCCTGGACCGGATCGACCAGAAGGCCCTCCCGCTGAACCAGAGCTACACCTATCCGGACAGCGCGGGCCAGGGCGTCACGGCGTACATCATCGACACCGGCGTCCGCATCACCCACAGCGACTTCGGCGGGCGCGCCTCCTACGGCTACGACGCCATCGACAACGACAACACCGCGCAGGACGGGCACGGCCACGGCACCCACGTCGCCGGCACCGTCGCGGGCAACGCGTACGGCGTGGCCAAGAAGGCGAAGATCGTCGGCGTCCGGGTCCTCGACAACTCCGGCTCCGGCACCACCGAGCAGGTCGTCGCGGGCATCGACTGGGTGACGGCGAACGCGGTCAAGCCGGCCGTCGCCAACATGAGCCTCGGCGGCGGGGTCGACTCCGTCCTCGACGACGCCGTGCGCCGCTCCATAGCCTCCGGCGTCACCTACGGCGTCGCGGCCGGCAACGAGACCGACAACGCGGCCAACCACTCGCCCGCCCGGGTCGCCGAGGCGATCACGGTCGGCGCCACGACGTCCACCGACGCCAAGGCCGGCTACTCCAACTACGGCGCGGGCCTGGACCTGTTCGCCCCCGGCTCGTCCATCACCTCGTCCTGGAACAGCAGCGACTCGGCGACCAACACCATCTCCGGTACGTCGATGGCGACCCCGCACGTCGTCGGCGCCGCCGCCCTGTGGCTGGCCGACAACCCGACGGCCACCCCGGCGCAGGTGGCCACGGCCCTGGTGAACGCGGCGACCCCGAACGTCGTGACCAGCCCCGGCAGCGGCTCCCCGAACCGGCTGCTCTTCGTCGGCGGCGGCGGCACCACCCCGCCGCCCGGCAAGAAGTTCGAGAACACCACGGACTACGCGATCAACGACAACGCGACCGTCGAGTCCCCGGTCACCGTCACCGGCGTCACGGGCAACGCCCCGGCCGCCCTCCAGGTCCCGGTGAACATCGTGCACACCTACATCGGCGACCTCCAGGTCCAGCTGATCGCCCCCGACGGCTCGGCCTACACCCTGAAGGCCTTCGGCACCGGCGGCAGCACGGACAACATCAACACCACCTACACCGTGAACGCCTCCTCCGAGGTCGCGAACGGCACCTGGAAGCTGCGGGTCACGGACAACGCCGCGGCCGACACCGGCAAGATCGACTCCTGGGCGCTGCAGTTCTGACGCTCGGCGGAACGACGAGGGCCTGAGCGCGCGGCGCGGGCCCGCATGACGGGGGAGGGGGTGGTCGCCGGAGCCGGCGGCCACCCCCTCGGCGCCGTCCCCGGCCGATACCGGATACCGGTACGGGCCACGGACCACGTACGATGCGCGCGCCCGTTCGATCGCCGATCCGCCCGCCCCGAGGAGCCCCGTACTCGTGGACCCGTCCCAGCCGCCCCAGGATTCTCCGGCCCCGGGAACCCCGGAACCACCCGCCGACGAGCAGCCGAAGGCGGGGCTCGACAAGGCTCCCGCCGCGGAGCCGGTGCCCGCCGAGGCCGCGGAGGCCGACGCGCCGGTGGCTCCCGCCGAGCCGGTGGCCGCTGAACCGGTGGCTCCCGCCCAGCCCGTGGCCGCTGAGCGCGCCGAGCCCGGGGTCGCCGAGCCCGGGGTCGCCGAGCCGCCCGCCGCCGCTCCCGCCGCTCCCGCCGACGCGCCGCCCGCCGCCGCTCCCGCCGCTCCCGCCGATGCGCCGCCCGCCGCCGCACCGCCGGTGCCGCCCGTGCCCGCGCCGCCCGCCGGGCCGTACGGGGCGCCCGCCGGGCCCGTGCCGCCGGGGCCGTACGGTGCCCCCGGTCCGTATCCCGGCGCCCCGGGCCCCTACGCGCAGCCCGGCCCGTACGGCCCCTACGGTCCGCAGGGGCCCGGCGGCGCGCCCGGGCCCTACGGGGCGCCGGCCCGGCCCGGCACCAACGGCCTGGCCGTCGCCTCCTTCGTCTCCGGTGTCGTCTGCTGTCTGCCGCCCCTCGGGCTGGTCTTCGGCCTGATCGCGCTGCCGCAGATCAAGAGGAAGGGCCAGACGGGCAAGGGCTTCGCCATCGCCGGCATAGCCCTGTCCACGGTGAGCTGCCTGCTCATCGTGCTCGGCTTCGTGACCGGGAGCTTCACCGCGTTCTGGGAGGGCGTGCGGGACGAGGCCGACAAGGCCGCCTCCTCGAAGTCCGCGTTCTCGCTGCGCAAGGGCGAGTGCTTCGACGTGCCCGGCAAGATGGAGTCGTACACGGCGGACGTCCGCATCGTCGACTGCGCCAAGCCCCACGAGGGCGAGGTCACCGGGAACTACAAGATCACCGGCTATGACAAGTGGCCCGGCGAGAAGGCCCTCGACGGCCTCGCCGAGGAGCGCTGCCAGGAGATCAACGACGCCTACACCCTGGACAAGTGGGCCGTCCCCGAGGACGTCTGGACCTACTACTACCTGCCCACCAGCATCTCCTGGCGAGGCGGCGACCGTACGGTGACCTGCACCTACGGCACCGACAAGGAGCCGTTCGCCGGCTCCCTGCGCCGGGACGGGCTGACCCTCAACGCCGACCAGCACGCCTTCCTGCTGGCCGTCAACGCGATCGACGCGGCCCTGATGAAGGAGCCCGAGGACGACGCCGACGTGGACCTCGCCGCCAACCGGGCGTGGGCCCAGGAGGTGCTCTCGACCGTCACGGCGGAGAGCCAGGGGCTGCGCACCCGCCGCTGGCCCGCCAACGTCTCCGGGCCGGTCGTCGGGCTCTCCGAGAAGCTCGACGCCGCCGCGAAGTCCTGGCGCAAGGTCGCGGGCGCGAAGGACGAGGAGGCGTTCTGGGCGGAGTACGACAAGGCCTTCGACACCCTCGACCCGGCGATCGAGGCCCCGGCCCGCCGGGCGCTCGGCCTCGCCGACTCCAGCACCCACGGGAACGAGAAGGTCTGACCGGCCGTACAGCCCAAGGCCGTACAGCCCAAGGCCGTCCGGCCTGTCACGGCCGAGAAGGGCCCGGTCCGCACGAGGACCGGGCCCTTCTCACGTCCGGCGGCGGGTCAGCGGCGGCCGCCCAGGACGCCGTTCACGGCGGTGATCAGCTCGCCGTCCGGGGTGTCCCCGTCCAGCGACCAGAACATCGCCCCGCCGAGGCCCTTGGCCCGGACGTACGCCGACTTGGTCTTCAGCACGCGCGGGTCGTCGTAG
The DNA here is from genome assembly GCF_055582325.1 of Streptomyces sp. NPDC042100. Lineage (NCBI taxonomy): Bacteria > Bacillati > Actinomycetota > Actinomycetes > Kitasatosporales > Streptomycetaceae > Streptomyces > Streptomyces sp. NPDC042100. Next base: position 18,870 of record NZ_JBVJDK010000013.1, read on the forward strand.
GTCCAGAAGGTGGTGCCGTCGAACAGCCAGGCGTGGCCGTTGCGGAGGTCGCGGTGGACGGTGGTCGCGCCGCTCTCCGCCAGCTTCTTGAGGGCCTTGTAGTCCTCCGAGCCGGCGCCCCAGGTGCCGGCCGCCGGGCCCGTCGCGGGCTTGCCGAGGCCGGTTCCGCCGCCGGTGACGCCGGTCCAGCCCTGCCCGTAGAACGGCATCCCGACCACGAGCTTGCGGGCGGGCGCGCCGCGCCGCAGCCAGTCGTTCACGGTCTGGTCGACGCTGAAGTCGCCCTTGGTCGCGAAGAGCGCGGACTGCTGGGCGGTGACCGGCTCCCAGGTGCCGTGGAAGTCGTAGCCCTGGAGGTTGACGAAGTCGAGGTCGCGCATGATCTTCCGGACCTCGAAGCCCGCGTCGATCTTGGCGGGCGCGGTGGGCACGAAGGCCGACAGCTCGTAGTGCTTCCGCTTGCGCTCGGTCTTCGCGTACGCGTCGAGCTGGGTGCGGAACTCCCGTACGAGGGCGGTGAAGTTCTGCTTGTCCTCGGGGCGGAAGACGGTGTCGGTGTCGCCCGCGGAGCCGGGCCACTCCCAGTCGATGTCGATGCCGTCGAAGACGCCCGCGGCGGCTCCCGCGCCGCCGCGCGCGCCGTCGACGGGCAGGTTGCCCTTGATGTAGAGGTCGATGCAGGAGGCGACGAGGGCCTTGCGGGAGGCGGGGGTGCGGGCGGCGTCGGAGAAGTGGGTGGACCAGCTCCAGCCGCCCAGCGAGATCATGACCTTGAGTCCGGGGTGCGCGGCCTTCAGCTCGCGCAGCTGGTTGAAGTTGCCGGCCAGCGGCTGGTCGGCGGTGTCGGCGACGCCGTCGACCGAGCCGGCGGCGTCGATCGGGCGCACGTAGTCGGCCCAGGGGTCGGCCTCGCCGGGGACGTTCCCGGTGAAGCACTTGCCCTCGGCGCTGACGTTGCCGAAGGCGTAGTTGATGTGGCTGAGCTTGGCGGCGGTACCGCTCGTCTCCAGGTCCTTGACCTGGAAGTTCCGTCCGTAGACGCCCCATTGGGTGAAGTAGCCCACGCGCTTGTACGCGGGTGCGGCGGGCCGGTCGTGGGTGGGTGCCGCGCCCGCCGAGGGGGTGAGGGCGGCGAGCAGGCCGAGGGAGGCGGCTGCGACGGTGGCGACGGACAGCCGGGAAAGGTTGATGCGGCGCATGAGCCGGAACGTATTGGTCTGGACCATCAACGTCAAGGATTCCGACGGGAGTTCGGTGGCTATACCTGCGGCAAGCGCCTGCGTAAAGGCATGTCATCACTTCGAGTGAAACCCTGGCCCATGCTTGCGGTCGCGCACCCTCGGTTGTCAGGCTGTAGCTGTCAGTCAACCTGAGGGGAGTGTCCCGTGACGTTCGGTGAGCAGCCGGCCTATCTGCGTGTGGCGAGCGATCTCCGGGAGAAGATCGCCAACGGCTCGCTTCCCCCGCACACCCGGCTGCCCTCGCAGGCGCGCATCCGCGAGGAGTACGGGGTGTCGGACACCGTCGCACTGGAGGCGCGCAAGGTCCTCATGGCGGAGGGGCTGGTCGAGGGGCGCTCGGGCTCCGGGACCTATGTCCGCGAGCGGCCGGTGCCCCGCCCCATCGCCCGCTCCGGCTACCGCCCCGCCGCCGGCGCCACCCCCTTCCGGCAGGAGCAGGCGGCCGAGGGCGCCCGGGGCACCTGGGAGTCGAACAGCGAGCAGGAGCCGGCCGACCCCGAGATCGCCGCCCGGCTCGGGATCGAGCCGGGGGAGTGGGTGATGCGCACCCGGTACGTCTTCCGGGACGCGGGCGAGCCGATGATGCTCTCCACCTCCTGGGAGCCGCTCTCCGTCACCGGCCGCACCCCGGTGATGCTGCCCGAGGAGGGGCCGCTGGGGGGCTGCGGGGTCGTCGAGCGGATGGCCGCGATCGACGTCGTCGTGGACAACGTGGTGGAGGAGGTCGGCGCCCGCCCCGGTCTCGCCGAGGAGCTGCTGACCCTCGGCGGGGTCCCCGGCCACGTGGTGATGGTGGTCGAGCGGACGTACTACGCCTCGGGGCGCGCGGTCGAGACGGCGGACGTCGTCGTCCCCGCCGACCGCTACCGGGTCGCGTACCACCTGCCGGTGCGCTGAGAGGGGAGGGGAGGGGGCGGCGGGCGCCCGGACGGAGCGGGGTGCGGGTGGGCACTGAGCGCTGAGCGGTGCGGGGTGTCCGGGCGTGTTCACGCCGAGTTGACGGAGTGTCCGCTCCCGTAACCGCGGGGCAACGGCGCGTCGCGACGGATCGTCACGCCCCGCTCCTACCTTCCTCGTCCGTACCCGCGAACCGGTCGGACGACAGGAGCTCACCCCATGACGGACACGGTCACCCCGCCGGGCACCGAGGCGCCCGCCCCGCCGCCCCGCCGCCGCTACGCGGCGCTCGCCGCCGACGAGAGCCGCGAGGACTACTCGCTGCGCTACGCCCCGCACTCCTTCCGGCGCTGGTCGCCGGGGACGGTCGCGGGCACCGCGCTCGGCGGCATCGCCTATCTCGCCGACTTCGCCATCGGCGCCTCGATCGTCTTCACCTACGGCTTCACCAGCGGGCTCGCCTCGATCCTCACCGCCGCCGTGATCATCTTCCTCACCGGCATCCCGATCGCCCGCGCCTGCGCGCGCTACGGCCTGGACATGGACCTGATCACCCGAGGGGCCGGCTTCGGTTACTTCGGCTCCACCCTCACCTCGCTCATCTACGCCTCCTTCACCTTCATCTTCTTCGCGCTCGAAGGCTCGATCATGGCCCAGGCCATGCACCAGGCCTTCGGACTGCCCGTCGAGCTCGGCTATCTGGTCACCACCCTGATCGTCATCCCGATCGTCTTCCGGGGCATGGGCGCGCTCGCCAAGGTGCAGGCGTGGACCCAGCCCGTGTGGCTGATCGGCCTGGTGCTGCCCTTCCTGGTGCTCGCCTTCGAGGCGCCGGACTCCTGGGGCGCCTTCGTCTCCTTCGGCGGCACCGAGGGGGCCGGCTCCGGCTTCTCCTGGACCGGCTTCGGGCTCGGCACCGGCGTGGCCCTCTCGCTCATCGCGCAGATCGGCGAGCAGGCCGACTACCTGCGCTTCATGCCCGCGCGGACCGAGGCGAACAAGCGCCGGTGGAACCTGGCGGTGCTGGCCGCCGGACCCGGCTGGGTCGTCATCGGCGCCGCCAAGCAGCTCGGCGGCGCCTTCCTCGCCTTCGTCGCCCTGGAGGCGGTCGGCAAGACCCACGCGCTGGAGCCGATCGCCCCGCAGATCGAGGCGCTGAAGCCCTGGCTCGGCTCCTTCGCGCTGCCCGCCGCGGCGCTCTTCGTGATCGTCTCCCAGATCAAGATCAACGTGACCAACGCCTACAGCGGCTCGCTGTCCTGGTCGAACTTCTTCTCCCGGATCACCCACCGGCACCCCGGCCGGGTCTGGTACATCTTCCTCAACCTCGGCATCGCGCTGACGTTGATGGAGATGAACATGTTCGCGGCGCTGGGCAAGCTGCTGGGCTTCTACTCCAACGTCGGCATCGCCTGGATCGCCGCCGTCGCCGCCGACCTCGTCATCAACAAGCGGGCCGGCTGGAGCCCGCCGTACATCGAGTTCAAGCGCGCCTACCTGTACGCGGTGAACCCGGCGGGCTTCGGGGCCATGGCGGTCGCCTCGGTCGTCTCGATCCTCGCCTTCTTCGGCCTCTTCGGCCCGTACGCCGAGGCCTTCTCCACCTTCATCGCCGCCGGGCTCGCGCTGCTGCTCTGCCCGCTCATCGCCTGGGCGACGAAGGGGCGCTACTACCTGGCCCGGCCCAACCCCGTCTGCGGGCCCGGCGCCGAACCGGCGGACGTCACGGCCACCCACGAGTGCCGGGTCTGCGCGACCGCGTACGAGCTGCCCGACATCGCCGACTGCCCCGCCCACTCCGGGCCGGTCTGCTCGCTGTGCTGCTCCCTCGACGCCGGGTGCGGGGACCTCTGCCGCAAGGACCCGGAGGCCGCCGGGCCCGTCCTGATGCCGGTGCCGACCGTCCCGAAGGCCGCGCCCCGGGCGTGAGCTCCGGCCTCCCTCCGCCGGTTACTGGCCAGATACATGTCTCTTCGTGAAAACACGTATCCGCTGTGTAAAGGTCAGGCGTAAGCTCGGGCATATGCGGATTGCGGTTTCCTGGAGATCGTCAGATACGCCCGGCCCGGCGGAGGGAGAAGTCCGATGAGCGAAAGCGGCCCCGTCCTTCCCTGGCTGGTCATACGGCAGGACGACAACGGCAACCGCTACCGCGTCGGGCGGTACGCGACCGAGGCCGAGGCCCGGAAGGTCGCCGACGGCCTCGACTCCCGCGGTCACAAGCAGCTCTACTGGGTCGAGCGGATCGGCTCGCCCGCGCTCTGACCCGACCGGGACCGGCACCGCCGCGACCGGCGTCACCGGGACCGGCGCCCCGGTCCGCCCGGGTTACGCTCCGGCCCATGACCGATCGCGCCGCCCGCCCCGCCGCCCCCGACTCCGCGCCCGGCTCCGGCCCCGCCGCCGCCGTCGTGGTGGTCGCCGGGGCGCTCGTCGACCAGGGACGGCTGCTCGCCGCCCGCCGCAGCGCCCCCGTCGAGCTGGCCGGACGCTGGGAGCTGCCCGGCGGCAAGGTCGAGCCCGGCGAGAGCCCCGAGGCCGCCCTGGTCAGGGAGCTCCGCGAGGAGCTCGGCGTCGAGACCGAGACCGGCCCGCGCATCCCCGGCGAATGGCCCCTCAAGCCCGGCTATGTGCTGCGGGTGTGGACCGCCCGGCTGCTCTCCGGCACGCCTCGGCCGCTGGAGGACCACGACGAACTGCGCTGGCTGGCCCGCCACGAGCTGGACTCCGTCGACTGGCTCGACCAGGACCGGCCCGCCGTCGCCGAGGCCGCCCGGCTGCTCACGGCCCCGCCCGGCCGCTGACTGCCCCGCCCGGCCGCTGACGGCCCCGCCGGCGAGGCCGCGTCGGCGGAGGGCGCGCGCGACTGAGTCCTACGCCGTTCGTGCCACCGTGCGCCCGCACGCCCGCCCCGCGCGATATCCCACTCTCAATATCGGGTATGTGCTGATTAACCCCCCGAAATAGGACGTGGGCCTCGTGATCGACACCGAAGGCGACTGCGCCGAGTGGCACTTCCCGGCGGAGGCCGACGCCGTGCGCACCGCCCGGCACGCGGTACGGGACACCCTGCGGACCTGGCGGCTCGACCCCGTGGTCGGGGACGTGACGATCCTGCTGGTCAGCGAGCTGGTGACCAACTCCCTGCGGTACGCCTCCGGGCCCATCGGGGTCCGCCTGGTGCGCCTGCGGCCGGACGGGAACGGCCCCGGACACGGCCCCGCGCTGCGCGTGGAGGTCTCCGATCCGCTTCCGGATGGACCCACCGAACGCCCCGCCGGACCCGAGGACGAAGGGGGGCGCGGACTCCAGCTCGTGGCCTGTTCCGCACGTCGCTGGGGGACCCGCGCGGACAGCACGGGGAAAACCGTGTGGTTCGAGCTGGCCCTGCCTGGTGAGTAAAGAGAGTGGGACGACGATCAGCGGGCCCCGGCCGGAGACGACCGAGACCACCCTGTGATCGTGAACGTCGTGCCGACGGGGGCCATGGTGCTGAATACTGCGCTCATGGCCGGTCCGGTGCGGTGAGCTGGAGGGGACGGTCGCGTGAGCGAGATACCTGAGACGGCGAGCGGTGTCGTGTGGCAGAGCAGCCCGCCCGGGTCGATCTATGACTACATCCGGGTCGCCTCCTTCTCGATCGGCCCCGACGGGCTCGTCGAGCAGTGGAGCAGGCGGGCCGTCGAGCTGTTCGGCGTGACCGCCGAGGAGGCCAGGGGCAAGGACCCGGTCGAGGCCTTCATGCCCGCCGACCTGCGCGAGCGCGGTCATCGCCGGGTCAGGGAGATCCTCGACGGCAAGGAGTGGACCGGCCTCGTCCCGTTCCGGATGCCGGGGGAGGACCGCCCGCACGGCGTCGCCGAGATGTACGTCATGCCGAGCGAGACCGCGGCCGGGGAGCGGGCCGCCCTCTGCATCGTCGTCGATGTGCGCGCGCTGCGCCGGATCGAGACCGACCTGGCCGCCTCGCAGGCCATTTTCGGCCAATCCCCCTTCGGCTTCCTCCTCTTCGGCACCGACCTCACGGTCAAGCGGGCCAACCGGCGCTTCGCCACCGTCTTCGGCGGCTCCGCCGACGACCACCGGGGCCGCACCGTCCACGACTACCTGCCCGCCGCCGAGGCCGACCGGATGGCCGCCGCGCTGCGCCGGGTCCTGGACACCGGCGAGTCCGTCGCCGACCTCCAGATCGTCGGCGCCGCCCCCGGCTCGACCGACCGCCGCCAATGGTCCGTCAACCTCTACCGGGTGCACGGCGGCTCCGGCCGCCCCGTCGGCGTCGCCGGACTCGGCATCGACGTCACCCGCCGGCACAACGCGGCCCGCGAGGCGGCCAGCGCCCGCCGCAACCTCGCCCTCCTCAACGAGGCCGGCGCCCGCATCGGCACCTCCCTCGACCTGGAGGCCACCGCCCGCGAACTGCTCGCCGTCGCCGTCCCCGGCTTCTGCGACCTCGCCGCCGTCGACCTCTACCAGGGCCTGCTCACCGGCGACGAGGCCCCGCCGGGCCGCTGGGGCGGCTCCCACGACGTCGGCTACGGGGCCGGCAGCGCCGAGCTGCGCCGGGTCGCCGTCGCCAGCGCCGTCTCCGACACCCGCGTCCAGGTCGTCAGACCGCGGGCCGCCGGGGACGACGCGGCGGCCGGGACCGCCGGGGCCGAGCGCGAGGTCTGCTGCGACGAGGGCCCCATCGAGGTCGGCTCGGTCCACCGCTACCCGTTCAACTCGCCCTGTGCCGGGGCCCTGCGCACCGGCCGGGTGCACAGCGTCCCCGGCGCCGAGGGCAGCCTCGTCCAGTCCACCCTCGTCGTCCCGATGGTCGCCCACGACACCGTCGTCGGACTCGTCCAGTTCTCCCGCGCCCGAGGCAGCGAACCCTTCGGCGAGCGGGACCGGGCCCTCGCCGTCGAGCTCGCCGCCCGCGCCGCCGTCTGCATCGACAACGCCCGCCTCTACCGGCGCGAGCACGAGCGGGCCCTCATCCTCCAGCGCAGCCTGCTGCCCCCCGGCGACCCCGAGGCGGCCGGCCTCGACATCGCCTGCCGCTACCTCCCCGGCACCGCCGCCACCGAGGTCGGCGGCGACTGGTTCGACGTCATCCAGCTCCCCGGCCACCGCACCGCCCTGGTCGTCGGCGACGTCATGGGCCGCGGACTGCGCGCCGCCGTCGCCATGGGCGAACTGCGCACCGCCGTCCGCACCCTGGCCCAGCTCGACCTCGAACCCGCCGAGGTGCTCTCCCACCTCGACGAGATCGCCCGCGGGCTCGGCGCCCCCGTCGGCGCCCAGCAGTCCGCCCGCGCCCACAAGTCCCGCGGCCCCGAACTCTCCGAGGTCTACCTGGCCACCTGCGTCTACGCCGTCTACGACCCGGTCACCCGGCGCTGCACCTTCGCCAACGCCGGCCACCTGCCGCCCGTCCTCGTCGAGCCCGGCGAGGAGGCCCTGCTGCTCGACGTACCCCCCGGGATGCCGCTCGGCGTCGGCGGCGAGCCCTTCGAGGAGGTCGAGGTCGAACTGCCCGAGGGCGCGCTGCTCGCCCTCTACACCGACGGGCTCGTGGAGTCCCGCGACCATCCGCTCGACGAGGGCCTGAACGCCTTCCGCAGCGCCCTCGCCAACCCCGGCCGGCCGCTGGAGGACGTCGCCGACCACGTCCTGAGCACCCTCGACACCCGGCACGGCGAGGACGACATCGCGCTGCTGATGGCCCGTATCCAGGGGCTGCCCGCCGAGGCCGTCGGCGACTGGCGGCTGCCCCGGGAGCCCCGCTCCGTCGGCCGGGCCCGCGAGCTGGCCCGCGCCCAGCTGACCGCCTGGGAGCTCGACGCCCTGGTGGACACCGTCGAACTCCTCGTCAGCGAGCTCGTCACCAACGCCCTGCGCTACGGCGAGGGCGAGATCCGGCTGCGGCTGCTGCGCGACCGCACCCTGGTGTGCGAGGTGTGGGACGCGGGCCTGGTGCAGCCGCGCCGCCGCCGCGCCAAGGACACCGACGAGGGCGGGCGCGGGCTCCAGCTCGTCGGACTGCTCAGCGCCGCCTGGGGCTCGCGCCGCACCCCGCGCGGCAAGACGGTCTGGTTCGAGCTGGACCTGCCGGACGGCGACGGGCTCGCCGAGCCGACGGTGGACCAGCTCCTCAGCATGTTCTGAGCGCGGCCGGGGCGCCCCGGCCGCGCCTCAGCCCTTCAGGGCGGCCAGCCGCGCCTCGATCTCGGCCTGGTCGCCGAGCGCGTCGAGCTGCTCGAACTGGGCGTCCAGCGACGAGGCCGCCAGCTCCTCCTTGCCCAGCGCCCGCGCCTCCTCGCGGCGCACCTTGTCCTCGAAGCGGCTGAGCTCGCTCGTCGGGTCGAGGACGTCGATGTTCTTCACCGCGTCCGTCATCGTGTTCCGCGCCCGCGCCGACTTCGCCCGCGCGACCAGCTCGTCCCGCTTGGCCTGGAGCTCGGCCAGCTTCGCCTTCATCTGGTCGAGGCCGCTCCTGAGCTTGGCGACCACCTCGGTCTGCGCCGCGATCGTCGGCTCGGCCGTCCGCGCCTCCTTCTCCGACTGGAGCTGGCGCCCCAGCGCGACCTTCGCCAGGTTGTCGAAGCGGTCCGCCTCCGCGCTCTGCCCGCCCGCCCGCAGCCCGTCCGCCTTGCGGCTCGCGGCCAGCGCCTTGGCGCCCCACTCCTTCGCCGCGTCCACGTCCTCGCGGTGGTCCTGCTCCATCAGGCGCAGATTGCCGATGGTCGCGGCGACCGCCTCCTCGGCCTCCGCGATGTTGGCCGCGTAGTCGCGGATCAGCTGGTCCAGCATCTTCTGGGGATCCTCGGCCTGGTCGAGGAGCGCGTTGATGTTGGCCTTCGCGAGCTGGGCGACCCGGCCCAGGATGGTCTGCTTGCTCATGCTCGGTCTCCTTGGATGGGACAACAGTGCGCGCCGGGAGGGGCGCCGTCAGAACCGGCCGCCGCCGCCCAGCCGGCCGCGCGTGCCGCCGCCGCCGAAGCTGCCGGGCCCGCCGCCGAAGCCTCCGCCCCCGGCCCCCCGGCCGCCCCCGCCGTAGCCGCCCCCGCCGGGCCCGCCGCCCCGGCCGCCGCCGAACAGGCCGCCGAGGATGATGCCGCCGAGCACCGCGCCGCCGAGCCCGCCGCCCGCCGGGCCCGCCGGTCCGCCCGGTCCGCCGAAGCCGCCGGGCCCGCCGCCGAAGCCGTCCGGGTTCCCGTACGCCCGGACGTCCCGCTCGGCCAGCTCCTGGGCCTGCCGGGCCAGCGCGTCCGCCTGCCGGGCCTCCGCCAGCGCCGCCCGCGGGTCGCCCGCCGCCAGCCCGGCCGCCGCGTCCAGCCGCCGCCCCGCCTCGGCCAGCCGGGTGCGGGCCTCGGCGCCCACCGCGCCCCGGTGCGTGGTCACGTAGTCCCCGGCCGCCCCGACCGCCGACCGGGCCGTCAGCAGCGCCTGGTCGAGGAGGGCGCGGGCACGCCGGGTGCCCGACTCGCGCTCCCGGGCGCCCTCCAGCGCCTCGTCCAGGGCCGCGTCCGCCGCCTCGATCCGGCGCAGCGCCTCGATCGGGTCGTAGCGCCCGGAGTCCATCGCCGCGCGCACCTCGGCCAGTACGGCTTCGGCCCGGCCGATCCGGCCCCGCAGGTCCGCCGTCGGCACCTCCTCGGCCGTGCCCGCCAGCAGCCCCCGGGCGTCCGCCAGGTCCGCCTCGGTCTCGGCCAGCGCGCCCGGCAGCCCGCCCACCGCCTCCGCCAGCTCCTTGGCCCGCCGGTCCACCGCCTCGATGAGCCGGGCCGCCTGGTCCACCGCGCCCTCGGCGGCCCGGATCTGCACGGCGGCGGCCCCGTTGTCGCCCGCGTCCAGGAGCTGCCGGGCCCGGTTGACCGTGGAGGTGGCGAAGACCAGCCGGTCCTTGGCCTGCTCGACGTCGCCGGAGACCGGGGCCGCCGCCGACTCGGTGTACCGCGCGCGCATCGCCGCCAGCGCCGCCTCGGCCGTGCCCATCCGCCCGGTCTGCTCCCGGAACGCCGCCTCGACGGCCGCCAGGGCCTTCGGGGCGTCGCCCTCCAGGGCGCGCAGCCGGTCGAAGTCGGCGGACTCGGCGTCCAGCCTCGTGTTGGCGTCCGCGCAGCGCCGCAGGATCTCCTCCAGCATCGAGCGGCGGGTGGCGTCGTCCTCCGGGAACGCGTCGTCGAGCCGCTGGCGCAGCCGGAACGCGGCGGTCAGCTCGGCGTCCGCGTACCGCACCGCCGCCGTGAACGGCTCGGCCGCCTCGTCGCCGAACTGGGCGCTCGCGAAGCCGAGTTCCTCGGTGCTGGTGCGCACCGCGTCGTCGGTGGCGACCAGCGCCTGCCGGGCCCGCCCGTCCAGCTCCGCCAGGCTCGGCCCGGCGGGCTCCTTCGGCGCGCCCCAGCCCTGGCCGGCCGGGGGCGGGGTGCGGGGCCCGCCCTTGCGGCGGCGCCGGGTGTACGCGTACGCGGCGACCGCCCCGGCGCCGCCGACCAGCACGACCGGGAGGACCAGGTCGGTGGCGGAGGAGGAGCCGTCGGGGGCGGCGCCGGGGTCCGCCGGGCCGGGGGTGATCGAGGGGGCGGGCACGGGCTGCCCGGCGAGGACGGCGGTGTAGCCGTGCGCGGCGCCGATCGCCGCGCCCGCCCAGTCGTTCTGCCGCAGCGCGGGCTCGATCGCGGTCCGGGCCACGTCGTCGAGCTGGGCCTCGGTGAAGCGGGAGCCGGGGTCGGCGGAGTAGCCGTACCGCCGGTCGTGGGTGGCGACGGCGAGCAGCACGTCGTCGCGGCCCAGCCCGTTGCGCTCGGCGGTGGCGTCCGCCCACTCCTGGCCCTGGCGGCCGGAGAAGTCCCGTACGTACACGACGAAGAGCTGCACCCGGCGGGCCGCGTAGAGCGCGTCCAGGGCCCGCACCACCTCGGGCCGCCGGTCGCCCAGGGCGCCCACCCGGTCGGTGATCTGCCCCTCGCGGGACAGCGCGACCGGGTCGTCGGCGCGGGCGCCGGGAGCGGCGGGCACGACCAGCCACCACACCGCCACCAGCACCGCGAGCAGGGCTCGGGTGGCTGTTCGCGTCACACAACGGAGGCTATGTCCGCCCGCCTCCCCCCGCGACCGGGCGCGGGGGCTCCGGACCCGGTCCCCCTCACCGCCCCCGGCGGCGGATCCGGTCGCCCAGCCACACCACCGGGTCGTACTTCCGGTCCACGGCCCGCTCCTTCAGCGGGATCAGCGCGTTGTCCGTGATCCGGATGGACTCCGGGCACACCTCCGTGCAGCACTTGGTGATGTTGCAGTAGCCGAGCCCGTGCTCGTCCTGCGCGGTGGCGCGGCGGTCGAGGCCGGTGTCCGCCGCCGCGTCGAGCGGGTGCATGTCGAGCTCGGCGATCCGCATCAGGAAGCGGGGCCCCGCGAAGACGGCCTTGTTCTCCTCGTGGTCGCGCACCACGTGGCAGGTGTCCTGGCACAGGAAGCACTCGATGCACTTGCGGAACTCCTGCGAGCGCTCGACGTCCTCCTGCCGCATCCGGTAGTCGCCCGGCGCCACTCCCTCCGGCGGCACGAAGGCAGGGATCTCGCGGGCCTTCGCGTAGTTGAAGGAGACGTCGGTGACCAGGTCGCGGACGACCGGGAAGGCCCGCAGCGGGGTCACCGTGACCGTCTCCTCGCGCCCGAAGACCGACATCCGGGTCATGCACAGCAGCCGGGGGCGCCCGTTGACCTCGGCCGAGCAGGAGCCGCACTTGCCGGCCTTGCAGTTCCACCGGACGGCCAGGTCCGGGGCCTGGGTCGCCTGGAGGCGGTGGACGGCGTCGAGGACCACCTCGCCCTCGTGCACCTCCACCGTGTAGTCGGTCAGCTCCCCGCCCCCGGTGTCGCCGCGCCAGATCCGGAAGCGGGCCTCGTACGCGCTCATGACTCCAGCTCCTCCGCGGACAGGTACTTGGCCAGCTCCTCGCGCGTGAACAGCGCGAGCAGGTCGGCCCTGATCGGTTCGGTGGCCACGCGCTCCAGCGCGACCGGGGCGCCCGGGGCGGACCCGGCCCGGCACAGCAGGTTCACCGGGCGCCAGGCGCGGTCCATCTCCGGGTGGTCCTCGCGGGTGTGGCCGCCCCGGCTCTCGGTGCGGGCCAGCGCCGCCCGGGCCACGCACTCGCTGACCAGCAGCATGTTCCGCAGGTCCAGGGCCAGGTGCCAGCCCGGGTTGAACTGCCGGTGCCCCTCGACCGCGACCCGGCCCGCGCGCTCCCGGAGCGCCGCGATCCGCTCCAGCGCCTCGGCCATCTCGCCCTCCCGCCGGATGATCCCGACGAGGTCGTTCATCGTCTGCTGGAGCTCCTGATGGAGCGCGTACGGGTTCTCCGGCGCCGCCTTCCCGGGACCGCCCGGCTCGCCGCCCGCGCCCGGACCACCGCCCGGCTCGCCGTCCGGCCCCCGGGGCGCCCAGGCCCCTTCCCCGAAGGGCGCCAGCGCCTCCGCCCGCGCCGCCGCCACGGCGGCCTCGGACACTCCGGCCCCGGACACCCCGGCCCCGGACACCCCGGCCTCGGACACCCCGGCCTCGGACACCCCGGCCCCGGACACCCCGGCCCCGGACACCCCGGCCGTGCCGCCGTGCTCCGCTCCCGCGCCGTGCTCCGCCGCGTACGCCGCCGCGTGCAGGCCCGCCCGGCGGCCGAACACCAGCAGGTCGGAGAGCGAGTTGCCGCCGAGCCGGTTGGAGCCGTGCATCCCGCCCGCCACCTCGCCGGCCGCGAACAGCCCCGGCACGCTCGCCGTCGCCGCCGTGTCCGAGTCGACGGCCACGCCGCCCATCACGTAGTGGCAGGTCGGCCCGACCTCCATCGCCTCCGCCGTGATGTCCACGTCCGCCAGTTCCTTGAACTGGTGGTACATCGACGGCAGCCGGCGCCGGATCACCTCCGCCGGCATCCGGGTCGACACGTCCAGGTAGACCCCGCCGTGCGGGGAGCCGCGTCCGGCCTTCACCTCGGCGTTGATCGCGCGCGCCACCTCGTCGCGCGGCAGCAGCTCGGGCGGGCGCCGGTTGTGCTCGGGGTCCTCGTACCAGCGGTCGCCCTCCTCCTCCGTCCGCGCGTACTTCTCCTTGAAGACCTCGGGGACGTAGTCGAACATGAAGCGGCGGCCCTCGGAGTTGCGCAGCACCCCGCCGTCGCCGCGCACCGACTCGGTGACGAGGATGCCCTTCACCGACGGCGGCCAGACCATCCCGGTCGGATGGAACTGCACGAACTCCATGTTGACCAGCGGCGCCCCGGCGAGCAGCGCCAGCGCGTGCCCGTCGCCCGTGTACTCCCAGGAGTTGGACGTCACCTTGAACGACTTGCCGATCCCGCCCGTCGCGAGGATCACCGACGGCGCCTCCAGCACGAAGAAGCGGCCGGTCTCCCGCTCGTAGCAGAAGACGCCGCCGACCCGCTCCCCGGCGGCGTCCTCCAGCACCCGGGTGACCGTGCACTCCTGGAAGACCTTCAGCCGGGACTCGTACGCCCCGGTCTCCCGGAAGTCCTCCTGCTGGAGGGCGACGATCTTCTGCTGGAGGGTGCGGATCAGTTCGAGCCCGGTCCGGTCGCCGACGTGCGCGAGCCGGGGGTACTCGTGGCCGCCGAAGTTGCGCTGCGAGATGCGCCCGTCGGGCGTGCGGTCGAAGAGCGCGCCCCAGGTCTCCAGCTCCCACACCCGCTCGGGCGCCTCCCGCGCGTGCAGCTCGGCCATCCGCCACTGGTTGAGGAACTTCCCGCCCCGCATGGTGTCGCGGAAGTGCACCTGCCAGCCGTCGTTCGGGTTGGCGTTGGCCATGGAGGCGGCGATGCCGCCCTCGGCCATCACCGTGTGGGCCTTGCCGAAGAGGGACTTGCAGATCACGGCGGTACGGGCGCCCCGGCGCCGCGCCTCGATCGCCGCGCGCAGCCCGGCGCCCCCGGCGCCGACCACGATCACGTCCCACCGCTGTCGTTCCACAGGACTCATCTCAGAAGAACCTCGGGTCGTCGAAGGCGCCGGTGGCGAGCAGGTACACGTACAGGTCGCAGAGGGCGACGCTGAGCAGCGAGGCCCAGGCGAGCGGCGCGTGGCGCCGGTTCAGGCGCCCCGCCCAGGTCCACAGCCGGTAGCGGACCGGGTGCTTCGAGAAGTGCCGCAGCCGGCCGCCCACGACGTGCCGGCAGGAGTGGCAGGAGAGGGTGTACGCCCAGATCAGCCCGATGTTGACGAGGGACAGCAGGGTCCCGAGCCCGGCGTGGCCCCAGGCGTACGAGGAGTCGCGGAAGGCGAGCACGGTGTCGTACGTGAGGATCCCGGCGACCGGCAGGGCCAGGTAGAAGAAGTACCGGTGCGCGTTCTGCAGGATCAGCGGCAGCCGGGTCTCGCCGGTGTACGCGCGGTGCGGCTCGGCGACCGCGCAGGCCGGGGGAGAGGCCCAGAAGCCCCGGTAGTAGGCCTTGCGGTAGTAGTAGCAGGTCAGCCGGAAGCCGAGCGGGAAGACCAGGATCAGCAGCGCGGGCGACAGGCCCCACCAGCTCCCGAACAGGGCCCAGTTCGGGCCGCCGCGCATCGGCACGCAGTTCTCCGCGAGGCAGGGCGAGTAGAACGGCGAGACGTAGGGCGCGGCGTAGTAGTGGGCGTTCGCGAAGGCCCGCCAGGTCGAGTAGGCGACGAAGGCGAGCAGTCCGGCGGCGGTCCCGGCGGGCGCCAGCCACCAGCGGTCGGTGCGCAGGTGGCGGGCGGTGAGGGCGGCGCGCCCCGGGGAGCGCACGCCGGTGGCGACGGTGGTCCTCGGCGGGGGTTCGGTACCTGTGGCCAACGGAGCCTCCTCGGCTCTACGGCGCGGGCGGTCGCGTGCTCCCGGGCCCTCGGCGCGGCCTTCGGGCGGCTGGGGAGAGTGTCGCGCGTCACACCCCCGTTGGGAAGGCGTGCGCACCGGAATCCGGGGGCGCGGGGAGCCGGGCGCGCGCGGGGTGATTGGGCCGCACGAGTGGGGTTCGCCGGCCGGGCCGCCGTGTCGGCGTGGCCGGATCCGGTCCGTCCTTTTCAGTGGATGAGCAGTAGGTGTGATCATCTCCAAATGGCATAAAACTGGACGAACTGGATTAAGGGGTATAAGTCATGTCCCAGGTCGGCGCCCCTCGCGGGAGGACATGCTCCAGGAGCCCCCGCTCCCGCACGCTCCGCTCCGTAGCCACCCTCGGCAGTGCCGTGCTCGCCCTCGCCGTGCTGGCCGGATGCGGCTCCGGCGACGCCGCCGACGAGACCCCCGGCGCCGCCCAGGACAACGCGCCGGCCGGCCGCGAGCAGGTCGCGGACGGAGGCACCCTGCGGTGGGCCGTCGACGCGCTGCCCACCACCCTCAACGCCTTCCAGGCCGACGCCGACGGCGCCACCAACCGGATCGCCGCCGCCGTGCTCCCCGCCCTCTACACCCTGGACGGCCGCGGCCGGCCGCAGCTCAACCCCGACTACCTGGAATCCGCCCAGGTCGTCGAGACCGAGCCCAAGCAGGTCGTCCTCTACAAGCTCAACCAGCAGGCGGTCTGGAGCGACGGGCGCGAGATCGGCGCCGCCGACTTCGTCGCCCAGTGGCGCGCGCTGAGCGGCCGGGACACCGCGTACTGGACCGCGCGCAACGCGGGCTACGAGCGGATCGAGAAGATCGAGCGCGGCAAGAACGACCTGGAGGTGCGGGTCACCTTCGGCAAGCCGTACGCCGACTGGCGCTCGCTCTTCACCCCGCTGTACCCGAAGCAGGTGATGGGCTCCCCGAACGCCTTCAACGACGGGGCCCGCACCGACCTCAAGGCCACCGCGGGACCGTTCCTGCTGAAGGCGGTGGACCGCAAGAGCGGCGACGTCACGCTCGCCCGCAACCCGCGCTGGTGGGGGCAGACCGCCAAGCTCGACAGCCTCGTGCTCAAGGCCGTCCCCCGCGCCGACCGGGCCGCCGCGCTCGCCGCCGGCACGCTCGACCTCGCCGACGTCGACCGCTCCGTCGCCGAGCGGATCGCGCTCGCGGTACGGGACGCCCGGGCCGGCCGCTCCGGCGGGCAGGCCCTCGCCCACGGGCCCGGCGCCGGGATCACCCCCGCCGCCGCCCTGCGCTCCTGGGCCCTGGCGCACGGCTCCGACGAGGAGAAGGCCGCCGAGGTGCAGGCCGCCCGCGAGAAGAACCAGCGGGCCGTCGCCCGGTACGCGGCCGAGCAGGACGGCCTGGCCCGGTTCGTCGTGCGCAAGTCCCTGGAGCCCGCTTACACCCAGCTCTCCCTCAACGGGGAGTCCGGCGCGCTGGCCGACGAGCGGGTGCGCCGGGCGGTGGCCCGCGCGATCAACCGCCAGGAGCTCGCCGACACGGTGCTGAAGCCGCTGGGCCTGCCGGCCACCCCGCCCGGCAGCCACCTGGCGCTCGCCGGCCAGGCCGCGTACGCCGACAGCAGCGACGCCCTCGGCGACCAGGACACCCAGGAGGCGCGGGCGCTCCTCGCCGACGCGGGCTGGGTGCCCGGCGGCGCGCTGAAGAAGCCGGCCGGGGCGAAGGCGGGCAGCGCCGCCGAGAAGGCCGGGAAGGCCGGGAAGACCGGGAAGGCCGGGGACGCCGAGGAGAAGGGCGCCGAGAAGACCGCCGAGAAGACCGACGAGAAGGCCGCGGGGCGCAAGGACGCCGACACGGCCTCCGACGACGGGCTCTACATCGTCGGCGACGACAAGCCCGGCGAGCGCCGGGCCGCCCCGCTGATCGGCGCCGGCGGCCCCGAGAACGGCACCAACATCCTCGCGCCCGCCCCCGTCGCCGCCCTGCAGAGCGCGGCCCTGCTCCGCCAGGCCGAGGCGCTGGAGACCGGCACCGGCACCGGCGCGGGCGCGGCCGAGGCCAAGGGCGCGGCGGGCGCCTACGCCCCGCGCGGCTCCGCCGCCCCGGCCGCACCGGCCGCGGCCGACGCGGGGGCCGCCGCTCAGGCGCTGGGCAAGGACGGCAAGCCGCTCAGCCTCCGCTTCGTCCTGCCCTCCGGGCCGGGCTCGGAGTCGCTGCGGGCGGTGGGCGACCGGATCGTCCGGATGCTCGACGCGGTGGGCATCCGCACCTCGGTGACGAAGGTCTCCGACGACAGCTTCTTCAAGGACCACATCGCCTCCGGCGACTACGACCTGGCCCTCTACTCCTGGCCCGCCAGCGCCTTCCCGGCGACCGACGCCCGGCCGATCTTCGCCAAGCCGGAGCCCGCCTCCGACGGCTCACTGCTGGTCGAGCAGAACTACGCCCGGGTCGGCACCGACCGAATCGACCAGTTGTTCGACCAGGCGGTGGCCACCCTCGACGAGGACGAGTCCCGCGAACTGGTCCGCCAGGCCGACGCCCGGATCTGGGCCGCGGCCGGCTCCATCCCGCTCTACCAGCGCCCCCAGCTGGTCGCCGCCAGGACCGACCTGGTGAACGCCGGCGCCTGGGGCCTGGCCGCCCCCCGCTACCAGGACATCGGCTACAAGAAGCCCGCGTCCGCACGCGGAGCGGAGCGCAACACCCGCAAGTGAGCGCACTACCGTAAAGCCGCCGAAAGTCCAAGTCGCAAGCTCAGAAGCAGCTCAAGTTCCTTGCCCGCCGGTGCCCCCGGCGGGCAGGATCGCGTCGGCCCCTTGACCCGGCCCGCACACTTCTCACCGCTTCTCACCGCGGTTTCCGCCGCGTTCCCGCCGTACGTCCACACGGCACCAGCAGCACCCGCCGGACGCCCCCCAGCGCCGGCGGAACCCCCCAGTAGAACCCCTCGGATCCCGGGTGGGGAAGCCCCTTGCGCGGCAGCCCCGTACCATAGGACATAGCCGTGGCGCGTCCGCCCGGCGGGCGTAAGAGGAACTGACGCCGCATCCCACGATCCGAGAGAAGCGCAAGCACCCATGCCCACGCGCCACGACATCCGTAACGTCGCCATCGTCGCCCACGTCGACCATGGCAAGACGACCATCGTCGACGCCATGCTCAAGCAGGCCGGTGCCTTCGCCGCCCACCAGCACCTCGACGACCGCATGATGGACTCGAACGACCTGGAGCGTGAGAAGGGCATCACGATCCTCGCCAAGAACACGGCGGTGAAGTATCACCCCAAGGACGGCGGGGCCCCGATCACGATCAACATCATCGACACCCCCGGTCACGCCGACTTCGGTGGCGAGGTCGAGCGCGGTCTGTCGATGGTGGACGCGGTCGTCCTCCTCGTGGACGCCTCGGAGGGTCCGCTCCCGCAGACCCGCTTCGTGCTGCGCAAGGCCCTCCAGCAGCGCAAGCCCGTCATCCTCTGCATCAACAAGACGGACCGCCCGGACTCCCGGATCGACGAGGTCGTCAACGAGACCTACGACCTCTTCCTCGACCTGGACGCGGACGAGGACCAGATCGAGTTCCCGATCGTCTACGCCTGCGGCCGTGACGGCATCGCCTCGCTGACCAAGCCGGAGAACGGCACGGTCCCCGCGGACAGCGACAACCTGGAGCCGTTCTTCAGCACCATCCTGGAGCACGTCCCGGCCCCGTCGTACGACGAGGAGGCCCCCCTCCAGGCGCACGTCACCAACCTGGACGCCGACAACTTCCTCGGCCGCATCGCGCTCCTGCGCGTCGAGCAGGGCGAGCTGCGCAAGGGCCAGACGGTCGCGTGGATCAAGCGCGACGGCACGATCTCCAACGTCCGCATCACCGAGCTGATGATGACCGAGGCGCTCACCCGCAAGCCCGCCGAGGTGGCGGGCCCCGGTGACATCTGCGCCGTCGCCGGCATCCCCGACATCATGATCGGCGAGACCCTGGCCGACCCGGAGAACCCGATCGCGCTGCCGCTGATCACGGTCGACCAGCCGGCCATCTCCATGACCATCGGCACCAACACCTCGCCGCTCGTCGGCCGTGGCGGCACCGGCAAGGGCGCGGAGGCCAAGTCCGCGGTCAAGCAGCGCAAGGTCACCGCCCGCCAGGTCAAGGACCGTCTGGACCGCGAGCTGATCGGCAACGTCTCGCTCCGCGTCCTCGACACCGAGCGTCCGGACGCCTGGGAGGTCCAGGGCCGCGGTGAGCTCGCGCTCGCCATCCTGGTCGAGCAGATGCGCCGCGAGGGCTTCGAGCTCACCATCGGCAAGCCCCAGGTCGTCACCAAGCTGGTCGACGGCAAGGTGCACGAGCCGGTCGAGCGCCTCACGGTCGACGTGCCCGAGGAGCACATGGGCGCCGTCACGCAGCTCATGGGCGTCCGCAAGGGCCGCATGGACAACATGTCGAACCACGGCTCCGGCTGGGTCCGCATGGAGTTCGTCGTCCCGTCCCGAGGCCTCATCGGCTTCCGCACGGAGTTCCTCACCAACACCCGAGGCACCGGCATCGCCCACTCGATCCACGAGGGCCACGAGCCGTGGTTCGGCACGCTGACCACCCGTAACAACGGCTCGCTGGTCGCCGACCGCGCCGGTGCCGTCACCGCCTTCGCGATGACGAACCTGCAGGAGCGCGGCGTGCTGTTCACCGACCCCGGCACCGAGGTGTACGAGGGCATGATCGTCGGCGAGAACTCGCGCTCCGACGACATGGACGTGAACATCACCAAGGAGAAGAAGCTCACCAACATGCGCTCCGCCTCCGCCGACTCCTTCGAGGCGATCGTCCCGCCGCGCAAGCTGTCCCTGGAGCAGTCCCTGGAGTTCTGCCGCGACGACGAGTGCGTCGAGGTGACCCCGGAGGCCGTGCGCATCCGCAAGGTCATCCTGGACCAGAACGCGCGTGGCCGCGCCTCCTCGCGCGCCAAGAACGCCTGACGCGACCCCGAGGTGTCGCGAGCGTCACGTGCGCACCTGCGCGCGTGACGCTCCGGCGTGAGTCCTGAAGGGCCCGGCCCCCGCCTGAAGAGGCGGGGGCCGGGCCCTTTTTCAACGTTTAGTCAAGTTCATTACGGAACCCCACTGTCCGGATATCGGTCGTCGCTCTCCGGAACATGTGTTAACAGTCCGTTTCGTCGGTGTCTGTCTGTGCTCGCTTTGTCCGGATTTCGGTCTTCGGTGGCTTGGCGATGTTGTCAAAACGAGACCACTTAAGTGTGGTTTACGGCCCGGACGTACTTAATAGTTGGCTCCATTGAGCTCGGGTCAATGGGTCACGCACTGTGGGGAGTGCCGACTCACGAGCACACTCGGGGCACTTGAGTGCAAAGCCGTCAGGGGTGTCGGCAGAACTCGGAGTGTCCTTCTTGTAGTGACAAGTGGACTCATGAGGAGGAACCCATGCGCGGTGCCAAGAGCGCCAAGTGGGTAGCGGGCGCGATCGTCGTCGCCCTGGCAGCGACCGCCTGTGGCGGGGGTAAGAGCGACGGCGGCAGCGACGCCAAGGGCGCTGTTGACCCGAACGGCATCTTCTCCATCGAGCTGGGCGAGCCTGAGAAGCCCCTGCTCACCGGCGACACGATGGAGTCGAACGGCTCCGCCGTCATGGCCGGCCTGTTCTCGACCCTGGTCGACTACAAGCCCGACGGCTCGCTGGAGATGATCAACGCCGAGTCGGTCACCACGACGGACTCGAAGACCTGGACCGTCAAGCTCAAGCCGGGCTGGACCTTCCACGACGGCACCGCGGTGACCTCGAAGTCCTTCGTGGACGCGTGGAACTGGAACGCCAACGTCAAGAACGCCCAGGGCCTCTCGTCCTGGTTCGAGGACGTCGTCGGCTACGACAAGGTCCACCCCGAGGGCGAGGGCGCCAAGCCCACCTCGGACAAGCTGGACGGTCTGAAGGTCGTCGACGACACCACCTTCACCATCGAGCTCAAGAAGCCGGTGCCGTACTTCGCGCACAAGCTCGCCTACATCGTCTTCGCTCCGCTGCCGGAGTCCTTCTACAAGGACCCGAAGGCCGGCGGCGAGAAGCCGGTCGGCAACGGTCCCTACAAGTTCAAGTCGTGGGACCACAAGAAGCAGATCGAGATCACCCGCTTCGACGGCTACAAGGGCCCGAACAAGGCGAAGAACGGCGGTGTGGTCTTCAAGAACTACACCACCCTCGAGGCTGCGTACGAGGACCTGAAGTCGGGCAACGTCGACGTCCTGCGTCAGCTCGCCCCGAAGGACCTGCCGGTCTACCGCCAGGACCTCGGCGACCGCGCGGTCGACCAGGCGTACTCCGCGATCCAGACGATCGCCGTCGCCTTCTACGCCGACCAGTGGAAGAAGCCGAAGCCGGTCGACCCGAAGGTCATCCAGGGCCTCTCGATGGCGATCGACCGCGCCACCATCACGAAGACCGTGCTCAACGGCACCCGTGAGCCGGCGACCGGCTGGGTCGCCAAGGGCGTGCTCGGCTACCAGCCGAACGCGGTCGAGGTCACCAAGTTCGACCCGGCCAAGGCCAAGGAGCTCATCGCGGCCGGCGGCGGCGTCCCCGGCAACAAGATCTCCATCCAGTACAACGCCGACGGTGGGCACAAGGAGTGGGTGGAGGCGGTCTGCAACAGCATCACCCAGGCCACCAACGTCCAGTGCGTCGGCGACGGCAAGCCGGACTTCCAGGCCGACCTGACCGCTCGCAAGACGAAGCAGGTCAAGTCCCTGTACCGCTCCGGCTGGGTGCTCGACTACCCGGTGAACGCCAACTTCATCTCGGACCTGTTCCGTACGGGTGCGGGCGGCAACCAGGGCGACTTCTCCAACAAGGAGCTGGACGCCAAGATCGCGGCGGCCGACTCGGTCAAGACGCTCGACGAGTCCGTCAAGGCGTACCAGGCCATCGAGAAGGACCTGGTCAACTACATGCCGTCGATCCCGCTCTGGTACTACAAGGTCAACGCGGGCTACTCGGAGAAGGTCACCGGCGTGGCCTACGGCCAGGACGGCGACCCGATCCTGACCGGCGTCGAGGTCAAGAAGTAATCACCCAAGCGTAGTCCGCTCGCCGCAGCGCGGGGCTGACGGGTCGTCAGCCCCGCCTCGGTGCCTTACGCAGTGGCTGGGGGGCCCTTCCGCGACATCAGCATGCCCGAACGCGGGCAGGCTGTCGGGGGAGGGCCCGTCGGCTGCGGCCGTCACATCTCAACGGAGGCATGATGGGGCGCTATGTCGCACGACGACTGCTCCAGATGATCCCGGTTTTCCTCGGGACAACCCTGCTGATCTTCCTCATGGTGCACAGCCTGCCCGGTGATCCCGTGCTCGCTATGTTCGGTGACAAGGGCGCGGATCCCGCGACCCTCGCCGCCAAGCGCCACGAGCTGGGTCTCGACAAGTCGCTGCCGGAGCAGTACTACGTCTATATGCGGGACATGCTCCTGCATTTCGACTTCGGTACCCAGATCCGCAACGGCCGTCCGGTCACCGAGGTGCTGGGTGAGGCGTTCCCCGTCACGCTCCAGCTGGCCTTCCTGGCCTTCACGTTCGAGCTGGTCTTCGGCATCGGCCTCGGCATCATCGCCGGTCTGCGCGCCGGCCGCCTGGCCGACAACGCCATCCTGATCTTCACGCTGCTGATCATCTCGATCCCGGTCTTCGTGCTCGGCTTCCTGATCAAGATGCAGTTCGCGTTCAACCTGGGCTGGATCGCGCCGAACGTCTCCACCGAGGTGAACTGGGACGAGCTCATCGCCCCGGCGATCGTCCTCGGCGGACTCTCGCTCGCCTACGTGGCGCGCCTGACCCGGACCACCATGGCGGAGAACCTGCGCGCCGACTACATGCGCACGGCCATCGCCAAGGGCCTTCCGAAGCGCCGCATCATCGGCGTCCACCTGATGCGCAACTCGATGATCCCGGTCATCACCTTCCTGGGCACCGACATCGGCGCGCTCATGGGCGGTGCGGTCGTCACCGAGAAGATCTTCAACATCAAGGGCGTCGGCGGTCTGATCGCCGAGTCGATCTCCCGTCGCGAAGGCGGCACCCTGGTCGGCCTCGTGACGATCCTGGTGATCGTCTACCTCCTCACCAGCCTTCTCATCGACCTGCTGTACGCGGTCCTGGACCCGAGGATCCGTTATGCCTGACGTGACCAAGACCGCGGCCCCCGTCGACGGCGGCGTCGCCTCCCCCTCTGCCGACGCACCGGCGCCGGCCGCGAAGCAGGAGAAGACGCGCAGCCTCTGGGGCGACGCGTGGACGGACCTGCGCCGCAACCCGTACTTCATCGTCTCCGCGGTGATGATCTTCTTCCTGCTGCTGATCGCGGCCGTTCCGGGGCTGTTCAGCAGCGCGTCGCCGACCAGCGGCGACCTGGTGAAGCACTTCCTCGGCAAGCCCGAGCTGAGCCACATCGGCTCGCCCGAGTGGCTCGGCTACGACGGCCAGGGCCGGTCCGTGTACGCCCGGCTGATCCACGGCACCCGCGCCTCGATCATCGTCGGCGTCTGCGTCACCCTGATCGTCACGATCTTCGGCGGCCTGATGGGCATGATCGCCGGCTACTTCGGCGGCATCACCGACGCGGTCCTCTCCCGGATCACCGACGTCTTCTTCGGCATCCCGTTCCTGCTCGGCGCCA
This sequence comes from Streptomyces sp. NPDC042100, assembly GCF_055582325.1. Lineage (NCBI taxonomy): Bacteria > Bacillati > Actinomycetota > Actinomycetes > Kitasatosporales > Streptomycetaceae > Streptomyces > Streptomyces sp. NPDC042100. The sequence goes on from NZ_JBVJDK010000013.1 coordinate 42,501, forward strand.
TGGTCGTGCTCCAGTCCTTCACCGAGCGCACCGTCTGGGTCGTCGTCGGAGCGCTGGCCTTCCTCGGCTGGACCCAGATGGCCCGCGTCATGCGCGGCGCCGTGATCACGGTCAAGCAGGCGGACTACGTCCACGCCGCCACGGCGCTCGGCGCCGGCACCACGCGGATCCTGTTCCGGCACATCCTGCCGAACGCCATGGCCCCGCTGATCGTCGTCGCCACCATCTCGCTCGGCGGGTACATCTCCGCCGAGGCGACCCTGTCCTACCTGGGTCTGGGCCTCGCCTCCCCGACCGTCTCCTGGGGCGTCGACATCTCCACCGCCGTCGACCAGATCCGAGTGGCCCCGCACATCCTGCTGTGGCCCTCGATCATGCTGAGCATCACCGTGCTGGCGTTCATCATGCTCGGCGAAGCGGTCCGCAACGCCCTCGACCCGAAGATGCGCTGAGGAGGGCGTAAGTGACCATCATCGACAACCCCGCGACGGTCCCCGCGCCGCGTGGCGGCGACCAGACCGGTCCGCTGCTCGAAGTCCGTGACCTGCACGTCGAGTTCCACACCCGCGACGGTGTGGCCAAGGCGGTCAACGGCGTCAACTACTCGGTGAACGCCGGTGAGACGCTGGCCGTGCTCGGTGAGTCCGGCTCCGGCAAGTCCGTGACCGCCCAGGCCATCATGGGCATCCTCGACATGCCGCCCGGCAAGATCCCGCAGGGCGAGATCCTGTTCCGCGGCCAGGACATGCTCAAGATGTCCAACGAGGAGCGCCGGCAGATCCGTGGCCGGAAGATCGCGATGATCTTCCAGGACGCGCTGTCCTCCCTCAACCCGGTCCTCTCCGTCGGCTACCAGCTCGGCGAGATGTTCCGCGTGCACCACGGGCTGTCCAAGAAGGACGCCAAGCTCAAGGCCATCGAGCTGATGGACCGGGTCAAGATCCCCGCCGCCAAGGCGCGGGTCTCCGACTACCCCCACCAGTTCTCCGGCGGTATGCGCCAGCGCATCATGATCGCCATGGCGCTGGCCCTGGAGCCGGACCTGATCATCGCGGACGAGCCCACCACGGCGCTCGACGTGACCGTCCAGGCCCAGGTCATGGACCTCCTCGCGGAGCTCCAGCGCGAGTTCAACATGGGCCTGATCCTGATCACCCACGACCTCGGCGTGGTCGCCGACGTCGCGGACAAGATCGCGGTCATGTACGCCGGCCGGATCGTCGAGCAGGCCCCGGTGCACGAGCTCTACAAGCGCCCGGCCCACCCGTACACCCGCGGTCTGCTGGACTCGATCCCGCGCCTGGACCAGAAGGGCCAGGAGCTCTACGCGATCAAGGGCCTGCCGCCCAACCTGCTCCGCGTCCCCACCGGCTGCGCCTTCAACCCGCGCTGCCCGAAGGCCACGGACATCTGCCGTACGGAGATCCCGGCCCTGACGCCGGTCACCGAGCAGGACGGCACCGATCTGCCGGGCCGCAAGAGCGCCTGCCACTTCTGGAAGGAGACGATCCATGGCTGAGCTCAGCACGAACGACGAGGCCGTGGCCGCGGCCCTCGACGCCCCCGTCGAGCGCGGTGAGCCGATCCTCCAGGTGCGCAACCTGCAGAAGCACTTCCCGCTGACCCAGGGCATCCTCTTCAAGAAGCAGGTCGGCGCGGTCAAGGCCGTGGACGGGGTCTCCTTCGACCTCTACCAGGGCGAGACCCTCGGCATCGTCGGCGAGTCCGGCTGTGGCAAGTCCACCGTCGCCAAGCTGCTGATGAACCTGGAGCGGGCCACCGCGGGCGAGGTCTTCTACAAGGGCCAGGACATCACCAGGCTGTCCGGCCGCGCCCTGAAGACGGTGCGCCGCAACATCCAGATGGTCTTCCAGGACCCGTACACCTCGCTGAACCCGCGTATGACGGTCGGCGACATCATCGGCGAGCCCTTCGACATCCACCCCGAGGTGGCCCCGAAGGGCGACCGGCGCCGCAAGGTGCAGGAGCTGCTGGACGTCGTCGGTCTGAACCCGGAGTACATCAACCGGTACCCGCACCAGTTCTCCGGCGGCCAGCGCCAGCGCATCGGCATCGCCCGGGGCCTCGCGCTCAACCCCGAGATCATCATCTGCGACGAGCCGGTCTCCGCCCTGGACGTCTCCGTCCAGGCGCAGGTCATCAACCTGATGGAGAAGCTGCAGGACGAGTTCAACCTGTCCTACATCTTCATCGCGCACGACCTGTCGATCGTCCGGCACATCTCCGACCGGGTCGGCGTGATGTACCTCGGCAAGATCGCCGAGATCGGCACGGACACCGAGATCTACGAGCACCCGACCCACCCGTACACGCAGGCCCTGCTCTCCGCGGTGCCGGTGCCGGACCCCGAGGCCCGCGCGAACCGCGAGCGGATCATCCTCACCGGTGACGTCCCCTCGCCGGCCAACCCGCCGTCGGGCTGCCGCTTCCGCACCCGCTGCTGGAAGGCCGAGGAGCGCTGCAGCACCGAGATCCCGCTGCTCGCCGTCCCGGCGCGCTTCCGCGGGGTCGACACCCCGGCCGCGCACGAGTCCGCGTGCCACTTCGCCGAGGAGAAGACGGTCCTCTCCGTCTGATCCACCCGGGCGTACGAGGCCCCCGGCACCCGCAAGGGCGCCGGGGGCCTTCGCGTGCCCGCGCCCGGGTCCGCCCGCGCCCGGAGGGCCGCCGGGCGGGCCCGTTCATCCGGACGCCGTAAAAGTGCACTCCCGTCAATATCGGGTGATATTGGGGCCTAAGTCAGACTGAGGACATTCGGGAGGCACTCCATGCGCGGAGCCACGCACGCCAAGTGGGCCGCTCTGGCCACCGCCGTCGCCCTCGCGGCGACCGCCTGCGGCGGAGGCGGCGACAGCGGCGGCGGCGGGGCCGGGGGCACCGTGAGCTCGTCGTGGGGCGACCCGCAGAACCCGCTGGAGCCGGCGAACACCAACGAGGTGCAGGGCGGCAAGGTCCTCTCCATGATCTTCCGGGGGCTCAAGCAGTACGACCCGAAGACCGGCGCGGCGAACAACATGCTGGCCGACAAGATCGAGACCACCGACTCGACCAACTTCACCATCACCCTCAAGGACGGCTGGACCTTCTCCGACGGCGAGAAGGTCACCGCGAAGTCCTTCGTCGACGCCTGGAACTACGGCGCCCACCTGAAGAACAACCAGAAGAACGCCTACTTCTTCGGCTACATCGACGGCTACAGCCAGGTCCACCCCGACAAGGGCGAGCCCACCGCCCAGACCATGTCGGGCCTCAAGGTCGTCGACGACAAGACCTTCACCGTCAAGCTGTCGCAGAAGTTCTCCACCTTCCCCGACACGCTCGGCTACGCCGCCTTCGCCCCGCTGCCCAAGGCGTTCTACGACGACCACGCGGCCTGGCTCTCCAAGCCGGTCGGCAACGGCCCGTACACCGTGGACTCCTACGCCAAGGGCTCCCAGATGGTGCTCAAGAAGTGGGACGGCTACCCCGGCACGGACAAGGCCCAGAACGGCGGCATCACCCTCAAGGTCTACACCGACAACAACACCGCCTACACCGACCTGACGGCCGGCAACCTCGACCTCGTCGACGACGTGCCCGCCTCGCAGCTCAAGAACGTCTCCGCCGACCTCGGCGACCGGTACATCAACACCCCCGCCGGCATCATCCAGACGCTCTCCTTCCCCTTCTACGACCCGGCGTGGAACAAGCCCGGCCAGGAGAAGCTGCGCACGGGCCTGTCGATGGCGATCGACCGCAAGCAGATCACCGAGACGATCTTCCAGAAGACCCGCACACCCGCCCAGGACTGGACCTCGCCGGTGCTCGGCGAGAAGGGCGGCTTCAAGGACATCTGCGGCGCCTCCTGCGTCTACAACCCCACCGAGGCGAAGAAGCTGGTCGCCGAGGGCGGCGGCATCCCCGGCGGCACGATGAAGATCTCGTACAACGCCGACACCGGCTCCCACAAGGAGTGGGTGGACGCCGTCTGCAACTCCATCAACCGGGCCCTCGGCAACAACACGGCCTGCGTCGGCAACCCCGTCGGCACCTTCGCCGACTACCGCAACCAGGTCACCCAGGGGAAGCTCGACGGCCCCTTCCGGGCCGGCTGGCAGATGGACTACCCGCTCATCCAGAACTTCCTCCAGCCGCTGTACTACACCGGCGCCTCCTCGAACGACGGCAAGTACACCAACCCCGAGTTCGACAAGCTGGTGAACCAGGCCAACGCCGAGACCGACACCTCCAAGGCCGTCGGGCTCTTCCAGCAGGCCGAGACGGTGCTGAAGAACGACATGGGCTCCCTCCCGCTCTGGTACCAGAACGGCAGCGCCGGCTACTCGGACCGGATCGAGAACGTGATGCTCAACCCGTTCAGCGTCCCGGTCTACGACCAGATCAAGGTCAAGTGACGTCGTAGCAGGTCGGCGGCGTACGGCCCGGCCCGCGGAGCTCCGCGCCGGGCCGTACGCGCTCCCGACGCCCGCCCACCCGCCCACCTCCCCCCGCTCCGGAGGCTTCCATGGGTCGCTATGTGATCCGGCGGCTGCTGCAGATGATCCCGGTCTTCTTCGGCGCCACGCTGTTGATCTTCCTGATGGTGAACGTGATGGGCGACCCCATCGCCGGACTCTGCGGCGACCGGGCGTGCGACCCGGCCACCGCCGCCCAGCTGAAGAAGGAGTTCGGCCTCGACAAGCCGGTCTGGCAGCAATACCTGATCTACATGGGCAACGTCTTCACCGGCGACTTCGGCACCGCCTTCAACGGGCAGCCCGTCACCGAGCTGATGTCCAGCGCCTTCCCGGTCACCATCCGGCTCACCATCGTCGCGATCCTCTTCGAGATCGTCATCGGCATCAGCCTCGGCGTCCTCACCGGCCTCAAGCGCGGCCGGCCCGTCGACACCACCGTGCTGCTGCTGACCCTGGTCGTGCTCTCCGTCCCCACCTTCGTCACCGGCCTGCTGGTCCAGCTGCTGCTCGGCGTGAAGTGGGGCTGGATCAAACCCGCCGTCTCGCCCGAGGCGCCCTTCAGCGAGCTGATCGTCCCCGGACTGGTCCTCGCCTCCGTCTCGCTCGCGTACGTCACCCGGCTCACCCGGACCTCCATCGCCGAGAACCGGCGCGCCGACTACGTCCGCACCGCGATCGCCAAGGGCCTCCCGCGCCGCCGGGTCATCACCCGCCACCTGCTGCGCAACAGCCTGATCCCGGTGGTCACCTTCATCGGCGCCGACGTCGGCGCGCTGATGGGCGGGGCCATCGTCACCGAACGGATCTTCAACATCCACGGCGTCGGCTACCAGCTCTACCAGGGCATCGTCCGCCAGAACACCCAGACCGTGGTCGGCTTCGTGACCGTCCTCGTCCTGGTGTTCCTGCTGGCCAACCTCCTGGTCGACCTCCTGTACGCCGTCCTTGACCCGAGGATTCGCTATGCCTGAGCCGCGCGAACCGTTTGAGCCGCTGGAGTCGTACGGCGAAGAGGGCCGGGCCATCGCCTCGACCGGCGCCGGCGGCGCCGCCGACCTCGCCACCGCCGAGGCGGAGACCCTGGAGGGCGCCGGCCCCGCCGGGCCCGGCGGCCCCGAGGGCACCGGCGCCGACAAGAAGCCCCGCTCGCTGTGGTCCGACGCCTGGCACGACCTGCGCCGCAACCCCGTCTTCATCGTCTCGGCGCTGGTCATCCTCTTCCTGGTGGTCATCTCCATCTGGCCCTCGCTGATCGCCTCCGGGGACCCCCTCGACTGCGACCTCTCCAAGGCCCAGGAGGGCTCCCAGCCCGGCCACCCCTTCGGCTTCAACGGACAGGGCTGCGACGTCTACACCCGGGTCGTCTACGGCGCCCGGACCTCCGTCACCGTCGGCGTCCTCGCCACCCTCGGCGTCGCCCTCCTCGGCGGCGTCCTCGGCGGACTCGCCGGCTTCTTCGGCGGCGCCTGGGACGGCGTGCTCTCCCGGATCACCGACGTCTTCTTCGCCATCCCCGTCGTCCTCGGCGGCCTGGTGCTGCTGTCCGTGGTGACCAGCGCCACCGTCTGGCCCGTGATCGGCTTCATGGTGCTGCTCGGCTGGCCGCAGCTCTCCCGGATCGCCCGGGGCTCCGTCATCACCGCCAAACAGAACGACTACGTCCAGGCCGCCCGCGCCCTGGGCGCCTCCAACTCCCGGATGCTGCTGCGCCACATCGCGCCCAACGCGATCGCCCCCGTGATCGTCGTCGCGACCATCGCGCTCGGCACCTACATCGCCCTGGAGGCGACCCTCTCCTACCTGGGCGTCGGCCTGAAGCCGCCGACGGTGTCCTGGGGCATCGACATCTCCTCGGCCTCGCAGTACATCCGCAACGCCCCGCACATGCTGCTCTGGCCGGCCGGCGCGCTCGCCGTCACGGTGCTCGCCTTCATCATGCTCGGCGACGCGGTGCGCGACGCCCTCGATCCCAAGCTGAGGTAGGGGACCATGCTGCTCGAAGTGCGTGACCTGCACGTGGAGTTCCACACCCGCGACGGGGTGGCCAAGGCGGTCAACGGCGTCAACTACTCGGTGGACGCGGGGGAGACGCTGGCCGTGCTCGGCGAGTCCGGCTCCGGCAAGTCCGTCACGGCCCAGGCCGTCATGGGCATCCTCGACATGCCCCCCGGCAAGATCAGCGGCGGCGAGATCCTCTTCCAGGGACAGGACCTGCTCAAGCTGAAGGAGGAGGAGCGGCGGAAGATCCGCGGCGCCAAGATGGCGATGGTCTTCCAGGACGCGCTGTCCTCCCTCAACCCGGTGGTCAGCGTCGGCGAACAGCTCGGCGAGATGTTCCAGGTCCACCGGGGCATGTCCAAGAAGGACTCCCGGGCCAAGGCCGTCGAGCTGATGGACCGGGTCCGCATCCCCGCCGCCAAGGAGCGCGTCGGGCAGTACCCGCACCAGTTCTCCGGCGGTATGCGCCAGCGCATCATGATCGCCATGGCGCTGGCCCTCGAACCCGATCTGATCATCGCCGACGAGCCGACCACCGCCCTCGACGTCACCGTCCAGGCCCAGGTGATGGACCTGCTGGCCGAGCTCCAGCGCGAGCTCAACATGGGGCTCATCCTCATCACCCACGACCTCGGCGTGGTCGCCGACGTCGCCGACAAGATCGCCGTCATGTACGCGGGCCGGATCGTCGAACAGGCCCCGGTGCACGAGATCTACAAGCGCCCCGCCCACCCGTACACCCGGGGCCTGCTCGACTCCATCCCGCGCCTGGACCAGAAGGGCCAGGAGCTCTACGCGATCAAGGGCCTGCCGCCCAACCTGCTCGCCATCCCCTCCGGCTGCGCCTTCAACCCGCGCTGCCCGCTGGCCCAGGACGTGTGCCGCACCGACGTGCCGCCGCTGTACGAGGTCACCGAATCGCCCGTGCCTCGGTCGAGCGCCTGCCACTTCTGGAAGGAGTGCCTCCATGGCTGAGGCGATTCTCCAGGTCCGCGACCTGGTCAAGCACTATCCGCTGACCCGGGGCATCCTCTTCAAGAAGCAGGTCGGCGCGGTCAAGGCGGTGGACGGCGTCGACTTCGACCTCGCCGCCGGCGAGACCCTCGGCATCGTCGGCGAGTCCGGCTGCGGCAAGTCGACCGTGGCCAAGATGCTGGTCAACCTGGAGCGTCCGACCGCCGGCTCCATCCTGTACAAGGGCGAGGACATCACCGCCATGTCCCCGCGCGCCCTCAAGGCCGTGCGCCGCAACATCCAGATGGTCTTCCAGGACCCGTACACCTCGCTGAACCCGCGCATGACCGTCGGCGACATCATCGGCGAGCCGTACGAGATCCACCCCGAGGTCGCGCCCAAGGGCGACCGGCGCCGGAAGGTGCAGGACCTGCTCGACGTCGTCGGCCTCAACCCGGAGTACATCAACCGCTATCCGCACCAGTTCTCCGGCGGCCAGCGCCAGCGCATCGGCATCGCCCGGGGGCTGGCCCTCCAGCCCGAGATCATCGTCGCCGACGAGCCCGTCTCCGCCCTGGACGTCTCCGTCCAGGCCCAGGTGATCAACCTGCTGGAACGGCTCCAGAACGAGTTCAGCCTGTCGTACGTCTTCATCGCGCACGACCTGTCGATCGTCCGGCACATCTCCGACCGGATCGGCGTCATGTACCTCGGCCGGATCGTCGAGATCGGCTCCGACGCCGAGATCTACGACCACCCCACCCACCCCTACACCCAGGCGCTGCTCTCCGCCGTGCCGGTCCCCGACCCGGACGCGCGCGAGCACCGCGAGCGGATCATCCTCGCCGGCGACGTGCCCTCCCCGGCGAACGTCCCCTCCGGCTGCCGCTTCCGCACCCGCTGCTGGAAGGCCCAGGAACGCTGCTCCCTGGAGGTCCCGCTGCTCGCCGTCCCGGCGGTCTTCCGGCTGACCGACAGCCCCGCCAGGCACGACTCGGCCTGCCACTTCGCCGAGGAGAAGCAGGTGGTGCCCCCGGAGAACGGCACCCAGAACGGCACCGCCGCACCGGAGGCCCCGGACACCCCGCCCGAGGCTTAACCTCCGGGCAACCCCACCGAATCGGATCCGATATACGGACGCGGCACGCTCGGTCTCGTACGGCCGTGCGGGTGCCGTCGTACCGGCCGGGGCGCGCCATGTCGCCCCGGCCGGTCGCTCCGCCGGCCGACTTGACGCACCATCCCGCCGCATTCGCCGAACCGCTTGTTCCGGCCGTTCGCGACCGTGAGTATCGGCCCCGTGACTGTGACACGAACGGCACGTCTCACCGGCGCCGCCCTCTGCGCCGCGCTCGCCCTCGTCATCGTCGTCTGGCTGCTGAGCGACCTGGCCGCCTTCCGCTCGCCCGCCGAGCTGCTCTGGTACTGGGCGGGGGACCGCGACTTCCTGCTCAGGCGCCGGGCCGCCACCTCGCTCGTCGACCCGCTGCTGCTGCTCGCCTACGCGGCCACCGCGCTCGCCGCCCTGCGCTCCCCGCTGGCCGGCCCCGCGCTCGCCGTCACCGGGCTCACCACCCTCGCGCTGCGGCTGCCCGGGCTGTGGGCCTCCGGCGTCGACGCCCTGGTCACCACCCTGCTGACGCTCGCCCTCGGCGCCGGACTCGTCGTCACCGCCGCCGCCGGGCGGCGCGACGCCCACGAGCCCGAGCGCCCCGGAGAGCCCGGCGGTCCCGCCCGGCCGCGCCCCGGACCCGCCGTCGCCGCCGGGGCGCTGTGCGGGCTCGCCGCCCTGGTCTGGACGGCCTGGGAGGTGCACTGGGCGACCGCGCTGCCGGCCGAGTTCACCGTCGACCGGTTCACCGGCGGGCGCTCCCTGCTGCTGCCCGTGCTCGCCGTCCCGCCCGGCTGGCTGGCCGTCGTGCTGATCCTGCTGCTGTCCGCCGCCGCCCTCAGCGCCCTCGCCCGCGCCCGGCACGCCCGCCCGGTCGGCCTGCTCGCCGGACTGCTGCTGGCGGGCTGGGGCACCGGCGGCGTGGCCACCGCGCTGAACGCCGGCTGGTTCGCCGACTTCGCCCGGCTGGAGGGCGACGCCCGGCTCTCCGTCGCCACCTCCGCCTTCGCCGTGCTCGCCGGAGCCGCCGTCATGGTGCTGCTGGCCCGGCCGGGGGAGCGCCGTCCGGCGCCCTACCGCCCCGTCGCCGCCCTGCCCCCGGCCCCGCCCGCCCGCCGCCCGCCCGGCTGGTGAGCCGCCCGCCGGTCAGGCCGGCCCGAGCCTCAGGGGGTGTCTGACCATTCCCGCCGGGTCCGGCCCGCCCGGAGCGCACGCACCGGACGACCCGGCCTGATCCGGCGCGAATGGTCAGACACCCCCCAGCGCCCGCCGCAGGAAGTCCACCTGGAGCAGCAGCAGGTTCTCCGCCACCCGCTCCTGCGGCGTCATGTGCGTGACGCCCGACAGCGGCAGCACCTCGTGCGGCCGGCCCGCCGCCAGCAGCGCCGAGGACAGCCGCAGGGTGTGCGCCGCCACCACGTTGTCGTCGGCGAGCCCGTGGACCAGCAGCATCGGCCGGGCCGGCGCCACCGCCCCGCTCAGCCCCTCGTCGGTGACCAGCGAGTTCGCCGCGTACACCGCGGGCTCCGCGTCCGGGTGCCCGAGGTAGCGCTCGGTGTAGTGGGTGTCGTACAGCCGCCAGTCGGCGACCGGGGCGCCGACCACCGCCGCGTGGAAGACGTCCGGCCGGCGCAGCGCCGCCAGACCGGCCAGATAGCCGCCGAAGGACCAGCCGCGGATCGCCACCCGGCCGAGGTCCAGCGGGAACTCCCCGGCGAGCGCGTGCAGCGCCTCGATCTGGTCGTCGAGGGCGCCGGCCAGGTTCCCGGCGACCGCCTTCTCCCAGCCGGGGGAGCGGCCCGGCATCCCGCGCCCGTCGGCGACGACCACGGCGAAGCCCTGCTCGGCGAACCAGCGCGAGACCAGATACGGGTTGTGCGCGGCGAGCACCCGCTGCCCGTGCGGCCCGCCGTACGGGTCCAGGAGCACCGGCAGCGGCCCGTCGCCCGCCGACCAGCCCGACGGCAGCAGCACGGCGCACGGGATCCGCCGGGCGCCCGCCTCGACCAGCCGCGCCCCGGCGGTGAGCGGCGGCGTCTGGGCGTACGAGACGACCTCGGCCACCGGCCGCCCGTCCCGCAGCACCCGGGCCACGCTCCCGGGGGTGTCGGGCCGGGCCGAGGACAGCACCGTCACCGCGCCGGAACGCACCGCTCCGTGCACGCCGGCCCCCGCCGAGACGCGCACCGCGCCCTCGTCACCCACCCGGTACACATGGATCTCACCGATCTCAGGAGCCTCCGCGGCCTCACCGGCCGACGCCGAGATCAGGACATCTTCCGCTCCCACGTCGAGCACCGCCCGCACGTGCAGCGAGGCGTCCGTCAGCACCCGGTCGCCGACCGCCAGCGCCCGCGCGCCGCCGGTGTCCACGATCCGCACCAGCCGCCCGTCCGGGGTCCGCGCCGGGACCCCGGAGAACAGCTCCAGCCACACCGGGTCCTCGTCCCGGCGCAGCACCCGGGTCGCCCCCGTGTCCGGGTCCACCTCCAGATACGCCTGCGCCCGCTGGTCCCTGGCCTGCACCAGGAGCAGCGGCGCCCCCGCCGCCGACCAGTGCGCGCGGGCCAGGTACGGGTAGGCCGCCCGGTCCCACACCACCTCCGTACGGGCCCCGTCGAGGTCCGCCAGCCACAGCCCGACCTCCGCGTTGGGCGTGCCCGCCGCCGGATAGGCCACCGGCCGGGGCTCCCGGTCCGGGTGCGCCGGATCGGCGATCCACCAGCGCCGCACCGGCCGTTCGTCCACCCGCGCCACCAGCAGCCGGTCCGAGGCGGGCGCCCACCAGAAGCCCCGGCTCCGTCCCATCTCCTCCGAGGCGGCGAACTCCGCGAGGCCGTACGCGACGCCCTCCGCCTCCGGCTCGGCCAGCGCCCGGTCGCCGCCGCCCCCGGCCTCCGTCACGCGCAGCGCCCCGCCCGCCGCGTAGGCCACCAGGCGCCCGTCCGGCGAGGGCCGCGGATCGACCACGGCCCCCGGCACCGGCAGCTCCCGGGCCGTCCCGGCCCGCAGGTCCGCCGTGAACAGGCGCCCGGACAGCGCGAACGCCGCCGACTCCACGGCCCCGTCCACGGCGTAGCCCACGATGCCGCCCGAGCCCTCCCGGCCGCGCTCACGGCGCGCCCGCTCCTCGGCCGGCAGCTCCTCCTCCGCGCCCGCCAGCAGCGCCCGCGGGTCGGCCGCCAGGCGCTCGGCGCCGGTGGCCGGGTCCAGCACCCACAGCGCGTGCGTCCGGTCGGTGCCCGAGGCGGAGCGGACGAAGACCACCCGCTCGCCGTCCGGCGAGACCGCGAACCCGCGCGGGGCGCCGAGCGTGAAGCGCTGCGTGCGCGCGGAGAGACGGGGGAACGAAGAGGACAGCGGAGGCAGGGAGTCTCGTGACGACGTCATGTGACCGAAACTAGCGTCCGTGCGCCCCCTCATGCCCCCGTACACCGATCGATGCGATCGCACGGATAGTTATGATCCGTAGCGCTAGGTGGGTATGCATCTCCTGGCACATGCCAACTGAAGGTCCGACCCGAAGAAGTATGGAGGTGAACCGCCGTGGCACTCTCGATTTCGGTGGTTGTGCTGCTGGCGATCGTCGTCTTCCTGCTCATCCGGAAATCAGGGCTCAAGGCCGGGCACGCGGCGATCTGCGCGCTCCTCGGGTTCTACCTCGCGAGCAGCTCCATCGCGCCCTCCATCAGCACGCTCACCACCAATGTGGCGAGCATGATCGGCGGACTCAAGTTCTGACCTGCCGCCGCCGTGTCGGCCCCGCCTCGTAGGCTGGGGCCATGACGGTTCTCCCTGCCCGTCGTCTGCTCCTGGTGCACGCCCACCCGGACGACGAGTCGATCAACAACGGCGCCACCATGGCCAGGTACGCGGCCGAGGGCGCCCAGGTCACCCTGGTGACCTGCACCCTGGGCGAGGAGGGCGAGGTCATCCCGCCCGAGCTCGCCCATCTCGCGCCCGACCGGGAGGACCGGCTGGGCCCGTTCCGGCTCGGCGAACTCGAAGCGGCCATGAAGGAGCTGGGGGTCGCCGACCACCGCTTCCTCGGCGGCCCGGGGCGCTTCCGCGACTCCGGGATGATGGGCGCCGAGCAGAACACCCGGCCGCACGCCTTCTGGAACACGCCCGTCGACGAGGCCGCGCCGTACCTCGTGGAGGTGATCCGCGAGACCCGTCCGCAGGTCCTCGTCACCTACGACCCCGACGGGGGGTACGGGCACCCCGACCACATCCAGGCCCACCGGGTCGCCACCCGCGCCGCCGAACTGGCCGCCGACCCGGCGTACCGGCCGGAGCTCGGCCCCGCCCACGCCATCGCCAAGATCTACTGGAACCGGCTGCCCCGCCCGGTCGTCGAGGCCGGCTTCGAGCGGCTGCGCGCCGAGGGCTCCGTCTTCCCGGCGGACGCCGGGATCGGCGACCTGCCGGGTGTCGTCGACGAGACCCGGATCACCGCCGAGATCGGCGGCGACGGCGCCCACGCGGCCCGCAAGACCGCCGCCATGGCCGCCCACGTCACCCAGATCGCCGTCGACGGCCCCTTCTTCGCCCTCTCCAACGACCTGGGCCAGCCGATCTTCACCACCGAGTACTACGAGCTGGTCCACGGCGTGTCCGGCGCGCCCTCGGGCGAACGCGAGACCGATCTCTTCGCCGGGGTCACCCCGTGAAGGGCCGTCACGTCTGGTACGTGATCCTGGTCGTCCTCGGCGCCCTGGTCGGCACCGCCGGCTCGCTGGTCCAAGCCGCCTGGTTCCCGGCCGGGTTGCTGCTGGCGCTGCTCGCCTCCGCCGCCGTGTTCTACGGCGGCCGGATCGCCACCGGCAGCCAGCTCGGCGTCGCCGCCTCCGGCGGCGGCTGGCTGGTCGCCATCGTGCTGCTCAGTTTCGGACGCCCGGAGGGCGACGGCCTGTTCGCCGGCGGCCTCGGGGAGATGGTCTTCCTGCTCGGCGGCATGGCCGTCGCTGTGATGTGCGCCACGATGGGCCGGCTTTCCCGTCCGGTGGCCTGAACAGCCCCGGAAGATCCGGCCGCACGCCGCCCACCAGGCCGGACGTCCGCCGGTACGGCCTGACTTCGGCCGGATCGGCCCTGGCCGATCCACGTCGGGTCGGGTACTGGGCGGCGGCGGCCAGTATGGTGGTGCGCGCCGTCGACCGCCCCGATCACCTTGAGCGTCAGCCAGAGCGGGCGGCGGAGCCAACCGGGAGATCCTGCTTTGAGTCGTGAAACTGGTCGAGAGACTGACAGTTCGTCCTCCGGCGCCCAGGCGCGCGGCGGGGCCGCGTACCCCTCGGGCACCCCTCCGTACGGGCTCCGCCCGGGCCAGGAGGCGAGGGAGGAGGCCCCGGCGGCCTCCGCACCGCCCGAGGAGCCCAAGACCGAGACCACGCTGACGACCCGTATCCGGATCAACATCCCGGGTTCGCGTCCGATCCCGCCCGTGGTCGTCCGCAAGACCGTCGCCGAGGCCGCCCCCGAGGCCGCCCAGGCCCCGGCCGCCGAGCCCGAGCCGGAGCCGGTGCTCCCGCCCGAGCCGGAGCCGGAGCCGGTCGCCCAGACCGAGCCGCCCCGGGCGGAGGAGAAGCCCACCAGCGACTGGTTCGCGCCGCGCAAGCCGTCCGCCGCCCCGCCGGCCCCGAAGCCCGCCGCCGCTGCCCCGCCGCAGGCCCAGGTCGGGCCCGCCGCGCCGGCCGCGCCCGGTTTCGCCGGCGGCGCCGCCGCCGACGGCGTGCCCGCGAGCACCACCCAGAGCATGGCGATCGTCACGCCCCTGAGCGGCGGCCCCGGCCACACGCCCGCGGGCGGCACCCCGGTCTTCGACCCGGGCGCGGGCAACCCCCTGTACGACTCCGGCCCGGCCCACCAGCCGGCCCCCGGCACCCCGGGCCACACCCCGCCGGGCGGCACGCCGCTGTACGACGGGACCCCGTCCGGGGGCACGCCCCTGTACGACGGGACCCCGGCGGGCGGCACGCCGCGCTACGACGGGACCCCCGCCGGTGGCACCCCGCTCTACGACGGGACCCCGGCGGGCGGCACCCCGCTCTACGACGCCGGCCCCGGGCACACCCCCGCGGGCGGCACCCCCGCGGTCACCCCGCCCAGCGGCCCGACCACCGGGGTCACCGGCACCAGCGCGGTCGCCGGCCCCGGCCACCCGCACCCCGGCACCGCGCCCTACGGCGCCCCGGGCGTCCCCGGAGCCCCGGGCGGCGCCGGACTGCCCGGGATGACAGGCGGGCTGCGCATGTCCGACGACACCGCGGTGCTGACCCCGCAGAGCCCCGCCCCCCTCGGCGGCCCGCAGGACGGCGGGCACGTCTCGGGCGCCACGCTGAACAGCGGCGCCCGCCAGGACGCGCCCTTCGCCGGCGAGCGGTACGACGAGTCCGCGCCCGCCCCGGCGGCACCGGCCCCCCGCCGGTCCGCCCCCGCCCCGGCCCCCGCGCCCGCCAAGAAGGGCCGCTCCAAGCTGGTCCTCGCCGGTGTCGGCGTCGTCGGCCTGGTCGGCATCGCGTACGGCGCTGGACTCCTGATGAACCACTCCGACGTCCCCAAGGGCACCACCGTGCTCGGCGTGGACATCGGCGGCGGCACCAAGGAGGAGGCCGTCGGCAAGCTGGAGGCGGCCCTCGGCAAGCGCGCCCACGCCGCCATCCAGCTCGACGTCGGCGGCCGGAAGACCGAGCTGGCCCCCGACAAGGCGGGCCTCGCCCTGGACACCCAGGCGACCGTGCGCGGCGCCGCGGGCAGCGACTACAACCCGGTGTCGGTCATCGGCTCCCTCTTCGGTGGTGAGCGGGTCGCCAAGCCCGTCTTCCCGGTCGACGAGGAGAAGCTGGGCGTCGCCCTCACCGACCTGGCCGGCAGCTCCGGCTCCGCCACCGACGGCACCATCGTGTTCTCGCCCGGCAAGGTCACCGCCGTCGAGGGCAAGCCGGGCAAGGGCCTGGACGTGCGGCGCTCGATGGTCGCCGTCCGCGACGCGTACCGCGCCCAGGTCGAGACGGGCGCGGCGAAGACCGTGGCCCTCCCGGTCGTCACCAGGCAGCCCACCGTCAGCAAGGCGGAGCTCGACCGGGCGATGAAGGACTTCGCCGAGCCCGCGATGTCCGGCCTGATCACGATCAAGGCGGGCGGGAAGAAGATCGACTTCGGTCCGGCCCGCTCGCTGCCGAAGATCCTGTCGATGAAGGCCGTCGACGGGAAGCTCGTCGAGGTCTACGACAAGAAGGCGATCGAGGAGCTCCTCGACGGCGTCTTCGACGGGATCATGATCACCAAGGGTGACGGCACCAAACACCAGGTCTCCGCCGACGACGTGGCCTTCGTGATGGGCGAGGCGCTGCGCGGCAAGGGCACGGCCGAGCGCACGAAGACGATCGCCCTCGACGGCGAGGGCTGAGCCCCGCCGAAGGAGGCCGCCGGTACGGGGGAGGGGCTAGGGGTGTCTGACAATTCCCGCCGGGTCCGGCCCGCCCGGCCGGGACGCCCAAGTAGCTCCGCTACGAGGGCGTCCCGGCCGGGCGCCGAGCGCACGCACCGGACGACCCGGCCTGATCCGGCGCGAATGGTCAGACACCCCCTAGCACGCGCCCCCGTACCGCGCCTTCCCGGCCCGCGGCCAGGCACCCGGATCTCCCGGGTCCCGCCCGCCTAGGCGGGCCGCAGGCCCTCGGCCCGGCTGCCGGCCCGCTCCGGCCCGCGACCGCGCGGTACCCGGCGCCGCGCCGCCACCGGCACCTCCCCGCCTCAGTTGAGCCGCGCCCGGGCCGCCTTCGCGCGCTGCCGGATCGCCTCGGCGGCACTCGGCTCCACCGCGTCCATGACGGTCGCGTACGCCTCCATCTCCGCCGCCCCGGTGAGGAAGTCGCCGCGCTGCACCAGCAGCTGCGCGCGCTCGTAGCGCAGCCTGGCCGGGTGCGAGGGCAGGATCAGGGAGAGGTCCACCGCCCACAGCGCGACGTCCGAGCGCTCGGGGCGGCCGGCGGCCCAGGCGCGGATGTTGTTCAGGATCCGCAGCACGATCGCGGCCGGCGAGGCGGGCCGCAGCATCGAGGGGTCCAGCGCCTCCCCGGTGGCCCTCGCGACCAGCAGCTCGGCGTCCGTCCCGGTCATCGCCCGGCCGCCGGCGAAGGGGTCGGCCAGCCGCAGCTCCTCCGGGTCGCCGAAGCCGACGACGAAGTGGCCGGGCAGCCCGAGCCCGTAGACGCGCGCCCCGGCCCGGCGGGCCACCTCCATCCACACCACCGACAGCAGGATCGGCAGCCCGCGCCGCCGCCGCAGCACCTCGTGCAGCAGGGAGGACTCCAGCCGCTGGTAGTCGGCGGGCACGCCCTGGAAGCCCTCGCGGCGGCCGAGCAGCTCCGAGAGCGCCGCCACCCACGCGTCGGCGCCCCGCGTCCCGTACGGCACGAGCCCGGCGAGCCGGTCCAGTTCGATCTCGGCCGCGTCCAGGCCGGCCTGGCCGACCGAGGGATCGGCCACCGCGCCGACCAGCAGGCAGAGGCGGGCGAGGTCGGGCCGCTCGGCCCGGGCCTCCTCCGCGAACTCCCGCCGCCAGTCGGTCATGCGCCCGTCCATCGGTAGTGGTGGTAGTGGTGGTGGACCGCGAAGCCCATCCCCTCGTACAGCGCCCTGGCGCCGTCGTTGTCCGCCTCCACCTGGAGCCAGGCGGCCGAGGCGCCCTCGTCGAGGGCGCGGCGGGCGAGCGCCGTCATGACGGCCGTGGCGAGGCCGCGGCGGCGCCACTCCGGGTCGACCTCGACCGCCATGAAGCCGGCCCAGCGCCCGTCGACCACGCAGCGGCCGATCGCCGCCGGTATGTCCCCCGTGCCCGGCACGGAGGCGAACCACACGCTCGGGCCGCCGCCGAGCACCTTCAGGACCTGCGGTCCGGGCTCGCCGGAGCGCTGGTAGCGGCGCAGCCAGTCCTCG
Organism: Streptomyces sp. NPDC042100; assembly: GCF_055582325.1. Lineage (NCBI taxonomy): Bacteria > Bacillati > Actinomycetota > Actinomycetes > Kitasatosporales > Streptomycetaceae > Streptomyces > Streptomyces sp. NPDC042100. The sequence continues at coordinate 59,985 of NZ_JBVJDK010000013.1, forward strand.
TCGAAGGAGCGCGCCAGCCGGACGGGTCCGGTGTCCGCGCCGAGGTCGCCGACCGCCGCGAGCGAGCCGATCCGCACCTCGGCGGAGACCTCGCGGCGCCAGTCCCGGCGCTCCAGTTCGGCGCAGAGCAGCTCCTGGGTCCCCTCGGCGCCCGTGGCGGTCTGCAGGTAGGCGGGCAGCTCCCGGGCCGCGTACCAGTCCCGTACGCGGCCGAGGGCGGCGTCCAGGGGCAGTCCGGGATCGCCCAGCGGGAGCGCGGAGTTGGCCCGCCGGGTGAATCCGCCGGAGGCCCGCAGGGTCCACTCCCCGAGCGCCTCGCTCTCCACCGGCGGCCAGGCGCGGGCGGTGGCGCGGGAGAGCTCCTCGAAGGTCGCGGCGGGGCCGCGCCGCCGGGCCGGGGCGGCGGGCACCGTCTTGCCCGCGACGAGGGCGGATTCCGCGATCCGGACGGTCTCGCCGCTCCTGCGTGTGATCAGCAGCACACCGGATTCCCACGATGTGAGAACACCGACCGCGTCGGTGAACCTCTCACCCGGCGCACCCGAGTCCGTCACGTACCGAACAGAGACCCGTTTCCCCACGTCAGAGCCGGTAATTCGGACTTCGAGACGTGCTCCACCGGCGATTTCCACAGCTTCTTGGCCCCTCCTGTTCGGATCGCCCCCGAGAACGGAGATACTAGGGGCGGGCATCGACGACGCCGCGCTCCCGCGCAGACCAGCCCTATCGAGGAGGAACGACAGCGTGACCTACGTCATCGCGCAGCCTTGTGTCGACGTGAAGGACAAGGCGTGCATCGAGGAGTGCCCCGTCGACTGCATCTACGAGGGCCAGCGGTCCTTGTACATCCACCCGGACGAATGCGTCGACTGCGGGGCCTGTGAGCCGGTCTGCCCGGTCGAGGCGATCTTCTACGAGGACGACACCCCGGACGAGTGGAAGGACTACTACAAGGCGAACGTCGAGTTCTTCGACGAGCTCGGTTCGCCCGGTGGTGCCTCCAAGCTGGGCCTGATCGAGCGGGACCACCCCTTCATCGCCGCCCTGCCGCCGCAGAACGGCTGATCAACCGCCCTCGGTCCCGTACGGCTTCGTCCGCCGTGCGGGACCGACGCGTTCCCCCGCGTACGTAACGAGGAAGTGAGCCAACCCGTGAGCGCAGTCTCTTCGCGCCTGCCCGTCTTCCCCTGGGACAAGCTGGAGCCGTACAAGAAGACGGCGACGGCCCACCCGGACGGCATCGTGGACCTGTCCGTGGGCACCCCGGTCGACCCGGTGCCCGCGCTGGTCCAGGAGGCCCTCGTGGCGGCGGCGGACTCGCCGGGCTATCCCACGGTGTGGGGCACGAAGGAGCTGCGGGACGCGCTCACCGGCTGGTGCGAGCGGCGCCTGGGCGCCACCGGCTTCGCCCACGGGAACGTGCTGCCGGTGGTCGGCTCCAAGGAGCTCGTCGCCTGGCTGCCGACCCAGCTCGGCCTCGGCGCGGGCGACCGGGTCGCCTACCCGAGGCTGGCCTACCCGACCTACGAGGTCGGCGCGCGGCTGTGCGGCGCGGAGCCCGTGGTGTACGACGACCCGACGGAGCTCGACCCGGCCGGCCTGAAGCTGCTGTGGCTCAACTCCCCGTCCAACCCGACCGGCGAGGTCCTGGGCAAGGACGAGCTGCGGCGGATCGTGGCCTGGGCGCGCGAGCACGGCGTCCTCGTCTTCTCCGACGAGTGCTACCTGGAGCTGGGCTGGGAGGCCGACCCGGTCTCGGTGCTGCACCCGGACGTCTGCGGCGGCTCGTACGAGGGGATCGTCGCGGTCCACTCGCTCTCCAAGCGCTCCAACCTGGCCGGCTACCGGGCCGCGTTCATCGCGGGCGACGCGGCCGTCCTGGGCGAGCTGCTGCTGATCCGCAAGCACGGCGGCATGATGACCGCCGCCCCGGTCCAGGCGGCCACGGTCGCGGCGCTCGGCGACGACGCGCACGTGGCCGAGCAGCGCGCGCGGTACGCGGCCCGCCGGGCCGCCCTGCGCGGGGCCCTGGAGGCGCACGGCTTCCGGATCGAGCACAGCGAGGCCAGCCTGTACCTGTGGGCGACCCGTGACGAGCCCTGCTGGGACACGGTGGCCTACCTGGCGGAGAAGGGGATCCTGGTGGCCCCGGGCGACTTCTACGGCGAGGCGGGCGAGCGCTTCGTGCGGGTGGCCTTCACGGCGACCGACGAGCGGGTCGAGGCCGCGGTCAAGCGCCTCGGCTGAGGCGGCTCGGCCACGGCGCCTCGGCCGGGGCGCGGACACGGGTGAGGGCCCGGGGGCGGTGCTCCCCGGGCCCCCGCGTGCGTGCGGCGGAGGTCAGCCGCCGATCGGCAGCCCGCCGCCCAGCGGCAGGGTCGGCGCGGGCACGCCCTTGGTGGGCAGGCCGCCCAGCGTGCCGCCGGCCGGGGCGTTCGAGGCGCTCTCGGCGGCGGAGCCCGCGGTCTCGCCGACGACCTCGCCCGCGCTGCCCGCGGCCTCGCCCGCGACCTGCTGGACCGCCGGGGTGGCCGTGCGGCCCGCGGTACCCACGGTCTTGCCGGCGGCCGGGACGGCCGTGCCGACGGCCTTGCCGCCGGTCTCGCCGACGACCTCGGTGGTGGTCCGGGAGGCGGTGTCGAGGGTGGCGCCGGTGGTGGCGCCGTCGAGCTGGGTCAGACCCGACAGGGCGCCGGTCGGGGCGAGGGACTGGTCCACGGCGCTCGCGGAGCCGGCCGCACCGACCACCACCGGGGCTGCTCCGGCCGCGACGAGCAGGGCGGCGCGGGCGATCCGACGGGTCAGGGGGAGGGACATGGTGCTCCTTCAGCGGAGGGGGCTTTGCGGTTGGACGCAGTGACAACCGGCCGTGGGCGGGGGGAGGTTGCGGACGCCGAAGGTAAAGACTGGGTAATGCGTCGTATTGTCGGGTGGGGAGGAAAGCGGACGAACGCGTCAATGCGCCGCCCGCCGCTGAACCGTCACTTCCCTTGCGGCGCAAGGGGATTGCGGTGACATGACACGACGCGGGAAAGCTGCCCGGAGCGCTCGCCGCCGCGCGCGCCGGATGACACGTGCGGGGGATGGCCCGTACGACTGCCCGCACCACCGCCCGTCCGGCCGGGCGTACGACGGTCCGCACGACCGGGCGTACGACAGGTCGCACGACCGGGCGTACGACGGTCGGCGCGGCCGCCCGTCAGGCCCGGCGCGCGACCGGGCGTCTCAGCGCGCGAGTCTGATCCGGACCCAGGTGCCGTCGGTCTCCGCCGCGCCCGCGTCCCGCGCCCGCTCCCAGCCGCCCGAGGAGTCGTCCGCGCGCCAGACCCGGGACCCGTACACCACCTCGGCGACCCGCAGCTCGTCCGCGCGCGCCACCGCCCACTGCGCCAGCTCCCAGCCGCGCCGCTCCCGCGTCCCCGTGGTCTCGCGCACCGGCAGCGCGAGCTCGACGGCCCCGTCCGAGGCGGTGCCCGTGCCGCTCGCGCCCTTCGCGTCCGGCGACTCCCGCCGAGGCGCCGTCGACTCGCCGAACACCCGCACCACCTCGGCGCGCACCCGCGCGGGATCGCCCGGCCGGCCCTCCGACACGTCCGCCGTGCACGCCAGCGCCGCCGGCGTCCGGCCGGTCAGCGCCGCCGACAGCAGCGCCGCGTCCGGCTCGTGCTTCGCGTACGCCTGCGGGAAACCGCTGCGCTGCACCTTCTGCGCCGCCACGGTCAGCGGCAGCCGCGAGTAGCCCGGGACCTTCGCCAGGCCCTCGTAGAACTTCCCCGCCGAGTACACCGGGTCCTGGACCTGCTCCGGCGTCCCCCAGCCCTGCGAGGGGCGCTGCTGGAACAGGCCGAGCGAATCCCGGTCGCCGTGCTCGATGTTGTAGAGCCCCGACTCCTGGAGCGCCGTCGCCAGCGCGATCGTCACCGCCCGCTCCGGCATCCCCCGGCTGGTGCCCACGGCCGCGATCGTCGCCGCGTTGGACGCCTGCTCCGGGGTGAACTCGTACCGGTTCGTCCCGCTCCCGATGCTGCACCGTGGCACGCCCTTGCTCCCCGTGACGTAGTGCACGGTCACGTACGCGACCAGACCGAGGAGCACGGCGAACGCGGCGGCGAACCGTGCGGGACGGCCGCGACGCCTGGGGCTGGGGGGACGGGTGGGCTCGTACACCCGCCCCACCGTACTGGAGCCGCGTTAGGGTCGGCACATGGCTGACACCGCTTCTGGAGAGACCCCGCTGGACCTCGCGCTCGACGGCGCCGCGCTGACCGCCGCCCTCGTCGACTTCCCGTCCGTCAGCGGCACGGAGAAGCCGCTCGCCGACGCGATCGAGGCCGCCCTGCGCGGACTCCCGCACCTGACCGTCGACCGCTACGGCAACAACGTCGTCGCCCGCACCGACCTCGGCCGAGGGGAGCGGGTCGTCCTCGCCGGGCACATCGACACCGTGCCCATCGCCGACAACGTGCCCTCCCGGCTCGACGAGGACGGCATCCTGTGGGGCTGCGGCACCTCCGACATGAAGTCGGGCGTCGCCGTGCAGCTGCGGATCGCCGCCACCGTGCCCGCGCCCAACCGCGACCTCACCTTCGTCTTCTACGACAACGAGGAGGTCGCCGCGCACCTCAACGGCCTCGGCAAGATCGCCGACGCCCACCCGGACTGGCTCGCGGGCGACTTCGCCGTCCTCCTGGAGCCCTCCTTCGGCGAGGTCGAGGGCGGCTGCCAGGGGACCCTGCGGGTCAAGCTGCACACGGCGGGCGAGCGGGCGCACTCCGCGCGCTCCTGGATGGGCTCCAACGCCATCCACGCCGCCGCCCCCATCCTCGCCCGCCTCGCCGCGTACGAGCCGCGCCGGCCGGTCATCGACGGCCTGGAGTTCCACGAGGGCCTCAACGCCGTCGGCATCGAGGGCGGCGTCGCCACCAACGTCATCCCCGACGTCTGCGTGGTCACCGTCAACTACCGCTACGCCCCCGACCTCTCCCCGGAGCAGGCCGTGGCCCACGTCCGCGAGGTCTTCGCGGACTGCGGCGTCGTCGAGTTCGAGATCGACGACGAGAGCGGCGGCGCGCTGCCCGGCCTCTCCCACCCCGCCGCCGCGGCCTTCATGAAGGCGGTCGGCGGCAGCGCCCACCCCAAGTTCGGCTGGACCGACGTCGCCCGCTTCAGCGCGCTGGGCGTCCCCGCCGTCAACTACGGGCCCGGTGACCCCATCTACGCGCACAAGCGGGACGAGCACGTGCACGTGGAGAAGATCCACCACTGTGAGGCAAGGCTCCGCGACTGGCTGACCGACTGATTCCCGGAATTTCGCTTTTCGTCATCTCTGTGGACCTACCCTGACCGGACCGGAAGATCAGTGGAACGGTGAAAGGAGCAGGCCATGGGTGTCCCCGAGGAGCCGAAGAAGCCGGAGGAGCAGAGGCTGGGACCGGTGCTCAGGCGCCGGGACCAGATCCAGCCCGGCACCACGGACCAGCGCCTGCTCGACACCGAGGGCGACTCGGAGTGGGTGCACACCGACCCCTGGCGGGTCATGCGCATCCAGTCCGAGTTCGTCGAGGGCTTCGGCGCCCTCGCCGAACTGCCGAGCGCCATCAGCGTCTTCGGTTCGGCCCGCACCAGGCCCGACTCGCCCGAGTACGAGGCCGGGGTACGGATCGGGCGCGCGCTCGTCGAGGCGGGCTTCGCGGTCATCACGGGCGGCGGCCCCGGCGCCATGGAGGCGGCCAACAAGGGCGCCCGCGAGGCCAAGGGCGTCTCCGTCGGCCTCGGCATCGAGCTCCCCTTCGAGCAGGGGCTCAACCCGCACGTCGACATCGGTGTGAACTTCCGCTACTTCTTCGTCCGCAAGACGATGTTCGTGAAGTACGCGCAGGGCTTCGTCGTCCTGCCGGGCGGCCTGGGCACCCTCGACGAGCTCTTCGAGGCGCTGACCCTGGTCCAGACCCGCAAGGTCACCCGCTTCCCGATCGTGCTCTTCGGCACGGAGTACTGGAAGGGCCTGGTCGACTGGCTGCGCGACTCGGTCGTCGCCGGCGGCAAGGCGTCCGAGCACGACCTGCTGCTCTTCCACGTCACGGACGACGTGGACGAGGCGGTCGCGCTGGTGACGAAGGAGACGGGCCGCTAGCGCCCCGGGCCGGAGCGGGCGGGCCCCCGGCCGGGGGCCCGCCCGCCCCTCTCGCGCCGGCCCGCCGCCCGCCGCCCGCCGTACGCCCGCCCGTCCTACGCCAGCCCGCGCCGCGCGACCGCGGGCGCCCGGTGCCCGGCGATGGACGCCACCATGTCCAGGACCTGCTTCGTCTCGGCCACCTCGTGCACCCGGTACACCCGCGCCCCGAGCCACGCCGAGACCGCGGTCGTCGCCAGCGTCCCGAGGACCCGTTCCTTCACCGGCCGGTCCAGGGTCTCGCCCACGAAGTCCTTGTTGGACAGCGACACCAGCACCGGCCAGCCCGTCGCCGCCATCTCGCCGAGCCGCCGGGTCGCCTCCAGGCTGTGCCGGGTGTTCTTCCCGAAGTCGTGGCCCGGGTCGATCATGATCCCGTCGCGCCGCACGCCCAGCGCCAGCGCCCGCTCGGCCAGCCCGACCGTCACCTCCAGGATGTCGGCCATGACGTCCGCGTACTCCGTGCGGTGCGGCCGGGTCCGAGGCTCCACGCCGCCCGCGTGGGTGCAGACCAGCCCCGCGCCGTACTTCGCGGCGACCTCCGCGAGCCGCGGGTCGAAGCCGCCCCACGCGTCGTTCAGCACGTCCGCGCCGGCCTCGCACACCGCCTCGCCGACCTCCGCCCGCCAGGTGTCCACGCTGATCACCACGGACGGGTGGCGGCGGCGCACCTCGGCCACGAAGCCGACCGTGCGCCGCGCCTCCTCCTCGGCCGTGACCTCCTCGCCGGGGCCCGCCTTCACCCCGCCGATGTCGATGATCGCGGCGCCCTCGGCGACGGCGCGCTCCACCCGGGCGAGGGCGGGCTCGTCGGTGAAGGTCGCCCCCTGGTCGTAGAAGGAGTCCGGGGTCCGGTTCACGATCGCCATGATCACCGGCTCGTGCGGCCCGAATTCCCGCGGTCCCAAGCGCAGCATCCCTTTATGTCCTCCCTTTGCGACCGGTCGCCGCATCGTCTGCGACCCTAACTGTCGGTGCCGCATGGCACGATCGGCACCGGACGTTTTCCACGGACGGGGAGAGGCGCGCGCTGGTGTTCTGGTTTCTGCTGATCACGATGGTCGTGGTCGTCGCGGCGGTCACCCTGGCGGTGGTCGGCGGCGGCGACAGCGAGGTGCTGCCCGAGGCGGCCCCCGAGCAGCTGGTGGACCCGCTGCCCGAGACCCGCCCGGTCGGCCAGGCCGACGTCGAGGCGCTGCGCCTGCCCGTCGCCGTCCGGGGGTACCGGATGGCGGACGTGGACGACGTCCTCGGCCGCCTCGGCGCCGAGCTCGCCGAGCGGGACGCCCGGATCGCGGAGCTGGAGAGCGCCCTGGCCGGGGCCGGGCCCGACGACGCCGCCGGGCGCGACGAGCGCGGCGAGCGGGACGGCGCGTGAGCGGCGGAGGGGCGGTCCCGGGCCCCGACGGGCGCCCGCGCTGCCCGTGGGGCCTGTCCACCGAGGACTACCTGGCCTACCACGACGAGGAGTGGGGCCGCCCGGTCCACGGCGACGACGCCCTGTTCGAGCGCCTGTGCCTGGAGGCCTTCCAGTCCGGGCTCTCCTGGATCACGATCCTGCGCCGCCGCGAGGGCTTCCGTGCGGCGTTCGCGGGCTTCCGGATCTCCGAGGTGGCCCGCTTCACCGACGCGGACCGGGAGCGGCTGCTCGCGGATGAGGGGATCATCCGCAACCGGGCCAAGGTCGACGCCACGATCGCGAACGCCAAGGCGCTGGTGACCTGGGCCCCCGGCGAGCTGGACGAGCTGATCTGGTCGTACGCGCCGGATCCGGCGACCCGCCCCGCCCCGGCCGGCACCGGCGACGTGCCCGCCGTGACCGACGAGTCCACGGCCCTGTCCAAGGCGCTGAAGAAGCGCGGCCTGCGCTTCATCGGCCCCACCACGGCGTACGCGCTGATGCAGGCCTGCGGCCTGGTCGACGACCACGTCGCCGGGTGCGTGGCGCGCGGCGCCGGGCGCTGAGCGGCCCGCGCCGCGCGCCGACGGCTCAGCGGCCGAGGTAGGCGGGCTTCTCCTTCGCGATGAAGGCCCGCACGGCGATCGTGTGGTCCTCGGAGGCGCCCGCCCTGGTCTGCAGCTCGTCCTCCTTCTCCAGCGCCTCGGCGAGCGAGTGGTCCGCCCCGTACGCCAGGGACTCCTTCAGCGCCGCGTAGGCGACGGTCGGGCCCTCGGCCAGCGCGCGGGCGACCTTCACGGCCTCCTCAGCGAGCTCCCCGGCCGGTACCAGACGGTTCACGATGCCCAGCTCGTACGCCTCCCGGGCGCCGATCGAGCGCGGGAAGAGCAGCAGGTCGGCCGCCCGGCTGTGGCCGATCAGACGGGGGAGCGTCCAGGACATGCCCGAGTCGGCGGTCAGGGCGACCCCGGCGAAGGAGGTGTTGAAGGCGGCCGTCTCCGCGACCACCCGGTAGTCCGCCGCCAGCGCGAAGCCGAAGCCCGCGCCGGCCGCGACGCCGTTCACGGCCGCGACGACCGGCTTCGCCATCCCGGTGAGCGCCCGGACGATCGGGTTGTAGTGGTCGCGGACCGTGTTCATGGTCTCCCGGGTGCCGGACTCCTGGTCCTGGAGCAGCAGCCCGACGTGCTCCTTCAGGTCCTGGCCCACGCAGAAGGCCCGGTCGCCGGCGGCGGTCAGCAGCACCGCCCGGACCGCCGGGTCCGCCGCGGCCGTCTCCACCGCCTCGCGCAGCGCGACCTTCGCCGCCACGTTCAACGCGTTCATGGCCTCGGGGCGGTTGAGGGTGATGGTGGCGAGCCCGTCGCTCACCTCGTACAGCACCGTGTCGGCCATCGCGGGGGTCCCTTCGCCTCATTGCGTCGATTGACCCGCCCAGCATGGCGGAGATCACCGGACCCGCGCATGTGACCTGCGTCAAAGAATCGGCGCCCCGGTCCGGACCCGCGGCGGCGAAGTATCGCAGGTGGATCGGCGAAATGTGCGGTTTTGTGAAAGCGCGTTGCGGAAGCGATGCCAGCTGATGTTGGTCATCGGGTCCTGTGATGCGGGATAATGACCCTGAAGCAATCGTGTTCGATGCTGACGATGAGCTGGTTTCAGGAAGGGGAACGAGCATGGCGGCCATGAAGCCGCGGACGGGTGACGGCCCGCTCGAGGTGACCAAGGAGGGGCGGGGCATCGTCATGCGCGTTCCGCTCGAAGGCGGCGGCCGGCTCGTCGTCGAGCTGACCCCGGACGAGGCGAAGGCGCTCGGAGACGCGCTGAAGGACGTCGTCGGCTGACGCGCCCCTGCCAAGGATTTTCCTCCGCTGCCCCGGTACGGTACCCACCGCGCCGGGGCAGCGGCGCGTCCGGGCACGGACGCGGGGCGCCCGGAGGGGCGGGCGGGAGTGTGACCGGCGGGTCCTAGCCGCCGCGGCGGACCGCGCAGAGCAGGCCGTCGCCGACCGGCAGCAGGGTGGGCAGCAGTGCCGGGCTCTCCCGCACGGTGCGCAGCAGCTCGCGTATCCGCAGCACCTCTGGGGGCTGGGCCGCCGAGTCGACCGTGCGGCCGTCCGCGAAGACGCCCTCGAAGCAGACCAGACCCCCCGGTCGCAGCAGGCGCAACGATTCAGCGAGGTAGTCCAGGGACTCCGTGCGGTCCCCGTCGCAGAACACGAGGTCGTACCCGCCGTCCGCGAGCCGGGGCAGCACGTCCAGGGCGCGGCCCGGGATGAAACGGGCCCGGTTGCCCGCGAAACCCGCCGCGCGGAACGCCGCCTTCGCGTGCGCCTGCCGCTCCGGCTCCAGGTCCACGGTGGTCAGCACGCCGTCCGGACGCATCCCCAGCAGCAGATAGATCCCCGACACGCCGGTGCCCGTGCCGATCTCCGCCACCGCCTTGGCGTCCGCCGTGGCGGCCAGCAGGCGCAGGGCCGCTCCGGTGCCCGGCGACACCGAGGGAAACCCTGCCTCCCGGGCCCGCTCACGGGCCCAGCGCAGCGCTTCGTCCTCGGCGACAAAGGCGTCGGCGAACGCCCAGTTCGTCTGCCGGTTGGCGGTAATGGCCCTCTCCTGTCCCCGTGCCTGTCCCCGTAGTTGACGCAGGCGTCGACTGTATCCGCTGCGCGCGGGAACCCGCAGATGGGACCGCGCGTTCCTACAGACAGGAAGCGAGCGGGGACGGCGGAACGAGCCGGTCCCAAATTCGCGTAAAGATTCTTATCCGGAGCTAACGGGCGAGGTGGTTATGGTAGGGGCTCCACTGGACACCACCAGAGCCGACAGGGGAGGTGCGGCTGCGCCTGTGGATCGGAGAGGGAGGCTGCGCCGCCTTCTCGGATCGGCGGGTGAGCCGAAATCCGTGACCGACACCGCTGACCGTTCCCGCACCGCCGACTCCGCACCCACCACCGCGACCTTCGCATCGGATGCGGAAGCGCAGGCGTGGACTCCGCCCAGCTGGGAGGAGATCGTCAGCACGCACAGCGGCCGCGTCTACCGTCTCGCGTACCGCCTGACGGGCAACCAGCACGACGCCGAGGACCTGACCCAGGAGGTCTTCGTCCGGGTCTTCCGCTCGCTGTCGTCCTACACGCCCGGCACCTTCGAGGGCTGGCTGCACCGCATCACGACCAACCTGTTCCTGGACATGGTCCGCCGCAAGCAGCGCATCCGCTTCGACGCGCTCGCCGACGACGCCGCCGAGCGGCTGCCCAGCCGCGAGCCGTCCCCGCAGCAGGCGTTCAACGACACCCACTTCGACGCCGACGTGCAGCAGGCCCTGGACACCCTGGCGCCCGAGTTCCGCGCCGCCGTCGTCCTGTGCGACATCGAGGGCCTCTCCTACGAGGAGATCGCCGCGACCCTCGGCGTGAAGCTCGGCACCGTCCGCAGCCGCATCCACCGCGGACGCTCCCACCTGCGCAAGGCGCTCAAGCACCGCTCGCCCGAAGCGCGCGCGGAGCGGGCGCTCGCCACAGTCGGCTGGGAGGGCGGATCGGCGTGAGCGACACCCGTCCGTCACCGTCCCCGGCGGAGCGGCACCTCGCCGGGCAGAAGCTCGCGGACCAGCACCTCGGAGACCGGCTCGCCGCCCTCGTCGACGGCGAGCTCGGCCACGACGCCAGGGAGCGGGTCCTCGCCCATCTGGCCACCTGCCCCAAGTGCAAGGCCGAGGCGGACGCGCAGCGCAGCCTGAAGAGCGTCTTCGCCGCCAGCGCGCCCCCGCCGCCCTCGGAAGGGCTGCTGGCGCGGCTCCAGGGGCTGCCGGGGGGACCCGATGACCAGGGGGGACCTTTCGACGACCTGATGCGGGGCGGCGGGCTGCGGTCCGACGGCTTCGCGACGGCCGCGCCGGTCACCCCGTACTCCGGCTTCCGGATCCACGAGGTCGGCGAGCGCGCCCCGGGGCGGGGCCGCCGGTTCGCCTTCGTGGCGGCCAGCGCGGTCTCCTTCGCCGCGATCGCGCTCGGCGGCACGCTGCCGCTCGACACCCCGCGCGGCCAGGGCACCGGAAGCAACGTCACCCCGCTGCGGGCCCCGGCGACCTTCGCCTCGGGCTCCCGCCGCGAGGCGCCCCAGGAGGAGGCGGCCCCCACCGTGCTGCCGGCCCGCCTGGAACTGTCCCCGTTCATACGCCCGGCGGCCCCCGCGCTCCGGCTCTCCTACGCACCCGGATCGGCTCCCACGGCCAGTCCCGCCCCCAGCCCCTCCCCCCGCTGACGGGTGACCTGGTTGAATCCAGGGGCAGGGGCGCGCCCGGCTAACCGGTGGGCGCGGACAGGTCATCTGGTGCGGGGAGAGCATGAAGAACGGGAAGCCGACCTGGTGGAGCCGTCCGTCGACGACACCCATCCCGCCGCCTGAACACCCCCCGGCCGCGTCCCCGGACGCGGCGGGGGACGCGGACTTCACCCTCGCGGCCCCGGCCGCCGTCCCGGCCCAGGCCCCGGAACCCGGCTCGCCCCAGGCGCAGGCCGCCGTCCCGGCCCAGGCGCCCGAGCCTGCCGCGCCCCCGGAGCGGCCCCCCGTCCCGGAGCAGGGCCCGGCCCCGGCACCCGAATCCACCGACCCCCGCCGGCCCGACACGGCCCCGGCCCCGGAGCCGGCCGCCGCGGAACCGCACGCGGCCCGGCCGCACGCCGCCGCCGAGCCGTCGGCCGCCCAGCACCACGCCGCCGCCGAGCACGGCGCCCCGGCGCAGTCGCCCGCCGAGCCCGTCGCCGCCGCAGGCCCGGCCCCGGAGCGGACCGCGGCCGAGCCGCACGCCGCCCCCGAGCCGCACGCCGCCGCCCCGGCCGAGGCCCCGGCCCCGGCCGCCGCCCCGGTCCCGGCCCCGACCCCGGCCGAGGCCGCCGCCCCGGCCCCCGCAGGAGCAGCGCCCGCCCCCGTACCCCAGCCGTCGGCGCAGCCGCCCGGCCGGCCGGCCCTGCACGCGCCGGACCCCTACCGGACGCCGCCCTACGGGGAGCCGGGCCCGTGGGCGCCCGCGCCGCCCGTGCAGCGGCCGCTCGCCGTCGCGCCCGCCTACGACCCGTGGGCGGCCACCGCTCCGCTCGCCGCCGGGCCCGTCGTCGCCCCGTTCGTACCGGCCAAGCCGAAGAAGCCGAGACGCGGCCTCGCCCTCGCCGGCGCCCTCGTCTTCGCGCTGGTCACCGGCGTCATCGGCGGCGGCGTCGGCGCGTACATCGAGCGCAACGGCGGGCTCACCACCGTCGAACTGCCCCAGGCGGGCGCCGACTCCTCGGGCCGCGCCCCCGACAGCGTCGCCGGGATCGCCGCCGGGGCGCTCCCCGGCGTGGTCACCATCCACGTCAGCGGCGGCGGCTCCTCCGGCACCGGCACCGGCTTCGTCCTCGACACCCGCGGCAACATCCTCACCAACAACCACGTCGTCGACGCCGCCGCCTCCTCCGGCGAGATCTCCGTGACCTTCAGCAACGGCGAGTCGGCCCGCGCCAAGCTCATCGGCCGCGACACCGGCTACGACCTGGCCGTGATCCGGGTCTCCGGCGTCTCGGGGCTCAAGCCGCTGCCGCTGGGCAACTCCGACACCGTCCGCGTCGGCGACCCGGTCGTCGCCATCGGCGCCCCCTTCGACCTCTCCAACACGGTCACCTCCGGCATCATCAGCGCCAAGGAGCGCCCGATCACCGCGGGCGGCGAGAAGGGCGACGGCACCGACATCAGCTACGTCGACGCCCTCCAGACCGACGCCCCCATCAACCCCGGCAACTCCGGCGGCCCGCTGCTCGACGCCAAGGGCCGGGTCATCGGCATCAACAGCGCCATCCGCGCCGCCAGCGGCGGCTCGGGCGACAGCGGCGGCGGCCAGGCCGGCTCCATCGGCCTCGGCTTCGCCATCCCGGTCAACCAGGGCAAGCGGGTCGCCGAGGAGCTCATCAACACCGGCAAGGCCACCCACCCGGTCATCGGCGTCAGCCTCGACATGCAGTACGAGGGCGACGGCGCCCGGGTCGGCGCCAAGGGCAAGGACGGCACCTCGTCCGTCACCCCCGACGGCCCCGCCGCCCGCGCCGGGATCAAGCCCGGCGACGTCATCACCAAGGTCGACGGGCAGCGCGTGCACAGCGGCGAGGAGCTCATCGTGAAGATCCGCGCCCACCGTCCCGGCGACCGTCTGAAGCTCACGCTGACCCGCAACGGCAAAGAGCAGACAAAGACCTTGACGCTCGGCTCCTCCGCGGGCGCATAGACGCCATGCGGAGGACACCTCGAGGTACCCGCCGGGTAGTGTCGGCGAGTACCGTGGACCGGGCCCGGGACCGGCGTGAAGGAGCTACAGAGTGTTCAGCGACATAGGCGCGCTCGAGCTGGTGACGCTCGTGGTGCTCGCCGTGCTCATCTTCGGCCCCGACAAGCTGCCGAAGATGATCCAGGACGTCTCCCGCTTCATCCGCAAGATCCGGGAGTTCTCGGACAGCGCCAAGGCGGACATCCGCAGCGAGCTCGGGCCCGAGTTCAAGGACTTCGAGTTCGAGGACCTCAACCCGAAGAACTTCATCCGCAAGCAGCTCGCGGAGAACGAGGACTTCAAGGAGCTCAACGAGCTCCGCTCCAGCTTCGACCTGAAGAAGGAGATGAACGAGGTCGCCGACGCCGTGCACGGACGCGAGACCGCGCCCGCCACGCCCACGGCCGTCAACGGATCCGCCGGCACGCCGGACCTCCTCAAGAAGCAGGACAAGCCGCCCGCCGGCGAGCGCCCGCCGTACGACTCCGACGCCACCTGACGACGGCCCGTCACCGTCCCGTGGCGGCGCGGTGGCTATCCTCCCTCTGTTGAAGCGTGACGAGGAGGCGGCCGAGATGAAGACGACGAGTCGGGTGGAAGCCGAGGGCTTTCCGCGCGCGCCCTTCGCCTGGTACGGGCTCGACGAGGCGTTCACCGGCCCGCGCCGGCTGATGCAGATCGGTACGGCGGCGGACGGCACCGTCCAGTACGGCTCGATGGGCCACGGCGACGAGCCGACCATAAAGACCGAGGCCGCGGGCGCCGAGAAGGAGCGCTTCGCCGTCGTCGTGACCGTCGCCGCGAACCCGGTGCGCCGCACCGGCGACGGCACCGGCGTCCTGGAGGCCACCACGGTCTCCTCCGCCGCCTGGCTGGCCGGCTCGGGGCTGCTCGCCCACACCTGGCCCGCCAACCTCGACCACATCCGCCGCGACCACTGGCTCGACCAGCAGACGGAGACGGCCTTCGAGCTCGCCGACGACCTGGAGGGCCCGGCCTGGTCGACGCTCTCGCTGCCGGTCGACGGGGTCCCGGTGCCCTTCCACTACCGCGAGTCCGAGTTCGGCTGGGTGCTGGCCGGCTCGGCGACCGGCGTGCACGTCGGCGCGTACGGGCGGGGGATGAGCGCGTACGGCCTCGGCTTCGCCGCCGTGAAGGACCTGGGCCTCTACGCCTGACCGGCGCCCCGCCGCCGGGTACGCGAAAGGGCGCCCCGCGGGGCGCCCTCCGCTCGTACGCGGCTCAGAACTTGTTGCGCGGGGTGATCCCCAGGCTCATGCCCGACAGGCCGCGCTGACGCCCGCCCAGCTTGCCCGCGATGGCGCGCAGGGCCGCGCCCGCCGGGGAGTCCGGGTCGGAGAGCACGACCGGCCGGCCGTCGTCGCCGCCCTCGCGCAGCCGCACGTCGATCGGGATGGAGCCGAGCACCGGGACGGTCGCGCCGGTGGTCTGGGTCAGCCCGTCGGCGACCTTCTGGCCGCCGCCGGTGCCGAACACGTCGACCATCTCGTCGCAGTGCGGACACGGCAGGCCCGCCATGTTCTCCACGACGCCGACGATCTTCTGGTGGGTCTGCACCGCGATCGAACCGGCCCGCTCGGCGACCTCCGCCGCCGCCTGCTGCGGCGTGGTGACGACCAGGATCTCCGCGTTCGGCACCAGCTGCGCGACGGAGATCGCGATGTCGCCGGTGCCCGGCGGCAGGTCGAGCAGCAGGACGTCCAGGTCGCCCCAGTACACGTCCGCGAGGAACTGCTGGAGCGCGCGGTGCAGCATCGGGCCGCGCCACACGACCGGGGCGTTGCCCGGGGTGAACATGCCGATCGAGATGACCTTCACGCCGTGCGCCGACGGCGGCATGATCATGTTCTCGACCTGGGTCGGCAGCCCGTCCGCGCCGAGCATCCGAGGCACGCTGTGGCCGTAGATGTCGGCGTCCACGACACCGACCTTCAGCCCGTCGGCCGCCATCGCCGCCGCCAGGTTGACCGTCACGGAGGACTTGCCGACGCCGCCCTTGCCGGACGCGACCGCGTACACCCGGGTCAGCGAGCCCGGCTTGGCGAACGGGACCTCGCGCTCGGCGGTGGTGCCGCGCAGCGCGGTGGCCAGCTCCTTGCGCTGCTCGTCGCTCATCACGTCCAGGGTGACGTCGACGCCCGAGACGCCCTCGACACCGGAGACGGCGTCCGTCACGCGCTGGGTGATGGTGTCGCGCATCGGGCAGCCGGAGACCGTGAGATAGACCGTGACGGCGACCCTGCCGTCGGATCCGATCTCCACCGACTTCACCATGCCGAGCTCGGTGATCGGTTTGTTGATCTCGGGGTCGTTCACCGTCGCCAGTGCCTCGCGCA
The DNA here is from genome assembly GCF_055582325.1 of Streptomyces sp. NPDC042100. NCBI lineage: Bacteria > Bacillati > Actinomycetota > Actinomycetes > Kitasatosporales > Streptomycetaceae > Streptomyces > Streptomyces sp. NPDC042100. Next base: position 76,211 of record NZ_JBVJDK010000013.1, read on the forward strand.
CCGCGTCTTCCGTAGCCATAGGGAGATGGTACGGCGACGACCACCGGCATATGAAAGACCTGTCAACGGTCGGGTACGTCACTCCCGCGCCCGCCCTCCGGCGGGAAGAGGCCGTCGCGCTCGCCGCGCCGCTCCTCCAGCTCCTTGAGCAGGTCCTGGAGCTCCGAACGCATCCAGTCGCGGGTCGCCACCTCGCCCAGGCCCATCCGCAGCGCCGCGATCTCCCGGGTCAGGTACTCGGTGTCCGCGATCGACCGCTCGTTCTGCTTGCGGTCCTGTTCGTGGTTGACCCGGTCCCGGTCGTCCTGCCGGTTCTGCGCGAGCAGGATCAGCGGCGCCGCGTACGAGGCCTGGAGCGACAGCATCAGGGTCAGGAAGATGAACGGGTACGTGTCGAAGCGCAGCGGCTCGGGCACCGACACGTTCCACACCACCCAGGCGACGATGATCACCGTCATCCAGACGATGAACCGCCCCGTCCCCAGGAAGCGCGCGATCCGCTCCGACAGGCGCCCGAAGGCCTCCGGGTCGTACTCGGGCAGGAACCGGGGCCGCCGCACCCTCGGCTGGTCGAGCCGGATCCGGGGCAGCGGACGCTCCCGCTCCCGCTCGCGCTCCTGTGTGCGCTCAGCCACGGTGCAGCCCCTCCTCGTGGAACTCGGTCTCCCGCCAGTCGTCCGGCAGCAGGTGGTCGAGCACGTCGTCGACCGTCACCGCCCCGAGCAGCGAACCGCTCTCGTCCACCACCGCCGCCGCCACCAGGTTGTACGCGGCGAAATAGCTGGTGACGGCCGGCAGCGGGGTGTCCGGGCCGAGCGGCGGCAGATCACTGTCCACCAGCGAGCTGACCAGCGTGAACGGCGGGTCCCGCAGCAGCCGCTGGAAGTGCACCGTGCCCAGGTACTTGCCCGTCGGCGTCTCGTCCGGCGGCCGGCACACGTACACCTGCGCCGCCAGCGCCGGCGACAGGTCCTGCTGCCGCACCCGGGCCAGCGCGTCCGCGACCGTGGCGTCCGGGCGCAGCACGATCGGCTCCGTCGTCATCAGACCGCCCGCGGTCCGCTCCTCGTACGCCATGAGGCGGCGCACGTCCGCCGCGTCGTCCGGCTGCATCAGCGTCAGCAGCCGCTCCTTGTCCTCCTCCGGCAGCTCCGAGAGCAGGTCGGCCGCGTCGTCCGGGTCCATCGCCTCCAGGACGTCGGCGGCCCGCTCCTCCTTCAGCTTGCCGAGGATCTCGATCTGGTCGTCCTCCGGCAGCTCCTCCAGGACGTCGGCGAGCCGGTCGTCGTCGAGGGCCGCGGCGACCTCCGCGCGGCGCTTCGGCGTCAGATGGTGCAGCGCGTTGGCGAGGTCGGCGGGGCGCAGCTTCTCGAAGGTCGCCACCAGGTTCTCGGCGCCCTGCCCGTGCTCCTCCAGCGAGAAGCCGGTCACCGCGGACCACTCCACCGTCAGCGTCTCGCCCTTGCGGCGCAGCGCCCCGCCCTTGCCGCGCCGCACGAAGACCTTGTCGATCTCCCAGTCGCGGCGGGCCGGCAGCTGCTGGATGGCCACGTCGAGGACGGTGACCTCCTCGCCCTCCTCGCCGCCGGGACCGACCAGCCGCACCCGCCGGTCCAGCAGTTCGCCGAGGACCAGCCGCTCGGTCGGGCGCTGTTCGAAGCGGCGCATGTTGACGACGCCGGTCGTGATCACCTGGCCGGATTCGACCCCGGTGATCCGGGTCATCGGCACGAACACCCGGCGCCGGGACAGCACCTCCACGACCATGCCGAGCAGCCTCGGCGGGCGCCGGCCCACCCGCAGCATCGCGACCAGGTCGCTGACCCGGCCGACCTGGTCGCCCACGGGGTCGAAGACGGGGACGCCGGCGAGGTGCGAGACGAAGATCCGGGGGGCGCCTGCCGCCATGCCACGCGCCTCCTGGGTGCCGCACGATTCGGGTCATTTCCAGCTTTGCCTGGTTCAGGCTAGCCGGTGCCGTCGCGGGCCGCTGCGGGGGAGCGCCCGTCCGGCTGCCCGCTGGCCCGCCGCCCGGCCCGGGTACGCTGCGGACTGCCGTCCCCCACCGGCACCCGGTGCCCAGGCGCCCGTACCCCCCACCGACCCGAGAGGCAGCCCCGGTGACCGCTTCCCGCCCGTTCTCGCGGATCCGCAGGGCCGCCCTGCCGCTGGCGCTCTGCGCGGGCCTCGCGGCCCCGCTGGCCGCCTGCGCCGCCGACCCGGACGAGGGCACCAACGGCGTCGGCAGGCTGTCCGCGACCGCCATCGAGGAGAAGGCCAGGTCGGCCGCCGACGGCGCCAAGGCGGTGCGCCTCGCGGGCACCCTGGTCAGCAAGGGCGGCACGTACAAGCTGAACATGCGGCTCAAGCAGGACGGCGCCAGCGGCTCCGTGACGACGAAGAGCAGCACCTTCGAGCTGCTGCGGGTCGGCGACGCCCTCTACATGAAGGCCGACGCCGGCTTCTGGGCGCACGAGGACGCCTCCACCGAGGCGCCCTCGGACGCCGGCTCCGAGGCGGCCGACAAGCTCGACGACATGTACGTGAAGGTGCCGCAGGACGACCCGGCGTACAAGCAGTTGCGCGGCTTCACCGACATGGACCTGCTGCTCGACGGGCTGATCGGGCTGCACGGGGAGGTCGTGAAGGGCGACCGGGACAAGATCGGCGGCCTTCGCACGGTCGGCGTCAAGGGCGGCGAGAACGCCGAGGGCGGCACGCTCGACGTGTCCCTGGAGGGCACCCCGTTCCCGCTGCGCTTCGCGCGCGGCGGCGGCGCCGGTGTGGTGATGCTCTCCGAGTGGGACAAGGACTTCCCGCTCACCGCGCCCTCGCAGAGCCAGACCCTGGACTACGGCAAGCAGCTGCCGCGCACGTAGCTCAGCCCTCGCGCCCGCGGCGCTTCAGGAGCAGCTTCGGCAGGGCGGCCGGGACCGGGTGGCGGGTGAGCGCCGGGGACGGCAGGGGTACGGCGGCCAGCGCGCCGTCCGGCAGCTCGGTGGTCGAGGAGCGGGGCTCCAGGCGCACCACCCGGCACTCGCGCGCCCAGCGCTCGGGCATCGCCTCGCCGTCGCGCGCGTTGAGCCGCTTGCCCTTGAGCTCGGCGACCGAGGTCTCCCACTCCTCGCCGCGCGGGGCGAGCTCGCGGACGGCGGCGGTCCAGGCGACGATCCGGCCGCCCTTGTCCTTGCTGCGGACGGTGACCTCGGCCGTGCCGCCGTCCGTCAGGCCGGGCAGCGGCTGCTCGCCGGGGCCGTCGCCGACGACGAGCGCGGCGCCGTCGAGCCAGACGTGCCAGAGCGCGCGGGCGGCCGGGGCGTCGCCCCGTACCCAGATGAGGCCGGACTTCTTGGTGGCCTCCTCGACGAGGGCGGACCGGAGCAGCGCGTCTGTCATGCCCAGCAGCCTATCGAGCGCGCCGGGCCCTAGAGCCAGCCGTTGCGCTTGAGGGTGCGGTGGATGGTGAAGCAGATGGCGGCGATGCCGACGAGCACCATCGGGTAGCCGTACTTCCAGTGCAGCTCCGGCATGTGGTCGAAGTTCATGCCGTACACGCCGCAGACCGCCGTCGGGACGGCGACGATCGCCGCCCAGGAGGTGATCTTGCGCATGTCCTCGTTCTGGGCGACGGTCGCCTGCGCCAGGTTGGCCTGGAGGATCGAGTTGAGCAGCTCGTCGAAGCCGACGACCTGCTCCTGGACCCGGGCGAGGTGGTCGGCGACGTCCCGGAAGTACTTCTGGATGTCGGGGTCGACCAGCCGCATCGGGCGCTCGCTCAGCAGCTGCATCGGGCGCAGCAGCGGCGTGACGGCCCGCTTGAACTCCAGGACCTCGCGCTTGAGCTGGTAGATCCGGCCGGTGTCGGTCCCTCGGGTGGAGCCCTTGGCGGGCGGCGAGAAGACGTCGATCTCGATCTGGTCGATGTCGAGTTCGACGGCGTCGGCGACCGCGATGTAGCCGTCGACGACGTGGTCGGCGATGGCGTGCAGCACGGCCGAGGGGCCCTTGGCGAGCAGCTCCGGCTCGCCCTGGAGGCGGTGGCGGAGGTTGCGCAGCGAGCCCTGGCCGCCGTGCCGGACGGTGATGACGAAGTCGGGGCCGGTGAAGCACATCAGCTCGCCGGACTCGACGACCTCGCTGGTCGCGGTGAGTTCGGCGTGCTCGACGTAGTGGATGGTCTTGAAGACGGTGAAGAGGGTGTCGTCGTACCGCTCCAGCTTGGGCCGCTGGTGGGCGTGGACGGCGTCCTCGACGGCGAGCGGGTGCAGCCCGAACTCGGCGGCGATGCCCGCGAATTCGGCCTCGGTCGGCTCGTGCAGCCCGATCCAGGCGAAGCCGCCGCCGTCCCGGACCTGGCGCATCGCGCCGCGCGGGGTCAGGCAGGCGCTGTCGTCCACCCGGCGCCCGTCGCGGTAGACGGCGCAGTCGACGACGGCGGTGGCGGCCGTGGGGTCGCGGGTGGCGTCGTAGTTGGCGTACGGGGAGGCGGTGCTGGGCTTGCGCAGGGGGTGCCGCAGGGAGGGGCGGACGGCGGCACGCAGGTCGCGGATCATCGACATGGGCATACTCCTCTTCACGGAGAGGCCGCCGGCGAGCATGGCGCAGCCCGGAATGGGGACGTGGTGGTACGTCGTCCACAAAGCGGGCGGCACCGAGGGGTCGCGGTGACGGCGTTCGCTACAGACAGCCGGCGAGAGATGTGCTCTTCCGTCGAGCGAGATGCCGGAGAGGAGGGGCCCTGACGGGGCCCGCGTCACCGGAGGGACGAACGCACCGGGCTGGGGTGCGGGGCGGAAGAGCGGTTGGTACTGCCCGACCGACTTCGGTCCATCGCAGTCCCACCTCCTCCGGCCGGTCCCTCGTGAGGGATGACGTGTGACGAGCAGTCGGGTATCCCGACCAGTGGCCAAGACTATCAGCCGACTGAGGGTCAATCCCTTACTTTGCCCGTTCCATACGCGCTTTATGCTCGCCGCATGGAAGAAATTCTCGCCCTGGTCGAGGCCCGGCTGCGCACGGCCCTCGGCGAGCCGGACGCGCGCGCCGCGGTGACCTTCCTCGGCACCGACCGCATCGAGGTCCTCCGCTTCGTCGACCCGGAAGCGGGGCTCGTGCGCTACGCGACCCTCGGCATGGCGGCCCGGCCGATGGCCGACCCGACCGCCGTGCTCGCGGACCCGGTGAAGGGCCCGCGCGCCGAACTGGTCCTCTCGGTGCGGGCCGGTCTCGCCGACACCGACAAGCTGCTGCGCCCGCTCGCGGTGCTGGCCGCCACCCCGCAGGTCGAGGGCGTGGTCGTGGCCCCCGGCGCCTCGCTCGACCTGGGCGAGCCGCTGTGGCCGGGCGCCCCCTTCGGCTCGGTCCTGGTCGCCGAACCGGGCGGCCTGGTCGAGGACCTGGAGCTGGACGCGCCGCTGGACCCGGTCCGCTTCCTGCCGCTGCTGCCGATGACCGCGAACGAGGCGGCGTGGAAGCGGGTGCACGGGGCGCAGGCGCTGGAGGAGCGCTGGCTGGCCCGGGGGACCGACCTGCGCGATCCGCTGCGGGTGTCGGTGGCGCTGGACTAGGGCCCGCCGTCGCGAGGCGGGCGGGAGCGTGACGACGGGTCCCAGGGTCTGTCGTGTCCCAAGCGCCGTGTCCGTCCGGCCGGGGGTGAACGCTCCGGTCCGGACGGGTGATCGTCGGTGATCGTCCTTGACGCGGGGCCCGGCTGGTAGGACCGTTGAGCCCTATGAGGGGCGAACCCAGTTGCCCGAAGTGCGGTGGCCGGGTCAGGGCGCCCGGTCTCTTCGCCGACTCCTGGCAGTGCGACGCGCACGGCTCGGTGCACCCGTTGCAGCCCGTGATCCCGCCCAGCGTCGAGGCCCTCGGTGTCGTCGTGCACCGGGCCCACGTGCCGGTCTGGATGCCGTGGCCCCTGCCCGTCGGCTGGCTGTTCACCGGCGTCGCGTACGCCGGTGACGACCGCAGCGGCGGACGCGCGACCGCTGTCGCCTGCTCCGGACCCGGCCCGCTCGGCGGGATCGGCGAGCTGCTGCTCGTCGCCGAGGAGCTCGGCGTCGGGCTCGGCGCGCGGTACGCGGGCATCGACGGACCGGACCCCGGCCCCGGGATGGCGATCGACAAGCCGCCCCAGGTCAAGGTGCTCGCCGCCGGCCGGCCCACCCCGCTCTGGCACGTCAGCGGCGCCCCCTCGGACCGCGCGGTCTTCGCGGGCGAGGCGCGCGGGCTGTGGCTGTGGGCCATCGTCTGGCCCGAGCAGTCGGGGCTGCTGATGTACGACGAGCTGGTCCTGACCGATCTGCGGGACGCCGGCTCGGAGGTGGAGCTGCTGCCCTGCGGCGCCCTGACACCCCGGCTGCTCAGCTAGGACCGGCCCGGAGGCGCGGCGAGGCCGGAGGCGCGGCGGGTCCTGAGGCGGTCCGGAGGCGCGGCGGGTCCTGAGGCGGTCCGGAGGTGCGGCGGGTCCTGAGGCGTGGCGAGGCCGTCGCGTCCCCTGCGCGAGCCCGCCCGCGACCCCCTCGCGTAAGGGGCGACGGCTTTCCCGACTCCGTACGGAATTGTTCGAATCGCCCGCTATCCTTGAGCGTCCGCTCCGTCCGCCCGAATCCCTGGAGTCACGCGTCGTGCGCATCGATCTGCACACCCACTCCACGGCGTCCGACGGCACGGACTCCCCGGCCGAGCTCGTGCGCAACGCCGCCGCCGCCGGCCTGGACGTGGTCGCGCTGACCGACCACGACACCACGCGCGGACACGCGGAGGCGATCGCGGCCCTGCCCGAGGGCCTGACCCTCGTCACCGGCGCCGAGCTGTCCTGCCGCCTCGACGGCGTCAGCCTCCACATGCTCGCCTACCTCTTCGACCCCGACGAGCCCGCCTTCGCCGCCGAGCGCGAGCTGGTGCGCGACGACCGGGTGCCGCGCGCGCGGGCCATGGTCGGCAAGCTCCGGGAGCTCGGCGTCCCGGTCACCTGGGAGCAGGTCGCCCGGATCGCGGGCGACGGCTCCGTGGGCCGCCCGCACATCGCCGAGGCGCTGGTCGAGCTGGGTGTCGTGCCCGATGTCTCCGGTGCCTTCACCTCCGACTGGCTGGCCGACGGCGGCCGGGCCCACGTCGACAAGCACGAGCTGGACCCGATCGAGGCGATACGCCTGGTCAAGGCGGCCGGCGGGGTCACCGTCTTCGCCCACCCGCTCGCGGTCAAGCGCGGCGAGTGCGTGCCGGAGTCCGCGATCGCGCGGCTCACCGAGGCCGGCCTGGACGGCATCGAGGTCGACCACATGGACCACGACCTGCCCACCCGGGCGCGGCTGCGCGGTCTGGCGGGCGAGCTCGGGCTGCTGACCACCGGCTCCAGCGACTACCACGGCAGCCGCAAGACCTGCGGTCTCGGCGACTGCACGACCGACCCCGAGATCTACGGCGAGATCACCCGCCGCGCCACCGGAGCCTTCCCGGTCCCGGGCGCGGGCGGACCCGCCGCCTAGGGCCTGTCCGGCCCTAGGGCCCGTCCGGCCCCCGGCGAGCCCCGGCCGCCGACTCGGACCGCACGGGTCCCGGCCTCACGGGCCCGGGTCTCCCCGGCACCGGATCCCGGGACTCCCGGCCCGGCCCCGCCGCTCCCCGCCCGGCCGTTCGCGGCCGGGGTGCGGCGCGGCGTGGCGGCCCGCCACCCTGCTCGGGGCCCCGGCCCCGTACGGCATCTTCCTGCCCTGTCACCGGAACCTTCAGTTCCGGATGTTCTTGTACGCCCCTTTCCCGCAAGGCCCATCACCGTGTTCGACGTCGCCGTCTTCGGCTCGCTCTTCCTCACCCTCTTCGTGATCATGGATCCCCCCGGGATCACGCCGATCTTCCTCGCGCTCACCTCCGGCCGCGCCGCCAAGGTGCAGCGCCGGATGGCCTGGCAGGCGGTGGCCGTCGCCTTCGGCGTCATCACCGTCTTCGGCATCCTCGGCCAGCAGATCCTGGCCTACCTGCACGTCTCCGTCCCCGCGCTGATGATCGCGGGCGGTCTGCTCCTGCTGCTGATCGCGCTCGACCTGCTCACCGGAAAGACCGACGAGCCCAAGCAGACCAAGGACGTCAACGTCGCGCTCGTACCCCTGGGGATGCCGCTGCTCGCCGGGCCCGGCGCCATCGTGTCGGTCATCCTCGCCGTGCAGCACGCCGACACCGTGGCCTCCCAGGTCTCCGTCTGGGCCGCCATCGCCGCCATGCACGTCGTGCTCTGGCTGACCATGCGCTACTCGCTGCTGATCATCCGGGTCATCAAGGACGGCGGCGTGGTCCTGGTGACCCGGCTCGCCGGCATGATGCTCTCGGCCATCGCCGTGCAGCAGATCATCAACGGCGTCACCCAGGTCATCCGGGGCGCCTGACCCGTACCCCGGCCGGGTGCCTCACCGGCCCCGGACACCACTGCGCCCCCGTACGGATTCCGCTCAGCGGAGTCCATGCGGGGGCGCGGTGCGCGGTGCGTCCTGTGCGTTACGAGGCCGAGGTCTCGGCCGGGCGGATCCAGATGCGCTGGCCGACAGCCGCGGCCTGCTGCACGATCCGGTTGACGGAGGAGGCGTCCACGACGGTCCGGTCGACGGGCGTACCGTCGTGGTCGTCGAGTCGCAGGATTTCGAAGCGCATGGGCTTCTCCCTTCGTCTGAGGTGTTCCTCCTGGAGGAGAACTGTCTTACGTACCTGTACAACGAGGTGCATCCTGCAAACATTCCCTACGCTAAGGAAATTTTTCGGATGACTAACGACGTGCCGGCGGGGAAGGCCGGGACGGACCGGACGGGGGCCATCGAGGCCCGTCTGGAACACATCGACGACCTCCTCCGGCGGATGCTGGCCGAGGTGGCGAAGACCCCCTCGACCCATGCCATCTTCGTCGACGCCGGTTACGTCTATGCTTCGGCCGGATTGCTGGTGGCGGGCACCGAGGACCGGCGCTCCTTCGACCTGGACGCCGAGGGGCTCATCGAGGCCCTCATCGACACCGCCCGCACGATCTTCGCGGACAGCAGGCTGCTCCGCGTCTACTGGTACGACGGCGCCCGGCGCCGTATCCACACCCCCGAGCAGCAGACCATCGCCGAGCTCCCCGACGTCAAGGTCCGGCTCGGCAACCTCAACGCCAACAACCAGCAGAAGGGCGTCGACTCCCTCATCCGCTCCGACCTGGAGTCCCTAGCCCGGCACCGCGCCATCAGCGACGCCGCCCTCGTCGGCGGCGACGAGGACCTGGTCTCCGCCGTCGAGGCCGCCCAGGGCTACGGCGCCCGCGTCCACCTCTGGGGCATCGAGGCCGCCGAGGGCCGCAACCAGGCCGAGGCACTGCTGTGGGAGGTGGACAGCCAGCGCACCTTCGAGCTCGACTTCTGCCGCCCGTACGTCACCCGCAAGCCGGTCACCATGTACGAGAACGAGAGCGGGCCGCCGCCCTCCCGCGAGGAGGTGCGCTTCATCGGCGCCCAGATCGCCGCCACCTGGTTCGCCGAGCGGGGCCGCGACGAGCTCGCCGAGCTCCTCCCCGGCCACCCCTATCTGCCGGGGCCCGTGGACCAGGAGCTCCTGGTCGTGGCGGAACGGTTGCTCAGCCGCTCGCTGCGGGGCCACGCCGGACTGCGCCGGGCGCTGCGCGACGGCTTCTGGCAGCAGCTCCAGACCCGGTACTGACCGCGTCGAGCCGTCCGGCCCGGTCCCAGAAGGCGGTGAGCCGGTCGGCCAGCTCCTGGGGGTGCGACACGTTGGGGGAGTGGCCCGCGCCCGCCACCACCGTGTGGTGCGCGCCCGTGCGGGCCGCCGCGGCGGCCAGCTCCGGCACCGGCCAGACCGACTCCTCGTCGCCGTACGCCAGGTGCAGCGGCAGCGGCAGCGCGGCCAGCGCCGCCGTGCCGTCCGGGTCCCCGGCCAGCAGCCGGCCCGCGCCCGCGAGCTGCGCGATCCGGGTCCGCATCCAGCGGCGGCGCAGGAAGCCCACGATCTCCGGGGGGTCGGCCGCGCCCGGCTCCTCGCCCCGGCTGTCCAGCCACCGGGTCGCCCGCCACACCCGCTCCTTCGAGAGCACCGCCAGCGCGGCGCGCAGCGCCCGCAGCCGCACCCGCTGGGAGCGCGCGACCCGGCCGGGGCCCGAGGACAGCAGGGTCAGCGAGCGGAACGCCTCCGGCGCCAGTGCGACGGCCGCGCGGGCCACCAGCCCGCCGAACGAGTGGCCCAGCAGGTGCACCGGGCCGTCGCCGAGCGCCGCCGCCTGCGCGACGGCGTCCAGCGCGAGCGCCTTGCGCCGGTACGCGGCCCGGCCGCGCGGGCCCGGGCTCTCGTGCTGGCCCCGCCCGTCCACGGCCACCGCGCGGTAGCCGGCCTCGCTCAGCGGGCCGAGCAGCGCCAGGAAGTCCTCCTTGCTGCCGGTGAAGCCGGGCAGCAGCAGCGCGGTGCCGCGCGGGGCACCGGCGGGGGCCGTGTCGAGGACGGCGAAGGAGCCGCGCGCGGTGACCAGGCGGTAGGCGCGGGTCCGGGGCGGCGGTGCCAGGGAGCGGGGCTTGCTCATACAGGGACTGTAGCCCTCCGCGTCCGGACGACACCGCGGCCCGGCCCCTCACCAGGAGGGACCGGGCCGCGGTGACGTTCCGCTCGACGCGTCGTCGCGCCTTCGCTTCTCTACGTGCCCTTACGTGTTACGCCTCGGGCTCGGCGACGGCCTTCTTGACGGTCCGCTTGCGCGGCGTCTTCGGGGCCTCGGCGGCGGCGTCGACGGCCTCGGCCGCCTTCTTCGTCGTCCGTCGGCGGGTGGGCGTCTTCGGCTCGGAGGCGTCCGGCGCCACGGCCGCGACGGCCTTCTTGACGGTCCGCT
>NZ_JBVJDK010000013.1:87161-252920 GCF_055582325.1 Streptomyces sp. NPDC042100
CGCTTGCGGGGCGCCTTGGGGGCCTCGGCGGGCGCTTCGGCCGGGGCCTCGGCGGGCGTCTCGGTGGCCGCGACGGCCTTCTTGACGGTCCGCTTGCGGGGCGCCTTGGGGGCCTCGGCGGGCGCTTCGGCCGGGGCCTCGGCGGGCGTCTCGGTGGCCGCGACGGCCTTCTTGACGGTCCGCTTGCGCGGCGTCTTCGGGGCCTCGGCGGGCGCCTCGGCCGGAGCCTCGGCGGCCACGGCGGCCTTCTTGACGGTTCGCTTGCGCGGGGCCTTGACCTTCGGCGCCTCGGCGGCCGGGGCCTCGACGACGGCCGGGGCCTCGACGACGGCGGCCTCGGCGGCCGGAGCCTCGGTGGCCTTCGGCTTCTCGATGACCAGGACGGCCTCGACCGCCGGGGTCGCGGTGACCGGGCTGGACGCCTTGCGGGTCGCCCGGCGGCGCGGGCGGCCGGCCGGGGCCTCCTCGACGGGGGCGGCCGGGGCCTCCTCGACGGGAGCCGCGGGGGCCTCGACGGGCAGCGCGCCCGGGCTGCTGGCCGGCCGGGTGGCGCGACGGCGGGCCCGAGGGGCGGGCGAAGCCTGCGCCGGGACGGCCGGGGCCTGGGCCACCGGGGCGGCGGCGACGGGCTCGGCGACGACCGGCTCGGCGGCCTGGGCCGGGACCGGGGTCTCCACCGAGGCGGTGGCCTTGCGGGTCACGCGGCGGCGGGTCCCCTTCGGCTCCTCGGCGGCGGGCGCCACGGGCTCGGCGACGGGCTGCGCCGGCTGGGCCGGGACCGAGGTGGTGCGGCGGTCGGCGGCGAGCGCGGCGGCGGCCGTCTCGACCGTCTGGAAGGTCACCGTGTCCTCGGCCGGACGCCGGACCCGGCGCCGGCGCGGGGCGACGGCCGGAGCCTCGACCGGGGCGGCGGCGGGGGCCGGAGCGGCACCCTCGGCACGCCCGCCACGGGCCCGGCGGCGACGCGGCCGGGTCTCGGCGGGCGCCTCGGCGGCCTCGGCGGCCGGGACGGCGGCCTTACGGGGCTCGGCGGTACGCGGCTCGGCGGCGCGGAACTCCGCCGCCGGGACCGACCGGGTGCGGGCGGCCCGCACCGGGGCCTCGGCCTTCGGCTGCGCGGCGACCTCGACGGCCTTCGGCTGCGCGGCGACCTCGACGGCCTGGGGCTGCGTGGCGGCCTCGGCGGCCTGGGGCTCCTCGGCGGCCGGGGTCTCCGTCACCGGGGCGGCGGCACCGGCGACCGGCACGCCGGCCTGGCCGGGCGCACGGGTGCGACGGCGGCGGCGCGGGGTGCGCGGCGTGGTGGCCTCGGCGGGCGCCTCGCCCTCGGCGGCCTCGACGGCCGGCGCGGCGGGTGCGGCGGCCGTCGTCTCGACGGGGGTGGCGGTGGCCTCCCCGGCGCGGGTGCGGCGGCGCTGGCGCGGGGTGCGGGTGCGCGCGGGGCGCTCCTCGGCCTTCTCCTGCTTGTCCTGGCGCGGACCGCGGGCCCGGCGGCCGCCCGGCTCGCCCAGGTCCTCCAGGACCTCGGCGTCGAGGCCCGCGCGGGTGCGCTCGGCGCGCGGCAGGATGCCCTTGGTGCCCTCGGGGATGTCCAGCTCGGTGTAGAGGTGCGGGGAGCTGGAGTAGGTCTCGACCGGGTCGTTGAAGTCCAGTTCGAGCGCCTTGTTGATCAGCTGCCAGCGCGGGATGTCGTCCCAGTCGACCAGCGTGATCGCCGTACCGCTCGCGCCCGCGCGGCCGGTGCGGCCGATGCGGTGCAGGTAGGTCTTCTCGTCCTCGGGGGACTGGTAGTTGATGACGTGCGTGACGCCCTCGACGTCGATGCCGCGGGCGGCCACGTCGGTGGCGACGAGGACGTCGACCTTGCCGTTGCGGAAGGCGCGCAGCGCCTGCTCGCGGGCGCCCTGGCCGAGGTCGCCGTGGACGGCGCCGGAGGCGAAGCCGCGGCGCTCCAGCTGCTCGGCGATGTCGGCCGCCGTGCGCTTCGTACGGCAGAAGATCATCGCGAGTCCGCGGCCCCGGGCCTGCAGGATGCGCGAGACCATCTCCGGCTTGTCCATGGAGTGGGCGCGGTAGACGCGCTGCGTGATGTTCTTGTGGGTCGCGCCCTGGTCGTCCGGCTCGGTGGCGCGGATGTGCGTGGGCTTCGACATGTAGCGGCGGGCGAGGCCGATGACGGCGCCCGGCATGGTGGCCGAGAACAGCATCGTCTGGCGGCCGCTCGGCAGCATGTTGATGATCTTCTCGACGTCGGGCAGGAAGCCCAGGTCGAGCATCTCGTCGGCCTCGTCGAGGACGAGGGCCTTGATGTGGGAGAGGTCCAGCTTGCGCTGGCCCGCCAGGTCGAGCAGGCGGCCGGGGGTGCCGACGATGACGTCGACGCCCTTCTGCAGCGCCTCGACCTGGGGCTCGTAGGCCCGGCCGCCGTAGATGGCGAGGACGCGCACGTTGCGCACCTTGCCGGCGGTGAGCAGGTCGTTGGTGACCTGCTGGCAGAGCTCGCGGGTGGGGACGACGACGAGCGCCTGCGGGGCGTCGGTGAGCTGCTCGGGCTTGGCCCGGCCGGCCTCGACGTCCGCGGGGACCGTCACGCGCTCCAGGATGGGGAGGCCGAAACCGAGGGTCTTGCCCGTGCCGGTCTTCGCCTGGCCGATGACGTCGGTGCCCGAGAGGGCGACCGGCAGGGTCATCTCCTGGATCGGAAAGGGGGAAACGATGCCGACGGCTTCCAGGGCCTCGGCGGTCTCGGGAAGAATCCCGAGTTCTCGGAACGTAGTCAGGGAACTGCCTCTTCTGTGAGACGCGGCGCGAGGCGAACGCTGGGGGTCGTACCGTGCCGGATCACTTCCGGACCGGCCTGTCGGGCCGTGACCGGGTGGCGCGGGACCACTGCCGTCGCTCGAGCGTCGTGCCGCTGAGGGAACCCCTCGGGCGGGTGCGCCGGAAGGGCTGTCGGGCCGGAGCCGATCGGGCCACCGACCGGGCATCCTCATTCATGCGTCGGCCCACCGGGTACGTCCGAACGTGCGAAAGCATGTCCGCATACTCAGCAGGCGCATTACCACTGTACCCCGGAATCGCGCATGTGTGTCGGGAGAATTCCCGACGAGGCCACGGTCACAGTCGGTGGCCGGGGCCCGGGAGGCGGGCGGAGGCGGGCTATTGTGCGCTTCATGGAGACGCCCGACAACGCCACCCCCACCGGTATCGCCGCCCAGGACTGGGCCACGGCCTCCGCCGTGCCGCAGTACCGGGCCGCCGTGATCGACCTGCTCGGCGCCCTCGCCTACGGCGAACTGGCCGCCTTCGAGCGGCTGGCCGAGGACGCCAAGCTGGCGCCCGGTCTCGCGGACAAGGCGGAGCTGGCGAAGATGGCCTCCGCCGAGTTCCACCACTTCGAGCGGCTGCGCGACCGGCTGGCCGCCGTGGACGCCGAGCCGACCAGCGCGATGGAGCCCTTCGCCAAGCCGCTGGACGAGTTCCACCGCCTCACCGCGCCCTCGGACTGGCTGGAGGGCCTGGTCAAGGCGTACGTGGGCGACTCCATCGCGAGCGACTTCTACCGCGAGGTGGCCGTCCGGCTGGACTCCGACACCCGTGGTCTGGTGCTCTCCGTGCTCGACGACACGGGCCACGGCAACTTCGCCGTCGAGAAGGTCCGCGCCGCGATCGACGCCGACCCCCGCGTCGGCGGCCGGCTCGCGCTGTGGGCCCGCCGGCTGATGGGTGAGGCGCTCTCGCAGGCCCAGCGGGTGGTGGCCGAGCGCGACGCGCTGTCGACGATGCTGGTCGGCGGCGTGGACGGGATGGCCGCGGGCTTCGACCTCGCCGAGGTCGGCCGGATGTTCTCCCGGATCACCGAGGCGCACACCAAGCGGATGGCCGCGCTGGGCCTGGCGGCCTGACCGAGGGCCCGTACGCGGGCCCGGCGGAGACGTAGACGTATGCGCAGACGTATGCGCGGACGCGGACCCGGGCCGGGGCTCCGGCCCCGGTCAGCCCGCCGCGGCTGATCGGCGCAGCCGCCGTGAGGCCGGGCGCACCAGCAGCGACAGCAGCACCGCCGCCACCGCGACCGCGCCGGTCAGGGTGGCGAGGGAGTGGCCGGGGCCCAGTGCCCCGTGGGTCACCAGGGCGCCGAACACGGCGCCGAGCGCGCCCGTGCCGAGGACGGCGCCCCGGGAGGGGAGGCGGTCGGGCAGCCGGCGCGCGGCGGCCCAGGCCAGGGCGAAGCCGAGCAGGGCGGAACCGAGAGCTTCCAGGAACACGGCGGATCACCTCGCGTGCGGTGCGGGGCGGGCAGTTCGGTCACAGCCGTCCTACCCGGCCGACCCGGAAGACAATCCTCCTTACACCCCCTGACGTGGGCATACGGGGGAACGCGAAAGGCCCGGCGGACCGAGGTCCACCGGGCCTTCCCTCGTACTCGGGTGTCGCTCAGCCGCCGCTCAGAGCGCGCCGAAGCCCACCTTGCGCACCTCGGGCTCGCCGATCTCGACGTACGCGATCTTGTCGGCCGGCACCAGGACCTTGCGGCCCTTCTCGTCCGTCAGGCTGAGCAGCTTCGACTCGCCGCCGAGCGCGTCGGCCACCGCGCTCTGGACCTCGTCGGCGGACTGCCCGCTCTCCAGAACGATCTCCCGCGGCGTGTTCTGCACGCCGATCTTGACCTCCACGGCTATGTCCCTCCGAACGCTCAGCTGTGCGCGTCGTCGCGCGCCGTACGCTGCACACATTAGCCCGGTGAGGGGACGCGGACGGTCCGCCGCCGCACGCCAGGAGCGAACAGCGCGGGGGTCCGGTCCCGCGTCAGTGGCCCTCGGCGGTGAACTGTCCGTCCACCGCGTGCAGCGGGAAGCCCGCGATGCCGCGCCAGGCGAGCGAGGTCAGCAGCGCCACCGCCTTGTCGCGGGGGACCGGGGACTCGCTGGAGAGCCAGTAGCGGGCGACGACCTGGGAGACGCCCCCGAGCCCGACGGCCAGCAGCATCGACTCGTCCTTCGCCAGACCGGTGTCCTCGGCGATGACGTCCGAGATCGCCTCGGCGCACTGCAGGCTCACCCGGTCGACGCGCTCGCGCACGGCCGGCTCGTTGGTGAGGTCCGACTCGAAGACGAGCCGGAAGGCGCCGCCCTCGTCCTCCACGTACGCGAAGTAGGCGTCCATGGTGGCGGCCACCCGGAGCTTGTTGTCCGAGGTGGAGGCCAGGGCCGTGCGGACCGACTGGAGCAGGGACTCGCAGTGCTGGTCGAGCAGGGCCAGGTAGAGCTCCAGCTTGCCCGGGAAGTGCTGGTACAGCACCGGCTTGCTGACTCCGGCCCGCTCGGCGATGTCGTCCATGGCGGCCGAGTGGTAGCCCTGGGCGACGAACACCTCCTGGGCCGCGCCGAGAAGCTGGTTGCGTCGGGCACGGCGCGGCAGGCGCGTGCCCCGGGGGCGTGCTGCCTCTGTCTGCTCGATGGCGCTCACGCCGCCTCCAAAGATCGATCCATGCCACGCAGTGACGTCGCGCCGCCATCGTACTTTTGGGTAACCCGGCTGTGCGCGCCGCGCACGCAGAATTTCACGGACCGGACGCCCAGGGCGAGGGCGAATACGCGGGGAAAGTGGACACGGCGGCGGCGGGCCGCCCGTCGCCACGCCGTTCCGGGCGGCTTTCCGGCGCGGGTCAGCGGTAGTCGTCCTCGTCCAGGGCGACCACCCGGGCCTGTTCGACGGCGTCGGCGTCGTTCGCCGAATCGGGGGCCAGACGCGGCAGCGGCTCGTCCTCGCGCTGCTGCAGGTCGGTGTGCTGCTCGGCGGCGTCGGCCTCCGGGATCTCCTCGTCGAGCACGACGTCCTCTTTCTCGGTTTTCTCGGTGTTCCCGGCGAATGTGTCCGGCTCGGTCGGGTCGGCAGTCATGCTGTTCCTTCCGGTCCTTCCGGTCCTTCCGGCACCAGCGGGGTCCGCGGGGCCCCGGCCCTCCGGAAAGAGGTCCGAAGGCGTCCCCGGCCCTCTTTCCAGGGGGCCGAAAGCCCTCTTCTTCGAGCGTAGGAGCTCCTTCGGCGCCCCGCACCCGATCCTGTGACGCCCCGCACACGCGCCCGGGCGTGATCGTCTCGTAATATCACTGCCATGTCCTCGACCGAGCTGCCGGAAACCCGGACCGCCGCATCGCCCGCGACCCGGTCGCGGGCCGTGCGGGTCGCCGACGGCGAGGAGTTGCGCTCCGTCGCGCTGCCCGGGCTCACCCTGACCGTGCGCGCCCGGCCCGGCACGGCGCCGGACCTGCCGCCCGCGCTGTACGTGCACGGGCTCGGCGGCTCCTCGCAGAACTGGTCGGCCATGATGCCGCTGCTCGCCGACCTCGTGGACGGTGAGGCGCTCGACCTGCCCGGTTTCGGCGACTCGCCGCCGCCGGACGACGGCGACTACTCCGTGACCGGCCACGCCCGCGCCGTCATCCGGCACCTGGACGCCGCCGGCCGGGGCCCGGTCCACCTCATCGGCAACTCGCTGGGCGGCGCGGTCTCCACCCGGGTCGCCGCGGTCCGGCCCGACCTGGTGCGCACCCTGACGCTGGTCTCCCCGGCGCTGCCGGAGCTGCGCGCGCAGAAGACCGCCTGGCCGACCGCGCTGATCGCGCTGCCGGGCGTCGCCGCGCTGTTCGCCCGCCTCTCCCGCGACTGGACCGCCGAGCAGCGGGTCCGAGGGGTGCTGTCGCTCTGTTACGGGGACCCCGGCCGGGTCAGCGACGAGGGCTTCCGGCACGCGGTCGAGGAGATGGAGCGGCGCCTGGAGCTGCCGTACTTCTGGGACGCGATGGCCCGCTCCTCGCGCGGCATCGTCGACGCCTACACGCTCGGCGGCCAGCACGGGCTGTGGCGGCAGGCGGAGCGGGTGCTCGCCCCGACGCTGCTCGTCTACGGCGGGCGCGACCGGCTCGTCTCGTACCGGATGGCGCGCCGGGCCGCCGCCGCCTTCCGGGGCTCGCGGCTGCTCACGCTCCCGGACGCCGGGCACGTGGCGATGATGGAGTATCCGGAGACGGTGGCCACCGCGGTGCGGGAGCTGATCGCCGACGACGTCGAAGCGGCTCCGGCCGAGGGCGGGAGCTGAACCGGACCGTGGGACGACACAGCCGCAAGGGGCCCGCCGCGCCGGTGACCGACACCGGCCGGGGCGAGGCCGTGGGGCCGGGCCCGGGGACGGGGCGGCGCAGACGGGCCGAGGGGCCGGGGCCCGCGCGGGGCGCGGACGGGCACGCGGGGTTCGACACGCCGGTGCACGGCACCCCGCTCCACCGGGACCCGTACGGCCCGGCCGCCGGGACCGGGGTCCGCGGCGGGCACCCGGACCACGCGGAGCGCTCCGCTCCGGCCGCGCGCTATCCGTACCACCAGGCCGCGCCCGCGGCCCCGTACATCCCCGCCCCGCGCCGCGAGGCGCCGGGCGCGCCCGAGCCGGACGGGCGCGCCGACGCCCAGGCCGCGCCGGGCGGGCGGGCGCGCGGGCGGCAGGCGGTCCGGGCCGGCGGGCTCGGCCGCACCCTCACCGGCATCGCCGCCGCCGCGATCACGACCGTCCTCGCGATCGTGGTGGCCGGGCAGGTCGCCGAGCGCGAGAAGAGCGGGGCGCCGCAGTCCCGTTCGGCCGAGGACGCCACGGACCGCGCCGACGCGGCGCACCAGGCGTCCCGCTCGGACGCGAGGGACACCCCGGCGGAGCCGGCCGCTCCGCCGTCGGCGGCGCCCACGTACGAGCAGCTGATGGCGGAGCAGTTCCCCATCGACCCGAAGCTCAAGGGGTCGGCGGTGTTCCAGGCGGTGCCCGGCTTCGACCGGGCGCCCGGCAAGGGGCGCACGATCCGCTACCGGGTGGACGTGGAGAAGGACCTCGGCCTCGACGGGGCGCTGTTCGCGCAGGCGGTGCAGCGGACCCTCAACGACCGGCGCAGCTGGGCGGGGGACGGGGAGATGACCTTCGAGCGGATCTCCAGCGGGGAGCCGGAGTTCGTCATCACCCTGGCCAGTCCGGGGACCACCGGCGAGTGGTGCCGCAAGTCCGGTCTGGACACCACCATCGACAACGTGTCCTGCGACTCCGCCTCCACCCAGCGGGTGATGATCAACGCCTTCCGGTGGGCGCGGGGCTCGGCGACCTTCGGGCCGAAGGCGATGCACGCGTACCGCCAGATGCTCATCAACCACGAGGTCGGGCACCGGCTCGGGCACAGCCATGTGAGCTGCCGCACGCCGGGCGCGCTGGCGCCCGTGATGCAGCAGCAGACGAAGTCCCTGGACATCGACGGCATCAAGTGCCGTCCCAACCCGTGGGTCCACCCGGGGAGTTGACGGAGCATCGGGACGGGCACCGCGAGGGGTGTCCGGAATGTGGGACGGGTGTCTCATAAATACCCGGATGCGCGTTGACATCGATCAGGCGTTCGTCCATATTTCTCGGCATGTCGCCCCGCCACGCCGTCTCCGATCGCGCCGCCCTTGAGCTGGCGCTCTTCGGCGTGACCGGACACGCGGTCGCCGACATCCTCTGTAGCTGACGCAGCCCGCGCGCTCGTCGGCCTTCCTCGCTCTCCCGCGAAGCCGTCCCCTTCTCCCGCGCCCGGGCCGTCCACGTCCCGCAGGCGCGCGTTCCCCTTCCCCGAGACCTCTCTCGGCGACGGCTGTGCCGTGCCCGCGGACATCCCTTGCCCTCCGCGGCAGTTCACCGCAGCACCCTTCGAGAGGTCTCCTTCCCATGCGTCAACCGTCCGTCATCTCGCGCCGCTCGGCAGCGGTCGCCGTCAGTCTCGTCCTGGCCACGGGCGCCGCCGCCTGCGCCGGACCGCAGGACGCCGGCGGCCCTCGGACGGGCAACGGCGCCTCCGGCTCGACCGCGGGCGGCCCCCAGAAGGGCGGCACCCTCACCGTCCTGAACGCCGAGGCGCAGGAGGACTTCGACCCCGCCCGCCTCTACACCAGCGGCGGCGGCAACATCCCCTCCCTCGTCTTCCGCACCCTCACCACCCGCAACCGCGAGGCGGGCGCCGCCGGCGCCCAGGTCGTCCCCGACCTCGCCACCGACACCGGGCGCCCCAACAAGGACGCCACCGAGTGGACGTACACCCTCAAGGACGGGCTGAAGTTCGAGGACGGCACGCCCATCACCACCGCCGACATCAAGTACGGCATCGAGCGCTCCTTCGCCGCCGAACTCTCCGGCGGGGCCCCCTACCTGCGCGACTGGCTCGTCGGCGGCGACGCCTACCAGGGCCCCTACAAGGACGAGAAGGGCCTCGCGTCGATCGTCACCCCCGACGCGAAGACCATCGTCTTCAAGCTGAGGAAGCCCGAGGGCGAGTTCCCCTTCGTCGCCACCCAGACCCAGTTCGCCCCCGTCCCCAAGGCCAAGGACACCGGCGCGAAGTACGAGGAGCACCCGGTCTCCTCCGGCCCGTACAAGGTCGTCAGGAACGAGAACGACGGCCAGCGGCTCGTCCTGGAGCGCAACCCGCACTGGGACCCCAAGACCGACGAGGAGCGCAAGGCCTACCCCGACACCATCGACGTCAAGTCGGGCCTGGACGAGGCCGTCATCAACCAGCGGCTCTCCACCTCCGCGGGCCCCGACGCCGCCGCCGTCACCACCGACACCAACCTGGGACCGGCCGAGCTCGCCCAGGTCGGCTCCGACAAGGAGCTCGCCGCCCGCGTCGGCACCGGCCACTTCGGCTACACCAACTACCTCGCCTTCAACCCGAAGGTGAAGCCCTTCGACAACCCGAAGGTGCGCCAGGCGATCTCCTACGCCGTCAACCGCACCAGCGTCGTCAACGCCGCCGGCGGCTCCGCCCTCGCCGAGGCCGCCACCACCTTCCTGCCCGAGCAGAAGTCCTTCGGCTTCACCCCCTACGACCACTTCCCGGCCGGCAAGACCGGCGACCCGGAGAAGGCGAAGCAGGTCCTCAAGGAGGCCGGCTACCCGAACGGCCTGACCGTCACCCTGCTGCACTCCACCGCCCAGAACCGCGCCACCAGCCCCGAGGTCGCCACCGCCGTCCAGGAGGCCCTCGCCAAGGCCGGCATCACGGTCAAGCTCGACGGCCAGGAGCCCAACTCCTTCAACGAGAAGCGCTGGAGCGTCAAGGACGCCCCCGGCTTCTTCCTCTCCCGCTGGGGCGCCGACTGGCCCGCCGGCGGCCCGTTCCTCGCGCCCATCTTCGACGGCCGCCAGATCGTCGCCAACGGCTCCAACTACAACCACGCGCAGCTGAACGACCCCGCCGTCAACGCCGAGATCGACGAGATCAACAAGCTCACCGACCTCAAGGCCGCCGCCGTCCGCTGGGGCGCCCTGGACAAGAAGATCGGTGAGCAGGCGCTCGACGTGCCGCTCTTCCACCCGGTCTACAAGCGCCTGGTCGGCAAGGACGTCAAGAACGTCGTCATCAGCGACTGGACCGGCGTCCTCGACGTCTCGCAGGTCGCGGTCAAGTGACCTCGCTCAGCTCCCCGTCCGACGTGTCGGCGCCCGTGGCGGTCACCCCCGCCACGGGCGCCGCCCGGCAGGTGTGGCGCAGGCTGCGGACCCGGCCCTCCGCCGTCGCCGCCGCCGCCGTGCTCGCCCTGCTCGTCCTCCTCGCCCTCGCCGCCCCGCTGCTCGCCGCCCTCGCCGGCCAGGACCCGCACACCTACCACGACGACCTCGTCGACTCCGCCCGAGGCGGCGTCCCGTACGGCTCCTTCGGCGGGATCAGCGCCGACCACTGGCTCGGCGTCGAACCCGGCACCGGCCGCGACCTGTTCGTCCGGCTCCTCTACGGCGCCCGGATCTCGCTGCTCGTCGCCGTCGGCGCCACCGCCGTGCAGATCCTCATCGGCGTCCTCGTCGGCCTCGCCGCCGGACTCGGCAGCCGCTGGGTCGACGGCCTGCTCAGCCGGGTCACCGACGTGTTCGTGGCCCTGCCCTTCCTGGTCCTGGCCATCGCGCTCACCGCCGTGGTGCCCCGCGACTTCCCCCGCCCGCTGCTGCTCATCCTCGTCATCGGCCTGCTCGGCTGGGCCGGCACCTCCCGGATCGTGCGCGCCCAGACCCTCACCCTCAAGAGCCTCGACTTCGTCGCCGCCTCGCGCCTGGCCGGTTCCGGACGCGCCCGCACCGCGCGGCGCGAGCTCGTCCCCTCGCTCGCCGCGCCCGTCATCACCTACGCGGCGATCCTCGTCCCCACCAACATCGTCGTCGAGGCCTCGCTCTCCTTCCTCGGCGTGGGCGTCACCCCGCCCACCCCGTCCTGGGGGCAGATGCTGTCCACCGCGCAGACCTGGTTCCGCGCCGACCCGGCGTACGTGCTGCTGCCCGCCGGACTGCTCTTCACGACCGTGCTCGCCTTCACCGTGCTCGGCGACGCCGTCCGGACGGCCCTCGACCCGCGCGAGGCCGGCCGCCTGGCCGTGGGCACCGCCCGCGCCCAGCGGGCCCGCAAGGAGAAGAAGACCTCATGACCCGCTACCTCCTGAAGCGGCTCGCGGGCGCCGCGCTCGTCCTGCTCGTCCTCTCGGCCCTCGTCTACGGCCTCTTCTACCTGCTCCCCGGCGACCCCGCCCGGCTCGCCTGCGGCGAACGCTGCAACCCTCAGCAGATCGCCCAGGTCCGCGAGCAACTCGGCCTGAACGAAGGGGTGGTCACGCAGTACCTGCACTTCCTCCAGGGCCTCGTCACCGGCCGCGACTACTCCGCCGGCACCGGCGTCACCCACTGCGACGCGCCCTGCCTCGGCCTCTCGTACCAGAACGACCAGCAGGTCACCCGGCTCCTCCTGGAGCGGCTGCCCGCCACCGCCTCCCTCGCCCTCGGCGCCATGGTCATCTGGCTCGTCATCGGCGTCGGCACCGGACTGCTCTCCGCGCTGCGCCGCGGCGGCCTCACCGAACGCGTCCTCACCGTGCTCACCCTCGCCGGCACCGGCACCCCCGTCTTCATCCTGGGCCTGCTGATGCTCATGGTGGTCTGCGCCTACCTCCAGTGGCTGCCCTTCCCGAGCTACGTGCCCTTCGGCGAGGACCCCGAGCAGTGGGCCTGGAACATGCTGCTGCCCTGGCTCACCCTCGGCTTCTTCGAATCCGCCAAATACGCCCGGATGACCCGCAGCGCGACCCTGGAGACGCTCGCCGAGGACCACATCCGCACCTTCCGCGCCTACGGCGTGGGGGAGCGGGCCGTCGTCACCCGGCACGCCCTGCGCGGCGCCGTGCCGCCCGTGATCGCGCTCAGCGCCCTCGACCTCGGCACCATGTTCGGCGGCGCCGTCCTCACCGAGTCGCTGTTCGGCATCCCCGGCCTCGGCAAGACCCTGATCGACTCCGTCCGGCACATCGACCTGCCCGTGGTCGTGGGTGTCGTGCTCCTCATGGGAGCCGCCGTGGTCGTCGCGAACGTCGTCGCCGACCTCCTCTACGCCCTCGCCGACCGAAGGGTGGCCCTCACATGAGCCCCACCGAAGCCCCCGCCCCCGCGCCCGGCGCCCCGCTCGTCACCGTCGAGGGCCTCAGCGTCGCGTTCGACGGCGGCGTCCGGGCCGTGGACGAGCTGTCCTTCACCCTGGAGCCCGGCCGGGCCCTCGCCCTCGTCGGCGAGTCCGGCAGCGGCAAGTCCACCGTCGCCGGAGCCCTCCTCGGGCTCCACCACGGCACCGGCGCCACCGTCGGCGGCCGCGTCACCGTCGGCGGCATCGACGTCGGCACCGCCGGACCGGCCGAACTGCGCAGGCTGCGCGGCGGAGTGGCCGCCATGATCTTCCAGGACCCGCTCTCCGCCCTCGACCCGTACCACGCCGTCGGCGACCAGATCGCCGAGGTGTACCGGATCCACCACCCCGCCACCCGCAAGGCCGCCCGCGCCCGCGCCGTGGAGGTGCTCGACCGGGTCGGCATCCCCGACGCGGCCCGCCGCGCCCGCTCCCGCCCGCACGAGTTCAGCGGCGGGATGCGCCAGCGCGCCCTCATCGCCATGGCCCTCGCCTGCGCGCCCCGGCTCCTCGTCGCCGACGAGCCGACCACCGCCCTCGACGTCACCGTCCAGGCCCAGATCCTCGACCTGCTCCACGAGCTGCGCCGCGAGACCGGCACCGGCCTGCTGCTCGTCACCCACGACGTCGGCGTGGCCGCCGAGAGCGTCGACGACGTGCTCGTGATGCGCGCCGGACGCGAGGTCGAACGCGGCCCGGTGGCCCGGGTGCTGGGCGCGCCCACGCGGCCGTACACCCGCGAACTCCTCGCCGCCGTGCCCCGGCTCGACGGCCCGGCACGCACCCGCCCGGCCGCCGCCCCGGGCGAGGTGCTGCTCGAAGCCGTCGGCCTGCGGCGGGAGTTCGGGCGCGGCAAGGACCGGGTCACCGCCGTCGACGGCGTCTCGCTGACCGTGTGTGCCGGGGAGACCCTCGGCGTCGTCGGCGAGTCCGGCAGCGGCAAGACCACCCTGGGCCGGATGCTGGTCCGGCTCCTCGACCCGACGTCCGGCGGACTCCGTTACGGGGGTACGGAGATCGGCGGCGCGTCCGAGAAGGAGCTGCGCCCGCTGCGGCGGGAGCTCCAGATGGTCTTCCAGGACCCCGTCTCCTCGCTCAACCCGCGCCGCTCGGTGGGCGAGTCCATCGCCGACCCGCTGCGGGTGGCGGGCGTCCTGGACGACACCCGGATCCGGGCCCGGGTCCGCGAGCTGCTCGACCGGGTGGGGCTCGACCCCGACCGGCACGACGCCTATCCGCACGAGTTCAGCGGCGGCCAGCGCCAGCGCGTCGGGATCGCCCGCGCGCTCGCCGCCGAACCGCGCCTGATTGTCTGCGACGAGCCCGTCTCGGCCCTCGACGTCACCACCCAGGCCCAGGTCACCGCGCTGCTCGCCGGCCTCCAGGCCGAACTGGGCCTGGCGCTCGTCTTCATCGCCCACGACCTGTCCGTGGTGCGCCAGGTCAGCGACCGGGTCGCCGTCATGCGCGGCGGCCGGATCGTCGAACAGGGCCCCGTCGAGGAGGTCTACGGCAGCCCCCGGGACCCGTACACCCGGCGGCTCCTGGCGGCCGTCCCCTCGCTCGATCCGGTGCTCGCCGCCGAGCGCCGCGAGCGGCGCGGGAGCGGCGTCGAGGAGCCGGCCGCGGCCTGACCCAGGGTGACCTCCCGGCCCCGTAGCGCCACGAAACGCCACCGGGGTGGGAAAGTTACGTGCATTCACCCCTTCCGGTGGCGCGATGGACAACCGTCCATCGCGCCACCGTTGTATCCGCTTACGTTTTTCCCGCTGCGGGTCACCGCGCCGAAAGGTGGCCGCGTCACGGGAGAACGGGGGTGTGCTCATGCGGATCGGACTGCTCACGGAGGGTGGCTATCCCCATGCCCTGGGTGAGTCCGGGCTCTGGTGCGAGCGCCTCGTCCGAGGCCTCGCCCCGCACGAGTTCGACGTCTACGCCCTCAGCCCCGACGCCCGCCCGGACGGCGCCGCCCGCCCGGCCCGCCCGCCCCTGCCGGCCAACGTCCGCGGCCTCCGCACCGCCTGGCTCGGCACCCCCGAGGACGACGGGCGCGCCCCCGGCCGCCGCGAGCGCCGCCGCTTCGAGGCCGCGTTCCGCGAGCTCGCGGCCGGGCTCTGCGCGGAGGGGGCGGCGGAGCGGGCGCCGGGCGGGGGCGCGCGGGCCGGACGGGCCGGGGCGGCGCCCGCCGGGGCGGGCGGGTCCGCTGGAGCGGCCGGGTCCGCCGGGGCGGCCGGGTCCGCCGGGGCGGCCGGGTCCGCCGGGGCGGCCGGGTCCGCCGGGGCGGCCGGGTCCGCCGGGGCGGGCGTCGGCCGAGGCGAGGCCGCCGAGCGGTTCGCCGACGGGCTCTACGGGCTCGCCGAACTCGCCCGCGCCCACGGCGGACTGCGCGCCGTGCTCCGCTCCGAGCCCGCCCTGCGCGCGCTGGAGGCGGCGAGCCGCGCCCCCGGCGCCCGCCGCGGCCTCGCCGCCGCCACCGTCCCCGACCAGCTCGCCTTCCTCGGCCGGCTGGAGCGCGCGCTGCGCCCGCTCTCCCTCGACTGGTACGAGGAGGAGGGCCCGGGGCTCGCCGGCGCCGACCTCTGCCACGCCGCCTCGGCGGGCGCCGCGGCCCTCCCCGGCCTGCTGGCCAAACGCTTCTTCGGCACCCCGCTGCTCGTCACCGAGTACGGCGTCCAGCTCCGCGCCCACTACCTCGCCGCCGGCGACACCGCGCTCGCCACCCCGGTCCGCGCCCTGCTCGCCGCCTTCCACGGCCGGCTCGCCGCCGAGATCTACCACCAGGCCGCCCTGCTCACCCCCGGCAACGCCCACGCCCGCCGCTGGCAGGAACGCTGCGGCGCCGACCGCGCCAAACTCCGCACCGTCCACCCCGGGATGCCCGCCGAGCGCTTCGCCGAGGCCGGCGAGGACGAGGAGAGCGGCGATCCCGCCACCCTCACCTGGATCGGCCGCGCCGAACCCGCCAAGGACCTCGTCGCCCTGCTGCACGCCTTCGCCGACGTGCGCCGCCGCCAGCCCGACGCGCGGCTGCGGATCATCGCCGCGCCGAGCCGCGAGCCCGGCTCCGCCGCGTACCTCGCGCACTGCCGCGGCCTCGCCGAACAGCTCTTCCCCGACGAGGCCGCCGGAGCCCACGCCGTCGGCGAGAACCCCGTCTCCTTCGAGGAGCTCGGCGGCCCCGAGGCCCCCACCCTGGAGGAGGCCTACGCCTCCAGCGCCGTCGTCGTCCTCTCCAGCGTCGTCGAGGGCTTCCCCGTCAGCCTCGTCGAAGCCATGTTCTGCGCCCGCGCCACCGTCTCCACCGACGTCGGCGCGGTCGTCGAGGTCATCGGCGGCACCGGGCTCGTCGTCCCCCCGCGCAACCCCAAGGCGCTCGCCGACGCCTGCCTCGCCCTGCTCCGCGACCCCGGCCGCCGCCACCGCCTCGGCGCCGCCGCCCGCGCCCGCGCCCTGGAGCTGTTCACCGTCGAACAGAACCTCACCGCGTTCCGCGGCATCTACCTCGAACTCCTCTCCCACGCGCCGGTACGCCGCTCCGCCGCCCGGGCCGTGCCCTTCGCGCACCCCGCCGAGGCGTACGTGCCGGGCAGCTGGGCGGACCAGCCGGTCACCGCCTCGGCCGGTACGGGAGAGACCGATGCCTGAAGGAGGCACCCCCATGCGCGGCCCCGCCGCACCCACCAGCCCGGGCCCCTGGGACCCCCGCTCCGAGGCCCTGCTCCGGGCCGCCGCCCCGGTCACGGTCCCGGCCGCGCCGGCCGCCCCGGCCGAGGCGGCGCACCGGCCCGCCGCGACCACCGCCGCCGTCCCGGCGCTCGGCCCCCGCGCCCCCCGGCGCGCCACCGCCGACCCGGTCAAGGCCCTGATGCACCGCCACCGCGCGCTCTGCGAACGGGCCGTCGACCCCCTGGAGATCGCGGCGGGACTGGAGGCGCACGGCGTCACCGACCGCACCGCCGCCCGCTACCGGCACCGCGACGTCTTCTCGCTCGCCGAGGAGCTGTACGCCCGGGTGCCCCGGGGCGACGCCCCGCCCGCCCGCCCCGCGCCCGAGCGCCCCGCCACCGGCTCCACCGCCGCCTGGGCCCTCGCCGCCTGCGCCCCCGGCGCCGTCGCCGCCCTCACCACCGCCGGCCTCGCCCTCACCGGCGGCCCGGCCCGCGCCGCCGTCGGCACCCTCGGCTTCCTCGGCCTCGCCGGGGCCCTCCACCTCGCCGTCCGCCGGGGCCCGCTGCGCGCCGCCGCCCGCACCACCCCCGCCACCGCCCTGTGGACCCTCTGGCTGCTCGGCTACGCGGTCCTCGGCGACGGCCTCCTCGGCCAGCTCCTCTCCGGCGGCCCCGACGGCGCCTGGCAGCTCGTCACCCCCGGCGCCCCCGCCGAAGGCCCCGACGGCGCCTGGCTCCTCGACACCGGCCCGCCGCTCGCCCTCGCCCTGACCGTCGCCCCCGCCGCCTGGTGCGCCCGGCTCTTCGCCGTCCGCGCCCGCCGCCGACTCGCCGCCAGCCGCGGCCTGGACGCCTTCGCCGCCGGCGCCCGGCCGCTGCTCCTCGCCACCCTCGCCCCGCCGCTGGCCCTGCTCGCCGGGCTCCTGGCCCTCACCGGCTTCGACCCCGGCACGCTCGCCCTCGGGGCCCTGCTGCTCCTCGCCCGCCTGCTCGCCGCGCACGGCCTGCCCGAGCCCGCCGGCCACGCCCTCGCGGCCGCCGGCGCCGCCCTGGCCCTCGCCCTGGCCCTCGTCCTCGCCGCCCGCCTGCCGGGCTGCGCCTTCCTCGAAACGCCGGTCCGCTCCCTCGCCGACACCTGGGGCCCCGCCGCCCTGCCGGCCGTCGTGTGCGGCGCCGCGGCCCTCGCCCTCCTGGCCCACGCCACCAGCGCCCTCTCCCGGGCCTCGGCGCACGCCACCGCCCGCTGACCCCTCCCGCCGGCGCACCCGCGGAGCCGACGCCGCGGGCACGCCCTCCGTACCTGGACCACCCCAAGGAGAACCAACAGACATGACGCGCCAACCCCGCACCACGGCCGGTCGGCACGAAGGGGCCGCACGATGAGGGTGCTGCTCCTCGGAGCCAACGGATTCATCGGCCGCTTCGTCGCCGACCGGCTGCTCGCCGACCCGGCGGTGCACCTCACCGCCCTCGGCCGAGGCGACGACGCCGACGTGCGCTTCGACCTCGCGACCGGCAGCCCCGGAGCCCTCACCCGGTTCCTCGACGCCGTCCATCCCGGAGTCGTCGTCAACTGCGCGGGCGCCACCCGAGGCGGCGCCCGCGAACTGACCCGGCACAACACCGTCGCCGTCGCCACCGTCTGCGAGGCCCTGCGCCGCAGCGGCTGCGGCGCCCGGCTCGTCCAGGTCGGCTGCGCCTCCGAGTACGGGCCCAGCCAGCCCGGCTCCTCCACCGCCGAGGACGCCGTGCCCCGCCCCGGCGGCCCGTACGGCGTGTCCAAGCTGGCCGCCACCGAACTCGTCCTCGGCTCCGGCCTCGACGCGGTCGTCCTGCGGGTCTTCTCGCCGGTCGGCCCCGGCACCCCGGCCGGCTCCCCGCTCGGCCGGCTCGCCGAGGCCATGCGCCGCGCCATGCAGGCCGGCGACGGCGAGCTCAAGCTCAGCGGACTGGGCGTGCAGCGCGACTTCGTGGACGTCCGCGACGTCGCCCGCGCCGTCCACGCCGCCTCGCTCTCCGCCGCCCAGGGCGTCGTCAACATCGGCACCGGCCGCGCGGTCCGGCTCCGCGACGCCGCCGCCGTGCTGGCCCGGGTCGCCGGCTTCGCGGGCACCCTGCACGAGCTGGACGGGCCGCCGCCGCGCCCGGTCATCGGCGCCCCGCGCACCGAGACCATCGCCGAGCAGCTCGCCGCCGCCCCCTTCCCGTACCCCGACGGCTGCGGGCCCTGGCAGCAGGCCGACGTCCGCACCGCCCGGGACCGGCTCGGCTGGCGCCCCCGGATCAACCTGGAGGAGTCGCTGGCGGACATCTGGATGGAGGCGGCGTGTCGCATCTAGCCGCCACCGGGACGGCGCTGGCGATGGGGGTGGGCGTCCCCGGCTACGCCCACCCCCTGCTCGCCCCGGTCGAGTGGGCCGAGCTCACCCGGCCGGGCACCCCGCTCCACTGGGCCGTGCTCAACGTGGCCGAGGGCCCCGGCGCCCGGCCCGACCCGCACTGCCTGGAGGCCGCCGGGAAGCTGCGCAACGCGGGGGGCAGGGTGCTCGGCCACCTCGACCTGCGGCACGGCTCCCGGCCCTTCGGGGAGCTCGTCTCGGACGCCCAGCGCTTCCTCGACTGGTACCGCACGGACGGCTTCTACCTGGACCGGGCGCCCGTCGACCGGGCCGACCTCGCGGCGGTGCGGCGGCTGTCGGCGACCCTGGAGGCGCTGCTGGACGGGGAGCGCGGCGGCCGGGAGGCGCATCTGGTGCTGGGCCACGGCACCCACCCGTACCCCGGCTACGCGGAGGCGGCGGACCAGCTCGTCACCTTCTCCGGGGCCTGGGCGGACTACCGCTGGTCGCAGGTGGCGGAGTGGACGGCGGACTACCCGGCGGGGAAGTTCGTGCACCTGGTCCACGGGGTGCCCCGGACCCACCTGGAGGAGGCCCTGCGGATCGCCCGCTGGCAGGGGGCCGCGACGGTCTTCTTCACCGACCGTCGGGGGCAGCCGGGGCAAACCGACCAATTCCACACCCTGCCCGGCTACTGGGACGAAATTGTCTCGCGTATCGGACGGGGTGTCTCGGAATGAGGAGCGGCGTGGCAGTGTTGTCGGCAGCACCACCGTAGTGAAATACCGACCAGAGTATTGATGAGGTCTCCGTGTCGCTGCCACCCCTGGTCGAGCCGGCTGCCGAGCTCACCGTTGACGAGGTCCGCAGGTACTCCCGCCACCTGATCATCCCGGACGTCGGGATGGACGGGCAGAAGCGGCTCAAGAACGCGAAGGTGCTCTGTGTGGGCGCGGGCGGCCTCGGCTCGCCCGCCCTCATGTACCTGGCCGCGGCCGGCGTCGGCACGCTCGGCATCGTGGAGTTCGACGAGGTCGACGAGTCGAACCTGCAGCGCCAGATCATCCACAGCCAGGCGGACATCGGCCGCTCCAAGGCCGCGTCCGCGCGGGACTCGGTCCTCGGCATCAACCCGTACGTGAACGTGATCCTCCACGAAGAGCGGCTTGAGGCCGAGAACGTGATGGACATCTTCGGCCAGTACGACCTGATCGTCGACGGCACCGACAACTTCGCGACCCGGTACCTGGTCAACGACGCCTGCGTGCTGCTGAACAAGCCGTACGTCTGGGGCTCGATCTACCGCTTCGACGGCCAGGCCTCGGTCTTCTGGTCCGAGTACGGCCCCTGCTACCGCTGCCTCTACCCGGAGCCCCCGCCGCCGGGCATGGTCCCCTCCTGCGCCGAGGGCGGCGTGCTGGGCGTGCTCTGCGCGTCCATCGGCTCCATCCAGGTCACCGAGGCCATCAAGGTCCTGGCCGGCGTGGGTGACCCGCTGGTCGGCCGCCTGATGATCTACGACGCCCTGGAGATGCAGTACCGCCAGGTGAAGGTCCGCAAGGACCCGGACTGCGCGGTCTGCGGCGAGAACCCGACCGTCACCGAGCTCATCGACTACGAGGCCTTCTGCGGCGTCGTGTCCGAGGAGGCCCAGGAGGCGGCGCTCGGCTCGACGATCACTCCCAAGCAGCTCAAGGAGTGGATCGACGACGGCGAGAACATCGACATCATCGACGTCCGCGAGCCGAACGAGTACGAGATCGTCTCGATCCCGGGCGCCCGCCTGATCCCGAAGAACGAGTTCCTGATGGGCACCGCCCTCCAGGACCTCCCGCAGGACAAGCGGATCGTCCTGCACTGCAAGACGGGCGTCCGCAGTGCGGAGGTCCTCGCCGTGCTCAAGGCCGCGGGCTTCGCGGACGCCGTGCACGTCGGCGGCGGCGTGATCGGCTGGGTCAACCAGATCGAGCCCGGGAAGCCGGTCTACTAGGACCCACGCGTTCCGACGGAAGGGCCCGGACCTCGCACGAGGTCCGGGCCCTTCCGCGTACTCCGCCGCCCGTGTCGTCAGGAGCACTTCGTGCCGTACGCGGGCACCTTCCCGTCCAGGAAGTACGCGTCGACCGTCCGCGTCACGCACGCCGAGGAGCCGTACGCCCCGTGCCCCTCGCCCTCGTTGCTGACGAGCACGCCGACCCCGGCGCCCAGCGCCTTCGCCATCCGCTCGGCGCCCTCGTACGGGGTGGCCGGGTCGCCCGTGGTGCCGACGACGAGGACCGGGGCCGCGCCGGGCGCGCTCGCGTCCTGCCGGGTCTCCGCCCCCTTCACCGGCCAGTTCGCGCACCAGCCGGCCGTGTCCCAGGCCAGGAACTCGCCGAACACCGGCGACAGGCGGCGGAATTCGGGCAGCAGGGCGCGGGCCTGGTCGAGGGTCGGCCGCTCGGCCGAGTCGGCGCAGGAGATCGCCCGCTGGGAGTGCGACTGGGTGGCGTAGTGGCCGGACTCGTCCCGGTCGTCGTACCAGTCGGCGAGCCGCAGCAGCTCCTCGCCGTCGCCCCGCTCCGCGGCGGCCAGCGCCGAGGTGAGCAGCGGCCAGCTCTCCCGCGAGTAGAGCGGCATCACCACGCCGGTCAGGGCCAGCGACTCGGTCAGCCGCCGGTCGCCGACGGGCAGCGGGGCGCCGTCGAGCCGCTCCAGCAGCCGGGTGATCCGCCGCGTGCCGGCCTTCGGGTCCTGCCCGGTGGAGCGCAGGTAGTTGTCGAGGGCCCGCTGGAAGCCGACGGTCTGGTTGCGGGCGTGCCCGACGCTGTCGGCGGTCGGGTCGACGACGGCGTCGAGGACGAGCCGCCCGACGTTCTTCGGGAAGAGGTGGGCGTAGGCGGCGCCGAGCTGTGTCCCGTACGACATCCCGAAGTAGTTGAGGCGCGCGTCGCCGAGGACCTGGCGGATCAGGTCGAGGTCGCGGGCGGTGGCGGCGGTCGTGGTGTGCGGGATGACCGTGCCGGAACGGCGGGCGCAGCCGGCGCCGAAGGCGGTGGCGTCGTCGAGGAACCGCTTCTCCTCGGCGGGCGTGTCCGGGGTGTGGTCGACCGTGCGCTCGGCGGCGTCCTGCTCGGCGTCGTCCCGGCAGACCACCCCGGCGCTGCGGCCGACCCCGCGCGGGTCGAAGCCGACCAGGTCGTAGCGGCGGCCGAGGGCGCCGTACTCGCTCGCCCCGCGGGGCAGGATGTCCACGCCGGAGGCGCCGGGCCCGCCGAAGTTGAAGAGCAGCGAACCGGCCCGTGCCCGCCGGTCGGTGGCCTCCTTGCGGATCAGCGCGACCGGGATCGTCTCGCCGTCCGGCGCCGCGTAGTCGAGCGGCACCCGGACCTCGGCGCAGCGCCAGGCGGAGCCCGGCGCCTCGCCGCCCTCGGGGGCCGCGCAGCGCTTCCACGAGGGGCGCTGCCCGGTGAGCGAGGCCGGCAGGCCCGCGGTGCCCTTGGCGTCGCCGGAGGCCGGGGGAGGAGTGGCGGAGCGCTTCGGGGGCGGT
Source organism: Streptomyces sp. NPDC042100 (assembly GCF_055582325.1). Classification (NCBI taxonomy): domain Bacteria; kingdom Bacillati; phylum Actinomycetota; class Actinomycetes; order Kitasatosporales; family Streptomycetaceae; genus Streptomyces; species Streptomyces sp. NPDC042100. Next base: position 109,201 of record NZ_JBVJDK010000013.1, read on the forward strand.
GTCGTGCTGCCCGGGCCCGGCGCGCCGCCGGGGTCCGCGCAGCCGGCGGCGAGCACTCCCAGCAGCGCGAGCGCCGCGCCCGCGAGCCCCCTGTTCGTGCGCGCGCCCGTACCCGACATGAGCGACCCCCCCCGTGTTCCGTACCGGACCGCCATCGTAGGCGGCGGTCCCGGGCTCAGGAGCAGACGGTCCCGGCGGCGGGCACCTTGCCCTCCAGGAGGTACGCGTCGGTGGCGCGCTTCACGCAGGCGCTGCCGCTGCTGTAGGCGCCGTGGCCCTGTCCCTTGTACGTCAGCTCGACGCCGACACCCGGGCCGAGGGCGTCCACCATCGAGCGGGCGCCCTCGTAGGGGGTGGCGGGGTCGCCGGTGTTGCCGATCACCAGGACCGGGGCGGAGCCGGGGGCGGAGACGTCCGGGTGGTCCCAGGAGCCCGGCACCGGCCACTGGGCGCAGCTGGACAGCGCCCAGGCCATGTAGTCGCCGAAGACGGCGGAGGCCTTGCGGAACTCGGGGACGCGCTCCTTGGCCTGGCCGAGGGTGTAGCGCTGCTTGAAGTCCACGCAGTTGATGGCCGCGTTGGCGGCCTGGATGTTGCTGTAGCTCCCGGTCTGGTTGCGTCCGTTCATGGAGTCGGACAGGGCGAGCAGGAGGGCTCCGTTGCCGCCGTCGGCCTCGTCGAGCCCCTGCTCCAGATAGGGCCAGAACTCCTTGGAGTACAGCGACTGGGCGATGCCGTTGGTGGCCTGGGTCTGGGTGAGCATCCGGTCGCCGATGCCGGGGATCGGTTTCTTGTCGAGCTGGGCGAGCAGGTCGGTGATGAAGCCCTCGATCTCGGCGACGCTGCCGCCGGGCAGCGCGCAGGCGTCGCCTCGGCCGACGCAGTCCTTGGCGAAGTTGTCGAGGGCGAGCTGGAAGCCCTTGGCCTGGCCGAGCGCGCCCTCCTCGACCCCGGCGGCCGGGTCGACGACGGCGTCGAAGACGGCGCGCCCGACGTTCTTCGGGAAGAGGTGCGCGTAGACGCCGCCGAGCTCGGTCCCGTACGAGATGCCGAAGTAGTGCAGCTTGTCGTCGCCGAGGACCCGCCGCATCAGGTCCATGTCCCGGGCGGCGTTCTCGGTTCCGACGTACGGGAGTTCGGGGCCCGCGTCCTTCTCGCAGCCGGCCGCGTACTTCTTCTGCGCCTCGTCGAGGACCCGTTCCTCCTCGGCGTCGTCGGGCGTGAAGTCGAGGGCGTAGTAGGAGTCGAGCTCCTTGTCCGAGGCGCACTCGACGGGCTCGCTGCGGCCGACCGCGCGCGGGTCGAAGGAGACCAGGTCGTAGCGGGAGCGCAGGGACTCGAAGTCGGAGGCGAAGCCGGGCAGTCCGGTGATGCCGGAGCCGCCGGGCCCGCCGAAGTTGAAGAGCAGCGAGCCGATCCGCTGCTTCCGGTCACGGGCCTTGGCCCGGATCAGGGCCAGGTCGACGGTGTCGCCGTCGGGCTTGGCGTAGTCGAGCGGCGCGGCCATGAAGGAGCACTCCCACGTCGCGCCGTCGGGCAGCGGGGAGGGCGCGGGCCCACCGCCCTCCGCCGGGGACGGCGGCAGGCACGGGGACCACTCCGGCTTCTGCGCGGCGAGCCGGTCGAGCCCGGTGGGCCCGCTGCTCGCGGGCGCCACGGCCCCCGAGGAGCCGTTGCCGTCCGAGCATCCGGCGGCGAGGAGCACGGTGGACGCGGTGAGCAGGGCGACGCGCTGAGCTGCGGAGATCGGCATGACCCCATCGTGATCCGCCCTCGGTCGGCCCGCGCGGGAGGTGGTCCATGCGGGTGGCGGGCGTCCCTTACAGCGCCTCGCGCCTGCTCAGCCAGTTGAAGCAGATCCAGCCGGGCAGCACCGGCAGCCACAGCGTCAGCAGGCGGTAGAGCAGCACCGCCGGGGTGGCGACCTCGATCGGGAGGCCGACCGCGACCAGGCCGAAGGTCAGCGCGCCCTCGACCGCGCCGACGCCGCCGGGGGTCGGCGCCGCCGAGCCGAGCGCGTTGCCCGCGAGGAAGACGACGGCGACGCTGGCGTAGCTGACCGTCACCTCGCCGTGCCCGAAGGCGCGGATCGAGGCGTCCAGGCAGAACACGAACGCGCCGGTCAGCAGCAGCATCCCGCCGATCCCGGTGACCAGCTTCATCGGCCGCTGGAGCACGTCCAGCATGCGCGGCACCACGCCCGCGAACAGCGAGCGCAGCCGGGTGGAGACGAACTTGCGCATGAACGGGATCGCCGTCACGACCAGGACCAGCACGGCGACCGTCAGCAGGCCCGCGATGACGGTCCTGGACGGCGAGAAGGACTGCGACTTCTCCGTACCGGTCAGATAGCCGAAGGAGAGCAGCAGCAGGATGTGCGCCCCGAGCCCGAAGAGCTGCGAGGCGCCGACGCTGGCGACCGCGAGCCCCGGGCGCACGCCCGCGCGCTGGAGGAAGCGGGTGTTCAGGGCCACGCCGCCGACCGCCGCCGGGGCGACGATCTTCACGAAGGAGCCGGCGACCTGCGCCACCACCGTCCGCCAGAAGCCGACCCGCTCCGGCACGAAGCCGAGCAGGCTCATCGCCGCCGCCAGATAGCTGAGCGCCGAGAAGACCACGGCCGCCGCGACCCACCGCCAGTCCGCCTCGCTGACCGTGGACAGCGGGGTGCGGGCGATCTGCGAGAGCAGGAAGTACGCGGCGACGGCGCCCGCGATCAGGCTGACCAGGGTGCGCGGCTTGATCCGCTCCAGGCGGACCGGCACCACCGGGGCCTGCGGCCGGATCCGCAGCACCTGGTGCCGGATCTGCGCGAGCAGGTCCTCCTCGCGGGCCTCGTCCAGGGCCTCGTCCAGCGCCCGCTTCTCGGCCTTCTTGTCGGCCTGCTTCTCCGCGCGGGCGACCTTCCGGTCGGTCTCCAGGTTCGCCTGGGCGCGCGCCTCCGCGCGGGCCTGCCGGGCGGCCTCGGAGGCGGCCAGCACCGCCTCGCGCTCCCGCGCGGAACGCTCCCGGGCCCGCCGCCGCAGCTCCGCGCGGGTCGAGCGGCTGAGCGCGATCGGCTGGAGCAGCGGCAGGCAGTCGGCGATGGCGTCGGGGCCGAGCACCTCGACGGCCGCGGCGACCGCCCGCTCGGCGCCGACCCGCAGTCCGAGGGTGGTGAGCAACTGGGCGATGTCCATCCGCAGGACCAGGTCCCCGGCGGCGATCTCACCGCCCCGCAGATCCGTCAGGATCACCTTGCCGGAACGATCCACCAGAATCGCGTCCCCGGCGAGCCTGCGGTGTGCGATCCGCCGCGACTGGAGCGCCCTCACCTGGCGCCAGGCGCTGCGCACGAGCTCGTCGGTGATCTCCTCGTCGTCCAGCGAGTCGAGGCTCCGGCCGCCGAGGTGCTCGTAGACCAGCATCACCGCGTCCGGGCCGAGCTCGGAGGTGGCGATCAGCTTCGGTGCGTTGGCGCCGGCCGCGATCGCCGCGTAGGCGAGCAGCGCCTCCTGCTCCAGGGCCTGGCGCAGCGAGACGATCGAGCGGCGGGTGGTGATGGTGCGCAGGGTGATGCGGCGCCAGGCCCGGTAGAAGAAGCCGTGCGCCTGCTGTTCGCGGTCGACGACGGTGACGTCGAGCGGCGGCCCGTCCTCCAGGGTCACGATGTAGCGGCGGCCCCGGTCGCCGCTGTCCGCCGCCTCCGGCACGCCCTCGGCGCGCAGCGCGGTCACCGGCCGGAAACCGACCCGGCGCAGGCCCGCGAGGAGCGTCTGGCCGGTCGGCCGGACGTTGGGGGAGCCGACCGCGTAGAGCGTCCCGTAGGCCACGGTCCAGCCGATCAGCACGGTCAGGATGATCGAGAGCGCGGTGGTGTAGCCGGCGACCAGCATGGTGAAGGCGTCGAGCAGCAGCACCATCCACAGCACCACCCGCCAGCGCGGTCTGCGGGCCATGCCGACGGCGGTCATGTACGCGATGACCGGGGCGAGGTAGTTGTGGACGGGGTCGGTGAGCCCGCCGCCGGACTGCGGCTGGGTCAGCGCGTCCTGGATGGTGCCGGGCGCCCCGTTGGCCACCCACAGGTCGGTGGCGAGGGTGACGCCGTGCGCCAGGACCGCCGCGAGCACGCCGTCGGCGATCCGCAGCCCGTCCCGTTTGATCAGCCGTTCGATCGCGAAGGCGACCGGTACGAGCAGCACCGCGATCGAGGAGACGAGCCCCGCGATCTTGACGAAGACGTCGGGGGCGCCGCCGGCGCCCTTGTTGATGTCCTGCTCCAGGCCGGAGGTGGTGCCGTGGGCGAAGGCGGCGATGGCGAGGACGACGGCGATGGCCAGGATGCCCACGAGCAGGCGCATCAGGTCCGAGGGGCGGTGGACCCGGGCCGCGAGCAGCGGCTCGTCGCCGGAGACGTGCTCGGGCAGCTTGGACGGCGCCTCGCCGGGAGACTCCCCCGGAGGCTGGATGTCGTGCCCCATCACCATGTCCGTCTCTGCGTGCCGTGTCGTGGCGGCCCGTGCCGCCGTGTCGTCTCTCGGGGGCTCCGATGCCCCCGCCGTCCCTGCCGTCGCTTGTTCTTGTTCTCGTATCACCAGTCACCGTCCGCGCATGATGGTGGCATGAAGCGGGGCCGCGCGGAGGCATCAGGGGGTTGTCGGTGCGGTGCGGCAGGATGACCTGAATGGAGAACGAGGAGCTGCCCGAGCTGCCCGATTATGCGGAACGGGTCCTTCAGGCCGTCGAGGAGATCCCGCCCGGCCGGGTGATGACCTACGGGGACGTCGCCGAGTACGTGGGAGAGGGCGGCCCCCGCCAGGTCGGCCGGGTCATGGCGCTGTACGGCGGACCGGTGCCCTGGTGGCGCGTCGTCCGCGCGGACGGCACCCCGCTGCCCGGCCACGAGCGACGTGCCCTTGGTCACTACCGGGCCGAGGGCACCCCGCTGCGGCAGCCCCCCGGCGGCGGCCCGGTCCGGCTGGACATGCGGCGGGCGCGCTGGGACGGCACGGCCCCGGCCGGCTGAGCCGAGGGCGGGCCACGCGCCCCCGGGTCGCCGCGGGGATCGCGTACCGTCGAAGCTCGCGCCCGTCACCCGAGCACCCCGCCGGGCGCCCCGAGCTTCCCGCCCACCATCCACCAGCAGGACCGGCGACCCACGTGACTTCCTCCTCCACCCTCACGGCTGTGCGGGGCCCCGGCGCGTACCGCCTGGTGCGCACCGTGCCGACGCCGGTGCGGCCCCCTGAGCTGGACGCAGCGCAGCGCGCGGTGGTTGACCACGACGGCGGACCCCTGCTGGTCCTCGCCGGCCCCGGCACCGGCAAGACGACGACGCTGGTGGAGGCGGTGGCGGCCCGCGTGGAGGCGGGCGCCGACCCCGAGCGGCTCCTCGTGCTCACCTTCAGCCGCAAGGCGGCCGTCGAGCTCCGCGACCGGATGGCCGCCCGGCTCGGCGGCCGGCGGCCCCCGCAGGCCACCACCTTCCACTCGTACTGCTACGCCCTGATCCGCGCCCACCAGGACGCCGAGCTCTTCGCCGAACCGCTGCGGCTGCTCTCCGGGCCCGAGCAGGACCTCGCCGTCCGCGAGCTGCTCGCCGGGCAGATCGACCTGGAGAAGGCGGGCCTCGGCGGGGTCCGCTGGCCCGGCGAACTGCGCGCCTGCCTCACCACCCGAGGCTTCGCCGACGAGGTCCGCGCCGTCCTCGCCCGCTCCCGCGAGCTGGGACTCGGCCCGCGGGCCCTGGCGGAGTTCGCCCGCCGCGTCGGGCGCCCCGACTGGCGGGCGGCGGCCGGCTTCCTCGCCGAGTACCTCGACGTCCTCGACCTCCAGGGCGTCCTCGACTACACGGAGCTGGTCCACCGCGCGGTGCTCCTCGCCGAGTCGGCCGCCCCCGGCACCCTCCCCGGGTACGACGCGGTCTTCGTCGACGAGTACCAGGACACCGACCCGGCGCAGGTCCGGCTGCTGCGGGCGCTCGCGGGCGGCGCCGGGCGCACGGTGCTCGCCTTCGGCGACCCCGACCAGTCGATCTACGCCTTCCGCGGCGCCGACGTCAACGGCATCCTCGACTTCCCGGCGGCCTTCGGCGGCACGGTCCGCGTCCTCGGCACCTCCCGCCGCTCCGGCGCCGGACTGCTCGCCGCCACCCGCCTGCTCACCCAGCGGATGCCGCTGTCCCGGCTCCCCGCCGACAAGGCACGCGCCCACCGCGCGCTGACGCCGGTACGGGACGGGGGCCGGGTGGAGGTCTACACGTACCCGACCGCCTCCACCGAGACCGACAACATCGCCGACCTGCTGCGCCGCGCGCACCTGGAGGACGGCGTCCCCTGGCACGAGATGGGCGTCCTCACCCGCGCCGCCGCCCACCTCCCGTCCCTCCGCCGCGCCCTGACGTCGGCGGGCGTCCCGGTCGAGACGGACGCCGCCGACACCCCCCTGCGCCACGAACCGGCGGTGGCCCCGCTGCTGCTGGCCCTGCGCGCGGCGGCGTCGGGGGAGCCGGGCGCGGGCGGCGCGGGCTCGGCGGGGGCTGAGGCTGGAGGGGCGGAGGCCGACGAGGCGGCGGCGGGCGCGGGCGCTGACGGTGTGGGGGCCGACGAGTTCGGCGGGGCCGGGGCGGCCGGTGAGGCGCCCCGTGGGGCCGCTGTGGCCGCTGTGGCCGTCATCGGCGCGGGCGTCGATGACGATGACGATGACGATGACGATGCGGACGGGGACGGGGACGGGGAGGCCGACGCGGCTGACGATGCCGACGGGGCTGCCGACGCCGACGGGGACGCCGACGCCGCCGAGCCGGTCGCCGACGGGGTCGCCGACGGGGTCGCCGACGCCGCCGGGCGGGTCGCCGACCCCGAGCCCGCCGCCGGCGCCCCCTCCTGGCTCGACGTCGAGACCGCCGTCTCGCTGCTCGCCTCGCCGCTCGCCGGGATGGACCCCGCCGACCTGCGCCGCCTGGGGCGCGCGCTGCGGGACGAGGAGCGGGCCGGGGGGAACGCCGTGCCCGCGCCCTCCGACGTGCTGCTCGCGCGGGCGCTCGCGGAGCCCGAGCGGCTGGTCGCGCACGACCGCTCGTACGCCGGCGGCGCCAGGCGGCTCGGCGAGCTGCTGCGCACCGCGCGGGCCCGGCTCGCGGCGGGCGGCACCGCCGAAGAGGCCCTGTGGCTGTTCTGGAACGGCACTTCCTGGCCCGCCCGGCTCGAACGGTCCTCCCTGCGCGGCGGCCCGGCCGGCCGCAACGCCGACCGGGACCTGGACGCCGTCTGCGCCCTCTTCGAGACCGCCGCCCGCGCGGAGGACCGGGTCGGCGGGCGCGGCGCGCTCAACTTCCTGGAGGAGCTCGACGCCCAGGACATCGCCGCCGACACCCTCACCCGCCGCCACACCCGCCCCGACGCCGTCCGCCTGATGACCGCGCACCGCGCCAAGGGCCTGGAGTGGCGCCTGGTCGTCGTCGCGGGCGTCCAGGAGGGCCTCTGGCCCGACCTGCGGCGGCGCGGCTCCCTCCTGGAGGCCGACCGCATCGGCCGCGACGGCCTCGCCGAGCCGCTGACCCCCGGCGCCCTGCTCGCCGAGGAGCGCCGCCTCTTCTACGTCGCCGCCACCCGCGCCCGCGAACGGCTCGTCGTCACCGCCGTCAAGGCCCCCGCCGAGGACGGCGACCAGCCCTCCCGCTTCCTCGGCGAGCTCGGCACCGAGGCCAAGGACGTCTCCGGCCGCCCCCGCCGCCCGCTCGCCGTCGCCGCCCTCGTCGCCGAGCTCCGCGCCACCACCGTCGACCCCGACGCCTCCCCGGAGCTGCGCGCCGCCGCCGCCGACCGGCTCGCCCGGCTCGCCGCCCTCAGCGACGAGGAGGGCACCCCGCTGGTCCCCGCCGCCCACCCGGACCGCTGGTGGGGCCTGGCCGAGCCGACCCGCAGCGGCGTCCCGCTGCGCGACCGCGAGCAGCCGGTGGCGCTCTCCGGCTCCGCCCTGGACCAGCTCGCCAACACCTGCGCCCTCCAGTGGTTCCTGGGCCGCGAGGTCAAGGCCGACGCCCCCGCCACCGCCGCCCAGGGCTTCGGCAACGTCGTCCACGTCCTCGCCGACGAGGTCGCCTCCGGCCGCACCCCGGCCGACCTCGACGTCCTGATGGCCCGCCTGGACTCCGTCTGGGAGGCCCTCGCCTTCGACGCTCCCTGGAAGTCCGCGCAGGAGAAGGAGAACGCGCGCGCCGCCCTGGAGCGCTTCCTGCGCTGGCACGTCATGGACCGGGCCGGCCGCACCCCCGCCGCCACCGAGCACGGCTTCGACGTCACCCTCGCCGCCGGCGCGTACCAGGTCCGCATCCGAGGCTCCATGGACCGCGTCGAGACCGACGAGCAGGGCCGTGCCTACGTCGTCGACTTCAAGACCGGCAAGTCCGCCCCCACCAAGGACGAGGTCGCCCACCACCCCCAGCTCGCCGTCTACCAGCTCGCCGTCCGCGAGGGCGCCGTCGACGAGGTCTTCGGCGGCCGGACGCCCGAGCCCGGGGGCGCCGAACTCGTCCAGCTCCGCCAGGCCGCGCCCAAGAAGGAGGGCGGCGACGCCCTCCCGAAGGTGCAGGCCCAGCAGCCCCTCGAAGGGGAGTGGGTCGGCGAACTCCTCGCCTCCGCGGCCGGCCGCGTCCTCGACGAGCGCTTCACCCCCACCACCGGCCAGCACTGCGCGAACTGCTCCTTCCGCGCCTCCTGCAGCGCCCGCCCCGAAGGCCGCCACGTCGTGGAGTAGCCCCCCGCGCGAAGCCGCTGCCCGGCCCCGGGCGAAGCCGTGGCGCCTTCCCGCGCGCAGCCGTGGCGCACTCCCGCGCGAAGCCGCCCGGCGCCTTCCCGCCCGGCACCCTCCCGCGCGGAGCCCTCCCGCGCGGAGCCCTCCCGCGCGGAGCCGCCCGGCACACCGCGCGCAGCTGCGGCCCGCCCCGCGCGGGAGCCGCCCCGCGTCGCCCGCGCCCCGCGCGGAGTCGCGCGGACCGGGCCGCTCGGGCAGGCTGGAAGACCGGGGTGAACCCGCGAGGAGGCTCGCATGGCGTCCCACCGCACCACCAAGCTCCGCGCCGCCGCCACCGTGTGCGCGGTCTGCGCCGCCGTGATCGCGGGCGGCGGACCCGCCGCCCTGGCCGCCCAGCCACCGCCACCGGCCTCCGCCCCGGCCCCGCTCCTCCCCGCCCCGGCCCCCAGCCCCTCCGCCGACCCCTTCCGGGGCCTCAGCGCCGACCAGATCGCCGACCGGGCCGTCGCCGCCACCCAGTCCGCGACCTCGCTGCGCATGACCGGCCGGGTCAGCTCCGGCGGCCAGCCGCTGGACGTCGACTTCTCCGTCGACGACCACGACCGGTGCACCGGCGTGGTCAAGATCCAGGGCGGCGCCGCCGAACTCCGCCGGTCCGACGGCATCACGTACATGAAGGGCGACGAGCGCTTCTGGCGGGCCTCCATGACCTCCCAGGGCATGTCCGAACCCGAGATCTCCGCCACCATCGAACTGCTCAAGGGCCGCTGGCTGAAGATCACCCCCGGGCAGGCGGGCAGCAGCGACCTGAGCGGCGTCTGCGACCTGAAGTCGCTCCTCGCCGACCTCGGCAACGACAAGGCCGAGCGCACCGGGCTCAGCCGAGGCCCCGACGCCACCGTCGCCGGCACCCCCGTCGCGACCCTCGTCAAGCACAAGGCGGGCGGCGAGACCACCACCGTCTCCGTCTCCGAACGCGGCAAGCCGTACATCCTCAAGACGGTCAAGACCGGCGGCCGGGAGCCGGGCGCCATCGTCCTCTCCGCGTACGACAAGCCCGTCAAGGTCGTGATCCCGCCCGCCGACGAGACCGTCGACCTCTCCAAGCTGGACCAGGGCGGCGGCACCGCCCCCGCGTGACGCGGCTCTCGCCGGGACCGGGATGTCCGAGGTGCCCGTTAGCCTCTTTGGAGTGACCGCACGCATCACCGATCCCGAGCAGCTCAAGGAGCTCCTCGGCATCCCGTTCACCCCGGAGCAGACGGCCTGCATCATCGCGCCGCCCGCCCCGCAGGTCATCGTGGCCGGAGCCGGCTCCGGCAAGACGACGGTCATGGCCGCCCGCGTGGTCTGGCTGGTCGGCACCGGCCAGGTCGCCCCGGAGCAGGTCCTCGGGCTCACCTTCACCAACAAGGCCGCCGGCGAGCTCGCCGAGCGCGTCCGCACCGCACTCGTCCGGGCCGGGGTCACCGACCCCGACGTCATCGACCCCGACGACCCCCCGGGCGAGCCCCGCATCTCCACGTACCACGCCTTCGCCGGGCAGCTCCTCACCGACCACGGCCTGCGCATCGGCCTGGAGCCCACCTCCCGGCTGCTCGCCGACGCCACCCGCTACCAGCTCGCCGCCCGCGTGCTGCGCGAGGCCCCCGGCCCGTACCCCGCGCTCACCAAGTCCTTCCCGACCCTGATCGGCGACCTCCTGGCGCTCGACGCCGAGCTCTCCGAGCACCTCGTCGCGCCGGGAGACCTCGCCGCCCACGACACCGGGCTGCTCGACGCCCTCTCCCGCGCCAAGCTCACCAACGCCGACCTGCGCAAGGTCCCCGAGGCCGCCGCCGCCCGCCGCGAGCTCCTCGACCTCGTCGTGCGCTACCGCGCGGCCAAGCGCTCCCGCGACCTCCTCGACTTCGGCGACCAGATCGCCCGCTCCGCCGAGCTCGCCACCACCCGCCCCGAGGTCGGCGCCCTCCTCCGCGACGAGTACCGGGTCGTCCTCCTCGACGAGTACCAGGACACCTCCGTCGCCCAGCGGCTCCTGCTGTCCGGCCTCTTCGGCCAGGGCACCGGCCACGCCGTCACCGCCGTCGGCGACCCCTGCCAGGCCATCTACGGCTGGCGCGGCGCCTCCGTCGCCAACCTCGACGACTTCCCCGAGCACTTCCCGTACCGCGACGGCAGCCCCGCCACCCGCTTCGCCCTCTCCGAGAACCGGCGCAGCGGCGGACGCCTCCTCGACCTCGCCAACGGGCTCGCCGCCCCCCTGCGCGCCCTGCACGAGGGCGTCGAGGCGCTGCGCCCCGCCCCCGGCGCCGAGCGGGACGGCTCCGTCCGCGTCGCCCTGCTGCCCACCCACGCGGAGGAGACGGACTGGCTCGCCGACTCCCTCGCCCACCTCGTCCGCACCGGCACCGCCCCCGGCGAGATCGCCGTCCTGTGCCGCACGGCCACCGACTTCCCCGCGATCCAGGCCGCCCTCGTCGCGCGGGACGTCCCCGTCGAGGTCGTCGGCCTCTCCGGGCTGCTCCACCTCCCCGAGATCGCCGACCTCGTCGCCGTCTGCGAGGTCCTCCAGGACCCCGGAGCCAACGCCTCCCTGGTCCGCCTCCTCACCGGCCCCCGCTGGCGCATCGGCCCCCGCGACCTGGCCCTCCTCGGCCGCCGCGCCCGGCTCCTCGTGCACCGCCCCGGCGACGGCTCCGACGACCCGGACCAGCGCCTCGCCGCCGCCGTGGAAGGCGTCGACCCGGCCGAGGTGATCTCCCTCGCCGACGCCCTCGACACCTTCCTGGACTCCGGCGGCCAGGACGACGGCCTGCCCTTCTCCGCCGAGGCCCGGGTCCGCTTCGCCCGCCTCGCCGCCGAGCTGCGCGCCCTGCGCACCTCGCTGGCCGACCCCCTCATGGACGTCCTGCACCGGGTGCTGCACGCCACCGGCCTGGAGGTCGAGCTCTCCGCCTCCCCGCACGCCTTGGCCGCCCGCCGCCGCGAGACCCTGTCCGGCTTCCTCGACATCGCCGCGGGCTTCGCCTCCCTCGACGGCGAGGCCACCCTGCTCGCCTTCCTCGGCTTCCTGCGCACGGCCGCGCGGTACGAGAAGGGCCTGGACCACGCGCTGCCCGGCGGCGAGAACACCGTCAAGGTGATGACCGCGCACAAGTCCAAGGGCCTGGAGTGGGACGTCGTCGCCGTGCCGGGCCTGGTCGCGGGACAGTTCCCGTCCGCCCGCGCGCGCGAGTCCTGGACCTCGCAGCCCCAGGTCCTGCCGTACGCGCTGCGCGGCGACACGGCCACGCTGCCCGCCGTCGACGGCTGGGACGCCAAGGCCCTCACCGCCTTCAAGAACGCCCTGCGCGACCACCAGCACACCGAGGAGCTCCGCCTCGGCTACGTGACCTTCACCCGCCCCCGCTCCCTCCTCCTGGGCTCCGCCCACTGGTGGGGCCCGGCCCAGAAGAAGCCCCGCGGCCCCTCCGACTTCCTCGACGCCCTCTACGCCCACTGCGCGGCGGGCCACGGCGAGATCGAGGCGTGGGCCGAGGCCCCGGAGGAGGGCGCGGAGAACCCCCTGCTGTCCCAGGAGCTCCAGGACCGGGCCTGGCCCCTGCCGCTGGACGCGGACAGCCTGCGGCGGCGCCGGGAGGCGGCGGAGCAGGTCGTCTCCCGCCTGTGGGCGCACGGTCCCGCCCCCGTACGGGCGCCCGCCGCCGAGGACCCGCACCCCGAGGACCTCTGGCTCCCGGAAGAGCCGGAGCCGGAGCCGGAGTGGGAGCCGGAGTGGGACGAGGCGCCGGAGCCCGGCCCGGCCCCGGACCAGGACGGGACCCCGGCTGCGCACGGGCGCCCGGAGGTCCCCGCCCAGCGGCACCGGCCCGCGCCGCCGCCGCGGTCCCCGGAGGACACGCGGCCGCCGTCCCCGGAGGACGAGCCGCCGCTGTCGCCGGAGGACGCCCGGACCATCGCCTCCTGGGACCGGGACCTCACCGCCCTCACCGCGGAGCTCCACCGCACCCGCGCCGCCACCAAGGACGTCCTCCTCCCCGCCTACCTCTCCGCCTCCCAGGTCCTCCGCCTCGCCGCCGACCCCGACGGCTTCGCGAAGGAGCTGGCCCGGCCCATGCCGAAGCCGCCGCAGCCCGCCGCGCGGCGCGGCACCCGCTTCCACGCCTGGGTGGAGTCGCGGTTCGAGGAGCTGCCGCTGCCGCTCCTCGGCCCGGAGGAGCTGCCCGGCGGCGAGGAGTTCGCAGGCGAGCCGGAGATCGTGGACGAGCGGGACCTGGAGGCGCTCAAGGAGGCGTTCGGCCGCACCCCGTACGCCCACCGCGCCCCGTACCGGGTGGAGATACCGGTGCACCTCACCCTCGCGGGGCGGGTGGTCCGGGGCCGGATCGACGCCGTGTACCGGGACCCGGAATCCGGCGCGTACGAGATCGTCGACTGGAAGACCAGCCACCTGCGCACCGCCGATCCGCTCCAGCTCGCGATCTACCGGCTCGCCTGGGCCGAGCAGCACGGACTCGCGCCGGAGGAGGTCGCCGCCGCCTTCGTCTACGTACGGACCGGGGAGGTCGTGCGCCCCGCGCGGCTGCCCGGACGGGCCGGCCTGGAAGCGCTGCTGCTGGGCGGGGACTCCCCGGACGGGGAGTCCGCCGATGCCGGATAGGCTCGGAGCCATGAGCAGCCAGACCCCGGACAACGCCGTCCGTCCCGTCAGCACCGCCCACGCCGAAGCCGTCCGGGCGTACGTCGCCCAGAATCGTGCCGCCTTCCTCGACGAGCTCGCCGAGTGGCTGCGCATCCCCTCGGTCTCGGCGGAGCCAGCGCGCGCGGACGACGTGCGGCGCAGCGCCGACTGGCTGGCGGACCGGCTGACGAGGACGGGCTTCTCGACCGTGGAGGTCTGGGAGACCGACGGCGCCCCGGCGGTCTTCGCCGAGTGGCCCTCGGGGGAGCCGGACGCGCCGACGGTGCTGGTCTACGGCCACCACGACGTGCAGCCCGCGGCGCGCGAGGACGGCTGGCACACGGAGCCGTTCGAGCCGACGGTCGTCGACGGGCGGATGTACGCGCGGGGCGCGTCCGACGACAAGGGCCAGGTGTTCTTCCACACCCTCGGCGTCCGTGCCCACCTCGCCGCGACCGGCCGCACCGCGCCCGCGGTCAACCTGAAGCTGCTCGTGGAGGGCGAGGAGGAGTCCGGTTCGCCGCACTTCCGCGCCCTGGTGGAGGAGCGCGCGGACCGGCTGGCGACCGACATCGTGATCGTCTCCGACACCGGCATGTGGTCCGAGACCACCCCGACCGTGTGCACCGGGATGCGCGGGATCGCCGACTGCGAGATCGACCTGTACGGCCCCGACCAGGACATCCACTCCGGCTCCTTCGGCGGCGCGGTGCCGAACCCGGCCACGATCGCGGGCCGGATCGTCGCCGCCCTGCACGACGCGGACGAGCGGGTCGCCATCCCCGGCTTCTACGACGGGGTGACCGAGCTCTCCGAGGCCGAGCGGGCGCTCATCGCCGAGCTGCCCTTCGACGAGGCGGGCTGGCTGACCACCGCCACGTCGCACGGCACCCTCGGCGAGGCGGGCTTCTCGACGCTGGAGCGCGTCTGGGCCCGCCCGACGGCCGAGGTCAACGGCATCGGCGGCGGCTACCAGGGCCCCGGCGGGAAGACGATCGTCCCCGCCGCCGCCCACCTGAAGCTGTCCTTCCGGCTGGTCGCCGGACAGGACCCGGCGTACATCGAGAAGGTCGTCCGCGACTGGCTGGCGGGCCTGGTCCCGTCCGGCGTCCGGTACGAGATCGTCTTCGGCGCCCCGACCCGGCCGTGCCTGACCCCGCTGGACCACCCGGCGCTGGAGGCCGTGGCCGGCGCGATGAGCCTGGCCTTCGACGGCGCCAAGGTCCGCTACACCCGCGAGGGCGGCTCCGGCCCCGCCGCCGACCTGCAGGACGTGCTCGGCGCCCCCGTGCTGTTCCTGGGCATCTCGGTGCCCTCCGACGGCTGGCACGCCCCGAACGAGAAGGTCGAGCTCGACCTCCTCATGAAGGGCGTCGAGGCCACCGCGTACCTCTGGGGCGACCTGCCCGCCGCCCTGAGCCGCCCGAACGCCTGATCCACCGATCCGGGGGAGTTGGAAGCACCTGTGAGCACCTTCCGTTACGAGGCCGCGGACCGTCCGATCGGACTGACCGCGCCGAGCGGCATCGACCGCGCCGCCCACCACCGCCTGGACGAGGCGTGGCTGGCGGCGGCCTGGAGCCACCCCACGACCCGGGTGTTCGTGGTCTCGGGCGGCCAGGTGCTGATCGACGACACGCCGGACGGCCGCACCGAGCTGGTGATGACCCCGGCCTTCGAGGCCCCGGTCACCGAGACCCACCGCTACTTCCTGGGCACGGACGCCGACGGCGTCTCGTACTTCGCGCTCCAGAAGGACAGCCTGCCGGGCCGCATGGACCAGTCCGCCCGCCCGGCCGGACTGCGCGAGGCGGGGCTGCTGCTCTCGCCGCGCGAGGCGGGCCTGATGGTGCACGCGGTGGCGCTGGAGAACTGGCAGCGGCTGCACCGCTTCTGCTCGCGCTGCGGCGAGCGGACCGTGGTGGCGGCGGCCGGACACATCCGCCGCTGCCAGGCCTGCGGCGCCGAGCACTACCCGCGCACCGACCCGGCGGTGATCATGCTGGTCACGGACGACCAGGACCGCGCGCTCCTCGGCCGCCAGGTGCACTGGCCGGAGGGCCGCTTCTCGACCCTGGCCGGCTTCGTCGAGCCGGGCGAGTCCATCGAGCAGTCGGTGGCGCGCGAGGTCTTCGAGGAGGCGGGGGTCACGGTCGGCGAGGTCGAGTACGTGGCCAGCCAGCCCTGGCCCTTCCCGTCCAGCCTGATGCTGGGCTTCTTCGCCCGCGCGACCTCCTCCGAGATCGCGGTGGACGGCGAGGAGATCCAGGAGGCCCGCTGGTTCTCCCGCGAGGACCTGACCGCCGCCTTCGAGTCGGGCGAGGTCCACCCGCCGTACGGCATCTCGATCGCCTCCCGCCTGATCGAACTCTGGTACGGCAAGCCCCTCCCGAAGCCGGGCGACGCGGTCTGACCCCCCGAGGAACACGAAACAGCCCCCTCCGGCCATGCCGGAGGGGGCTGTTTTCAGCCAAGGGCCTCCTCGGGCCTCGTTGCCTCGTCGGGTCCCGCCGGGTCCCGGTTTTCCGGGGACCAAGGACTCTCTCCCGGCGGCCTCGACCCCTCCTACGCTCGGGCTCGTGGAACAAGATCGAATAGCGAAGATCGTGGCCGAGCTGCCGGAACTGGACGACATCGACGACGTGAATCGGCTGATCGACCGCCGGCTGGAGGAGGGGGACGCCGCTTTCGTGGCGGACCTCGGGATCGCCCTGATCAGGCGCTGCCTCTCCGAATCCGACCCGGCGGTCCAGTACACCGAGGTCTTCGGGCATCTCCTCGACGGGCTCGCGCTCCGTCCCGCAGCGGAGAACGTCCGGCACCTGCCGCGGCTGCTCGCCGCACGGGGGGTTACCGGACTGGACCGGTTCACCGCCTCGATGCTCGCCTCGAACCAGCCCGTGTCGCATCTGGCCGAGGTCTTCCGTGACGACGCCCCCGCACCGGAGCCGGAGGAACTCCGCGCCTGCCTGCTCCATGAGCTCGCCCTCCGCGGCACGGACCTGGACCAGGTGCCCGGGCTCGCCCGGTGGGCGGCCTCGCCGTCCATGGCCCGGCATCCGCTGAGCTGGCTGCCGCCGACCGCGGTGGAGGCGGAGGCGAGTCCGCCCCTGCCTCGCTACGCGATCGGCTCGGGCTCCGCTTCGCTGCCGTGGCTGCGTCCCCTCTCCGGCACCGGGACCACCGGCCCGGAACTCCTCCCCTCCGCGGTCGAGACGACCACGGAGGAGGTCTCGGCCCGGATGGCGGCGGCGGTGGCCAACTGGTGCGAGGAGTCCAACGGGCGGACCGAGGCGAGGACCTTCGTGTTCGACACGCCACTGGACCCCCGTTCCGTGCCCCGCGCGCTCACGGAGCTGCACCTGCGCTGCCTGGCGGAGCCGTACCGGGAAGAGCCGGCGACGGTCGTCGAACGCCCGCTGACGGCCGTCTGGGGAATCCTCTTCGCCGCCGCGTCCGGCGGCGGGGCCTACAACTGGGGCGAGCACGGCGCCTACGGGCGCCTGTCGGCCTGGCGGTCCCTCGGCGCGCTCGCGGGCTGTGCGCCCGACGCCCCCTTTGCCGAGGTGGAGGCGCGGGTGCGGAGCTGCACCTGGTACGTCTTCCAGGCGGCCACGCCCTGGTACCACCTCGTGGCCTGGGACATCGGAGTGGCCGCCCTGACTGCGGACGGACGGGACCTCGCCGTGCTGGCGGCGACGGACACCGACTGACCCGCTCCGGGCGCCGGGACGGGACCCCGGTACCCGGCACGGGACCCCGGTACCCGGGCCGGGTACGACGAAGGCCCCCGCCGGAGCGGGGGCCGGTCCGCACGCACGGCGGGGCCCAGCGGGCCTCGGCCGGGCTCAGGCGCCGATCTTCTGCTTGACCTGGGCGAGCGACGGGTTCGTCAGGGTCGAGCCGTCCGGGAAGAGGACGGTCGGGACGGTCTGGTTGCCGCCGTTGGCCTTCTCGACGAACGCGGCCGAGTCCGGGTCCTGCTCGATGTTGATCTCCGTGTACGCGATGCCCTCGCGGTCCATCTGGCTCTTCAGCCGGCGGCAGTAGCCGCACCACGTCGTGCTGTACATCGTCACAGTGCCCTGCATGGCCTGGCGCTCCTCTTCTCGCGGTCGGGTCCGAGGGAAGAACGTACGCGGTGACCCGGCCATTCCCGGATCCGGCCCCCTTCGTCGTTCATATGACCGGCGCCACATCCCTGTGGACGAGCCGCCGCACGCGCCGACGGGACCTGGCAGCATGGCGGAGTGACAGCAGCAACGCCCCCCACTCTCTTCCCGCGGGTCCCCGAGACGCCCGACGCGGTGCTCGACGGGCTCGACCCCGAGCAGCGCGAGGTCGCCCTGGCCCTGCACGGACCGGTGTGCGTGCTGGCCGGAGCGGGCACGGGCAAGACCCGCGCCATCACCCACCGCATCGCCTACGGGGTCAGGGCGGGCATCCTGGCGCCCGCGAGCGTGCTCGCCGTCACCTTCACCAACCGCGCCGCAGGCGAGATGCGCGGCCGGCTCCGCCAGCTCGGCGCGGGCGGCGTCCAGGCCCGCACCTTCCACTCCGCCGCCCTCCGCCAGCTCCAGTACTTCTGGCCGAAGGCGGTCGGCGGCGAGCTGCCCCGGCTGCTGGAGCGCAAGGTCCCGCTCGTCGCCGACGCCGCCGCCCGCTGCCGGATCCGCCTCGACCGCAACGAGCTGCGGGACGTCACCAGCGAGATCGAATGGGCCAAGGTCACCCAGACCGTCCCCGCCGACTATCCGGCCGCCGTCGCCAAGTCGGTCCGCGAGGCCCCGCGCGACCCCGCCGAGATCAGCCAGGTCTACGCGATGTACGAGCAGCTCAAGCGCGACCGGGACGTCATCGACTTCGAGGACGTGCTGCTGCTCACCGTCGCCATCCTCCAGGACCGGCACGACATCGCCGACCAGATCCGCCGCCAGTACCAGCACTTCGTGGTGGACGAGTACCAGGACGTCTCGCCGCTCCAGCAGCGCCTGCTCGACCTGTGGCTCGGGGACCGCGACACCCTGTGCGTGGTGGGCGACGCCAGCCAGACCATCTACTCCTTCACCGGCGCCACCCCCGACCACCTGCTGAACTTCCGGGTCCGCCACCCGGAGGCGACGGTCGTCAAGCTGGTCCGCGACTACCGCTCCACCCCCCAGGTCGTCCACCTGGCCAACGGGCTGCTCGGCCAGGCCCGCGGCCGGGCCGCCGAGCACCGCCTGGAGCTGGTCTCCCAGCGCGACCCGGGCCCCGAGCCCCGCTACGCGGAGTACGGGGACGAGCCCGCCGAGGCGGAGGGCACCGCCCGCCGGATCCGGGACCTGATCGCCGCCGGCGTCCCGGCCGGCGAGATCGCCGTGCTCTACCGGATCAACGCGCAGTCCGAGGTCTACGAGCAGGCCCTGGCCGACGCCGGCGTCCCCTACCAGCTGCGGGGCGCCGAGCGCTTCTTCGACCGCGAGGAGGTCCGCAAGGCGGGCGTCGCCCTGCGCGGCGCCGCCCGCGCCGGGGGGAACGACGCGCTCCTCGACGACGTCGACGACCTGCCCGCCCAGGTCCGCGCGGTGCTCTCCAGCACCGGCTGGACCGAGCGCCCGCCGACCGGCTCCGGCGCGGTCCGGGACCGCTGGGAGTCGTTGGCCGCGCTGGTCCGGCTCGCCGAGGACTTCTCCCGGGCCCGGCCCGGCGCCACCCTCTCCGACCTGGTCGCCGAGCTCGACGAGCGGGCCGCCGCCCAGCACGCGCCCACCGTCCAGGGCGTCACGCTGGCCTCGCTGCACGCCGCCAAGGGCCTGGAGTGGGACGCCGTCTTCCTGGTCGGCCTCGCCGAGGGCATGATGCCGATCACCTACGCCAAGACCGACGAGCAGGTCGAGGAGGAGCGCCGGCTGCTCTACGTGGGCGTGACCCGGGCCCGGGTCCACCTGACGCTCTCCTGGGCGCTCTCCCGCTCCCCGGGGGGCCGCGCCTCCCGGCGCCCCACCCGCTTCCTGACCGGCCTGCGGCCCGGCACCGGGGCGCGCGGGACGGCCGGGGCGGGAGGCGGCGGCGGGATCGAGCGCGGCGCCGCCGGGGGCCGCCCCGAGCGGCGCGGGCGGCGCGGTCCGGCCCGCTGCCGGGTCTGCGGGACCACCCTCACGGACGCCGGCGAGATGAAGCTGATGCGCTGCGAGGACTGCCCGTCCGACATGGACGAGGGGCTGTACGAGCGGCTGCGCGACTGGCGGGCCGGACAGGCCGGCCTGCTGGGCCAGCCGGCCTATTGCGTGTTCACCGACAAGACGCTCATGGCGATCGCCGAGCGGGTCCCGGAGTCCGACGGGGAGCTCGCCGCGATCCCCGGGGTGGGCGTCCGCAAGCTCGGCCGCTTCGGGGCCGACGTTCTCGCCATCTGCGCAGGTGAGGACCGTGGAGGAAGCGACGACGAGACCTGAGGAAAACTCGTCGGAAAAATAGTTTGCGCCCGCCCCGTCAAGCCCCATAGGTTCTTAACCACGGAAACAGCGGCTTCTTCGAAGCCCTGTCTTCGTGCTGTACTTGTCCAAATGAACATGAGGGTCCGGCTCACCCCGAGCCCTCCGAGACGCCGAGAGGAGGCGATTCCAGTGATCAGCATCATCGAGAACATCAAGACCAGCACCGCCAAAATGACCGATCGCTCGGTCGTCTCCGCCTGCGCTCTCGGCTCGATCGTCGACGCGTCCGTGT
The DNA here is from genome assembly GCF_055582325.1 of Streptomyces sp. NPDC042100. Lineage (NCBI taxonomy): Bacteria > Bacillati > Actinomycetota > Actinomycetes > Kitasatosporales > Streptomycetaceae > Streptomyces > Streptomyces sp. NPDC042100. The sequence goes on from NZ_JBVJDK010000013.1 coordinate 129,332, forward strand.
CTGTCTCGGCTTCGGCCTCGGCGTCCTTCGCGACCTCGGCTCTCCTGGGCAGCTCTCTCCCTGGCACCGGTATGCCCGTTCTCGGCATGACCGCCCTGCTGGTCGAGCGGCCGGAGACCAATGAGCGACCGACCAAGGCACTGGAAGCAGGAGTAGCGGGCAAGGCCATGGTTTATGGCTTTGCGGCGACCGGTGCCGGTTTCGAGACGACGCAGCAGACGACGCAGCACCACCTGATGTGGGCCTTCCGTGGGCTCGAACCCTGGAGTGATCCAGCCTGATCTTCGATCAGGCCGGCGCCTTCAGGGCCGCGGAACCCCACCCGGGATCCGCGGCCCTTCTGTTTGTCCCCGAACGGGGACGACGGACCGAAGGGGCCTCGGGACCAGTAGCAACCGGTACCAGCAGAGATCCCGGCCCACCGGCCGGAACGACAGACGAGGAAAAGACACCCGTGCAACTCGAAGCGCACGCCCCGTCCGTACCGCCTTCCGAAACGATCCCCCCGCCCGGCCTCACGGAGGACTCCACCTTGACCCCCCTCACCGCGCTCACCGCGCTCGACGACGCCATCGAGAACCTCGGCGTGCCCGTCCCCTGCCGCTCCTTCGACCCCGAGGTCTTCTTCGCCGAGTCCCCGGCCGATGTCGAGTACGCCAAGTCGCTCTGCCGGACCTGCCCGCTGATGGCGGCCTGCCTCGCGGGTGCCAAGGAGCGTCGCGAGCCCTGGGGTGTCTGGGGTGGCGAGCTCTTCGTCCAGGGCGTGGTCGTCGCCCGCAAGCGGCCCCGTGGCCGTCCGCGCAAGAACCCGGTCGCGGCATGAACGTCACCGGAACCATCGACCGCCCCCTCACGCACGATCCCCAGAAGCAGGCCCCGATGACCTCGCCCGCCCACGAGCCCTCCGGCTCCGCGACCCCAGACGTTTCCATCATCGGCGCGAACCGCTCGCGTCAGAACAGGACCCGTGAGATGCAACTCATCCCAGAAGCCCTGGCCCGTGCCCATATGCACGACCGCCTGCGCGAAGTCGACGCGGAACGCCAGGCCGTGCGCCTGGTCGCCGCCAGACGGATGCAGCGGCGCGCCGAGCGCGTGTCCATGCGCGCTCGCCGCGCGCTCGCCATGGCCGTCATGCACTGACCTGGCACTGTCAGGTATCACCTCCCGCGGGGGCCGGTCCGAACGGACCGGCCCCCGCGGTGCGTTGCCCCGCCGAAGGCCGCTCGTCGGGTTATCGTCACGAAGGTGAACGACGCCCCCACCCCCGAGGCCCCGTACGTGTGCGCCCGCTGCGGCAGGACGGCCCGGGAGCTGCCGCTGACCTGGACCTGCTCGGTGGAGAACGGCACCCGCCAGTACTTCTGCGAGGAGTGCGCCCGGGCCAACATCAGGTCCATCGAGGGCCGCCTGGACTCCGCCTGGTGGTGACCCCTACCCCTCGGTCTCCTCCCGCTCCGCCTCCGCCTCCGCGAAGCCGGGCAGCCACGCCGTCAGCTCGTCCCGCAGCCGGACCGTCGCGTTCAGCTGGCACAGCACCCCGATCGTGCTCAGCGTCACGCGGTGTATCAGCAGATAGGCGGGCGGCAGATTGAGCTGCTTGCCCAACTGGTGGGCGGGGGAGCGGGGATCGGCGATCCGCGCGGCCTGGGCGCGCATCCAGCCCCGGGTGAAGACGAAGGACTCAGCCTCGGCCGGCTCGATGATCGGCAGCAGGTACTCCAGGACCGCGTCCGGGTCGAGCGCGATGGACTCCTTCACGAAGCCCTCCTCGCACAGCAGCCGGTAGACCGTCTCGGCGTCGCCGGCCAGGGTCATCCGCAGACAGGTCCCGATCGTCTCCGGCAGCCCGCCCGGCAGCCGGTCCACCGTGCCGAAGTCCAGCACCCCCAGCCGCCAGCTCCCGGGCCCGCCGGCCCCGTCCCTGCCGCCCGAGCCGTCGCCTCCGTCGCCGTCGCCGTCGCCGTCGCCGTCGCCGTCGCCCGGGTCCGCTGGACCGGGCAGCAGGCGGAAGTTCCCCGGGTGCGGATCGGCGTGCAGCAGGCCCGTGCGCGCGGGACCGGAGAAGAGGAAGCGGGCCAGCAGCTGCCCGGCCCGGTCCCGCTGCTCCGGGGTGCCGTCCGCGATCACCTCCGACAGCGGGAGCCCGTCCATCCACTCCGTCACCAGGACCTGCTCCGACTGGTGGACCACCGCCGGGACCACCACGTCCGGGTCGTCCGCGAACTCCGCCGCGTGCGCCCGCTGCGCCGCGGCCTCCAGCCCGTAGTCCAGCTCCTCCGCGACCCGGTCGCGCAGCTCCGTGATCAGCGGCTTGATGTCCATGCCCGGGATCAGCGGGCCGAGCAGCCGGGCGAAGCGGCTGAGCTGGGTCAGGTCCGACAGCAGCGCGTCCCCCGCGCCCGGATACTGCACCTTGACCGCGACCTCGCGCCCGTCGTGCCACACCGCCCGGTGCACCTGCCCGATCGAGGCCGCCGCCGACGGCTTCTCCTCGAACTCCAGGAACAGCTCCCGCCACCCCTCGCCGAGCCGCTCCGCGAGCACCGCGTGCACCGTCCGGGCCGGCATCGGCGGCGCCGCCTCCTGGAGCCTGGTCAGCGCCGCCCGGTAGGGGCCCGCGACCTCCTCCGGCAGCGCCGACTCGAAGACGGACAGCGCCTGCCCGAACTTCATCGCCCCGCCCTTGAGCTCCCCGAGCACCTTGAACAACTGCTCGGCCGTGCGCTGCTGGAGCTCCCGCGCGACGAGCTCCGCCGACTTCCCGCCGATCCTCTTGCCCAGCCCCCAGGTGGCCCGGCCCGCGAAGCCCAGGGGCAACGCGGCCAACTTGGCGGTCCTGGTGACCGCCTTCCGGGGAAGATCAGACATTGCGCCCTCCAAGTCCCAGACTGCCGTGCCGGGCAGGCCCTATCCCGCCATTGTGTCCTGCGCCCTCCCCGCCGCCGAGGAAGGCTCCGCCCTCCGTGCGCGCCAGGCCCCGCAGGGGCACTCCGGATGGGCCCGCAGCCGCTCCGCGCGCCACTCCAGCGACGGCAGCGACACCTCCCAGCGGGTCCCGGTGCTCGACGGCGGGTCCCCGTCCAGGAACGCCAGGGCGTGCGCCGCCGCGAGGCCCGCGACCGCCGAGGCCAGCGCCACGTCGCAGGCGGGCAGCGGATGCGGAGCCCCGGACCGCCACTGCGCGGGCAGCCGGGGCCAGACCGGCTCCCGCTCGCACCGCTCCCGCTGCCCGCAGCCCGCGCAGGCGGTGGCGCCCGGCAGCACCAGCGGGCCCACCACCCCCGTCGCCTCCAGGACGCCCGCGTACAGATGGGGGGTGCCGGTGGCGATCCAGTCCTCGGCCGGCAGCGGGTCCGGCACATAGGCCCCGAGGCCGTCCCGGGGGGTCACCACCACGAGTGAGAGCCCCGGCTCGCCGCCCCCGTCACCCGGTCCGGTACGAGGCTCCCGGGGCACCCGCCCGCCCGGTGCCGAGCGGCCCACCAGCCGCCGGGCCGCCACCGCGCGCCGCTCGCCGACCGCCTCGGCCGGCATCCCGCCCGGGGACACCTCCCAGGGCGTGACCGTGCCCCCGTCCAGCACCTCCACCCGGCCCACCCCCGCCGCCGACAGCAGCGCCGCCACCGCCGCGCCGACCCGCCCGGCGCCCCTGACCCGCACCCGCAGCGCCCGCCGCGCCGCCAGCGCCCGGGCCGCGCCGTCCGGGGCGCGGTGCACGACGGAGAGCGAGGCCAGGTCCGCCCGCACCGGGTCGAGCGCCGGGTCCGCCCGCTGGAGCGCGGCGTCGGCGACCAGCCCCGCCGCCGCCAGCCGCCCGAGCAGCGCTTCCAGATGCCCCTCGGACAGCCCCAGGGCCCGCGCCTCCGCCCGCAGCAGCTCCATCCCGCGTGTCCCGTCGAACAGCCCGATCAGGCTGCCGGTCGTCATGTCCACGGGCCCGAGGACGACCGCGTGCGCGGGCGTCACCCCGAACTGCACGTACCGCAGATCGCGCCAGGCGCGCCGCAACGCCGGTTTGACCATCGGATGCATGGCCCCGCCCCCTCCGAGAATCCCTTAATGATCTTTCTTCGTCCTGCCGGGCCTTTCGGCTCCGATGTCAGATTGCCCCGGCGGCGCGACCGGCGCGGAAAGTTGTCCACAGGCTCGTGGCATTAATCATTTGAATGGTGCGGGACTTCCCGCGCCGCCAGCGGGTAACGTCGGGCAGGTGCCGGCCGACCCACAGCGCAGCGTGACGAGCGATCCGCCCCGCGGTTCCGGGACGAGCGCGGTCGAGGTCCGCAGAAGCTCGCGCCGGAGCCGTACCGTCTCCGCGTACCGCGAGGGCGACCGGACCATCGTGCTCATCCCGGCCCGGATGTCGGAGGCCGAGGAGCAGCGCTGGGTCACCGTCATGCTGGACAAGCTGGCGGCCCAGGAGAGCCGAGGCGTCCTCGGCGACCGCGAGCTGACCGAGCGCGCCGAGCGCCTCGCCGAGCAGTACTTCGGCGGCCGGGCCCGCCCCAGCTCCGTCCGCTGGGTCACCAACCAGAACACCCGCTGGGGCTCCTGCACCCCCTCCGAGGGCAGCATCCGGCTCTCCCACCGGCTCCAGGGGATGCCCGAGTACGTCGTCGACTACGTCCTCTGCCACGAACTGGCCCACCTCCTCGTGCCCGGTCACGGACCCCGCTTCTGGCGCCTCCTGGAGGCGTATCCGCGCACCGAGCGGGCCCGTGGCTATCTGGAGGGCGTGGTGGCCGCGGGCCGGCTGCCGCACCTGCCGGCCGCTCCCGAGGAGTGATTCCGGAAGTGCTCCGGTTCTGTACCGAATGCGTTCGGGCTTGGCCGGATGTCGTGGTGAGCCGTTAGCCTGGCGCGACGCAATCGTGCATCGGGATGGGGGACGGTCGTCACATATGGCCAGGGAATTCCAACGCGGCCACAAGGCCAAGATCAGTGATCTCACGGCGGGCACCGATCTGTACGTGGGCGTGCAGATCGCGGCGCCCGGTCTGAGCTTCGACATCAGCTGCTTCGGCCTCGACGCGGACGAGCGGCTCTCCGACGACCGGTACTTCGTCTTCTTCAACCAGCCGAAGTCGCCCGAGGAGTCTCTCCAGCTGCTCGGCCCCCAGGCCGGCGACACCGAGTCCTTCCGCGTCACCCTCGACCGGGTGCCCGCGCACATCCACAAGCTGTCCTTCACCGCCACCATCGACGGCGCCGGACAGATGTCGCAGGTCGGCCCCGGCTGGATCCGGATCGTCGCGGGCGGCGAGGAGGTCGCGCGCTACGCCTTCACCGGCGCGGAGTTCTCCACCGAACGCGCGGTCATGCTCGGCGACTTCTACCTGAAGGACGTCTGGCGCTTCGCCGCCGTCGGCCAGGGCTTCGACGGTGGCCTGGAAGCGCTGCTGAGGAACTTCGGCGGCGAGGTCGCCGAGGAGGAGCCCGCCGCGCCGCAGGCCCCGGCCGGCACCCCCGGTTTCGCCCCGCCCGCGCAGGCCGCCGCCCCGCCCGCCTTCGGCGTCCCCGCCGCGCCTCCGGCCCCGGCCCCCGCGCCCTCCTTCGGGGCCCCGCAGCCGCCCGCCCCGGCACCCGCGCCCGCCCCGGTGCACACCGCGCCGACGATGGTCGCCCCGCTGGCGTCCCCCGCGCCCGCCCCGGCCCCGCCCGCTCCGCCCGCCCCGGCCCCCGCGCCGTACGGGCAGCCGCCGCAGCCCTCCGCCCCGTACGGGCAGGTCCCCGGCCAGACCCCGCCGCCCGGTTACGGCCAGCCGGCCCCCGCTCCCTACGGGCAGCCGCAGTTCGGCCAGGTCCCCGGGCAGTTCGCCCCGCAGCCGGGCGTCCCCCAGGGCGCCCCCGCCACCGGCGCCGGGCTCGCCGCCGCGCTCGCGCCGTACAAGGAGGCCGCGACCGGCGCCCGCTGGACCCCGCAGAACCAGCAGCTCATGCGGGTGGACCTCGCCATGGGCGGCGCCCCCGTGCTGGCCCGCCAGGGCTCCATGGTCATGTACCAGGGCAAGGTCGACTTCGGCTACAAGGGCGCCGGCTTCGCCGGCCGGATCGTCGGCAACGCCACCGGCCAGGAGATGCAGCTGATGCGCTGCACCGGCCGAGGCCAGGTCTTCCTCGCCGAGAACGGCGCCCACCTGCACCCGATCGAGCTCCAGGGCGACGGCATCTGCGTCTCCGCCGAGAACGTCCTCGCCTTCGACGAGTCGCTCCACCACGAGGTCCGCCGCATCGAGGGCCACGGCATCCCCGGCGGTGCCCTGTTCACCATGCAGTTCCAGGGCACCGGCACCGTCGTCGTGAAGACCCACGGCGTCCCCGTCGTGCTGCCCGTCACGCCGACCACCTTCGCCGACTGCAACGCCGTCGTCGCCTGGTCGGCCGCCTCCCAGGTCATCCTCTCCAGCCAGGTCCGGCTGCGCCGCAACGCGTACCCCGGACACAGCGGGGAGACCGTGAACCTGCAGTTCCGGGGCGCCCCCGGCAACTTCATCGTCGTCCAGCCCTACGAGGTCTGAGGGAGCCCGGAACCATGAACCAGCAACTCGCGGGCTACGCCCCGACCCCCGTCACGGCCCGCATGGAGAACCACGGGCGCTCCATGCTCAAGGTCGCCATGGCCACCGGCCAGGACCTCTACGCGCGCAGCGGCTCGATGGTCGCCTACGAGGGCTTCATCACCTACGAGCCCAACCCGCCCGCCGTCCGCCAGGTCGCCTCGCAGTGGCTCACCGGCGAGGGCGCCCCCGTCATGAAGTGCTCCGGCGACGGACTGCTCTACCTCGCCGACTACGGCGCCGACGTCGTCGTCATCAACCTCAACGGCGAGGCGCTGTCGGTGAACGGCAGCAACCTGCTCGCCTTCGACGCCCACCTCCAGTGGGGCGTCGAGCGGGTCAAGGGCCTCGCCAAGTTCGCCGGCCAGGGCCTCTTCAACGTCCAGGTCGCCGGCACCGGCTGGGTCGCGCTCACCTCGCGCGGGACGCCGGTCGTCGTCGACTGCGGGCGCGGCGAGGACGAGACCTACGTCGACCCGGACGCGCTCGTCGCCTGGTCGCCCGCGCTCAAGGTCAAGGGCAAGCGCAGCTTCAAGGCCTCCTCCCTCATCGGGCGGGGCAGCGGCGAGGCCTACCAGATGGCCTTCTCGGGCCAGGGGATCGTCGTCGTACAGCCGAGCGAGGACAGCACCGACCGGATGCGGATCCGGGGCTGAGGGGGAGCGAGAAAACACCATGCAGAGCCCGCTTTTCAACCACGCCGAACAGCAGAGCCAGGAACGGTACGTCGTCCAGAACCCGCAGCTCCTGCGGGTCACCCTCGGCGGCCAGGACGACATCCTGGCCCGCAAGGGGGCGATGGTCGCCTACCAGGGGCTCGTCGACTTCGACGGCGAGTACCAGTCCTCCGGCCAGCGCCGGGCCCGCGCCCGCACCGGTGAGGGACTCGACCTCATGCGCTGCTCCGGCCAGGGCACGGTCTACTTCGCCAACCTCGCCCAGGACATCCACGTGGTGGAGGTCGAGCAGGAGGGCCTCACCGTCGACAGCTCGTACGTCCTCGCGCTGGACTCCACGCTGCACACCGAGGTCATCGCCGTCGACAGCCAGTACGGCGTCTCCGGCACCGGCAAGTACCAGCTGAACATCTCCGGCCGAGGCAAGGTCGCCCTGATGACCTCCGGCCAGCCGCTGATGATGCTGGTCACGCCCGACAAGTACGTCAGCGTCGACGCCGACGCGATCGTCGCCTGGTCCACCGGGCTGCGCGTCCAGATGCAGGCGCAGACCCACAACTCGGGCGTCCGGCGCCGCCGCGCCGGCACCGGCGAGGGCTGGGAGCTCAGCTTCCTCGGCCAGGGCTTCGCCCTGGTCCAGCCGAGCGAGGTCATGCCGCCGCAGCACGCCGCCGTCGGCCAGGGCCTCGCCGCCCAGTACGGCGTCGGCCAGCACGGCGCCCACGGGCAGAACCAGAACAACGCCTGGAGCTGAGGCACGGACGCAGACGGGTAAGGGGCGGTCGCCACGGCGACCGCCCCTTACCCGTCTACCCGTATGCCCGTGTCACAGCCGTCGCAGCGAGCTCTCCAGCAGCCGCACCACGGAGGTGTCCGCCACCTCCGCCACCTCGTCGTACGCGAACCAGCGCAGGTCCAGCGACTCGTCGCTGATCGCCGCCTCCGCGCCCGCCGGGGCCAGCGCCGCGTACTGCACGTCCAGGTGCCAGTGGCACGGCGCCGGGATCGGGTGCCGGTCCAGCCGCACCGGGCCGCCCGGCAGCAGCGTCAGCCCCGCGATGCCCGACTCCTCGGTCCCCTCGCGCAGCGCCGCCGCCTCGACCGTCGGGTCGCCCTGCTCGCAGTGGCCGCCCATCTGGAGCCACATGTTCAGCTTCTTGTGCAGGGTCAGCAGCACCCGCCCGCGCGAGGGGTCGACCACCAGCGCGCTGCTGGTGAGGTGCCCCGCCGTGCACGGCTTGTACATCCCGTCCGGGTGCTCCGCCAGATGCGCCAGATAGACGTCACGGAGCTCCGGCTGGTCCTCGTACCCCTTCAGGACGAGGACCGCGTCGTCGTACAGGCTCACTCCGCCGGACCGCCCTTGCCGTCGCCCTCGCCCTTGCCCTCGTCGCCGTCACCCTTCGCGGCCTCGCCGAGCATCTTGTCCAGCTCGGAGAAGTCCAGGTGCTCGCGGTGCACGAAACCGTCCGGGTCGTCCAGGTCGGTCGCCGTCGGCAGCATGTCCGGGTGCTCCCACAGCGCGTCCCGGCCGTCCGTCCCGCGCGCGTCCGTGAGCGAGGCCCACAGCCGCGCCGCGTCCCGCAGTCTGCGCGGACGCAGCTCCAGGCCGATCAGGGTCGCGAAGGTCTGCTCCGCCGGGCCGCCCGTCGCCCGGCGCCGGCGCAGCGTCTCGCGCAGCGCGTCCGCCGAGGTCAGGCGCGACTTCGCGGCCTCGTGGACCACCGCGTCCACCCAGCCCTCGACCAGCGCCAGCGCCGTCTCCAGGCGCGCCAGGGCCGCCTTCTGCTCCGGGGTGTCCTCCGGCTGGAACATGCCCTGCTGGAGCGCCTCCTGCAGCTGCTCGGGGTGGGTCGGGTCGAGCTGGCCCACCGCCTCCTCCAGCTTCGAGGTGTCCACCTTGATCCCGCGCGCGTAGCCCTCGACCGCGCCGAACAGGTGCGAGCGCAGCCACGGCACGTGCGCGAAGAGACGCTGGTGGGCGGCCTCGCGCAGGGCCAGGTAGAGCCGGACCTCCTCGGCCGGGACGCCGAGGTCCTTGCCGAAGGCCTCGACGTTCAGCGGGAGCAGCGCCGCGCGGCCGGCCGGGCCGAGGGGCAGCCCGACGTCCGTCGAGCCGACGACCTCGCCCGCGAGCGCGCCCACGGCCTGCCCGATCTGCTGGCCGAACATGGCGCCGCCCATGGAGCGCATCATGCCGATCAGCGGGCCCGCCATGGCCTGCATCTCCTGCGGGAGCACGTCGCCCATGGCCGTGCCGACCCGCTCGGCGACCGGGTCGACGAGCTGCTGCCAGGCCGGCAGGGTCGCCTCGACCCACTCGGCCCGGCTCCAGGCCACCGCCGTGTTCGCGCCCGAGGGCAGCGAGGTCGCCTGGTCCAGCCACAGGTCGGCCAGGCGCACCGCCTCCTCGACCGCCGCCTTCTCGGACGGGCCGACGCTGGCGTCCTTGACGCCGTCGGGGGTGCCCTGCGCGACCACCTGGCGCGCGATCTGCTTGGCCATGTCCCAGTTGACCGGACCGCCCTCGTAGCTGAGCATCTGGCCGAGCTGCTGGAAGGCCGCGCCCAGGTCCTGGGGGTTCAGCGACCCGAACATCGCGGCGAACGGGTTGTCCCCGCCCGCGCCGCCCATGCCGGGCAGCCCGCCGAAACCGAACGGGTTTCCGCCCTGGCCACCGGACCCCTGGCCACCTCCGGCGGGGTCCTTCTTCTTGCCCTCGTCGCCGTTCTCCGGCTCCTCCGGCGGAAGGCCGAATCCGAATGGGGTGTCACTCACAGGTTTCCTCGGCTCGTAGGGCCGCCGGTTCACGTCCGACGGCGGATTCTCGGCTCGGCTCGCCTCCCCGACTCCACACCACCAGCGTAGACATCCGTGCCGGATCCGGGCTCGATGCTCCGCCGGGCCGTGGGCTGCGGCAGGATGGACGCCACCTGGTACGTACGCGTCATTCGGGTACGTACTGAAGACAACCGCTGGAGACGCCCGGTGAGTTCCCCAGATCCTCAGGTTCGCGCAGCGCGAAACCACTCGGCCAGGTCCGCCGCGCGCGGGCCCGTCGTCGCGGTCACCGGTGCCGCGACAGGCGTCGGCGACCTCCTGACCAGGCGCCTCGCCGCGTCCGAGGAGATCAAGCAGGTCATCGCCATCGACGAGCGCCGGGGCGAGGTCTCCGAGGCGCAGTGGCACATCCTCGACGTGCGCGATCCGGCCATCGCGGAGAAGCTGCGCGGCGCCGACGTGGTCGTGCACCTGGCCGTCGACCTCGACCTGGAGACGGATCCGGCCGCCCGGAGCGCCTACAACGTGCGCGGCACCCAGACGGTGCTGACGGCCGCGGCGGCGGCCGGGGTGCACCGGGTGGTGCTCTGCACCTCCACCATGGTCTACGGGGCGCTCCCCGACAACGACATCCCGCTGTCCGAGGACGCCGAGCTGCGCGCCACCGCCGAGGCCACCGGTGTCGGCGACCTCCTGGAGATCGAGCGCCTCGGCCGCCGCGCGCCCCGCGCGCACCCCGGACTGCACGTGACCGTGGTGCGGCCCGCCGTGCTGATCGGCGGTACGGACACGGCGCTGACCCGCTACTTCGAGTCACCCCGGCTGCTGGTGGTGGCCGGGTCCCGGCCGACCTGGCAGTTCTGCCACGTCGACGATCTGGTCAGCGCGCTGGAGTACGCGGCCCTGGAGAAGGTGGAGGGGGAGTTCGCGGTCGGCTGCGAGGGCTGGCTGGAGCAGGAGGAGGTCGAGGAGCTGTCGGGGATCCGGCGCATGGAGCTGCCCTCGGCCGTCGCCCTGGGCGCCGCGGCCCGGCTGCACCGGATCGGGCTCACCCCGTCCCCGGCGGGCGACCTGGCGTACACCATGCACCCCTGGGTGGTCAGCGTCGGGCGGCTGCACGACGCGGGCTGGCGGCCGCGCTGGACCAACGAGGAGGTGCTGGCCGCGCTCCTGGAGGAGGTGCAGGGCCGGCACACCGTCGCCGGGCGCCGGCTCGGGCGCAAGGACGCGACGGCGGCGGGCGCGGCCGGCGCCACGGTGGCGCTGCTGGGCACGGCGGCCCTGGTCCGGCAGATGCGGAAGCGGCGCGGGCTGTAGGCGCCCCCGGGCCCGCGCGGGAGGGGCTCCTGTAGGACCCTCCTAGGGAGGCGCGGCGCGACCGGGCGAAAACGCTATTCCGCGTCGTCCGGCCCGTGCGGCACGATGGACGGCATGGCACACACGCACGACGTCCCGAGCGACCACCCCGGCGAGCTGGGCGCGGACGACCCGATCCGGCTCCTGGCGATCCGCGACACGGAGCTCTCGGTCGACGAGGTCTTCCGCGCGGTCGGCGACGACGCCGCCGGCGGCATGACGCTCTTCGTGGGCACGGTCCGCAATCACGACGGCGGCGCCGACGTGGACGGCCTCGGCTACTCCTGCCACCCCTCCGCCGCCGCGGAGCTGCGCCGGGTCGCCGAGAAGGTCGTGGCCGACTACCCGGTGCGCGCGCTGGCCGCCGTCCACCGGGTGGGTGACCTCCGTGTGGGTGACATCGCGGTCGTCGTCGCCGTCTCCTGCCCGCACCGCGCGGAGGCCTTCGCGGCCTGCCGCAAGCTCATCGACGACCTCAAGCACGAGGTCCCGATCTGGAAGCACCAGACCTTCTCGGACGGCACCGAGGAATGGGTGGGTGCCTGCTGAGCGGGCCCGCGAGCACGAGGGGTGACGGCGCGGACGCAAGGAGCCACGCCGACGACACGTAGCCGAACGCCCCGATTTGCGTAACCGTCCCCCAGGCGTGAGCGTTGGTCCCACGGATGAATAATCTGCTGATCAACTCACTGGGGACCACTGGGGATGGGAGGTCGGGATGGCAGCGCTCGCCTGGTTGCTGATTCCGCTTTTCGCAGTCGTCGGCGCGGCGATATGGGGAAGCTGGGCTTCACGCAACAAGACCATAGGAGACGTCGCCGAGCTCGCGGGCTACGCGCGCTTCAGGGACGCCATGGAGCGGTCCCATCTCCCCGCCTCCGCTTCCTCCCGCCCGGAGCACGAGACGGCTCCCGCGGCCGCCGCTCCGACCCCCGCCACGGGCACCACCACCGGCTGAGCCCCGAAGGCGCACTCACAGCCTGGTCCCGTACTGTCGTTCCATGCCACGCCGCACCGCGACGATGCTCGCCTCCACCCTGGTCCTGATCACGCTGCTCTGCGTGGGCGTCCTCATCCCGGTGCCGTACTCGGAGATGAGCCCCGGCCCGACGGTGAACACCCTCGGCGAGGCCCGTGGAGAGCCGGTCCTGCAGATCTCGGGTCGCAAGACCTACCCGACCGACGGCCACCTCAACATGACGACGGTGCGCGTCACCGGCGCGGACTACAAGATGAACGCCGTCGAGGCGGTCTACGGCTGGCTCGCCCACGACAGCGTCGTCGTCCCGCACGACACGCTCTACCCGGACGGGAAGACCGAGGAGCAGTCGAGCCAGGAGAACGCCGAGGAGTTCAGCCAGTCGCAGGAGAGCGCCAAGGTCGCCGCCCTCACGGAGCTGGGCATCCCGGTGACCACCCGGGTCGTCGTCGCCACCGTCGTCAAGGACACCCCCGCCGAGGGCAGGCTGCACGCCGGCGACGTGATCCGCGCGGTGGACGGCGTGGCCGTCAAGGAGCCCGGCGACGTCGCCAAGCTGGTCACCAAGCGCAAGCCCGGCCAGGACGTCGAGTTCACGATCGTCCCCGCCAAGGAGGCGGCGGCCGCCGAGAAGGCCCACCGGGACGCGACGACGACCGAGAAGGTGGTACTCACCACCACCAAGTCGGAAGAGGGCGACCGGGCCATCGTCGGCATCCAGGCCGGCACCGACCACGTCTTCCCGTTCACCATCGACATCAAGCTGGCCGACGTCGGCGGTCCCAGCGCCGGGCTGATGTTCGCGCTCGGCATCATCGCCAAGCTCAGCCCGGAGTCGATCACCGGCGGCAAGTTCATCGCCGGCACCGGCACCATCGACGACAAGGGCAAGGTCGGCCCGATCGGCGGCATCGAGATGAAGCTGGTCGGCGCGCGCGACGCGGGCGCCGAGTACTTCCTCACCCCGGCGGACAACTGCGCCGCGGCCGCCGCCGACACGCCCGACGGGCTCACCCTGATCAAGGTGAACACCATCGACGACGCGACGAAGTCCCTGGAGCTGCTGCGCAAGGGCGACACCGCGTCCCTGCCCAGCTGCTCCAAGGGCTGACCTCAGGAGACGAAGGTCGCCGCCAGCGCCTCGGCGAGGCCGGGCACCAGGTCGGGCCCGGTGAGCACCTCCGTGGCCGCGTCCTTCTCGCGCAGCCGGATCGCCGCCTCGCGCGTGCCGTCGCGCAGCACGGCCACGGTCATCCGGACCTCCTGGCGGTCCGGGTGCCGGGCCACCCACTTGGCGAGCGCGGCGCCGCCCAGGTCCTTGGGCACGGCGGCCTCGGCGGACGGCGGCAGCATCATCCGCTCCACGGTCAGCGCGCAGCCGGCGACCGCGTCGGGCCAGACGACGGTGCCGAGGAACTTGTCGAGCGGCACGGAGGACGGCACCTCGTCCTGCTCGATCGGGGTGTAGCCGGCGGACTCGGCGGCGAGCCCGAGCTGGGAGGCGAGCGAGGGCTCCCGGGCGCGCAGCCGGGCGGTGTCGACCAGGGCGAAGAGCCGGGCCGGCCGGTCCCAGCCGAGGCCCGAGGCGTACTCGTCGATCTCGAGGACGGCCCGGGTGAGGGGGCTCGCGGCCATCTGGGGGCCGGTGGGGGAAACGTTGGACATGGGCAACATCCTGCCTCCTCCGGCGCCCGGACTCCTCCCGGGCTCCTCGCGGACACCTCCCGGATCCCGCCGGGACTTCTCCGGAGTGGGAAACGCCGGGGCCCGCGGGAACTCGGTAAAGCCTCAGTAAGTTGCATCAGTGGGCTCTACGATCGCGGAGCCTGCTTATCGACGCATCAACCTCGAGGGGCGCACGTTGGCTTTCCAGATGCCGGACCGCGGAGGCGGCACAGGCCCGTCCGGGCCAAGGATCAGAGTCGGCCGGCCGTCCCGGCGGGCCCGTACGCTGCTGATGACGCTGGGCGTGCTGGCCGTCCTCGCCATGCTGTTCGTGATGTTCGCCGGGTTCTGGACGGACTGGCTCTGGTTCCGGTCGGTCCACTACTCGTCCGTGTTCACCACCACGCTGTGGACCAAGATCGGGCTCTTCCTGGTCTTCGGCCTGCTCATGGGACTGGCCGTCGGGCTGAACATCTGGCTGGCCTACCGGCTGCGGCCGCCGCTGAGCGCGATGTCGCTGGAGCAGCAGAGCCTCGACCGCTACCGGATGGGACTCGCCCCCTTCAAGAAGTGGGTGCTGCTCGCCGTCACGGCCCTGGTGGCCCTGATCGCGGGCGCCTCCGCCTCCGGGCAGTGGCGCACCTGGCTGCAGTGGGTGAACGGGGTCTCCTTCGGGCAGAAGGACCCGCAGTTCCAGCTGGACGTGGCGTTCTACGCCTTCGACCTGCCCTGGTACCGCTTCCTGCTCGCCTTCGGCTTCGGCGCCACGGTGCTCTCGCTGATCGCGGCGGCCCTCACGCACTACCTGTACGGCGGCCTGCGGGTCACCAGCCCGGGCGCCCGCGCCACGGCGGCGGCGACCGGGCACCTGTCGGTGCTGCTCGGCGTCTTCGTGTCGCTGAAGGCCGTGGCGTACTGGCTGGACCGGTACGGCCTCGCGGTGAAGTCCAGCGACTTCAAGGCCACCGGCAACTGGACCGGTCTGCGGTACGTGGACGCCAACGCCTACCTTCCGGCGAAGACGATCCTGTTCTGCATCGCGGTGATCTGCGCCCTGCTCTTCTTCGCCACCCTGTGGCGGCGCACCTGGCAGCTGCCGGTGATCGGCTTCGGCCTGATGGTGCTCTCGGCGATCCTGATCGGCGGCCTGTACCCGGCCATCGTGCAGAAGTTCCAGGTCCAGCCGAACGAGCAGGCCAAGGAAGCGCCGTACATCCAGAAGAACATCGACGCGACGCGCAAGGCGTACGACATCGACACCACCAAGCCGGAGAACTACTCGGGCAAGTCGACGGTCAAGGCCAAGGACCAGCTCCGCGCGGACGCCGACACGGCCGCCAGCTACCGGCTGATCGACCCGAACGTCGTGTCGCCGACCTTCCAGCAGCTGGAGCAGAAGCGGAAGTACTACCAGTTCCCGCTGACCCTGGACGTCGACCGCTACGACGGCAAGGACACCGTCGTCGGTCTGCGTGAGCTCAACATCAAGGGCATCCCGAAGCGGAACTGGATCAACGACCACTTCACCTACACCCACGGCTACGGCGCCATCATGGCCGCGGGCACCCAGACGGACGCCAACGGCTCGCCGGTCTTCACCGAGTCCGGGCTGCCCACCACGGGCACGCTCGGCCCGTACGAGCAGCGCATCTACTACGGCGAGAAGACCGACCAGTACTCGATCGTGGGCGGGCCCCAGAAGGAGCTCGACTACGAGGAGAACGGCGAGAAGACCACCAGCTACCAGGGCAACAGCGGGGTCAGCCTCTCCAACGCCTTCAACCGCGCGGCCTACGCCGTCGCCTTCAGCGAGCCGCAGATCCTCTACTCGGGGGCCATCGGCGAGGGCTCGCGGATCCTGTACAACCGCACGCCGAAGGAGCGCGTCGAGGCGGTCGCCCCCTGGCTGACCATCGACGGCGACGCCTACCCGGCGGTCGTGGACGGACGCATCCAGTGGATCGTCGACGCGTACACGACCACCAACGGCTACCCGTACGCCTCGCGCACCACGCTGGGCGACACCACGGCGGACTCCCTGACGGTCGGCAACCAGCAGCGCGCGGTCGTCGCCCAGGAGAACCAGGTCAACTACATCCGCAACTCGGTGAAGGCCACCGTCGACGCCTACGACGGCACGGTGAAGCTCTACCAGTGGGACGAGCGGGACCCGGTCCTGAAGACCTGGATGAAGGCCTTCCCCGGCACGGTCAAGGACCGTTCGGAGATCGGTCAGGACCTGATGAAGCACCTGCGGTACCCGCAGGACATGTTCAAGGTCCAGCGCGAGCTGCTCACCCGCTACCACGTCCAGGACCCGGCGCAGTTCTACAGCGGCTCGGACGCCTGGCAGGTGCCGGACGACCCGACCAACAAGGACGGCAACGCGGTCCCGCCGTACTACCTGAGCATGAAGATGCCCGGGGAGTCGTCCGAGCAGTTCTCGCTGACGACGACGTTCACCCCGGCGGGCCGGCCCAACCTGGGCGCCTTCATGGCGGTGGACGCCGATGCCAACAGCAAGGACTACGGCAAGATAAGGCTGCTGAGAGTCACCTCGGACGTCCCCGGACCCCAGCAGGTGCAGAACAAGCTCAACAGCCTCCCGTCGGTGGCGACCTTCGTGCGTGACATGAAGGGTGCCGACTCCGACATCCTCTACGGCAACCTGCTGACGGTGCCGCTCGACGGCGGCTTCCTGTACGTGGAGCCGGTGTACGCCCAGGGCCGCAACGCGCAGTACCCGCTGCTGAAGAAGGTCGCGGTGTCCTATGTGGACGCGGACCAGCCGGACGGCGACACCACCAAGGACACCACGGTGTTCGAGAACACCCTCACGGAGGCGCTGAACGCGGTCTTCGGGGTCGAGGGCAACAACCCGCCGCCGACCCAGCCGCCGGGCACCACCAAGCCGACGCAGCCGACCCCGCCGGCGAGCAACGACGCCGCGCTGAAGCAGGCCATCGCGGACGCCCAGAAGGCGTACGACGACGGCCAGGCGGCCCTGCAGAAGCAGGACTGGGCGGCGTACGGCAAGGCGCAGGAGGCCCTGCAGGGCGCGCTCCAGCGGGCCGCGGACGCGGGGGCGAAGCTCCAGGCCCCGGCCTCCGGGGCCAAGCCCGCGCCGAAGACGACCCCGAGCTCGACGGCCAGCCCGCCGGCGAGTCCGGGCGGCTGACGCCCGCCGGAAGGCTCCGCCCCCGCGTCGTGATAGGTTGTATTCACCGACGCGGGGTGGAGCAGCTCGGTAGCTCGCTGGGCTCATAACCCAGAGGTCGCAGGTTCAAATCCTGTCCCCGCTACTGAAGAGGAAGGCCCGGATCCATCTGGATTCGGGCCTTCGTCATGTCCAGGGAGGAGCAGAGTGGCCCGAAGGGCGGTGCAGAGGGGGCGAGTTGGTGCGATTCGTGTTTGACTTGTCTCTCTGTGGGCATGTCGACAAAACGCTGAAGTGACCTCACCGGCTGAGCTATACCAGGTGTACGCGGGTTGCGGGTGGTGCGACGATGGTATTTATGGGGGACAGGGCAACTCTGTTGGAGACAGGGCGGTTTGTGCAGCGGCACGCGAGAAACGCCGCAGACGAGATCATCGAGGCCGCGGGGGCCGTCGATGAGACCGTCGACACCACTGCCGCAGACGAGACCGAGGCCGAGACCGAGGCCCGCCACCGGCGTGCCGCCGAGAACGGCGACGCCGCCGCGATGAGCGTCCTCGGCGCACTGCTGCTGCGCCGCGGCGACCTGGACGCCGCCGAGCCGTATCTGCGCGGTGCCACCGCCGAGGGCGACCGTGCCGCCGCGAACAACCTGGGCGTGCTGCTGCACCAGCGCGGCTACCCGGACGAGGCCGCCGGCTGGTGGCGGGTCGCCGCCGTCGCCGGCTCCGCGCCCGCCGCGCACGCCCTCGGACGCCACCACCGCGAGCGTGGCGACGAGCCCGGCGCCGAGTACTGGCTGCGCCAGTCCGCCGAGCAGGGGCACGCGCTCGGCGCGTACGCCCTCGCCGACCTGCTGGAGCACCGCAGCGACGTCGGCGCCGAGCGCTGGCTGCGCGCCGCCGCCGAGCAGGGGCACCGCGAGGCCGCCTACCGGCTGGCGCTCTCCCTGGAGCGGCGGGCCACCGAGCCGGTCCGAGGCCCGCACACCTACGACACCGCCACCGGGCTGCGCACCGCCGCCGACGGCCCCGTGCCCGCCGGGGACGGGGCGCCCGCGCCCAAGAGCGGGCTCGCCGAGGCCGAGCAGTGGTTCCGGCAGGCCGCCGCGCGCGGCCACCGGCGGGCCGCCCTGCACCTGGGCGTCCTCCTGGAGAAGCGCGGCGAGCTCAAGGAGGCCGGCCGCTGGTACCTGACCTCCGCCAAGGACGGCGAGGCCAAGGCCGCCTGCGCGCTGGGCTTCCTGCTGCGCGACGCCGGCGACGAGGAGAGCGCCGCCGTGTGGTGGCTGCGCGCCGCCCAGGACGGCGACGGCAACGCGGCCAACGCGCTGGGCGCGCTGCACGCCGCGCGCGGGGAGCAGCAGACCGCCGAGCGCTGGTACCGCGCGGCCATGGACGCGGGCGACGTCAACGGCGCCTACAACCTGGGCCTGCTCTGCGCCGCGCAGGAGCGCACCGCCCAGGCCGAGCAGTGGTACCGCCGGGCGGCCTACGCCGGACACCGCGAGGCGGCCAACGCGCTCGCCGTGCTGCTGCTCCAGGCCGGGGACGCGGGCGGCGCCGAGCCCTGGTTCTCCAAGGCGGCCGAGGCCGGCAGCGTCGACGCCGCCTTCAACCTCGGCATCCTGCACGCGGGCCGCGACGACGACCGCACGGCGCTGAGCTGGTACGAGCGGGCCGCCGCGGCCGGGCACACCGAGGCCGCGCTCCAGGTCGGCATCGCCTGCCTGCGCGACGGCGACGAGCAGGGCGCCGAGCGCCACCTGCGCTGCGCCGCGGGCGGCGGCAGCGCCGAGGCGGCCTTCCGGCTCGCCTCGGTCCTCGACGCGCGCCGCCCGGCGCCCGGCCCGCAGGTGCTCGGCGCGCCGCGCGAGGAGAAGAGCGAGTGCGAGGAGTGGTACGAGCGGGCCGCGCAGCAGGGGCACCGGCGCGCCCAGGTGCGGGTCGGGATGCTCGCCGCCGGGCGCGGCGACGTCGCCGCGGCCGCCCGCTGGTACCGGGAGGCGGCCGAGGCGGGCTCCCGCAACGGCGCCTTCAACCTCGGGCTGCTGCTCGCGCGCGAGGGCGGCGAGCGGGAGGCGGCGCTGTGGTGGACGCGCGCGGCGCACGCCGGGCACGGCCGGGCCGCGCTGCGCCTCGCCCTGCTCGCGGCGCGGCGCGGTGAGCTCACCGAGGGGCGCCGCTGGTGCGCCCGCGCGGTGGAGCTCGGCCCGGCGGAGGTCGCGGAGCGGGCGGCGCGACTGAGCGAGGCGCTGCACCAGGAGCTCACGGCGTAACGGGCGGCACACCCGTCACCCGGACAACTGATTTGCCCTGCTCCGAACGGTCCCGTAAGGTTGTGTTCACCGACGCGGGGTGGAGCAGCTCGGTAGCTCGCTGGGCTCATAACCCAGAGGTCGCAGGTTCAAATCCTGTCCCCGCTACTCAGTAGCCCGAAGGCCCGGATCCGGAAACGGATCCGGGCCTTCGGCGTTCCCGGGGCCGTGGTGGCGCCTGCGGAAACGAGAGAGCCCCCGCCGGTCCGGCGGGGGCTCTCCCGTAGGTGCGGGTGCGCGTGGCTAGGCGGTCGTCGCGCAGCTCGGGCAGATGCCTCGGTACGTGACCTCGACGTTCGAGATGGTGAAGCCGAAGCGCTCCGTGGCGGGCAGGTCCGCCAGCGGGTCGCCGCCCGGGTGCACGTCGCGGATCGCGCCGCAGCGGGCGCAGACCAGGTGCTGGTGCGGCCGGTGGGCGTTGGGGTCGTAGCGCTTGGCGCGGCCGTCGGTGGCGACCTCCAGCACCTCGCCGAGCGTGACCATCTCGCCCAGCGTGTTGTACACGGTCGCCCGGGAGATCTCGGGCAGCTTCGCGACGGCGCGGGCGTGGACCTCGTCGGCGGTCAGGTGCATGTGATCCCCGTCGAGGACCTCCGCGACGACGCGTCGCTGCGCGGTCATGCGCCAGCCTCGGCCGCGCAGTCGTTCCAACAGGTCACTCATGGGGTCAGCCTAACAGTCAAGGGGAGCAAGTCCCGAACGGGTGTGACTTTGGAAGGTAACTTGACTTAGACATTGTCTATTGTAGGGTCGAGTACAAGCTGAGGCTCAGGACAGGGCTCGCGGGTTTGCCGCACAACCGACGCAGGAGGCGCACGTGACGCAGGGACCGCTCACCACCGAGGCCGGGGCGCCGGTCGCCGACAACCAGAACAGCGAGACCGCGGGCATCGGCGGTCCGGTCCTGCTCCAGGACCAGCTGCTGCTGGAGAAGCTGGCGCACTTCAACCGCGAGCGCATCCCGGAGCGCGTGGTCCACGCGCGCGGCGCGGGCGCCTACGGCACCTTCACGGTGACCGCCGACGTCACGGCGTACACCAGGGCCGCCTTCCTCTCCGAGATCGGCAAGGAGACCGAGACCTTCCTGCGCTTCTCGACTGTCGCGGGCAACCTCGGCGCGGCGGACGCCGTGCGCGACCCGCGCGGGTGGGCGCTGAAGTTCTACACCGAGGAGGGCAACTACGACCTCGTCGGCAACAACACCCCGGTGTTCTTCATCAAGGACGCCATCAAGTTCCCCGACTTCATCCACACCCAGAAGCGCGACCCGTACACCGGCTCCCAGGAGGCGGACAACGTCTGGGACTTCTGGGGGCTGAGCCCCGAGTCCACGCACCAGGTGACCTGGCTCTTCGGCGACCGGGGCATCCCCGCCTCGTACCGCCACATGAACGGCTACGGCTCGCACACCTTCCAGTGGAACAACGAGGCCGGCGAGGTCTTCTGGGTCAAGTACCACTTCAAGACCGACCAGGGGATCAAGAACCTCACCCAGGCCGAGGCCAACCGTCTCGCCGGCGAGGACCCCGACTCGCACCAGCGCGACCTGCGCGAGTCCATCGAGCGCGGCGACTTCCCGACCTGGACCGTGCAGGTGCAGATCATGCCGGCGGCCGACGCGGCGGCCTACCGCTTCAACCCCTTCGACCTCACCAAGGTGTGGCCGCACGAGGACTACCCGCCGATCGAGATCGGCAAGCTGGAGCTCAACCGCAACCCGCGGAACGTCTTCGCCGAGGTCGAGCAGTCGATCTTCTCCCCGGCGCACTTCGTGCCCGGCATCGGCCCGTCCCCGGACAAGATGCTCCAGGGCCGCCTCTTCGCCTACGGCGACGCCCACCGCTACCGCGTCGGCATCAACGCCGACCACCTGCCGGTGAACCGCCCGCACGCCACCGAGGCGCGCACCCACTCCCGCGACGGCTTCCTCTACGACGGCCGGCACGGCGGCGAGAAGAACTACGAGCCCAACAGCTTCGGCGGCCCCCAGCAGACCGGCCGCCCGCTGTGGTCCGGCTCGGCCGTCACCGGGCTCACCGGCGAGAGCGCCGCGCCCTCGCACGCCGAGGACGACGACTTCGTCCAGGCGGGCGACCTCTACCGGCTGATGTCCGAGGACGAGAAAAGCCGCCTGGTGGAGAACCTGGCGGGCTTCATCGCCAAGGTCTCGCGCGACGACATCGCCGAGCGCGCGATCGGCAACTTCCGTAAGGCGGACGGCGACTTCGGCAAGCGGCTCGACGCCGCGGTCCAGGCCCTGCGCGGCTGAGACCGCCTGCCGTGGGCAGTGGAGGGCCGGATTCCCGTATCCGTACGGGGGTCCGGCCCTCCCGCCTGGTCAGGCGGCGCTGTGCGCCGGCATCCAGCAGCGGATGATGTCGCGTACGGAGACGATGCCGACCGGCCCGTGGTCGTCCAGCACCACCAGGTGCCGGAAGCCGCCTCGGGTCATCGCCTCCGCCGCCTCGGTCAGCGTCCAGGTCGGGGCGGCGAAGACGACGTCCCGGGTGGTGTGGGCGTCCGCCGTCTCGTGGTCGGGGTTCCGGTCCCGGCCGATCGCGTTGAGGATGTCGCGCTCGGTCAGGATGCCGAGTCCGCAGGTGTCGGTGTCGAGGACGATCGCGGCGCCGACGCGCCGCGCGGACATCAGGCGGGCCGCCTGGCGGAGGGTATGGGCCGGGCCGATGGTGAGGACCACCGTGCTCATGGCGTCACGGACGAGCATGGAGGGGACCACCTCCTGTTCGAGAACTTTTTCACAAGTTCACAAGTGGGGGGAGTCTCAGAGTGACACCGGCCCGCGCACCCAACAAGGGGGCGCGCGTGGCGTACGGGGGAGCACGTGCGCCACGCGCCGCGCGCGGTGTTCCGGCGGGGCACCGCGCCCCGCCTGCGACCACGACGACGCCGGGCAGTGGTGGCAGTTGGGCTGATGCCCGGCGGCCCCACCGCCCTCGCGCGGGGGCCGCTCAGCCGCCGAGGTGGCCGAGCAGCTCCCCGTGCAGCAGCCCGTTCGACGCCGCCGCGTCCCCGCTGTGCGGGCCGTGGCGGCCGTCGAGTCCGGTGAACGTGCCGCCTGCCTCCTGGACCACGATCGCGGTGGCCGCCATGTCCCACAGCGACAGCTCCGGCTCCGCGCACAGGTCCACCGAGCCCTCGGCGACCATCATGTACGGCCAGAAGTCGCCGTACGCGCGCGTGCGCCACACCGCCCGGCTCAGGTCGAGGAAGCCGTCGAGCCGGCCCCGCTCCTCCCAGCCGGTCAGGCTGGAGTACGCGAAGGAGGCGTCCTCCAGGCGCCCGACCTTCGACACCCCGATCCGGGTCGCCGAGGCGAGGCTGCGGCCGGTGTACGCGCCGAGCCCCTTCGCCGCCCACCAGCGGCGGCCCAGGGCGGGCGCCGAGACGACGCCGACGACCGGCTGGAACCCGGTCTCGCCCGCCTCCATCAGCGCGATCAGGGTCGCCCAGACGGGCACCCCGCGCACGTAGTTCTTGGTGCCGTCGATC
The DNA here is from genome assembly GCF_055582325.1 of Streptomyces sp. NPDC042100. Taxonomy (NCBI): domain Bacteria; kingdom Bacillati; phylum Actinomycetota; class Actinomycetes; order Kitasatosporales; family Streptomycetaceae; genus Streptomyces; species Streptomyces sp. NPDC042100. The sequence goes on from NZ_JBVJDK010000013.1 coordinate 152,334, forward strand.
GGGTCGATCACCCAGCGGCGCGGGCCGGTGCCCTCGACGCCGTACTCCTCGCCGAGGATCGCGTCGCGCGGGCGGGCGCGCTTGAGCTGACCTCGGATCAGCTCCTCGGCGGCCTTGTCGGCCTCGCTGACCGGGGTCATGTCGGGCTTGGTCTCGACCTTCAGGTCGAGCGCCTGGAACCGGTCCATCGTGGCCGCGTCCGCGGCATCCGCGAGGACATGGGCCAGACGCAGATCGTCGTGGTATTCGGCCATGGGCCGCACTCTATCCCCCGGACCGGGACGGTCCGGCGCCGCCCCTTGACAGTCCGTGGCCGGGCGTCAACGCTGAGCGCAGTACCGACTTGGCTGGAGGCGACGATGCCGACTGCCCGCCAGACCCTTCTCGACGCGGCCCTCGCGGCCCTGGGCGCGCAGCCCTGGTCCGCCGTGCGGATGGTGGACCTCGCCGTCCGCGCCCGGGTCTCCCGCCAGACCCTCTACAACGAGTTCGGCTCCAAGGAGGGGCTCGCCCGCGCCCTCGCGCGGCGCGAGGCCGACCGCTATCTGCGGGGCGTCGAGGCCGTCCTCGCCGAACCGGGGCCGCCCGCCCGCCGGCTGGTCGCCGTCGCCGAGTGGACCGTCGCCTCCGCCGCCGCCCGGCCCGTGCTGCGGGCCCTGCTCACCGGCGCCTGGGGCGAGCCGCTGCCCGCGCCGCGCCCGGTGCGCACCGGGGCCAGGCCCGCCCCCGTGCCGGAGCAGCGGCGGGCCGACGCGGGGGTGCCGACGCCGGGGGAGCTGCTCGGCCAGGCCAGGGACCGGGCGGCGGCGGCGCTGCTCGCGCGCGCCGCCGGGGACGGCGGCGGGCCCGCCGGGGCGCTGCGCTCCTGCGAGCTCGCGCTGCGGCTCGCGCTCTCCCTCGTGGTGGCAGAGCCCGTGCGTCCGGTGGCCCCGGAGGGTCAGTGGGCCGAGCCGGAGAGCTGGAGCCCGATGACGCCGACGATCACCAGCGAGATCGAGACGATCTTGAGCGTGGAGACCAGGTCGCCGAGGAAGACCATCCCGTAGATCGCCGTCCCGGCCGCCCCGATCCCCGTCCACACCGCGTACGCCGGACCGACGTCCAGCTTGCGCAGCGCGAGGGTCAGCAGGCCGAAGCTGCCGAGCGCGAAGGCCGCGAAGGCGACCGTCGGCCACAGCCGGGTGAAACCGTGCGAGAGCTTCAGGCAGACCGCGAAGCCCGTCTCCAGGATCCCCGCGACCACCACCAGCAGCCACGCCATCGTCAGTGCCTCCCACGCCGTCGGTGACTGCTTCGTCTCACTTGGTGCGATTATGCACTTACCAGACGTGGGCGCCCGTAAACGCGCGCGGCTCAGTCGCCCTCGCGTCGCTCCCGGGTCGCCAGCAGCCGGCGCAGCGAGTACAGCCGCGCCGGATCGGCGTGGCCCTCCGCCACCCAGGCGTCCAGCGCGCAGTCCGGCTCGTCGTGGCTGCACGCGCGCGGGCAGTTCTCGGTACCCGGCTCCAGGTCCGGGAAGGCGTGGATGACCCGCGAGGGGTCGACGTGGTGCAGCCCGAAGGAGCGCACGCCGGGCGTGTCGATGACCCAGCCGCCGGCCTTGTCCAGCGGCAGCGCGAGCGCCGAGGTGGTGGTGTGCCGGCCGCGCCCGGTCACCGCGTTCACATGCCCGGTGACCCGCCGCCGCTCCAGGGGCACCAGCGCGTTCACCAGCGTCGTCTTGCCGACGCCCGAGTGCCCGACGAAGGCCGTCACCCGGTCGCCCAAGTGCTCGCGCACCCGGTCGGCGGCCCCGCCGTCGTACAGCTCCTCGCGGTTGACCACCACGTACGGGATGTCCAGGTCGCCGTAGAGATCCAGCAGGGCCGACGGCGGCGCCAGGTCCGACTTGGTCAGCACCAGGAAGGGGGAGAGCCCGCCGTCGTAGGCGGCCACCAGACAGCGGTCGATCAGGCGCGGGCGCGGCTCCGGGTCGGCGAGCGCGGTCACGATCGCGAGCTGGTCGGCGTTGGCCACCACCACCCGCTCGTACGGGTCGTCGTCGTCGGCCGTGCGGCGCAGCACCGAGCTCCGCTCGCCGATCCGCACGATCCGCGCCAGGGTGTCCTTCTCGCCCGACAGATCGCCCACCAGGGAGACCCGGTCGCCCACCACGGCGGCCTTGCGGCCCAGCTCGCGGGCCTTCATCGCCATCACCACCCGGTCCTCGACCAGGCAGGTCAGCCGGCCCCGGTCCACGGTGAGGACCATGCCCTCGACGGCGTCCTCGTGCTTGGGGCGGATGGTGGTGCGGGGACGGTTGCCCTTGCGGTTGGGCCGCTGGCGGATGTCGTCCTCGTCGGTGTGCTTCCCGTAACGCCGCATGGCTCAGACCCCGAGCATTTCGGTCCACATCCTCGGGAAGTCGGGCAAGGTCTTCTCCGTCGTCGCCACGTTCTCGATCTCCACGCCCTCCACGGCCAGCCCGATCAGCGCGCCCGCGGTCGCCATCCGGTGGTCGTGGTACGTGTGGAAGACGCCGCCGCGCAGCGGGCGCGGGCGGATGCGCAGCCCGTCCTCGGTCTCCGTGACGTCGCCGCCCAGCCCGTTGATCTCCCGGGTCAGCGCCGCCAGCCGGTCCGTCTCGTGCAGCCGCAGATGAGCGACGCCGCGCAGGGTGGAGGGGGAGTCGGCGAGGGCCGCGACCGCCGCGATGCCGGGGGTCAGCTCGCCGACCTCGCCCAGGTCCACGTCGATGCCGTGGATCCGGCCGGTGCCGGTGAAGGTCAGGCCCCGCTCGGTCAGCTCGCAGGAACCGCCCATCGCGGTGAAGATCTCCCGCAGCGCGTCACCGGGCTGGGTGGTGCGCGCCGGCCAGTCCGGCACGGTCACCCGGCCGCCGGTGACCAGCGCGGCGGCCAGGAACGGCTGCGCGTTGGACAGGTCGGGCTCGACCACCAGGTCCCGCCCGAGCAGCGCCGACGGGGCCACCCGCCACACGTCGGGCCGCCCGCCGTGCTCCGGCTCGTCGACCTGCGCGCCGACCGCCCGCAGCATGTCGACGGTCATCCGGATGTGCGGCAGCGAGGGCAGCCGCCCGCCGACGTGCCGCACCTCCACGCCCTGGTTGAAGCGCGCGCCCGACAGCAGCAGCGCGCTGACGAACTGGGAGGACGAGGAGGCGTCGATCTCCACGACACCGCCCTCCAGGGAGCCGCCGCCGTGCACGGTCATCGGCAGCGCGCCGCGCCCGTCGTCGTCGATCCGGGCGCCGAGCGCGCGCAGCGCGTCGATCACCCCGTGCAGCGGGCGCTCGTGGGAGCGCGGGTCGCCGTCGAAGCGGACCGGACCCTCGGCGAGGGCCGCGACCGGCGGCAGGAAGCGCATGACCGTGCCCGCGTTGCCGACGTCCACGGCCGCCGGGCCGCGCAGCCCGGCCGGGATGACCCGCCACGCCTCGCCGGAGCCGTCCGGACCCACGCCCTCGTCGATCTTCACGCCGAGGGTGCGCAGCGCCTCGGCCATCAGCAGGGTGTCGCGCGAGCGCAGCGGGCGGCGCACCCAGCCGGGCTCGGCGGCGAGCGCGGCGAGCACGAGGGCGCGGTTGGTGACCGACTTCGATCCGGGCACGGTGACGGTGGCGTCGACGGCGCCGCGGGCGTACGGGGCGGGCCAGAGGCCGGTGAGCGGATCGGTGGGCGCGGAGCTTTCGGTCATGCCCTCACTTTACGGGGGGACTACACGCCCAGGAGCCAGCGTCCTCCGCCGATCAGGGCGCAGATCGAGACGGCGTGGAAGAAGAGGAGCCACACCGTGGGGTGCACATGGGTGAGCCGCCCGAGCTGGTCCGCGTCGGAGTCGGGGGCGCCGCCGTGGCGCCGCTTCGCCTGTAGCTCGAAGGCCGGCCGGACCCCGCCGAGCAGCAGGAACCACACCACGGCGTACGCGAAGACCGCCTGCACGTCCGGGCCGGTCAGCCAGGACACCAGGAGGAAGGCGCCGCCGGTGAGCAGCACGGTGAAGATCCCGTACGCGTTGCGGACCATCACCAGCATCGCCACCAGCAGCGCCGTGGCCAGCCACAGCAGCAGGGTGACCCGGCCGGAGCCGAGCAGCGCGGCGCCGCCGAGGCCGAGCAGCGGGGCGGCGGTGTAGCCGGCGGCGGCCGTCAGGACCATGCCGAGGCCGGTGGGCCGCCCGCGCGTGACGGTGAGCCCGCTGGTGTCCGAGTGCAGCCGGATCGACTCCAGCCGCCGCCCGGTGACGAGCGCCACGAGACCGTGGCCGCCCTCGTGGGCGATGGTGACCGCGTTGCGGGACAGCCGCCACAGCGGGCGGGGCAGGACGGCGGCCAGCGCGGCGACCGCGGTGGCGATGACGATCCACTGGGCGGGCGCGGGCTGGCTGCCGAGGACTTCGGTCATCTTGTGGACGGGCTCCTCGGTAGGGGGCGGGGCCGTGGCAGTCTGGCACTCATGTGCGGACGGTATGCGGCGAGCAGGCGCCCCGAGGACCTGGTGGACGTCTTCGAGGTCGAGAAGTGGGAGCCGGAGGAGACCCTGGCCCCCGACTGGAACGTGGCCCCGACCAAGGAGGTCTACGCGATTCTGGAGCGTCCTCTGAAAGACGCGGAATCGCGTCGGCCGGTTCGCCAGATGCACGCCCTGAAATGGGGACTCGTCCCGTCCTGGGCGAAGAGCCCGGAGGGCGCCGCCCGGATGATCAACGCCCGCGCGGAGACCCTGCACGAGAAGCCCTCCTTCAAGAAGGCGTTCGCCGCCCGCCGCTGCATCCTGCCCGCCGACGGTTATTACGAGTGGGTGACCGGCGCGGACGAGCGCGACCTGGAGGTCGCGGGGAAGCGGAAGCGGCCCCGCAAGCAGCCGTACTTCGTGACCCCCGCCGACGGCACGGTCTTCGCGATGGCGGGGATCTACGAGTTCTGGCGCGACCGGACCCTGCCCGACGCCGACCCCGGCGCCTGGTGGGTGACCTGCTCCGTGGTGACCACCGAGGCCGAGACCGGCCCGCTGGGCGTCGCCCCCGCCGAAGGCCCCCGCTCGCTCGCCGACATCCACCCCCGGATGCCGCTGATGCTCACCCCCGACCGCTGGGACGCCTGGCTCGACCCGCGCCCCGCCGGCCTGGAGGAGCTGCGCGCGCTGCTCGCCCCGCCGCCCGGGGGCCTCATGCGGGCCTACCCGGTGGCGACGGCGGTCAGCAACGTGCGCAACAACGGCCCCGAGCTGCTGACGGAGCTGGAAGGCCCGGAGGAGACCACCCTCTTCTGACCTCTTCCGACCTCTTCCGAGGTCTTCCGCTTCCGGGGCCCTCCGCTTCCGGGGCCCTCCGCTTCCGGGGTCCGTGCCGCGCGGGCGGCAGGATGGGCCCGTGACCAAGACCGAGACCGTACCGACCGAAGCCGGGGACGCCCGGATCACCTGGGCCGCCGCGAAGAGGCCCCGCGCCGTGCTCGCCCTGGGCCACGGCGCGGGCGGCGGCGTCGAGGCCCGCGACCTGGCGGCCCTCGCCGCCGCGCTGCCCGCCCACGACGTGACCGTGGCCCTCGTCGAGCAGCCCTGGCGGGTGGCCGGCAAGAAGGTCGCGCCCGCGCCCAAGACCCTCGACACCGGCTGGCGCGGCCTGTGGCCCGCCCTCGCCGCCGCCGGCCCGCCGGTGATCGCCGGAGGACGCAGCGCCGGCGCCCGGGTCGCCTGCCGCACCGGCGCCGAGCTCGGCGCCGCCGCCGTCCTCGCGCTCAGCTTCCCGCTGCACCCGCCCGGCCGCCCGGAGCGCTCCCGCGCCGCCGAACTCCTCGGCACCGGTCTGCCCACCCTCGTCGTCCAGGGCGGCAACGACCCCTTCGGCAGGCCGGAGGAGTTCCCGGCCGGTCCGTACACGCTCGCCGAGGTGCCCTACGGCGACCACGGCTTCGCCGTACCCAAGCGCGCCCCGCTCTCCCAGGAGGAGGCCGTCGAGGTGATCGTGCGTGAAGTCACCGCGTGGGTCACGTCACTTCGGTGACCGGGCGGACACGAGGGGAATGCCGCGCGGGCGACCGCTGTTGTGAGGGACATCGGTGCCCCAGAGCAAAGGAAGAGGGAGTCCGTCGCATGGGTTCGACCATCTGCCCCGAGCGCGCGCAGGCCGCTGACCTGGAGTGGTCGGTCCTGCCTTCGCCGCGTACCGCCCCTGCTCGGGCGGCGGACGGGGTGGTTCCTCGTCTATCCTCCGAAGCGAGCGGGTCCGCGTTCGGATTCGCCGCAGCGCTGGAGGAGGTGGGTCCGGTCACTGGGACCGACACAGGGACCGACGACGGCCCCGAGGAGACGACCGAGGAGCGCAACGCGCGCTTCGAGCGGGACGCCCTCGGCTACCTCGACCAGATGTACTCGGCGGCGCTGCGCATGACGCGCAACCCGGCGGACGCCGAGGACCTGGTGCAGGAGACCTACGCCAAGGCGTACGGCTCCTTCCACCAGTTCCGCGAGGGCACCAACCTCAAGGCGTGGCTGTACCGGATCCTCACCAACACCTTCATCAACTCGTACCGCAAGAAGCAGCGTGAGCCCCAGCGCTCCGCCGCCGAGGAGATCGAGGACTGGCAGCTCGCCCGCGCGGAGTCCCACATGTCGACGGGGCTGCGCTCCGCCGAGTCGCAGGCGCTCGACCACCTCCCGGACTCCGATGTGAAGGAAGCGCTCCAGGCGATCCCCGAGGAGTTCCGCATCGCCGTCTATCTGGCCGATGTCGAGGGCTTTGCGTACAAGGAGATCGCGGACATCATGGGAACACCCATCGGTACGGTGATGTCCCGGCTGCACCGGGGCCGCCGCCAGCTGCGCGGGATGCTCGAGGACTACGCCCGAGACCGCGGGCTGGTCCCCGCGGGCGCCGGAGAGTCGCACGATCTGAAAGGCTCGGGCTCATGAGCTGCGGAGATCCGCACGAGACGGACTGCTCAGAGGTCCTGGACCATCTCTACGAGTTCCTCGACAGGGAGATGCCCGACACCGACTGCACCAAGTTCGAGGTGCACTTCGAGGAGTGCTCCCCCTGCCTGGAGAAGTACGGACTCGAACAGGCGGTGAAGAAGCTCGTCAAGCGCTGCTGCGGCAGCGATGACGTCCCGGTCGACCTGCGGGCCAAGGTGCTCGGCCGGATCGACCTCATCCGCGCGGGCCACACCGTGCCCGAACAGGACGTCACCGCCGCGCCCCAGGAGCAGCCGCAGGAGCAGCCCCAGGAGCGGTAGGCACCCGGGCGGCGGCACCCCCTCCGTCCCAAGGCCGGGCGAGCACGGCTCGCCCGGCCTTCCGTGTGTCCATCGGCTTGTATCACCCGATGGTGCGAATCGCCCCCGGCGGCCGGTTCCCGGCGCGCCGAATCGCTAGCGTGGCGGGGGTGATGGGCGTCGAGGTCATTCCGCGAACGGCACGCGTGTACATCGGCTGCGCCCTGCTCGCCGCCGTCGCGGCGGTCCTGCCCGCGTTACGCCCCGGCGCCGCCACCCCCTGGCGGACCGTCCTGCTCCTCGCCGCCCTCTACGCGCTGTGCGAGCTGCCCGCCCGCTGCCCGCTCACCGGCCGGGACCTGAACCCCCTCCCGCTCACCGCCGGCTCCTTCTTCCCGGTCCTCATCGCCGCCGCGCTGCTCCTGCCGCCCTCCGCCGCCGCGCTCGCCGCCCTGCCCGGCGCCCTGCTCGCCCGGGTGGACCGGCCCCCCGGCGGCCCCCGCCGCGTCTGGCGGGCCGCCCGGCTCGCCCTCGGCGTCTGGGCCGCCGCCCACGCCGCCCGGCTCTTCCACTGCCGCGCCGCCCTCGGACTCGGCCCCGACACCCCCGACTTCCCGTACGCGCTGCTGCCCGCGAGCACCGCCGCGCTCGCCCTCTGCCTCGCCCTCACCGCCCTCGACGGCGGCATCCGCGCCACCGTCGAACAGCTCCCGCCCCAGGCCGCCTGGCGCGGACTGCTCGGCCGCTCCCTCGCCCCGCACGCCGTGCACGGCCTCGCCGGGCTCATGATGGGCGTCCTGTGGCGCAGCCCGTACGGGCCGGTCGCCGCCCTCTTCGTGCTGCTGCCCATGTACATCTCCTGCTGGGTCTTCGCGCAGTACCACCGCGAGCGCGCCGCCCACCAGGCCACCATCCGGGCCCTCGTCCAGGCCGTCGACATCAAGGACCGCTACACCCGCGGCCACAGCGAACGCGTCGGCCGCGCCTCCGTCCTGATCGCCCGGGAGCTCGGCATGGCCGAGGAGCGCCTGGAGGTCGTCCGCTTCGCCGGCATCCTCCACGACGTCGGCAAGCTCGGCGTCCCCACCCGGGTGCTCCGCAAGGACGGCCCGCTCACCCCGGAGGAGCGCCGGATCATCGAGCTCCACCCCGAGTACGGCCACGAGATGGTCCGGGGCATCGGCTTCCTCGGCGAGGCCCGCACCGCGATCCTCCACCACCACGAACGCATGGACGGCAGCGGCTACCCGTACGGGCTGAAGGGCCGCCAGATCCCCGAGTACGCCCGGGTGGTCGCCGTCGCCGACGCCTTCGACGCCATGACCTCCACCCGCTCCTACAGCCGCGCCCGGCCCGTCGGCACCGCCCTGGCCGAGCTGGCGCGGTGCGCGGGCACCCAGTTCGACCCGAGGATGGTGGACGCTCTCGGCCGGGCGCTGGCCCGCGAGGGCTGGCAGAGCGAGGTCACCGCCGACGAGACCGCCGGCCCGCTGCCCGGCCCGCGCACCCCGCCGCCCGCCGGGACCCCCGCCGCCGCGGCCGACGCCCCGGCCGGGACCCGGACCGGGGCCGCCGGGGAGCCCGCGTGAGCGCCGGCCGCGCCACCGTCGGCGCCGTGCGCGCCCTCGCCCTGCTGGCGGCCCTCGCCGGGATCGCCGCCACCCTCTGGCACGGCCTCGCCGAACCCGGCACCGCCCTCGCCTTCGGTGCCCTCATCGCCGTCGGCGAGCTCGCCCGCTGGGGCGCCGGACCCGGCGAGCGCGAACCCGCCCCGCTCGCCGCCGCCGGCTCCCTCGCGTACGCCCTGCTCGGCGAGAACGCCGGAGCCGGCACCGCCCACGGCGTCCCGCAGACCGTCGCCGTCGCCGTGGCCGGCGGCCTCGCCGGGATCGTCCCGCACGTGGCCCGAGGCCACGGCCCCGGCGCCGACCAGCTCGCCCGCCGGGTCCTCACCGTCGGCTTCGCCGCCCTGTGCTTCCAGCCGCTCTTCAACGCGGGCACCGTCACCGCCCGCCTCGGCCACGGCCCCTCGTACGCCCTCTTCCTGCTCCTGCTGCTGCTCCTCACCGCACTCTGTGACGCCGTCCTCGCCGCCCTGCTGCACCGCGCCCGCACCGGCCACCCCTACGGCCCGCTGCTGCGCGAGCAGCTGCGGGCGCTGCCCGGCATCGGCTCCGCCGTCTGCGCCACCGGCACCGTCATGGCCCTCGGCGTCGCCGTCGCCGGACTCTGGGCGCTGCCCGTCTTCGCCGTGCCGCTGCTGCTCACCCAGGTCTCCTACCGGCGGTACGCGGCCGTGCGCACGGTCAACCGGCAGACCATCGCCTCCCTCGCCCGCGCCACCGAGATCGCCGGCTGCACCCCGCCGGGCCACGCCCGCCGGGTCGCCGACCTCAGCCGCGCCGTCGGCCGTGAGCTGGGCCTGTCCGGCGCCGAGCTGACCGTCCTCGAATACGCGGCGCTCATGCACGACATCGGACAGCTCTCCCTGGTCGACCCCGTCGAGGGCGGCGCCACCGCCCTCCTCCCGGCCGCCGAGCAGCGCCGGATCGCCCTGCTCGGCGGGGCCGTGGTCCGCCAGACCGGCGTCGCGGCGGCCGTCGCCCTCGTCGTGGAGCGGCAGGCCGATCCGTACCGCGACCAGCCGCTCACCGCCCGGATCGTGCGCACCGTGAACGCCTACGACGACCTCGCCGCGACCACCCCGGGCGGCGGTCTGGGCGCCCTGGAGCGGCTCCGCCTCGGCACCGCCCGCGACTACCACCCCGACGTCGTGGAATCGCTGGCCCGGGTGCTCGCCCGGGGCGGGGCCACCAGGGGCGTCGCCCCGGTCCCCCCGGGGTAACCCATGGGTAATGAGCGCGCGTCCGACCGGGCATGGTTGGATGCGAACAAGAGGGTGAAGCGACCGGCAGGCGGGAATCGTGAGGATCTTCGGGAAGGTACGGCATCGGCCCTCCGCCTCGTGGCGGCAGGCCACCGACCGCGCGTTCACGCTGATCGGCGACGGCCGGTACGAGGACGCGGGCGCGCTGCTGACGCGTGCGGCGGACCTGGAGCCCTGGCTCTCCGAGTCCTGGTTCAACCTGGCCCTGCTGCACAAGTTCCGGCACGACTGGGAGCAGGCCAGGACCGCCGGGCTGCGCGCGGTCGCCCTGCTCGACAAGGAGACCGGCGCCCCCGACTGGTGGAACGTCGGCATCGCCGCCACCGCGCTCCAGGACTGGCCGCTGGCCCGCCGCGCCTGGCAGGCCTACGGGCTGAAGGTCCCCGGCGCCGCCGCGGGCACCGGCGAGCCGGCCGGCATGGAGCTGGGCAGCGCGGCCGTGCGGCTCTCCCCGGAGGGAGAGGCCGAGGTCGTGTGGGGCCGCCGGCTCGACCCGGCCCGGATCGAGGTCCTGTCCATCCCGCTGCCGTCCTCCGGCCGCCGCTGGGGCGAGGTCGTCCTGCACGACGGCGTGCCGAACGGCGAGCGGACCACCAGCGCGGGCCCCGCGTACCCCGTCTTCGACGAGATCGAGCTGTGGGCGCCCTCCCCGGTGCCGACCTGGGTGGTCCTCCTGGAGGCCGCCACCGAAGCCGACCGGGACGCCCTGGAGCAGCTCGCCGCCGACGCGGGCTTCGCCGCCGAGGACTGGTCCTCCTCCGTCCGGCTGCTGTGCCGGGCCTGCTCCGAGTCGACGATGCCCAGCGCCGAGGGCGAGGGCGAGCACCTGGACCCGCACGACCACAGCGAGCCGGGGCACCCCGGGCCGCTCGGCCACCGCTCGCCCGGCGAGCTGTGGGTGCCGGAGCGCGAGTGCGGCATCGCCGCCCCCGCCGGGCTGGTGCGCGGGCTGCTCGACGGCTGGGTCGCCGACAGCCCGGACAGCCGCGAGTGGCGCGATCTCGAAGAGGTCTGCTGAGCCGGTGCTCCCGGGCCCGTAGGCTGTACGCGGACACCACAGGGTTTTGAGGAAGGCGTACGGCGGACATGGCGCAGCAGGACACAGAGCAGTTCGGGGACGGCGTGCTCCCCGTCGACGACGAGGGCTACGTCATCGACACGGAGGGCACCGAGGAGCGCGAGACCGCGTACCGCGAGCGCGGCGCCTCCCGCCCGATCACCGTCGTCGGCAACCCCGTGCTCCACAAGGAGTGCAAGGACGTCACCGCCTTCGACGACGAGCTGGCGAAGCTGGTCGACGACATGTTCGCCAGCCAGCGCACCGCCCAGGGCGTCGGCCTCGCCGCCAACCAGATCGGCGTGGACCTGAAGGTCTTCGTCTACGACTGCATGGACGACGAGGGCGTGCGCCACGTGGGCGTCGTCTGCAACCCGGTCCTCCAGGAGCTTCCGGCCGACCGCCGCGCCCTCGACGAGTCCAACGAGGGCTGCCTCTCGGTGCCGACCGCGTACGCCGAGCTGGCCCGCCCGGACTACGCCGAGCTCACCGGCCAGGACGAGAAGGGCAACCCGATCAAGGTCCGGGGCACCGGCTACTTCGCCCGCTGCCTCCAGCACGAGACGGACCACCTGTACGGGTACCTGTACATCGACCGCCTCTCCAAGCGCGACCGCAAGGACGCCCTGCGCCAGATGGAAGAGGGCACCCCGCGCTACCCGGTCGTCGCCAACGACTGACCCCGCCCCTTCGCGCGCACGGCGCGGTGACCGGCCCAGCCGGCCGCCGCGCCGATCGCGTACCAGAAGAGGTCCGGCGCGTTGAACGTCGTGCCGAACACCAGCCGCGCCAGGGCGCTGTGCGCGGCCATCGCGGCCGGCAGCCCGGTCAGCTGGAAGAGCTCCATGCCCCAGCTGAACCCGAGCCCGACCCCCGCCGCCACCGACGGCCGCACCCGGGGAACGACCAGCACCACCAGCGCCACGACCAGCACCGTGTAGAGCGCGTCCCCCGCGTACTTGGCGACCGCACCGCCCGCCACGACCCTGACCCCCAGCCCGGCCCCGACCGTCACCAGGGCCGCGACCCCGGCCAGTATCCGCGTCCGCCCGAGATCACCCATGCGGGGGAGCCTACGCGTCGAGCGGGCGGTGACCGCGGCGCCGGGCACGGTCATCCGATCGCGATCTCGTAGCGGAGTCGTTGCCGGTGCGCGGGCACGGTCATCATGTCGACCTGGACCGGCTGGTCCCGGCTGTCGTACGTCACCCTCGCCAGGTCGATGACCGGCTCGTCCCGCCCCGTCCGCAGCGTTTCCCGCTCGTCCGCGTCCGGCATCCGGGCCGTCACGTCCTGAGCCGTCCGAAAAGGGAGAAGGGGTTCAGCACGCGTCGAGTGCTGAACCCCTTCTCCCTGTCCCCAGGACCGGACTAGAAGTCCTCGTCCAGGTCCACCGAGCCCTCGACCGCCACCTGGTAGGCGGACGGGCGGCGTTCGAAGAAGTTGGTCAGCTCCTGGACGCCCTGGAGTTCCATGAACGCGAACGGGTTCTCCGAGCCGTACACCGGGGCGAAGCCCAGGCGGACCAGGCGCTGGTCGGCGACGCACTGGAGGTACTCGCGCATCGACTCGGTGTTCATGCCCGGCAGGCCGTCGCCGCACAGGTCGCGGCCGAACTGCAGCTCCGCCTCGACGGCCTCCCGCAGCATCGCGGTGACCTGCTCCTGGAGCGCGTCGTCGAAGAGCTCGGGCTCCTCCTTGCGGACGGTGTCCACGACCTCGAAGGCGAAGTTCATGTGCATCGTCTCGTCGCGGAACACCCAGTTGGTGCCGGTCGCCAGGCCGTGCAGCAGGCCCCGGGACCGGAACCAGTACACGTACGCGAAGGCGCCGTAGAAGAACAGGCCCTCGATGCACGCGGCGAAGCAGATCAGGTTGAGCAGGAAGCGGCGGCGGTCGGCGGCCGTCTCCAGCTTGTCGATCTTCTCGACCGAGTCCATCCACTTGAAGCAGAACTGCGCCTTCTCGCGGATGGAGGGGATCTCCTCGACCGCGTCGAACGCGGCGGCCCGGTCGTCCGGGTCGGGGAGGTACGTGTCCAGGAGCGTCAGGTAGAACTGGACGTGCACGGCCTCCTCGAAGAGCTGGCGCGAGAGGTAGAGGCGCGCCTCGGGGGAGTTGATGTGCTTGTAGAGGGTCAGGACCAGGTTGTTCGAGACGATCGAGTCGCCCGTCGCGAAGAACGCGACCAGGCGCCCGATCATGTGCTGCTCACCGGGGGTGAGCTTCGCGAGGTCGGCGACGTCCGAGTGGAGGTCGACCTCCTCGACGGTCCAGGTGTTCTTGATCGCGTCCCGGTAGCGCTCGTAGAAGTCCGGGTAGCGCATCGGACGGAGGGTGAGCTCGAAGCCCGGGTCCAGGAGGTTCTTGTTCTCGGTGGTGCTCATTACTGGCAGGCCTCGCAGGACTCGGGGTTCTCAAGGGAGCAGGCGACGGCGTCGGGGTCGGCGGCCTGCTGGACGGGGATGGGGGCGGCGGCCGAGGCGGACGCCTGGGCGGCGCGGGCGATCCGGGTCGCCGGACGCGAGCGCAGGTAGTACGTGGTCTTCAGGCCCTGCTTCCAGGCGTACGCGTACATCGACGACAGCTTGCCGATGGTCGGCGTCTCCAAGAACAGGTTCAGCGACTGCGCCTGGTCCAGGAACGGGGTGCGGGCGGCGGCCATGTCGATCAGGCCGCGCTGCGGGATCTCCCAGGCCGTGCGGTACAGCTCGCGCACCTCGGCCGGCACCCAGCCGAAGCCGGCGATCGAGCCGTTGGCCTCGCGCAGCGCCTCGCGGGTCTGCGCGTCCCACACGCCCAGCGCCTTCAGCTCGTCCACCAGGTACGAGTTGACCTGGAGGAACTCGCCGGACAGCGTCTCGCGCTTGAACAGGTTGGAGACCTGCGGCTCGATGCACTCGTAGACACCGGCGATCGAGGCGATCGTCGCCGTCGGCGCGATGGCCAGCAGCAGGCTGTTGCGCATCCCGACGGCGGCGATCCGCTCGCGCAGCGCGGCCCAGCGCTCCGGCCAGTTGAGCTCCACGTCGAAGTGGTCCGGGTGCAGCACGCCGCGCGCGGTGCGGGTCTTGTCCCAGGCGGGCAGCGGGCCGTTGCGCTCGGCGAGGTCGGCGGAGGCCTCGTACGCGGCCAGCATGATCCGCTCGGCGATCCGGGTGGACAGCGCGCGGGCCTCGGCCGAGTCGAAGGGCATCCGGAGCTTGAAGAAGACGTCCTGGAGGCCCATCGCGCCCAGGCCCACCGGACGCCAGCGGGCGTTGGAGCGGCCCGCCTGCTCGGTCGGGTAGAAGTTGATGTCGACGACCCGGTCGAGGAAGGTGACCGCGGTGCGCACCGTCTCGTCGAGGCGCTCCCAGTCGATGCCGCCGCCGGTCACGAAGGCGCCGAGGTTGACCGAGCCGAGGTTGCAGACGGCCGTCTCGCCGTCGTCGGTGACCTCGATGATCTCGGTGCAGAGGTTCGAGGAGTGCACGACGGAGCCGGGCTCGGCGGTCTGGTTGGCGGTCCGGTTGGAGGCGTCCTTGAAGGTCATCCAGCCGTTGCCGGTCTGCGCGAGGGTGCGCATCATCCGGCCGTACAGGTCCCGCGCCGGCATCGTCTTCTTGGCCAGGCCCGCCGCCTCGGCCCTGCGGTACGCCGTGTCGAACTCCGCGCCGTACAAGTCGACCAGCTCGGGCACGTCGGCGGGGGAGAACAGCGACCAGGGCGCGTCCGCGTTGACCCGGCGCATGAACTCGTCCGGGATCCAGTGCGCCAGGTTCAGGTTGTGGGTGCGGCGGGCGTCCTCGCCGGTGTTGTCGCGGAGCTCCAGGAACTCCTCGATGTCCGCGTGCCAGGTCTCCAGGTAGACGGCGGCGGCACCCTTGCGGCGGCCGCCCTGGTTGACGGCGGCGACGGAGGCGTCCAGCGTCTTCAGGAACGGCACGATGCCGTTGGAGTGCCCGTTGGTGCCTCGGATCAGCGAGCCGCGCGCGCGGATGCGGGAGTACGAGAGGCCGATGCCGCCCGCGTGCTTCGACAGCCGCGCGACCTGGTGGTAGCGGTCGTAGATGGAGTCCAGCTCGTCCTGCGGGGAGTCCAGCAGGTAGCAGGAGGACATCTGCGGGTGGCGGGTGCCGGAGTTGAAGAGGGTGGGGGAGGAGGGCAGGTAGTCGAGCCGGCTCATCAGCCCGTACAGCGCCGCCACCTCGTCCACGGCGCGGGCGCTGTCGTCCTCGGCGAGGCCGCTCGCCACGCGCAGCATGAAGTGCTGCGGGGTCTCGATGACCTGGCGGGTGATCGGGTGGCGCAGCAGGTAGCGGGAGTAGAGGGTGCGCAGGCCGAAGTAGCCGAAGCGGTCGTCGCCGGCCGGGTCGATCAGCGCGTCCAGGCGGGCCGTGTGCGCGGCGACGAAGGCGGCGGTGCGGTCGGCGATCAGGCCCTCGCGGTGCCCGACGGCGACGGAGGCGGAGAAGGCGACGGCGCCCTGGCCGGCGGCCTCGTCGGCGATGGTGAGGGTGAGCAGCCGGGCGGCGAGCCGGGAGTACGCCGGGTCCTCGGCGATCAGTCCGGCGGCGGCCTCGGTGGCCAGTTCGCGCAGCTCCGCCTCGTCCGAGGAGGCGCTGCGGCCGCGCAGGGCGGCGGCGGCGACCTTGCCGGGGTCGGTGTCCGGGAGGTCGGCGGTGAGATCGGTCAGGGTCCGCAGCAGCACGGTGCCGGGGCCGTCGGTCTCGATCGCTGCGGCCGGATCGGCGGGCGCGATGGTCACGTGGGGGCTCTCCCTCGCTCGGCTCGGTGCCAGGACGGGAGGCGGGGAACGGGCTGCCGTACGCACGGCGGCGCCGCGTCCACCGGCCCACTCCGCGAGGCCCGGACGTCTGTCGGCACCCGGAACGGACGGACCGGGTGCGCTGTCGGCAGGTCCTCGGACTCACCTTGGCGCGAACGCGCACAAAACACACCGTTGCGGGACAGTTCCGGATTTCCACCGGATTCCCCTGCGGCGACAGCGAGGACGAGCATACATGTGGGGGGCACCGCTCGCGGCACCCCCCACATGTTGTGTCGGCCTGGGATGCGGTCAGAGCTCCAGAACGTAGGTGAACAGGGTGAAGTCCAGGCCCGGGACGGGCTTCCAGTCGCGTTCGGGGGAGCGGACGAAGCCCAGTCGCTCATAGATCCGGTGGGCGGTGGTCATGGTTCGCTGGGTGGACAGCACGAGCCGGGCGCACCCCTCGGCGGCCCGCGCCCGGTCCACACAGGCCCGCACCAGGGCCTCCCCGACGCCCCGGCCGCGGGCCGTCCGCGCGACGGCCAGCATCCGGAACTCGGCCTCGCCGGGGCCGGCGATGTCGGCCCACTCCTCGCCGCCGAGCGCGAAGGTCACCCCGCCGAGGACGGCCCCGCCGACGGCGGCCCCGGCGTCGCCCGCCGTGTCGACGGCCACCAGCACCTCCGCCTCGGCGTCCCGCCGGGCGGTGTCCCGCAGCCGGTGCAGATAGGCGTCGTCCTCGCCGAAGGTGAGGAAGCCGTCGTCGAGGTAGGCCCGCGCGGTGACCTCGCCGAGCGCCTCGTACTCCTCGGGCCGTACCGCCCTGATCGTGAAGTCCATGACAGGGAGTCTGCCCCCGGGCACGGCTCCGCCCGCCTCCGGGATACCCGGAGGCGGGCGGGAGCGGGGCGGCGCGGCGGCCGTACGGGGCGGGTGCCGGGGCCGTACGGGCCGGTGCCGGGGGTCAGTGCCCGGCGGCGCCGACCTTCGGGAGCTCGGTGGCGACGCCCTTGTCACCGGCGTCCGCCGTGTAGTCGCCGGGCGAGGTCTCGTCGACGCCGTCGGGCGCCTTGAGCGCCTTCAGGACGAGGGTGAGGACCACGGTGACGACGACGTTGAGCACGAAGGCGGTGAGGCCGATGTAGCCGATCTCGCCGATGCCGGGGATCTCGGCCGAGGAGCCGCCGAAGTGCTTCTGGGTGGGGCTGGCCACCCCGTACGCGGCGGCGGTGCCGTAGACCATGCCGACGGCCCAGCCGCCGAGCAGCGCCCAGCGGTGGAACCAGCGGGTGAACAGGCCGCCGACGAGGGCGGGGAAGGTCTGGAGGATCCAGATGCCGCCGAGCAGCTGGAAGTTGATCGCGACGGTCTTGTCCATGGTGAGGACGAAGACCAGCGCGCCGACCTTCACGAGCAGCGAGACCAGCTTGGAGACCTTGGTCTCCTGCTCCGGCGTCGCGTCCCGCTTGAGGAAGTCCTTGTAGATGTTGCGGGTGAAGAGGTTGGCCGCCGCGATCGACATGATCGCGGCCGGGACCAGGGCGCCGATGCCGATGGCGGCGAAGGCCACACCGGCGAACCAGGCGGGGAACATGTCCTCGAAGAGCTGCGGGATGGCGAGCTGCCCGTTGCTGACCTTCACGCCGGCGGCGATCGCCATGAAGCCGAGCAGCGCGAGCAGGCCCAGCATCAGCGAGTACAGCGGCAGGATCGTGGTGTTGCGGCGGATCACCTCGCGGCTCCGGGACGACAGGGTCGCCGTGATGGAGTGCGGGTACATGAAGAGCGCCAGCGCCGAGCCGAGCGCGAGGGTCGCGTACGTCCACTGGCCGGCCTCGCCGGGCACGAGCGCGCCCTTGGGCTTGCCGGTGGCCGGGTTGACCGTCTGGTAGGCCTCGCCCGCCTTGGCGAAGATCTCGTCGAAGCCGCCCAGCTTGATCGGGATGTAGATGATCGCCACCGCGATGACGAGGTAGATCAGGGTGTCCTTGACGAAGGCGATGAGCGCCGGGGCGCGCAGCCCGGAGGAGTACGTGTACGCCGCGAGCACGCCGAAGGCGATGAGCAGCGGCAGGTCCTTGACGAACCAGTGGGTGTCCTCGCCGCCGCCGACGCCCATCACGTCCAGGACGGCCTGGATGCCGACGAGTTGCAGGGCGATGTACGGCATGGTGGCGAGGATGCCGGTGACGGCGACCGCCAGCGACAGGCCCTTGGAGCCGAAGCGGCCGCGGACGAAGTCGGAGGTCGTCACGTAGCCGTGCTTGTGCGAGACCGACCACAGGCGCGGCAGGAAGGTGAAGATCAGCGGGTAGACCAGGATCGTGTACGGCACGGCGAAGAAGCCGGCCGCGCCCGCCGCGTAGATGGCCGCCGGGACGGCGACGAAGGTGTACGCGGTGTAGAGGTCGCCGCCGAGCAGGAACCAGGTGACCCAGGTGCCGAACGAGCGCCCGCCGAGGCCCCATTCGTCGAGGCTGTTCTCGTTCTCGGCCTTGCGCCACTTGGCGGCCAGGAAGCCCATGACCGTGACGGCCAGGAAGAAGAAGACGAAGACGCCGAGCGCGACGCCGTTCACGCCGTCGTTCATCGCGCGTCACCCCCCTTGCGGGCGCGCTGGTCACGCTTCCAGAGCTGGTACGCGATCATGGTCAGCGCGGTCGAGACGACCACCCAGAGCATCTGGTACCAGTAGAAGAACGGGATGCCGGCGACGGTGGGCTCCACCTTCGCGTACGAGCCGACCCACAGCATCGCGACGAACGGCGCGAACAGGCAGAGCCCGATCACCACTCTGACCGGTGTGATGACCGGTTGTTTCCCTTGTGCCGCTTCTGACATGGCGAAACCGTCCCCTCGCTGATCACCTCGTGAGACGGGGAAATCTAGGGGACGGTCCCGCTGTTAGGAACCCCTGTCCGTATAACGGATCAAGACTGTCAGGTCTACGTCAGATCGATATCGGGCGGGCCCGGCTCAGTCGTTGGGGCGCTGCAGGCGGGCGACGAACTTGTAGCGGTCGCCGCGGTAGACGGAACGCACCCATTCGACCGGTTCGCCCTGGGCGTCCAGGGAGTGCCGGGAGAGCATCAGCATCGGCAGGCCGACGTCCGTGCCGAGCAGTCCGGCCTCGCGCGGGGTGGCCAGCGAGGTCTCGATCGTCTCCTCGGCCTCGGCCAGGCGCACGTCGTAGACCTCGGCCAGCGCCGTGTACAGCGAGGTGTACTTGACCAGCGAACGCCGCAGCGCCGGGAAGCGCTTGGCGGACAGGTGGGTGGTCTCGATGGCCATCGGCTCGCCGCTCGCCAGACGCAGCCGCTCGATCCGCAGCACCCGTCCGCCGGCCGTGATGTCGAGCAGCCCGGCGAGGGTGTCGTCGGCCGTCACGTATCCGATGTCGAGCAACTGCGAGGTGGGCTCCAGGCCCTGCGCGCGCATGTCCTCGGTGTACGAGGTGAGCTGGAGGGCCTGGGACACCTTGGGCTTGGCCACGAAGGTGCCCTTGCCCTGGATCCGCTCCAGCCGGCCCTCGACGACCAGTTCCTGGAGGGCCTGGCGCACGGTGGTGCGCGAGGTGTCGAACTCGGCGGCCAGGGTGCGCTCGGGCGGGACCGGGGTGCCGGGCGGCAGGGTCTCCGTCATGTCGAGCAAGTGCCGCTTGAGCCGGTAGTACTTGGGCACGCGCGCGGTGCGGGTGGCTGGGCCGCCCTCTGTCTCCGTGCTGCCCGTGTCCGTGGCCATGGCCTGCCTTCCCGACTCCTGTGCTGCTGCCGTCACCGGCTCCTCCGTCTGTCGCGGCTCACATGGTGGCACGGACCGGTCACGGGTCGTCGCCCTCCCTCAGGTGTCGGTCCGATAACGGACCCGACTGCCCTTCTTATACACCCTTGACACCCCTAAAGGTCTAGGCCAAGCTCCGGGTACTGGTCTACACCATTAAAGACCAGGTCCCAGCCCCACGAGCACTACTCGACGTATGTCTGTATGTCTTCGCGCGGTGGGCAGGGGTTGCAGCATCCCTGAGGAGGGTGGCGTGAAGCGCAAGCTCATCGCGGCGATCGGCGTCGCGGGCATGATGGTCAGCATTGCCGCGTGTGGTGGCTCGGACGACAAGGGCGGTGCGAAGGCCGGCGGTGACGCCAAGGAGCTCACCGTCTGGCTGACGGTCGACGCCCAGAACAACTGGCCGGAGCTGGTCAAGGCCGCCGATGACGCGGTGACCAAGAAGCACCCGGGCATCAAGATCAAGCACGAGTACTACGGCTGGCCGGACAAGAACACCAAGCTCGACGCGGTGCTCGCCACGGACAAGGCCCCGGACGTTGTCGAGATGGGCAACTCCGAGATGATCAGCTACATGGCCAAGGGCGCCTTCGCCCCGGTCGACCCGTCGAAGTTCGACAACTCCGACAAGTGGCTCGACGCCCTGAAGGACTCGGTCACCTACAACGGCAAGACCTACGGTGTCCCCTACTACGCCGGTGGCCGCGTGGGCACCTGGCGCAAGGACATCGCCGCCGAGGCGGGTGTCACGGCCGCCCCGAAGACCTGGGCCGAGCTGACCGCCGCCCTGGACAAGATCCAGGCGAAGAAGGGCGACAAGTTCAGCGCCTGGTACCAGCCGTCGCCGGACTGGTACGCCGCGATGTCCTTCGTCTACGAGGCGGGCGGCTCCATCGCCAAGCAGGACGGCGAGACCTGGAAGGCGAACCTCTCCTCGCCCGAGTCCGTCAAGGGCCTCACCGAGTACAAGAACATCGTCGACAAGTACATGCACGGCGACAAGACGAAGGACGAGTCCGACCGTCCCGTCGTCTTCGGCCAGGGCAACTCCGCGACGATCTTCGCCGCCGGCTGGGAGGGCGCCACCGCCGCCGACCCGAAGTCCGACAAGGTCGGCGGGCTGAAGGACAAGCTCGAGAACTTCGTCATGCCCGGCCCGTCCGGCAAGAACCTCCCCGTCTTCCTCGGCGGCTCGGACCTGGCCATCCCGGTCAAGTCCAAGGCGCAGGGCGTCGCGGCCGAGTGGATCGCCGCCTTCACCGGCCCCGAGGGCCAGAAGGGCCTGATCGCCAAGGGCAACCTGCCCAACAACAAGGCGGACCTCGCCCCGCTGAAGAACGACCCGGCCACCGCCGTCCCGGCGACCGCCGCCGAGTCGAGCTGGTTCGTCCCGACCGCCCCCGGCTGGGGCCAGGTCGAGAAGGCCCAGACCCTCAAGACGATGCTCATCGAGATCGCCAACGGCAAGAAGTCGGTCGAGCAGGCGGCCAAGGACGCCGACGCCGCGATCGACAAGGTCATCAACACCAAGTGACCTATGGCAGGGCCCCGTCGCCACGGCGGGGCCCTGCCGCCCGTACCACGAGAGGGATCGCTGAGGAGCACGGGATGAGTGCCGCAGACACAACCACCGCGAAGGTGCCGCCGGTGCGGCAATCGCCACCATCCGGCTCCACGGCCGGTGTCCCCGCCCCGCGCGGGAAGTCCATAGGCAGAGCCGGGGTCCCATGGCTGCTCCTCGCGCCATGTCTGCTCGTGCTCCTCCTGGTCCTCGGCTATCCGCTGGTCCGCCTGGTCTCCCTCTCGTTCCAGAACTACGGCCAGCCGCAGCTGTGGGGCTTCGAGGCGCCCACCTCGGCCGGCCTGGAGAACTTCACCCGGATCCTCGGCGACTCCGAGTTCTGGTCCGTGGTCCTGCGCACCGTGATCTTCGCGGGCGGCGCGGTGATCGTCACGATGGTCCTCGGCATGGCGATCGCGCTGCTCCTCCAGCGCGTCTCCGGCTGGGTCAAGCTCCTCATCAACATCGTCCTCGTGGCGAGCTGGGGCATGCCGATCATCGTCGCCACCGCCATCTTCAAGTGGATCTTCGACACCGACTACGGCGTCCTCAACTGGCTGCTCAGCCGCCTGCCGGGGGTCGACATGATCGGCCACAACTGGTTCGCCAGCGGCCCCCAGGGCCTCGCCGTGATCATGCTCCTGGTGGTCTGGGGCGCCGTGCCCTTCGTCGTGATCACCCTGAGCGCCGGCCTCACCCAGGTGCCCAAGGAGCTCGAAGAGGCCGCCCGCCTCGACGGCGCCGGAGCCTGGAAGGTCTTCCGCTACGTCACGCTGCCGATCCTCAAGCCCATCATCGTCATGCTGACGACGCTCTCGGTGATCTGGGACATGGGCGTCTTCCCGCAGGTCTACGTGATGCGCAACGGCCACCCCGAGGCCGAGTTCCAGCTCCTCACCACGTACTCGTTCGACCGGGCGTTCGTCGTCAACGACTACGGCACCGGCTCCGCGATCGCGCTCGTCACGGTCCTGCTGCTGCTCGGCGTCGTCGCGGTGTACATGCGCCAGATGCTCAAGATCGGAGATGTGGAGTGAGCACCGCCAAGGTCGCCGCGGCCCCGCGCCGCCCGCGCAAGTCGAAGTTCGGCTGGAACCTGCTCGGTCTGCTCGTCTTCGTCACCGCCGGCTTCCCCGTCTACTGGATGCTGAACACGGCGTTCAAGCCCGACCGGGACGCCATCGACCCCAACCCGAAGTTCTTCCCGACCACCTTCACGCTCGACAACTTCAAGCGTGCGCTGGACATCGCGGACTTCTGGGGCCCGGTCACCCGCAGCCTCCTCGTCTCGTCCGTCGTGGTCGTGATCGGCATCGTGGTCGGCCTCCTCGCCGCCCTCGCGATCTCCCGCTTCGCCTTCCGGGGCCGCAAGGTCGTCATCGTCGGCATCCTCGCGGTCCAGATGGTCCCGCTGGTCGCGATGATCATCCCGGTCTTCCTGATGCTCAACGACCTCGGCCAGTACGACAAGATCAGCGGCCTGATCATCACGTACCTGACCTTCATCCTCCCCTTCACGGTGTGGACCCTCCGAGGCTTCATCGTGAACATCCCCAAGGAGCTGGAGGAGGCCGCGCAGGTCGACGGCTGCACCCCCACCGGCGCGTTCCTGCGGGTCGTCTTCCCGCTGCTCGCCCCCGGCATGGTCGCCACCTCGGTCTACGGCTTCATCCAGGCCTGGAACGAGTACCTCTACGCCCTGATGCTGATGAGCCAGCAGAACCAGACGGCCACCGTCTGGCTCTCCAACTTCATCACCAAGAACGGCACCGAGTACTCCGCGATGATGGCCGGCTCCACCATGATGGCCGTGCCCATCGTGATCCTCTTCCTCCTCGTCCAGCGCAAGATGGCCGCTGGCCTGACGGCCGGCGCCGTGAAGGGATGACGTCCTCCCCATGACCATTCTCGAAAGCGCCTCGGACACCCTGACCCGGGACGCCCTCACCGTCCTCCAGCCCGGCTTCGTGGGCACCACCGCCCCCGACTGGCTGCTGCGCCGGATCGGCGAGGGACTCTCCTCGGTCGGCCTCTTCGGACGCAACATCGACACCCCGGAGCAGCTCGCCGCGCTCACCGCGCGGCTGCGCGCCGAGCGGGACGACGTCCTCGTCGCCATCGACGAGGAGGGCGGCGACGTGACCCGCCTGGAGGTCAAGCAGGGCTCCTCCTTCCCGGGCAACTACGCGCTGGGCAGCGTCGACGACGTCGAGCTCACCCGGGCCGTGGCCCGCGAGCTCGGCAGCCGGCTCGCCGCCTGCGGGGTCGACCTCAACTGGGCGCCCTCCGCCGACGTGAACTCCAACGCCGACAACCCGGTCATCGGGGTGCGCTCCTTCGGCGCCGACCCCGAGCTGGTCGCCCGGCACACCGTGGCCTACGTCGACGGCCTCCAGGCCGTCGGTGTCGCCGCCTGCACCAAGCACTTCCCGGGGCACGGCGACACCAATGTGGACTCGCACCACGCGCTGCCCCGCATCGATGTGGACCTCGACACACTGCACGCCCGTGAGCTGGTGCCTTTCCGCGCGGCCATCGCCGCGGGTACCAAAGCCGTCATGAGCGCGCATATCCTGCTCTCCGCGCTCGACCCGAACCGTCCCGCCACCCTGAGCCCGCAGATCCTCACCGGTCTGCTGCGCCGGGAGCTGGGCTTCGAGGGGCTCATCGTCACCGACGGCATGGAGATGCAGGCCATCTCCTCGACGTACGGCATCGAGCGCGGATCCGTCCTCGCGATCGCCGCGGGCGCCGACGCCATCTGCGTCGGCGGCGGGCTGGCCGACGAGGACACCGTACTGCGGCTGCGCGACGCGCTGGTGAACGCGGTACGGGCCGGTGAACTGCCCGAGGAGCGGCTGGCCGACGCCGCGGCGCGCGTGCGCGCCCTGGCGGCCTGGACCCAGGCGCACCGGGCGAGGGGGGCTGGTTCGGGGCCGGGCGCGGCAGTGCAGGAGGGGACCGCGCCCGGCACCGACGTGGGTCTCGTGGCGGCCCGCCGGGCCCTGCGGCTGACCCCGGGCGAGCACCCGTACCAGCCGGTCACCGAGGCGCCCTACGTGGCCTCCTTCACCCCCGTCGCCAACTTCGCGGTCGGCGACGAGACCCCCTGGGGCGTCGCCGCCGAACTGGAGCGGCTGCTCCCCGGCACCGCGACCGGCAACTACGGCGCCGACGCCTCGCTGGACGGGCTGCTCGCCGCGGCCGGCGGCCGGCGCGTGGTCGCGGTCGTCCGGGACGCCCACCGCCACCCGTGGATGGCGAAGGCCCTGGACGACCTGCTGGCCGCCCGCCCGGACACCGTGGTGGTCGAGATGGGCCTCAACGAGTCGGAGCCTCGCGGGGCCCTGCACATCGCGACCCACGGCGCCGCCCGCGTCTGCGGCCGCGCCGCCGCGGAGGCCGTCGTCGGACGCTAGTCCCACGCCCGGGAGTCCCGTGCCCGGGAGTCCCGTGCCCGTGTACGCGAAGGGGCCCGGCACCTGATCCAGGTGCCGGGCCCCTTCGCGTGACGTGCGCCGGTGCGCGGGCCGCCGCGGATCCGGACGGCTAGATGCCCTGCCAGGCGGGCTTGCTCGCGAAGGTGTGGCGGAAGTAGTCGGCCAGCTTCAGCTTGGACGCGGCGGCCTCGTCCACGACCACGGTCGCGTGCGGGTGCAGCTGGAGCGCGGAGGCGGGCACGAGCGCCGCGACCGGGCCCTCGACCGTCTGCGCCACGGCTTCGGCCTTGCCCTCGCCGGTGGCGAGCAGCACCAGGTGGCGGGCCTCCAGGATGGTGCCGATGCCCTGGGTGATGACGTGGTGCGGCACCTGCTCGATGTCGTTGTCGAAGAAGCGCGCGTTGTCCACCCGGGTCTGCTCGGTGAGCGTCTTGATCCGGGTGCGGGAGGCGAGCGAGGAGCAGGGCTCGTTGAAGCCGATGTGCCCGTCGGTGCCGATGCCGAGGATCTGGAGGTCCACGCCGCCGGCCTCGCTGAGCGCCCGGTCGTAGGCCAGGCAGGCCGCCTGGACGTCCTCGGCGGAGCCGTCGGGGCCCATGAAGGCGTCCTGGGTGAGGCCGAGCGGCTCGACGACCTGGCGCAGCACCGTGGACCGGTAGGACTCGGGGTGCCCGGCGGGCAGCCCCACGTACTCGTCCAGCTGGGCGATGCGGGCCCGGGAGGCGTCCACGGAACCGGCCGCGACCTTGGCCGTCAGGGCGTCGTAGATGGGCAGCGGGGTCGATCCGGTGGCCACGCCGAGCAGCGCGTCCGGCTTGCGGCGCAGGAGGTCGGCGATGCCGTCCGCGATGAGCTCGCCGCCCGCCTTGGCGTCCTTGACGATGACAACTTCCACGCTGTGCCTGCCGATCTGGTGAGGGGCTGGAAAGGAGCCTGGTGGTATAGACCAATCAAACCCAAATCTAGCAGAGCCGAGGCCGTCCGCCCATGTCGTTCCGGCCCGCGGACGGGCCGGGGGGACCCGTCCTCGGCCCACCTCACCCATCGTCGGCCGCCGCCGCCCCGACAGCCACTCGGGACCGCGCCCGCCCGCCCGCGCCCGCCCGCCCGCGCCCGCCCCGCGCCCGCGCCCGGGCCCCGCGCCCGCCCCGCGCTCAGGCCAGAGAGCCCCCCGTCGCGTCGATCCACTGGCCGGTCACCCAGCGCCCGTCGGGGGAGGCCAGGAAGGCCACCACGTCGGCTATGTCGGCCGGCTCCCCGACCCGCCCCAGGGCCGACATGGCCGCCGCCCCGGCCCACGCCTCCTCGTCCCCCCGCAGCCAGCCCGCGTTGATGTCGGTGTCGACGATGCCGGGCGCCACCGCGTTCACCGTGATCCCGCGCGGGCCCAGCACCTTCGACAGGTCGCGGGTGAAGGTGTCCAGGGCGCTCTTCGACATCGCGTACGCGATCAGCTCCGGCATCACCGAGGCGTGCGAGAGGCCCGTCGACACGTTCACGATCCGGCCGCCGTCGCGCAGCCGCTCCACGCCCAGCCGGGACAGGAAGAAGGGCGCCCTGGTGTTGACGGCGAAGATCCGCTCGTACTCCTCCTGGGTGATCGAGGCGAAGGGTGCCGTGGCGGTGATCCCCGCGTTGTTCACCAGGATGTCCAGGCCGTCGGCGTGGGCGTCGAAGGCGGCCCACAGCCCCTCCGCGTCCCCCGGGACGCCCAGCTCCTGCCCGATCGCGAAGGCGTCGCCGCCCGCGGCCCCGATCGCCTCGACCGTCTCCTTCGCCGCCGCCTCGTTGCTCCCGTAGTGCACGGCGACCCGCGCGCCGTCCCTCCCCAGCCGCTCGGCGATCGCCCGTCCGATGCCCCTGCTGCCACCCGTGACCAGCGCCGTCTTCCCCGCGAGCACGCCCATCGGGACGCCCCCCTCACATCTGTAGCGGTCGTTACGAAAAGAACCGTACCACGTTCCGTAGCGGGCGCTATAGAATTTCCCCATGACCTCGAAACAGCGCGGCCGGCCCCGCTCCTTCGACCGCCTGACGGCGCTGGAGCAGGCCACGATGGCCTTCTGGGAGCACGGGTACGAGACGACCTCCGTCTCCGACCTCACCCGCGTGATGGGCATCAGCGCGCCCAGCCTCTACGCGGCCTTCGGCGACAAGAGGACGCTCTTCGAGGAGGTCGTGGAGGGGTACGCGCGCTCGTACGGCGCCTTCGGCGGGCGCGCCTTCGCGGAGGAGCCGACCGCCCGCGCCGCGATCGGCCGGATGCTCAGGGAGGCGGCGGGGGAGTACACGGACCCGGCCCACCCACGGGGCTGCCTGATGATCTCGGCCGCGGTCAACTGCTCGACGCCCGAGGTCGAGGAGGCCCTGCGCGGGCGCCGGGAGGCCAGCGTGGCCTCGTTCGAGGGGCGGATCCGCCGGGACGTGGAGAGCGGCGAGCTGCCCGCGGACACGGACGTCCGGGCCCTCGCCCGGTTCAGCGGCGCCGTCCTCCAGGGCATGTCCCAGCAGGCCCGCGACGGGGCGGGGCGGGAGGAGCTGGAGGCGCTGGCCGAGACGGCGATGCGCGCCTGGCCACCGGCCGGCGGGGCGCGGGAGGCCGGAGCGGCCTCGGCTGAAGCGGCCTCGGCCCGAGCGGTCGCGCCCGGATCGGCCCCGTAAGACACCCGCGGGCCGCGGCGCCTGACGGGACCCTCAACCCGTCCGGCACCGCAGCCCGGAGTTGCTCGGCCGTGGGTGTGCGGTGCCCTCGGCCGTCGGGAGGTCTCGGCGCAGTCAGGGCAGAGAGCGCCGGGTACCTCGTCCACCCTCCTGTGCGGGGAGAGTGGAGGCTCCTTGGAAAGCATTGTGGACTAGACCATTCTCGTCTGTCCATCCATAGGAACCGGGTCCTTCCGGGCCCATCCTCCAACACGGAGCCCCGGAGATCCAGGTTCACCGCCCTGTAATTCCGCGGGTACGCTCGCACACGTGCCCTCCATGAACGACCTCGTCCGCCAGCACACCGCCCTGAGCGAGTCCGACCTCGACTGGCTCCACACGCTGGTGTCGGAGTGGCAGCTGCTCTCCGACCTCTCCTTCGCCGACCTCGTCCTGTGGGTTCCCACCCTGGACGGCACCCGGTACGTCTCCGTCGCCCAGATGCGGCCCAACACCGGCCCCACGTCCTACCAGGACGACATGGTCGGCCATCTGGTCCCGCGCGGCCGGCGCCCGCTCCTGGACGCCGCCCTCGACGAGGGCCGGATCGTCCGCGAGGGCGACCCGGAGTGGCGCGAGGAGGTCCCGGTCCGGGTCGAGTCCATCCCCGTGCGCCGCGAGGGCCGCGTCCTCGGCGTCATCGCCCGCAACACCAACCTGCTCACCGTCCGGACCCCCTCGCGCCTGGAGCTCACCTACCTCCAGTCCGCCTCCGACCTGGCCCAGATGATCGCCGCGGGCACCTTCCCGTTCCCCGGCGAGCAGGTGGACATGGACTCCTCGCCCCGCGCGGGCGACGGGCTGATGCGGCTCGATGCCGACGGCGTCGTGCAGTACGCCTCGCCCAACGCCCTCTCCGCGTACCACCGGCTCGGCCTCGCCGCCGACCTCACCGGGCAGCACCTCGGCCAGATCACCGCCGAACTGGCCCCCTCCCGCGGCCCGGTCGACGAGGCCCTGGCCACGATGGCCTCCGGCTACGCCCCGCGCGAGTTCGAGGTCGAGGGCAACGGCGGCGTGATCCAGCTCCGGGCGATCCCGCTCAAGCCCAAGGGCACCCGCATCGGTTCGCTGGTGCTGCTCCGGGACGTGACCGAACTGCGCCGACGCGAGCGCGAGTTGATCACCAAGGACGCCACCATCCGGGAGATCCACCACCGGGTGAAGAACAACCTCCAGACGGTGGCCGCCCTGTTGCGCCTGCAGGCCCGCCGGATGGACTCCGAGGGCGGGCGCGAGGCCCTCAACGAGGCCGTCCGGCGCGTCGGTTCGATCGCCATCGTCCATGAGACGCTGTCCCAGAACCTGGACGAGCGGGTCGAGTTCGACGAGATCGCGGACCGGGTGATCGCGATGGTCGCGGAGATCTCCCCGGGCAAGGTGACCTGTCGGCGCAACGGGCGCTTCGGCATCCTGGACGCCGAGGTCGCCACCCCGCTCTCCATGGTCCTCACCGAGATCCTGCAGAACGCCCTGGAGCACGCCTTCGCGCCGGGGGAGCAGGGCACGGTCGAGGTCACCGCCGTCCGAGGCGAACCCCGCGCGGACGCCCGGCTGCTGATCACGGTCAAGGACGACGGGCGCGGGCTGCCCGAGGGCTTCGACCCGCAGCGGGCCGGCAACCTGGGGCTCCAGATCGTGCGGACCCTGGTCGAGGGCGAGCTCGGCGGCGGTTTCGACATGCAGCCGGGCGAGGAGCGCGGCACCCGGGTCGTGCTCGACATCCCCGTGCAGCCGCAGAAGTAGCCCCCGTACGGCGGGGGTTGGGGTCCCGGACCCCGGCCCCCGACCGCACTCCCGCCGCGCACAGCAGCGAGCCCCGGACCGAAGTGAATCGGTCCGGGGCTCGAATGCTGTGGGTTACTGCTGCGCGCTGCGGCTCGGGGGCGGTGAGTGCGTACACGATGTACGCGCCGCGTGCCTCAGGCTGTCACAGGTGGCTCAGGCGCTGGCGTTGCGCGCCCGGTTGCGGGCGGCGCGGCGCTTCATCGCACGGCGCTCGTCCTCGCTGAGGCCACCCCAGACGCCGGAGTCCTGGCCGGACTCGAGCGCCCACTGCAGGCACTGCTCCATGACGGGGCAGCGGCGGCAGACGGCCTTGGCTTCCTCGATCTGCAGCAGCGCAGGACCGGTGTTGCCGATGGGGAAGAACAGCTCGGGGTCTTCCTCACGACAAACGGCGTTGTGACGCCAGTCCATGGCTGCTACCTCTCTTGGTTATTACGTGCAAGTTGCTTGTGAATGTGAACGCTTTCACGAATCCCCCCGCAAGGGAAGGGCCGACTGCCAGGTGAACTGGTGTGGTCCAGAGTTTGAGGAGGGGTTCTGGCTCTCAGTGGAGGCCGGTGTTGCGGGCCGTCCCGATCGCCAAGAAGAGACTCGCAAACCTCGGCAGCGGATACAACCCCTTCTGGAAAGTTTTTTTTGATTCCTCGGTGTCGGCTCCGTCACAGCCGTACTTCTAGGGGGTGGATGGCAGCCTAAACGTTCGAGTGGAAGGACTTTCGACTCTTCCGGTCACACAATCACACGCAGTGCACGGCGTACGCCTGTGAACGTCACGCTCGTACGCAGCCCCAGATGGTCGCCGTCCATCTGAAGGGGTAGGGGCACCTTCGAATGCAAGGTGAAGTCGGTCAGGTCGTGCAGGGTTCTCGCGTGCTTGCCGTGCGGCCCCTTTTCGGGGGTCGAAGTCAGCAGCTGAGTGGCGTACCGGGCCACCGAAGGAGCCGAGAGCCGGCTCAGTCCGAGCACGTCCAGCGCGGTTTCGAAGGACGCCTCCGGGGACGCGTACACCGGGCGATTCCCGAGGTAGGTCCAGGGGGAGGTGTTGCAGATTATGGAGAGGACCAGATCCTCCACAGGATCCTCACCCGGGCGCTCCAGCGTGATCGTCCCGTGCCGCCGGTTCTGCTCGCCCAGGAACTGGCGCACCACCTGGCGCAGATAAAGCGCGTGCGTCGAACGCTTTCCGCGCTCCCGCTGCTGTTCGACCCGGCCGATCACGCTCGCGTCGAAACCGTATCCGGCACAGAACGTGAACCACCGTTCCGGAACGGCCTCGTCCTCCGTGCCCGGCGTCCCGGACGCCAGCCCCAGGCTCACCGTCCGTGCCCGCCGCTCACGCAGCGCGTCGAGCAGTGCCCCGGTCGCCTCCACGGCGTCGTTCGGCAGCCCCAGCGCGCGGGCGAACACATTGGTCGAGCCGCCCGGCACCACCGCGAGCCCCGGCAGCCGGTCCGGGTCGGGCCCCGCGTGCAGCAGCCCGTTGACCACCTCGTTGACCGTGCCGTCGCCGCCGAGCGCCACGACCAGGTCGATGTCGTCCGAGTCGGCGGCTCTGCGTCCCAGGTCACGGGCGTGACCCCGGTACTCGGTGGTGATCGCCTCCAGCTTCATCTCGCTGGCCAGCGCGTGGATCAACACGTCACGTGTGCGGGCACTGGTGGTGGTGGCTGCCGGGTTGACCACGAGAAGCGCGCGCATGGTCGCCAGGGTACCTACCCGGCGGTACCGGGGCCCAGCCCGGCCCGTACCCCCGGCCCGTACCCCCGGCTCCCCGCCGGCCCCGGCTACCCTGCAGGGCATGAGCAGTGCCGACAGCGCCGAGGGTGCAGACATGAGCAGTACGGAGCGGAGCCCGCGGCCCGGGCGCCTCACGGCCGCCGCCGCGGTGGCCGGCGTCGAGGGCCTCGCCCTCCTGGCCGGCGGTCTCTACATGCTGGTGACCGTCCTCGGCGACGGGCCCGACGACCTGACCTCGGCCGTCATGGGCGCCGCGACCCTGGTCGCCCTCGGCCTGATCCCGCTCGCCGCCGCCCGCGGCCTGTGGCTGCGCCGCTCCTGGGCGCGCGGCCCCGCGGTCATCACCCAGATCCTCGCCCTGCCGGTCGCCTGGCAGCTGCTCCAGGCGAACAGCGTCATGATCCCGGCCGGCATCGCCCTCGCCGTGCTCGCCGTGACCGGGCTCGTCCTGCTGGCGAGCCCGTCCACGACCGAGGCGCTCGGCATCCGGCGCCCCGGCCAGGGCCAGGACTAGGCCAGGGCCAGGGCCAGGCCCAGGGCCAGGGCCAGGCCCAGGGCCAGGGCCGGAACGCGCCGCGCTGAGGCCCCGGCCTACTCCTCCACCAGCAGCTTCTCCCGCAGCTGCGCCAGCGTCCGCGCGAGCAGCCGGGAGACGTGCATCTGCGAGATCCCGACCTCCTGCGCGATCTGCGACTGGGTCATGTTCCCGAAGAAGCGCAGCAGCAGGATCCGCTTCTCGCGCGGCGGCAGGTCCTCCAGGAGCGGCTTGAGCGACTCCCGGTACTCGACCCCCTCCAGCGCCTCGTCCTCCGCGCCCAGCGTGTCCGCGACCGCGGGGGACTCGTCGTCGGTGTCCGGCACGTCCAGGGAGAGCGTCGAGTAGGCGTTCGCCGACTCCAGCCCCTCCAGGACCTCCTCCTCCGAGATCCCCAGCCGCTCCGCCAGCTCGTGCACGGTCGGTGACCGTCCGTGCTGCTGCGAGAGCTCCGCCGTCGCCGTGGTCAGCGAGAGCCGAAGCTCCTGGAGGCGCCGGGGGACCCGGACCGCCCAGCCCTTGTCACGGAAGTGGCGCTTGATCTCGCCGACCACCGTGGGGGTCGCGTACGTGGAGAACTCCACACCCCGGTCCGGGTCGAACCGGTCCACCGACTTGATCAGGCCGATCGTCGCCACCTGGGTCAGGTCGTCGAGCGGCTCGCCCCGGTTGCGGAAGCGGCGGGCCAGGTGCTCCACCAGCGGCAGGTGCATCCGCACCAGCCGGTCGCGCAGCGCGGCCTTCTCCGCGGATCCCTCCGGCAGTGCCCGCAGCTCGATGAAGAGCGCCCGCGCGCCGCTGCGGTCGTGCGGGTCGTGGGCGGCCGGCGGCGCCGGGGCGGGCTCGGGAGCCCCGCCGGACGCCCCGGCGGCCACGTCGGGGACACCGGCCGCCCCGGCGGCCCCCGGGGCCGCCGCGGCCTCAGGGGTCCCGGGGGGCCCTGGGGTGCCCGGAACCTCGTTGTGCTGGTCCTGCTCGCTCATCTGGTCCGCCTGCTCCGCGTGATCCGTAGCGACCTCGACTCCGGCCCCGACCGGGACCGACCCGGCCCCGGCGTCCGGATGCGGCCGTGCCTGCTGCTCAGGGATGCCGGCCGTCGCGTCCCCGCGCCTCACGCCGGGCCTGGCCCCGCGCCGCGCTGTTTGTACAGGCTGATGGAGACCGTACGGTCGGCCGCCACGGACGATTCCACCTTGCCGGCCAGTGCCGACAGCACCGTCCACGCGAAGGTGTCCCGCTCGGGGGCCCGGCCGTCCGTCGTCGGGGCCGACACCGTGACGTCGAGCGAGTCGTCGACCAGCCGGAAGACGCAGCTCAGCACCGATCCCGGCACGGCCTGCTGGAGCAGGATCGCGCACGCCTCGTCGACGGCGATGCGCAAGTCCTCGATCTCGTCGAGGGTGAAGTCCAAACGCGCCGCGAGACCGGCCGTGGCCGTACGCAGCACGGACAGGTAGGCACCCGCAGCGGGCAGCCGGACTTCCACGAAGTCCTGGGTCCCGGGCTCGCCTGCGATCTGGGACACCCTCACCTCCAAGGTGGCACAAGCTCTTTCGGGGTCCGGGGAAGAACCCCCCGGACCGGGCGGAACGCAGTGGGTTGCGCGATCCGCCGAGACGCTATCGCGATCCGTCCCGCCGTGTCGCCGGGGGCCCTGAGGACCGGCCCCCGCCCGGCGGCCGCGGAGAACCCGCGGAGGGGTGACGTACCCAGCCGTCAGACGATCGAACCGTCCACGAAGCACCAGCGCCAGCGCTCGTTGGGCTCGAAGGTCCGCATCACCGGATGGCCGGTCGCCGTGAAGTGCGCCGTCGCGTGCCGCCCCAGCGAGGAGTCGCAGCAGCCCACGTGCCCGCAGCTGAGGCAGAGCCGCAGCTGGACGGGGTGGGTGCCGTCGGCCAGGCACTCCGGACAGGTGTCGTTCAGCGGCGCCGGTTCGGGGCGCGGCATTTCGGCAACGTGCGGGCACTCGCTCATGATGGCCAGGTTACGTTGTGGCGGGACTCGCGTAGCGGGAGTGACGCAAGCCCATGGACGTTACGGACGGGACGGGCATGGACGCACTTCAGCTGGTGGCACTGGTCGCGGCGAGCGCCGCGGTGGCGGGCTTCGCCCGGCGCACCCCGGTCCCCGCGCCGCTGCTCCTGGTGGCCGTCGGCCTGATCGCGGCCTATCTGCCGGGGGTGCCGGACTACACCCTCGACCCGCACATCGTGCTGCCGCTGATCCTGCCCCCGCTGCTCTACACGGCCGCCGTCGACTCCTCGTACCTCGACCTGCGCGCCAACATCCGGCCGGTCGCCCTGCTCTCCGTCGGCTACGTGCTGTTCGCGACGGTCGCGGTCGGCTGGCTCGCGTACGTCCTCGTGCCCGACCTGCCGCTGACGGCGGCGCTCGTGCTCGGCGCGGTCGTCGCCCCGCCGGACGCCGTCGCCGCCACCGCCATCGCCCGCAAGCTCGGCCTGCCGAACAGGATCACGACCATCCTCCAGGGCGAGTCCCTGGTGAACGACGCCACCGCCATCACCGCGTACAAGGTGGCGCTCGCCGCCGCCGTGGGGGAGGGCATCAGCTGGGCCGGCGGCCTCGGCGAGTTCGCGCTCGCCTCGCTCGGCGGCATCGGCGTCGGCCTGATCCTCATGGTGCCCATCCACTGGCTCCGCACCCATCTGCGCGAGGCGCTGCTCCAGAACACCCTCTCGCTGCTCATCCCCTTCGTCGCCTACGCCGCCGCCGAGGAGGTCGGGGCCTCCGGCGTGCTCGCCGTCGTCGTGGTCGGCCTCTTCCTCGGGCACAAGAACTGGCAGGTCGACTTCGCCACCCGGCTCCAGGAGGAGGCGGTCTGGAAGATGGTCGCCTTCGTCCTGGAGTCCGCCGTCTTCGCGCTGATCGGCCTCCAGCTCCCGTACGTCGTCCAGGGCCTCGGCCGGTACGGGATCGGCGAGGCGGCCTGGTACGCGGCCGGGGTCTTCGTGGCCGTGGTCGTCGTCCGCTTCGTCTGGGTCTACCCCGCCACCTTCCTGCCCCGCCGCTTCTCCGCGCGCATCCGCGCGCGCGAACCCGAGGTGGACTGGCGGGCGCCGCTGGTCGTCGGCTGGGCCGGGATGCGCGGGGTCGTCTCGCTCGCCATCGCCTTCTCCATCCCCGTGATCGCCGACGGGACCGAGTTCCCGGCCCGCAACCTGGTCCTCTTCCTCACCTTCACCACCGTCATCGGCACCCTCGTGGTCCAGGGCCTCACCCTGCCGCCGCTCATCCGGGCCCTGAAGCTGCCCGGCCGCGACCGCTACCAGGAGACCCTCGCCGAGGCGCAGGCCCAGAGCGAGGCGTCGGGGGCCGCCGAAGCCCGCCTCGACGAGCTGCTCGCCGACGAGCGCAACGTCCTCCCGCCGCCGCTCGCCGACCGGCTCCGCACCGTCCTGGAGCGCCGCCGCAACGCCGTCTGGGAGCGGCTCGGCGCCGTCAACGAGGTCACCGGCGAGACCGCCGACGACACCTACCGGCGGCTGGCCCGCGAGATGATCGACGCCGAACGCGAAGTCTTCGTACAACTGCGCGACGCGCGCCGGATCGACGACGAGATGATGCGCACCCTGCTGCGCCGGCTCGACCTGGAGGAGGCCGCGGCCTACCGGGAGGAGTCCGACTGAGGCTCCGGCGAGCCGGTGACCACGGCCGCGATCCGGGTGCCGGGGGCGAAGGCGCCCTCCTCGGCGAGCGTCACGAGACCATGGAGCATTTTGGCCACATACAGCCGCTCGATGGCGAGTCCATGCCGCGCCCCGAAAGCGTCCGCGAACGCGTCCAGCTCCGGGGGGACACGGGCGTAACCGCCGCAATGGAAGCGCTCGTCCAGTCGCCACTCCCCGCGCGGGGAGCCGAAAGCGGCCTCCTGGAGGGCCCTGACCTCGCCGCCGAGGAAGCCGCCCCTGAGCACCGGGACGCCGAGGACGGGGCCCGGGAACCCGGCGGCCAGCCCGGCCAGGGTGCCGCCCGTCCCGCAGGCGACGGCGGCCACGTCGGCCCGGCCCGCCAGCTCGCGCCCGAGCTCGGCGCAGCCCGCGACCGCGCGGGCGTCGCTGCCGCCCTCGGGGACGACGTACACGTCTTCGGGCGCCTCGGCCAGGATGCGGCCGAGGACGGCGGGCTTGTGCTTGGCGCGGTACGTGGCGCGGTCGACGAACAGCAGCCGCATCCCGTCCGCCGCGCAGCGCGCGAGCGAGGGGTTCAGCGGCCGGCCGGCCAGCTCGTCGCCGCGCACGACGCCGAGGGTGCGGAAGCCGAGGAGGCGGCCGGCGGCGGCCGTCGCGCGCAGGTGGTTGGAGTAGGCCCCGCCGAAGGTGAGCACGGGCCGCCCGGCCGCCGCGCGCAGGTTGGGCGCCAGCTTGCGCCACTTGTTGCCGGGCAGGTCGGGGTGGATCAGGTCGTCGCGCTTGAGCAGCAGCCGCAGGCCGTGCCGGGTGAAGCGCTCGTCCTCGACCGGCTCCAGGGGGGAAGGGAGCCGGGGGCGCAGGCGTTCGAGGTCGGGCGCGTTCACCCGGTCATTCTCCCGGACGCGGGCGGCGTCGGGTCTCCGCGCGGGGTCTCCGCTTGAGGCCCCGCATGGAGCCCCGCATGGAGCCTCGTAGGGCGTCCCGCATGGTGCCCCGCTTGAGGCCCCGCGCGGGTCAGCGCAGCTGCTCGGCGATCCGCTCGCGCAGGGACGCCATCGTGAAGCCGCGCGGATCGACCTTGCCCGGCTGCCACTCCCGGTGCCCGATCACCGAGCGCTGGGTCCAGCCGTGCACCCGGCAGACCGCCGCCGCGGCCTTGGCGATGGCGTCGAGCTGGACCTTGGGCCACGGGTCCACGCCGTCGCCGAGGTTCTCGCACTCGAAGCCGTAGAAGTGCCGGTTGCCGTCGGTGGTGGCCTCCCGGTCCGGCGGCAGGCCCTTCTCGGCGATGACCGCGCGCAGCACCTCGGCGTCGCCGAGACCGGCGTGGTTGGCCCGGCCGTAGCCGACGAGGTGGACACCGCCGTCCTTGGCGATCACGCCGTGACAGAGCGGCCCCGGCAGGGACTCGTAGCCGTCCCGGCAGATGCGGACGGTGCTGGCGGTGCCCCGGGTGACGGTGTGGTGGATCATCACGCCGTACACGGGGCCCCAGGGGCCCTTGTGGTTGCGGTTGTGGGTGCGCCAGTCGCCGACCTCGACGACGTCGAGGCCTTCGCCGCGCAGCGCGTCGAGGAAGCGGTTCGCGGACATGGGTGAGGACATGACCGGCTCCTTTCGGCAGAGGGATCGCAGAGGGATCTCCGGTCGTTCCGGAGTACCGGAGGGTCGTCCTCCGCTGCCATCCGTTCGGGCCGTGTGCGAGCGGATCCGGACACGGGGGAGCGAGGGGGCGCGAAACAGCGCCCACCGGCGTGCGCTGTTCGAGTGGAAATCGTGCCCCTTGCCCGTTTGAGGCTCGCCGACTCCCACTCTTTTGTGTAATGGCGGTGGCACTCTCCGTGCTGAAAGGCTTCCTCTCGCAGATCTGTCATACGAGAGGGAGTTCCATGTCCGTTGGTTCGGTTGAGGACGAGGCCCGCGCGGAGCAGACGCCGCCGCAGCAGAGTCTCGGCACGGCCGCCGCGCGGAACCTCGCGTCCACCACCAAGTCGGCTCCGCAGATGGAGGAGATCTCCTCCCGCTGGCTGCTGCGCGCGCTGCCGTGGGTGGAGGTCAAGGGCGGGGCCTACCGGGTGAACCGGAGGCTCAGCTACACGGTGGGCGACGGCCGCGTCACCTTCGTGCAGACCGGGACGCGGGTCGCCGTCATCCCGGCCGAGCTCGGCGAGCTTCCCGCCCTGCGCGGTTACGAGGACCTGGACGTCCTCGCCGAGCTGGCCGCCCGCTGCCGGCAGCGGGAGCTCGCGGCGGGCGAGGTCCTCGCCGCGCGCGGCGAGGCCGCCGACCGGGTCCTCCTCCTCGCGCACGGCAGGGTCGAGCGGATCGGCGCCGGGCCGTACGGGGACGAGACCGTGCTCGGCGTCGTCGCCGACGGCTCGTACCTCGGCGAGGACGCCCTCGTCGACGGCGAGGCCGTCTGGGAGTGGACCGCCCGCGCGGCCACCGCCTGCACGGTCCTGGAGCTCACCCGCGCCGACGTGCTCGCCCTCGCCGAGCGGGCCGGCTCGCTCGCCGCGCAGCTCGCCGGCGTCACCGCCCTGCCCGAGCAGCGCACCAACTCCTTCGGAGAGGCCGCCATCGACCTCTCCGCGGGCCACGTCGGCGAGGCCGTGCTCCCGCACACCTATGTGGACTACGAGGCCGCCCCGCGCGAGTACGAGCTGAGCGTCGCCCAGACCGTCCTGCGGGTCCACTCCCGCGTGGCCGACCTCTACAACCACCCGATGGACCAGACCGAGCAGCAGTTGCGGCTCACGGTCGAGGCGCTGCGCGAGCGCCAGGAGCACGAGCTGGTCAACAACCGGGAGTTCGGCCTCCTCGCCAACTGCGACCACGGGCAGCGGATCCAGCCCCACGACGGCGCCCCGAGCCCGGACGACCTGGACGAGCTGCTCTCCCGCAGCCGCGACGCCAAGCTCTTCCTCGCCCACCCGCACGCCATCGCCGCCTTCGGCCGCGAGCTCAACCGCCGGGGCCTGGTGCCCGACAGCGTCGACGTGGCGGGCACCCGGACACCGGCCTGGCGCGGGGTGCCGATCTTCCCCTGCGACAAGATCCCGGTCTCGCGCGAGCGCACGACCTCGATCCTCTGCATGCGTACGGGCGAGTCCGACCAGGGCGTGATCGGCCTGCACCAGACCGGCCTGCCGGACGAGATCCAGCCGGGGCTCTCGACCCGCTTCATGGGCATCGACGCCCAGGCCATCGTCTCCTACCTGGTCACCGCCTACTACTCGGCCGCCGTCCTTGTTCCCGACGCCCTGGGCGTGCTGGAGAACGTGGAGATCGGCCGCAGGCACTGACCGGCGGGCGCGAGGGCGCGATGCGGGCCGGCGCGGCGGAGGGATCCGCCGGGGCGACGACGACGGAGACGGCGACGACAGCGACGGCGACGGACACGGCCGGCGAAACGGCCGGCGCAAGGGCCGGCGGGACAGCCGAGACAGACGAGACAGCCGAGACGGCAAACCCGGCCGGGTTAGCCGTCCCGGCGGAGAAAGCGACGACGAGGAACATGACCACGATCAGTGCCGACGCCGCGACCGGGGGACAGGGTGCCGTGCTGCTCCTGGACCGGACGCGCAGCGTCGTCGACCCCCAACTGCGCAGCACCGTCGAGTCGCTGCCCGGCTCGATACGGCGGGTGGCGATGTACCACTTCGGCTGGGAGCACGCCGACGGGACCCCCGCGGAGGGCTCCGGGGGCAAGGCGATCCGCCCGGCCCTGGTGCTCGCGGCGACCCGCGCGTTCGGCGCGGACCCCGCCCCGGCGGTGAAGGCCGCCGCCGCGGTGGAGCTCGCGCACAACTTCACCCTGCTCCACGACGACATCGTCGACGAGGACCCGACCCGGCGGCACCGCCCCACGGCCTGGACGGTGTTCGGCATCCCCGACGCGCTCATGGCGGGCGACGCGATGTCCGCGCTGGCGCTGCGGCTGCTCGCCGAGGACCCGCATCCGGCCTCGACCGCCGCCGCGGCCCGGCTCGCCGCCTGCGTCATCGAGCTCTGCGCGGGACAGCAGGCCGACTGCGCCTTCGAGCGGCGCGGTCCGCGCGAGGTGGGCCTGGACGAGGTGGTGGCGATGGCCACCGCCAAGACCGGCGCCCTGCTCGGCTGCGCCTGCGCGGTGGGCGCGCTGTACGCGGGGGCGGGTGAGGAGGAGGTCGCGGCGATGGACGCGTTCGGCCGCGAGGCCGGGCTCGCCTTCCAGCTGATCGACGACCTGATCGGCATCTGGGGCGACCCGGGGCGCACGGGCAAGCCCGCCGGGGCCGACCTCGTCGCCCGCAAGAAGTCGCTGCCCGTCGTGGCCGCGCTCGGCTCCGGCACCCCGGCGGGCGAGGAGCTGGCCGAGCTGTACGCGCGCCCGGTGCTGGACGCCGCGGCGGTGCGCGCGGCGGCGGACGCGGTCGAGCGGGCCGGGGCCCGGGACTGGGCGCAGGCGCAGGCGGCCGAGCGGATGGCCCGCGCGGTCGAGCAGCTGTCCCGGGCGGTGCCGGACCTGTCGGCGGCGGGCGACCTGCTGGCGCTCGCGGAGTTCGTGACCCGCAGGAACCGCTGACGGGGAGGGGCGGGGGAGCCGTAGGAGAGGCCGTACGAAGAGCGCGTACGAAAAGCGTGTACGAAAAAGCTTGCGTAACCACTACGCCTAGAGCACTATGTGCGAAGTGGTCAGACCGGCCGCACTCCCTGAGGAAAGAGACCCGGCTTGCGCAAGCTCACGTACTACGTCGCCTGCACCCTCGACGGCTTCATCGGCGACCCCCACGGCGACGCCTCGACCATGTTCCAGTTCATGGACGAGGAGTACGCCGCCTTCATGAACGCCGAGTACCCGGACACGATCCCCACCGCGTTCCGCGAGGCCTTCGGTCTCGCGGGCGTGGCCAACAAGCGCTTCGACACCGTCATCCAGGGCCTCGGCTCGTACCGCCTGGCCCTGGACGCGGGCGTGACCAGCCCGTACGCCCACCTCCGGGAGATCGTCGCGAGCCG
The DNA here is from genome assembly GCF_055582325.1 of Streptomyces sp. NPDC042100. Classification (NCBI taxonomy): domain Bacteria; kingdom Bacillati; phylum Actinomycetota; class Actinomycetes; order Kitasatosporales; family Streptomycetaceae; genus Streptomyces; species Streptomyces sp. NPDC042100. Next base: position 192,442 of record NZ_JBVJDK010000013.1, read on the forward strand.
TTCGCTCGTGGAGTCGCCCGATCCGAACGTCGAGCTGGTCGCCGGCGACCTCGTCGGCCGTGTCCGCGAGCTCAAGGCCGAGGAGGGCGGGCTCGGCATCTGGCTCTGCGGCGGCGCACAGGTCGCGGGAGAGCTGGCCGACGAGATCGACGAGCTGGTCATCAAGTCGTACCCGCAGGTCTACGGTTCCGGAATGCCGATGTTCGCCACCGGCTTCGGCATCCGGGACTTCGAGCTCCAGGACGTGCGGGCCTTCGGCAACGGGGTCGTCGTGCGCACGTACACCAGGAAGCGGTGACGGCGGGGCGCGGTGCCGGCGGGAAGCGGTCCCGGACGGGTCGTCCTACGCTGGAGACATGACCGAGGCGGCACCGCACACCACGCGGGACCCCCGGGCCGAGCGGCGCTGCGCGGCCTGCGGGGAGCCCCGCGAGGTCCGTGCCCGGCGGCACAAGGTCCTGGGGGCCTGGGTGCCCGAGTGGGCGGTCGGGCCGTGCCGCAACCCGCGCTGCGCACGGTACGAGCCGCCCGGCGAAGCCCGCGACGACGGCGACGCCGCCTGACGACGGGCGGCGGGCCGCGCGCGGCAGGCTTCGCGCGGCGGGCCGCACGCGGACGGGTGGCCAAGTGGTCGGAGCGGAAGCCGCGAGCACGCATCTGACCGGCAAGAACGGCGAGAGCGGCGAGACCGGGAGAAGTCCGGCCACGGGGTGACCGGCCGAGCGCCGGAGCCGGTCATACCGCTACAGTCCGCGCATGTCATCGGAGTCGACAGAAGTCTGGACCGGTTGGTACCGGGACCGCCTCGGGGCGGAAGCGATCTCGATCGCGGCCGACGGGGGCCATGTGGCCACCCGGATCAGGGGAATCGAGTACACGGGCGCGAGCTTCGCCGCGCTGCGGGCCGCGGACGAGGGCGGGCAGGCCCTCGGCGGATGCGTACTGGAGTGGGATCTCCCGCTCCCCGTGGTCGCGGACGGCGTGACCCAGCAGGCCACGCTCAGCTGCCTGTTGACGCTCGGCGAGCGGGCCGACCTCGGCCTCACGCTGCACTACGCGGGCGCGGCCTACGAATCCGGCCTCGCCGGGGCCGACTTCGAGGACGCCCTCGCGCGGGTGGCCCGCCAGCTGCCGCCCGGCACCGAGTTCGGCCGGAGGACGCTGCGGGCCGCCGTCTGACCCTCCCGGGCCCGCGGCCGCGACGGCACTCGGCCGCCGCGGCCGCGGGCCCCTTGTTCAGGAGGTCGTTCAGGACTTGAACGCCGAGGTCAGCCCGTACCGCCACAGCTGGTCGACGCGGGCGCGCTCCGTGGCGTTCGGGTAGGCGTTCTGGCAGGACGTGCCGGGCCCGCCGCCGGACATCAGCTCGCTGCACGGGCCGCTGTAGCGGTCGGGGAGGCCGAGCACGTGCCCGGTCTCGTGGGCGGTGACGCGGGTGGAGTTGTACTGCTGGTTCTGCCGGTAGTCGAGGAAGATGTAGCCGTTGCCGTGCCCGTCGGTGCTCGCGTACGAGCCGCGGGAGTCGTTGCCCTCGTAGTAGGTGAAGTCGGGGTTGGATCCCTCCACCAGACGCACGTTGACGACGGAGCCGTTCCAGATCTGCGCGGAACGGGATATCTGGGTGCGGAAGCTGGGAGCGTTGGCGGCGCTGTAGACCACGGTCACGGCGGCGGCACCAGGCGCGGCGGCCCGCTTCTTCGCCACGGACTTCATGACGGCGTCGAAGAACGCCTGGTTGGCCTTGGCCTCCGCGCTCGAACCCGCGTAAGCGGTGTAGCCGACGACGCCGGCGCCCGGAGCGGGCGACGCGACCGCGGTGGCGGGCGCGGCGCCGAGGGAGAGGGTGAGGCCGGCACCGAGGGCGGTGGTCAGCAGGGTGGTGAGGACCTTCGGGTGTCGCATGGGGGGCTCCTCCTGTGGGGTTGAGGAGAGTGTCGGGGGAGCCGGGGCGCCTGGGGATGATGTCAGCAGCCGATAGCCTCGACACATCACCGTTCTGTCAAATCCCTACCAATTGAAGGTAGTTGGTGATAGATACGCCGTCTGGTGCCGGGGCCGGTGCCGCCCTAACCTCGGCTCCATGGAGCTGGAGGTCAGGCACCTGCGGGCGCTCTGCGCCATCGCGGAGGCCGGGAGTCTGCACAAGGCCGCGCGCCGGCTGGGCGTGAGCCAGCCTTCGCTGACCACCCAGTTGCGCCGCATCGAGAACGCCCTCGGCGGCGAGCTCTTCTCCCGCACCCGCACCGGCTGCCTCCCGACCCCGCTGGGACGCACGGTGCTCGGCCGGGCCCGGCCCCTCGTCGACGGCATGAGCGCGCTGATCGCCGAGACCCGCGCCGCCGCGGCCCGCACCGAGGGGCCCGCGCTGCGCGTCGGCTCCACCGCGAGCCGCGCGCTGCCCGGCTGGCTGCGGAGGCTGCGCGCGTACCGGCCGGGCGGCGACATCGCCCTGCGCGTGGACGTCTCGGCGCACGCGCTGCTGGGCACGGTCGCCGCCGGGCGGCTCGACCTGGCCTTCGTCCACGAGGTGGAGGGCTGCCCGCTGCGGGTCCCGCCGGGGCTGCGCGGCCGCGTCCTGGTCGAACGCGAGCCGCAGTTCATCTCCATGGCCCCCGACCATCCGGCGGCCGGCCGGGAGGTGGTGGAGCTCGCCGACCTGGCCCACGACCGGTGGGCGGTCGACCCGGCCGTCGACGGCGAGTGGGACGGCCTGCACCGGGTGCTGCGCGCGGCGGGCCTCGACCCGCCGCTGCTGCACGCGGACTACCACACGGCCGCCTCGCTGATCGCCCTCGGCGAGGCCGTCGCGCCCTGCCAGCCGACCTCGGGCCCGCGCGCGGACATGGCCGTCCGCCCGCTGCGCGGCGACCCGCTGGCCGTCCGGCTGCTGCTGTACGCGGCCCCGGGCGTGCCCCTCGACCGGCCGTACGCCGAACTGGCCGCCGCCTACCGGGAGGCCGCCCTGGGCGCCGCCCCGTACCGGAGCTGGCTGCGGGCGGGCGGGACGGCGGGACCGTGCATGATGTCGGCATGACCACCGACCCCGCCCGCGTCCGGCACGCCCGCCCGGAGGACCTGGCGCGCGTCGCCGAACTGGCCGCCGAACACGCCGCGTACGAGAAGGCGGCCCCGCCCGCCCCGGGCCTGGCGGCCCGGCTGCACGGCCTCCTCTTCGGCACCTCGGCGCCCCGGCTGCGCTGCCTCGTCGCCGAACTCCCCGACGCGACCCTCGCGGGCTACGCGACCTGCGCGCCCGAACTCTCCACGTGGGACGCGGCGGAGTACCTGCACATGGACTGCCTCTACCTCACCGAATCGGCCCGGGGCCACGGCCTGGGCCCCCTCCTGATGGCGGCGGTGGCCACGGAGGCCCGGACGCTGGGCCTGGAGCGCGTCGAATGGCAGACGCCGGAGTGGAACGAGGGCGCGATCCGCTTCTACGACCGCCTGGGCGCGACCCCGAAGCGGAAGCTGCGCTACTCCTGGCGGGCGGCCGGGGACACGCACGCGGAGACGGTCACGGACTGACCCCGCCCGCGCCCCGGCCGGCTCGCCCGCACCTCAGCTCTGGGCGCCGCTGCCGTCGGCGGCCCCGGCACCCGTGGCCCCCTCGGCCGCTTCGGCACCCTTGCCCCCGCCCGTCTTCTCCCGCATCTTGCGCACCAGCTCGGCCTTCTTCTCGGCGGCGGTCCGGCGGTCGAAGTTGCGGTGCGGCCCATGGGCGTCCCGCTCGGCGCGCGACTGCCGCTTGCGCTGGCCGCCGCCCTGGCCGATGGGGTTGTTGATGTTCTTGCTGTCGGGCATGGCTTCTCCAGGACAAAGGAAAACGATCTACGGGAACCAGCGCACCGACACCTGCCGGGACACGACAACGAAGGTACCCGCTCGCGCGGACACGGCACGTCGGACGGACGCCCTGCCCGCGGCGGCCGGGCGGCCGTACGGTGGGCGTGCCCGACTCCCGTGCCCGGCCGACACCACCCACCCCGGAGTTGCCGCCGTGTCCGACCTGTCCGCCGCCCACGACGCCGCCGTCACCGACCGGGCCCGCCTGGCGGGCAGTGCCTACAACGGAGACCGGGACCTGGCCGCCCGGCAGTCGCTCTACCAATGGCAGACGCCCCGGTACGACCTGCCCGCCCTCGTCGCCGAGCGGTTGGGCGACGTACGCGGACGCGTCGTCGACATCGGCTGTGGCAACGGCAAGTTCATCCAGCGGCTCCGTCAGGACCGTGGGGACCTGTCCCTGCTCGGCCTCGACATCGCCCCCGGCATCCTGGCCGACGTCCCCGGGCCGGTCGCCGTGGCGGATGCCACGCGGCTGCCGCTGGCGGCGGGCAGCGTCGCCGCCGCTCTCGCGCTCCACATGCTGTACCACGTGCCCGACATCCCCCGGACCGTACGGGAGCTGGCCCGGGTCGTGGCCCGCGGCGGGCTGGTGGTCGCCTCCACCAACAGCGACCGCGACAAGGCCGAACTCGACGACCTCTGGCAGCGGGCAGCCGGCGAGGTCCTCGGCGTCGAGCGCGGCCCGGCCCGGATCTCGCTCAGTGCCCGCTTCTCCCTGGAGAAGGCCCCGGCCTTCCTCGGAGAGGAGTTCAGCCGCGTGGAGGTCGTCGAACTGCCGGGGACCATCACGGTCCACGACCCCGAGCCTGTCATTGCCCACATGGCTTCGTACCGCGCCTGGGCAGACCAGCACGACGTGCCCTTCGACGCGACTATCGACCGCGCCCGCACGCTTGTGGCCGACCACATCGCTCGGCACGGGGCGTACCAGATCACCTGCCTTGGCGGCATCCTCGTCTGCCGCCAGTGACCCGGACCTTCACCTCTCCGACCAGCTCGGCCCCAGCAGCGTGCGGAACGTCTACGACGTCCTCGTGCGCGTCATGACGGCGGCCGTGGACGACAAGGTCATCGCCTCAAGCCCGTGCCGCCGGATCACCCTCCCCGCCGTGCCGGGCACGCGTCCGCCGTCATCACGCTGCGGATCTACGCGCACCTGTGGCCCGGGGAAGAAGACCGCACCCGGGCCGTCATGGACGCCGTGCTCGGCGGCCTGCGGACCGGGTGCGGACAGGTAGGTAACCAGACCCGCGAAAGTGCAGGTCAGGCGGCCTAGGCTGAGATCAAGCCTTCTTCGTCTCCCAGAAGATGCGGTCGATCTCGGCGATGAGCTCCAGCGCCTTCTCGCCCGTCTTCGGGTCCGTCGAGGCCTTGGCCGCCGACAGGGCCTTCAGGGTGTCGTTGATGAGCGTGTGCAGCTCGGGGTACTTCTCGAAGTGCGGGGGCTTGAAGTAGTCGCTCCACAGCACCGAGACGTGGTGCTTCGCGAGCTCCGCGCGCTGCTCCTTGATGACCGTGGCGCGGGCGCGGAAGTGCGCGTCCTCGTTGGCCTGGTACTTCTCCTGCACGGCCTTGACCGACTCGGCCTCGATGCGGGCCTGGGCGGGGTCGTACACGCCGCAGGGGAGGTCGCAGTGGGCGCTGACCTTCACCTTGGGGGCAAACAGGCGGGAGAGCATGTGCTGTCCTTCCTCGTGATCGTCTTCTCAGGTGGGACATTACTCGGTGAGAAGCACGTTTTCGCGAGCGCCCCCTAGGGCTTAGGACAAAAGTCCAGGGGGGTTCTGGGACTCGTGGACGATCGGACCGGGAGGTAGTCGATGGTGGGATCGGGGCGGGAGCCCGCGGCCCCGTTCGGGATCGCCGAGGTGACGGGGGTGTCGATGGTGCCCACCCTGCTCCACGGCGACCAGCTGTTCGTGCAGTACCGGGCGCGGCTGCGGCCCGGGAACGTCGCCGTGCTGCGGCATCCGCTCCAGCAGGACCTGCTGATCGTGAAGCGGCTGGTCGAGCGGCGGGACGGCGGCTGGTGGGTGCTCGGGGACAATCCGGACGCCGAGGGGGACAGCCGGGTCTTCGGCGTGGTTCCGGCGCCGCTCGTGCTGGGGCGGGTGCGGGCGCGGTACCGGCCCGTCACCCCCGGGCGTCAGCGGTCGCTCGGGGTGGTGCTCGCGTGGCTGGTCTCGGCCGTCAGGCCCGTCGGCTCGGCGCGCTCGGCCTCCTGGCGCTTGCGGGCGCGGTAGGCGGCGACGTTGGCGCGGGTGGCGCAGCGGTCGGAGCAGTAGCGGCGCGAGCGGTTGGTGGAGGTGTCCAGGTACGCGTTGCGGCACGGGGCCGCCTGGCACAGGCCGAAGCGGTCGGCGCCGAACTCCGTCAGGTGGAAGGCCAGGCCCATGGCGGCGATCGCCGCGTAGCCCGCGGTCGCGTTCGAGGGGTGGTCCGCGAGGTGCATGTGCCACCTCGGCCGGCCCTCGTCGTCGAGGTAGTCGTGGCCGGAGATCTGGGGGCTGACCGGGAACTCCAGCAGGAGCGAGTTCAGCAGGTCCACGGCGCCGGTGTGGTCGCCCTCGTCGGCCGCCGTGAACACCGCGCGGAGCCGGGCGCGTACCGCGCGGAAGCGGGTCACGTCGGAGTCCGTCACCCGCCGGGCCATCTGGGACGCCGCGCCGAAGAGTTCCCGGACCGCCTCGACCGAGGTCAGGGAGTCCTTGGAGCGGGCCGGCTCCTCGGTGTTGACCAGGCGCACGGCATAATCCGAGTAATAGGCCAGTTCCACTTGTAGTCCTTACTCCGGCGGTCTAGGGTCGATGCGGGGGAACGTAAGTGACGCGTCCCCTTTGAGGGTATTACGTTGAGGGTGAGGGTGGAGTGATGACGGACCCGACGACGACCGGAACCGACTGGGCGGCCTGGCAGCGGAGCTGGGACCGTCAGCAGGAGTGGTACATGCCGGACCGCGAGGAGCGCTTCCGCGTCATGCTCGACATGGTCGAGGCGCTGGTGGGACCGGAGCCCCGGGTCCTCGACCTCGCCTGCGGTACGGGAAGTATTACGGACCGGCTGCTCCGCAGGTTCCCGAAGGCCACCAGCACCGGTGTCGACCTCGACCCCGCCCTGCTCGCGATCGCCGAGGGGTACTTCGAGGGGGACGGGCGGGTCGAGTTCGTCACCGCCGACCTCAAGGACCCCGACTGGGCCGCCGCGCTGCCCCACGACACGTACGACTGCGTCCTCACCGCCACCGCCCTCCACTGGCTGCGCAGCGAGCCGCTGGCCGGGCTGTACGGGCGGCTGGCCGGGCTGGTCCGGGACGGCGGGGTCTTCATGAACGCCGACCACATGATCGACCGGGACACCCCCCGCATCAACGCCGCCGAGCGCGCCCACCGGCACGCCCGGATGGACGCCGCCAAGGCCGCCGGGGCCCTCGACTGGGCCGACTGGTGGGCGCTCGCCGCCGCGGACCCCGTCCTCGCCGCGCCCACCGCCCGCCGCTTCGAGATCTACGGCGAGCACGCCGACGGCGACATGCCCGCGCCCCGCTGGCACGCCGACACCCTCCGCGCGGCCGGCTTCGGCGAGGCCCGGACGGTGTGGGCCTCGCCCTCGGACACGCTGCTGCTCGCCGTCAAGTAGCGCGGAGGGCGACGGGGAACGGGGGAGGGGCGGTACGGGCTGTGCCCGTACCGCCCCTCCCCCGTTCGTCCGGGTGCGCGCCCCGTTACAGCACCTTCGACAGGAACGCCTTCGTCCGGTCGTGCTGCGGGTTGGTCAGGACCTCGCGCGGGTTGCCCGACTCCACGACCACGCCGCCGTCCATGAAGACCAGCGAGTCGCCCACCTCGCGGGCGAAGCCCATCTCGTGGGTGACGACGATCATCGTCATGCCGGATTCCGCCAGGTCGCGCATGACGTCCAGGACGTCGCCCACCAGTTCCGGGTCGAGCGCCGAGGTCGGCTCGTCGAAGAGCATCAGCTTCGGCTCCATCGCCAGCGCGCGGGCGATCGCCACGCGCTGCTGCTGGCCGCCGGAGAGCTGCGAGGGGTAGTTCCCCGTCTTGTCGCCGAGGCCGACCCGGTCGAGCAGGCGCTCGGCGCGCTCCCGCGCCACCGCCTTGGTCTCGCCCTTGACCTGGATCGGCGCCTCCATGACGTTGGCCAGGGCCGTCATGTGCGGGAACAGGTTGAAGCGCTGGAAGACCATGCCGATGTCCCGGCGCTGGGCCGCGACCTCGCTGTCCTTCAGCTCGTACAGCTTGTCGCCCTTCTGGCGGTAGCCCACCAGCCGGCCGTCGACCGAGAGACGGCCGCCGTCGATGCGCTCCAGGTGGTTGATGCAGCGCAGGAAGGTCGACTTTCCGGAGCCGGACGGGCCGACCAGGCAGAAGACCTCGCCGTTCTGGACCTCCAGGTCGATGCCCCGGAGGATGTGTGCCGCGCCGTAGGACTTGTGGACGCCTTCGGCCTTGACCATGGGCTGACCGGTCATCGGGTCGCCTCCGGGGAGCGCTTGAACGTTGCGAGGTTCGTCTTGACCTTCTGCCACGGGGTGGGCGGCAGGCTGCGGATCGAGCCGCGGGCGAAGCGACGCTCCAGGTAGTACTGGCCGACGCTGAACACGCTGGTCAGGGCCAGGTACCAGATGGAGGCCACGAACAGCATCTCCATCACGGCGCCGGCCGTGTTGCCGATGTTCGAGGACGCGCGCAGCAACTCGGTGTACTGCACGGCCGACACCAGCGACGAGGTCTTCAACATGTTGATGAACTCGTTGCCCGTCGGGGGCACGATCACGCGCATCGCCTGCGGCAGCACGACCCGCCACATGGTCTTCGTCTGCGACATACCGAGCGCGTGGGCCGCCTCGGTCTGGCCCTCGTCGACCGACTGGATGCCGGCGCGGACGATCTCCGCCATGTACGCGCCCTCGTTGAGGCCGAGGCCGAGCAGCGCGACCATGAACGGCGTCATGACGTCGACGGTCTCGTTCTTGTAGATCGGCCCGAGGTTGATGTACTCGAAGATCAGCGACAGGTTGAACCAGACCAGCAGCTGGACGTAGACCGGGGTGCCGCGGAAGAACCAGATGTACAGCCAGGCGACCGCGCCGGTGACCGGGTTCTTCGACAGGCGCATCACCGCGAAGAGGACGCCGAGCACCAGGCCCAGCGCCATCGAGGCGATGCTGATGATGACCGTGTTCTTCAGACCGTGCAGGATCGAGGCGTCGAAGAGCTTGTCCCAGACCGTGTCCCAGAGGATGTTGCCCTGGGAGAAGGCGTAGACGAGCCAGCCGAGCAGCGCGACCACCACGACGGCGCTGATCCAGCGACCGTAGTGCCGTACGGGGATGGCCTTGATGGCCTCGTACGGCGTGCCCGAGGGGCCAGGACCGGCCGGAGCGGCGGCCGGGTCCTTGGAGATCTTGTCAGTCATGACGACTGCCCTTCAGTGGAGCGAGGAGGTCACTTGCCGGCGTTGATCGTCGCCGACTGCACGGCGCTGCCCTCGACGTTCCACTTCTTCAGGGCGGCGGCGTAGGAGCCGTCCTTGATGCTCGCGTCGAGCGCTTCCTTGACGGCGTCGCGCAGCTGGGTCTTGTCCTTGGAGACGCCGATGCCGAAGAGGCCGACGTCGCTCTGGCTGCCGACGACCTCGAAGTCGTTGCCGCCGCCCGAGGTCTTCGCGATGTACGCGGCCACCGGGTAGTCGTTCAGGTCCGCGACCGCGCCGCCGGCCTTGACGCGGGTCTGCGCCTCGGCGTCGGAGTCGAAGGCCTGGATGGTGAGCTTCTTGTCACCGCACTTGGTGGCCTGCGCCTTGAAGGTGTCCTCGTAGATCGTGCCGCGCTGGACGGCGACGGTCTTGCCGCAGAGGTCGTCGAGGGAGTTGATGCCCTGCGGGTTGCCCTTCTTGACCAGGAGGGAGACGCCGGAGCTGAAGTAGTCGACGAAGTCGATGCCCTTGCCGATCTTCTTCCCGCTGTCGTCCAGGCCCTCCTGCCGCTTCTTGTTGTCGGTCATCGAGGACATGATCAGGTCCTGGCGGCCGGTGTAGATCGAGGTGATCAGGCCGTCGAAGGTGCCCGAGGTGAACTCGAACTTCACGCCGAGCTGCTTGCTGAGGGCCTCGGCGATGTCGGGGTCGACACCGACGATCTTGCCGCCCTCGGTGAACTCCATGGGGGCGTACGAGGCGTCCGTACCGACCTTGATGACGCCGGCCTTCTGGATGTCCGCGGGGAGCTTCGAGAAGAGCGGGGCCTTGCCCGCGCCGGCGGACGAGGAGGAGGACCCGCCCTCCTTGGTCGACCCGGCGTTGGTCTGGTCGCCACAGGCGGTCAGCAGCATGGAGCCGGCGACCGCGATGGCGGCGACCGCGGCAAGACGGGAGGTGCGGGTCTTGGCGGTCGTACAGCGCGTGGAGCGTGCGGTCATGGTCGGGTTCCTCCGGCGTGTGAGGGAGTTGCCTATGGGTCGCGCACGCACCTTCGAGTGCCGCGACCTCGTGTGATTACGGCATCTTGCCATTCGGACCGCCTCAAACCGACGGCCAGTGATGTCAAAATCGGGTAACGGGTCATTGCCGAATGCCGGTGGCCAGTCCTCCCTAGGCAGAACCTTCTTCGGGCAGGGAATGCCCGCACCGGAAATTATCCCGCCGATCTCGCCATTCGGACGATACGAAGGCCGCTATTCGGGTTGGTAATACATCTATCCGGACATCGAGTGACGTGTCGTTCTCCGTCCGTACCCGGTAGCGCTCGGTATGAGTCACGTCACCGAGGCGGTACGGACTCGTCTCCGGACCCGTCCGTCCGGTAAGAAGGATCCTTACACCCCTCATCCGGGGCTCAGGGCGCGTTGTGCGGCGCGCCCGCGCGGCTGCCAGACACGGCGGCTGCGGGACCCACCCACCCCTCCTCATCCAGGAGTGGCCACCCTCAAATGAAGAAGAGTTAAGGGGTCAACCCAATGGCAGCGGAGATCGTCAATCCTCGCAGCGACAGCGGTACGGAAGGGGCTCCCGGAGAGCCCTTCGATCCGGCCTTCGCGCTGCACCGCGGCGGCAAGATGGCCATCACGGCCACCGTGCCCCTGCGTGACAAGGACGACCTGTCCCTCGCGTACACGCCCGGCGTCGCCAAGGTGTGCACCGCGATCGCAGAGAACCCCGAGCTGGTCAACGACTACACCTGGAAGTCCCAGGTCGTCGCGGTCGTGACCGACGGCACGGCGGTGCTCGGACTCGGCGACATCGGCCCGGAGGCCTCGCTTCCGGTCATGGAGGGGAAGGCAATCCTCTTCAAGCAGTTCGGAGGCGTGGACGCGGTGCCGATCGCGCTCGCCACCACCGACACCGACGAGATCGTCGAGACCGTCGTCCGGCTCGCCCCCTCCTTCGGCGGCGTGAACCTGGAGGACATCTCGGCGCCCCGGTGCTTCGAGATCGAGCGCAGGCTCCAGGAGCGCCTCGACATCCCGGTCTTCCACGACGACCAGCACGGTACGGCCATCGTCACCCTCGCCGCCCTCCGCAACGCGGCGAAGCTGACCGGCCGGACCCTCGGCGAGCTGCGCGCGGTCATCTCGGGCGCGGGCGCGGCCGGTGTGGCCATCGCGAAGTTCCTGCTGGAGGCGGGCCTCGGCGACGTCTGCGTGACGGACCGCAAGGGCATCGTCAGCAGCGACCGCGAGGACCTGACGGACGTCAAGCGCGAGATCGCCGGGCTCACCAACAAGGCCGGTCTCACCGGCTCCCTGGAGGACGCGCTGGCCGGCGCGGACGTCTTCATCGGCGTCTCCGGCGGTACGGTCCCCGAGGCCGCGGTCGCCTCCATGGCGCCGGACGCCTTCGTGTTCGCCATGGCCAACCCGAACCCCGAGGTGCACCCGGACGTCGCGCACAAGTACGCGGCGGTCGTGGCCACCGGTCGTTCGGACTACCCGAACCAGATCAACAACGTCCTCGCGTTCCCCGGCATCTTCGCCGGCGCGCTCCAGGTCCGGGCCTCCCGGATCACCGAGGGCATGAAGATCGCCGCCGCGAACGCGATCGCGGACGTCGTCGGTGACGCGCTCGCCGCCGACTGCGTGATCCCGTCGCCGTTCGACGAGCGGGTCGCCCCCGCCGTCGCCGCCGCGGTGGCCGCCGCCGCCCGCGCGGAGGGCGTCGCCCGCCGCTGACGCGTCAGGCGGGCCGCCCGGCACGCCGTCAGGCGCCCGAGAGGGCCCCGTACTTCGGTACGGGGCCCTCTCGGCGTACCGGGCGCGCGCGAGGTGCGGCGCGCCCCCCCGTGCGCGCCTCGGCGAGGGACACGCGTCACACCCGGGTGTGCTTACGCCCGCTCCCCGTCGGCCCCTAGTGTCAGGCGCATGTTCGCCGCCTACGCCGCCCGAATCGACCGCGACCAGCCGCTGAACGGCCTCGAACTCGGGGAACGCCCCGAGCCCGAGGCGCGGCCCGGCTGGACCACCGTCACCGTCAAGGCCGCCTCGCTCAACCACCACGACCTGTGGTCGCTGCGCGGGGTCGGACTGCCCGAGGAGAAGCTGCCGATGATCCTCGGCTGCGACGCCGCCGGCATCGACGAGCACGGCAACGAGGTCGTGCTGCACTCCGTCATCGGCCAGACCGGCCACGGCGTCGGTCCGGACGAGCCCCGCTCGATCCTGACCGAGCGCTACCAGGGCACCTTCGCCGAGCGGGTCACCGTGCCCAGCTGGAACGTGCTGCCCAAGCCCAGGGAGCTGTCCTTCGAGGAGGCCGCCTGCCTCCCGACCGCCTGGCTCACCGCGTACCGGATGCTCTTCACCAACGCGGGCGTACGGCCCGGGGACTCGGTCCTCGTGCAGGGCGCGGGCGGCGGGGTCGCCACCGCCGCCATCGCCCTCGGCAAGGCCGCCGGCCTGCGGGTCTACGCGACCAGCCGTGACGAGGCCAAGCGCAAGCGGGCCGTCGAGCTCGGCGCCGTCGAGGCGTACGAGCCGGGGGCGCGGCTGCCGCGCCGGGTGGACGCGGTCATCGAGACCGTCGGCGCCGCCACCTGGTCGCACTCGGTCAAGTCGCTGCGCCCCGGCGGCACCCTCGTCATCTCCGGCGCCACCAGCGGCGACCGGCCCTCGCACGCCGAGCTGACCCGGATCTTCTTCCTGGAGCTGAAGGTGGTCGGGTCGACCATGGGCTCCAAGGACGAGCTGGAGGACCTGCTCTCCTTCTGCGCGGCCACCGGGGTGCGTCCGGTGATCGACGAGGTGCTGCCGCTGGACCGGGCCCGCGAGGGCTTCGCGAGGATGGCCTCGGGCGAACTCTTCGGAAAGATCGTCCTGACAACCTCTTGATACCGGCGGGTAGTGCTGATGGGATCTCCGGCACGCGAAACGTGAACAATGCTCACTTCATCGTGCCGGAGGTCCTCCTTGTTGCGCACCACCCTCATGGCGACCGCCGTCGTCGCCGCGCTCCTCGCCCCGACGGCCGCCCAGGCCCGCCCGGCCGGCCCCGCCAGCCCCGCCGGCCACAGCGGCCCCGAGGCCGGGCGGGACGGGATACCCGCCCTCACCGACTCCCGCGGCCGCGCCCTGACGCTCCGCGGCTGGAACCTCGCGGACAAGTCCCACCGCGGTGACCAGGCCCTCAGCGGCATCACCGAGCGCCACATCCGCGACATGCGCGCCAAGGGCTTCAACTTCGCCCGCCTGCTGGTCTTCTGGGACGACCTGGAGCCCCGGCCCGGCCAGTACAGCCAGTCCTATCTGCGGAAGATCGACCGGATCCTCGGCTGGGCCGAGAAGCACGACGTGAAGGTCGTCCTCGACGCCCACCAGGACGTCTTCGGGCCCGCGTTCGGCTCCCGGGGCATTCCCGCCTGGGCGACCAGGACCGACGGGCTGCCCTTCACCCCGCACCCCGACGACTGGTTCTCCGAGTACTTCGAGCCCGCCGTCCAGCGCGCCTTCACCCACCTCTACGAGGACGCCGACCTGCGCCGCGCCCAGGCCCGGATGTGGAAGGTGCTGGCCGAACGCTTCCGCGACCACCCGGCCGTCCTCGGCTACGACCCGATCAACGAGCCCATGGGCGAGCTCCGGGAGGGCGAGGACCTGGCGACGGGCGCCCGCCGGATCGAGAGCGAGCAGCTGACCCCCATGTACAACCGGATCGCCGACGCGATCCGCGCGGTCGACAGGGACGGCTGGATCTTCGTCGAGCCGACCCCGATCGTCGGCGAGGGCGTGCCGACCGGACTCGGCCGCATCGACGACCCGAAGATCGTGTACGCGCCGCACTTCTACAACGGCGCCATGGAGGCGGGCGGCGACTACGACCCCTCCGCCCGCTGGATCGAGAACTACGAAGCGGCCGTCACCCTCTACCCCAAGCGGTACAAGGTCCCGGTGCTGGTCGGGGAGTGGGGCCCGCTCAACAACTCCCAGCCGAACATGAACCGCTTCTACCGCGAGGCCATGGCCTCCCTCGGCCGCTACAGCTCCGGCTGGGCGGGCTGGGAGTGGTGCTACGGCGGCGGCTACTGCGCGGTGGACTCCGCCGGAGCCTTCCGCGCCAACAAGGAGCTCACCGCCGAGCCGTACGCCGAGGCCGTCGCCGGCACCGTGCGCTCCTCCTCGTACGACCCGGCCGGCGGCGTCTACCGGCTCTCCTACGACGCCGCCGGCCACCGCGGGTCCCGGGTCACCGAGCTGTCCCTGCCCCCGGGCGCGTGGCAGGTCGCGGCCCGGGGGCAGGCGTTCGTCCTCCGCAAGGCGCAGGGCCGCGCCTGGGTCCTCGCCGCGCCCGGCGCCCGGGTGACCGTCACCGTCACCCGGGGCTGAGCGGGCCCGGCCCGGCGGCGGCTCAGCCGTCGACGCGGGGGCGGAGCAGGGCGGTGATCTCCACGGCCGCGCCCGCCAGCCGGCGGCGCGCCTCGGTGAGCTGCTCGTGCCCCACCCCGTGGTCCCGGGCCGCGTCCCGGACCTCGTCGCGGAAGCGGTCGAGCAGCCGGTCCAGCTCCCGGACCGGGTCGCCCCCGGCCGCTATGTCGGCGGCCCAGCCGTCCGCGTCCCGCGCGTGCCCCGGAGCCGGGGCGAACCCCGGGACCGGGGCGCCGGCCGTGCCGCCGTCCTCCCGGACGATCCGCGAGGCGGCGGCGGGCGGCGTGGTGTCCGGGGCGGCGGACTCGGGGGCCTTCGTCATGGTCACCGCGGAGGCCGCCGGCTCCGGGGTCCCGGGGGCCACGGGGGCCACGGGGGTCTCTGGGGTCTCTGGGGTCCCGGAGGTCTCCTCCCGGCCCGGGGAGCGGCGGGCGGGGCGGTCGTGGGACGCGCCCGTCACCAGGTCTCCCAGCTGGGCCGTGATGTCGGAGATGCCCTTCCAGACGTCCTTCGGCCAGTCGCCGCGCGTCACCTGCTCCTGGACCTGCTCCTGCACCTGCTCCTGGACCCGGCGGGCGATCCGCTGGAACTCCTTGGCCTGGCGCTTGGCCGACTGTGCCTCCGCGCGGGCCTGGCGGGCCTGCTCCCGCCACTCCTGGCGGGCCCTCCTCAGCTCCTCCTTGGCGTCGCCGAAGGAGGAGGTCTCCTTGGTGCGGGTGGCGCTCGCCGCCGCCCGCACGTCGCTGCGCAGCTTCCCGGCGGCACCGCGCACGTCGTCGCGGATCTCGGCGGCCAGCTCGGAGACGGACTCGCGGATCTCCACCTCCAGGTCGGCCAGCTCGCCGCCCCGGCCGGCCAGCTCGGCGCGGCCCGCGTCGGTGATCGAGTAGACCTTGCGGCCGCCCTCGGTCGCGTGCGTGACCAGCCCCTCGGCCTCCAGCTTGGCGAGCCGGGGGTAGACCGTGCCCGCCGAGGGCGCGTACAGCCCCTGGAAGCGCTCCTCCAGGAGGCGGATCACCTCGTACCCGTGCCGGGGGGCCTCGTCGAGCAGCTTGAGGAGGTAGAGCCGGAGGCGGCCGTGGGCGAAGACGGGTGGCATGTCAGAGGGCCTTTCCGGACGCGGAGGGGGCGGCGGTCCAGCCGTCGCCTTCGGGCTCGGGCTCGGGGCGGCGCAGCAGGGCGATGGAGCCGGAGACCGTGGTGGCCCGGACCGTGCCCCGGCCGGCGCCGAGGGTGCCGGTGATGGACTTGGTGCCCCACTGGCCGCCCACCCGCAGGTCCTCGAAGGCGTTGGACACGCCGCCGCTGGTGGTGCTGGCCTCGACCGTGGCGTCCGCCGGGTGCGGCAGCCGGATGGCGACCTCGCCGGAGACGCTGGTGAGGCGGATGTCGGCGGGCGGCCCGTCCAGGCCCGCGGCCGGGTCGAGGTCCACCACCATGTCGCCGCTGACCGTCTCCGCCTTCACCGCGGAGCCGGAGCCCTCGAAGACGGTCACGTCGCCGGTCACCGAGTGGACGCGGAGGGCGCCGGTGACGGACTGGGCCTCCAGGCCGCCGGAGACGGTCTCGGCGCGGACCGGGCCGGAGAGCTTGACCAGGGTGGTGTCGCCGGTGACGCCGCGGACCTCCGTGCGCCCCCGGATGCCGGAGATCACGGCCTCGGCGCCGATCACGCCGACCTCGACGTCAGCCCCGGCGGGCACGGCGACGGAGACCACGGCCCGGCGCCGGTGCCCCTTGGGGTCGAGCCACTTGAGGAGGCCCTTCCAGTGCAGGTCCTCGTAGCTCACGGTGAGGGTGGAGCCGTCCTGGCTCACGATCAGCGGCGGGCCCTCGATCTCGGAGATCTCCAGGCGGGCGGAACTCTCCTCGGTGCCCACGACGTTGACCGTGCCGTCGACCACGCGGATCCGGAGTCTGGTCACGGGATCGGTCAGCGGGAGCTTCCGCGGCTCGGTGACGGACCACTCGGTCATGGTGCTGGCCTCCCGTGTCTGGACTGGCGACTCCGGACGAGCCGCGACGCAACATATCGCGTCTCTCGCCATACACGATATATCGCGGCCGGGTCGCGTCAACCCCGATTCATCCCTGACAGGGATGCGAGGATAGGGCCATGTACCGCCGTACACGGACAAACTGGCCTAGCGGAGGGCCCATGAACGCCACCCAGGGATCCCGCCGTGCGGGAGCGCTGCTGCTCTGCCGCGCCGAGCCGCCCGCGGTCCGCCCGCCGGCCCAACTCCTCCGGGAGCCGCTGCTCCTCGCCCCGGCGGGACCCGACTGGAGCGTGCTCGTACCGGAGGGGAAGCCCTGGCTCGACGACGGCGAGCCCGTCGAACGGGTCGTTAGCGGCTGGACCACCGCCCTCGCCGTCTCCGCCGCCACCTGGCCCGTCCTGGCCCTGTGGTGGGACGCGGACCGGGCCGGGATCACGCTCGCGGCCGGCTTCCGCAGGACCGTCGGCTACACCTGGCTCGCCGACGGCACCCCCGTAGGCGAGGACGAGGCCATGCGCACCTTCGCCGCCCGCCTCAACCTCGACCCGGTCCTCGACATCCAGGCGCTGGAGCCGCTCACCGAGCCCGACCCGGACGCCGACGCCCACACGCGGCTCATCGGCATCACCGCCGTCCTCGCCCGCGTCGGGCTCGCCCTGCCCGCCGGCCTCGCCCCCGGGGAGAGCGCCGACCGGCTGCGGTCCGTGGCCCGCGCACAGGGCGCGGAACCCCTCGAATGGCCCGGCTGGCGCGACGCCGTGCGCGCCGAGCTCGACGTCGTCGAGGGCGGCCGGCTCGGCCCGTACCTGCGGGGCCCCAAGGCCCGGCTGCTGTGCGCCGCGCAGCTCGCGGCGGGCGTGCCGCTGCTCGCCTGGGGGATCGGCCGCCGCAGCGGCGGTTGGGCGACCGCCGGAGGGCTCCTGGTCGCCCACGGGGCGCTCGGGCTCGCCTACGACCGGCTGCGCGGCGACGAGCCCGCCTGAGACCGGCGGAGGGGGCGGTTCCCGGCACATGGCCGGGAACCGCCCCCTCCGCGCGTGCGGTTCCGGTCAGTCGTTGTCGTTGCCCTCGTCCTCGTCGTCGTCGAGGCGGGCCAGCCAGGTCGCGAGGCGCTCGACGGGCACCTCGAAGTCGGGGTTCAGGTCGACGAAGGTCCGCAGCTGCTCGGCGAGCCACTCGAAGGTGACCTCCTCCTCGCCGCGCCGCTTCTCCAGTTCCTCGATGCCACGGTCGGTGAAGTACATGCGATCAGAATAGGCCGTGCCCGGACGGCTCCACGGCGTCCCCTGTTCCTCCCCCGCACCACGCACTAGCCTTCTTCATCATCGTTTCGGGGAGCGGGGGCCGCTGTGACGGATGGAATCGCTCGCATTCGACTGGACGACGGGACGCCCGTCTGGGCCCGCGTGAGAGGCGCGGAGGAGCTGGCGCCGGACACCGGCTTCCAGGACACCGGTTTCGGCAGCGCCATCGGCGACCGGGTCGTGTCCATGGCCGGCGGCCTCACCGACGTGGTGCGCGGGGTGGTCGGCTCGCTGCGCGCGGGCATCCAGGCGCGGACGCCCGTCGAGGTGTCCGTCAGCTTCGGCATCGAGCTCTCCGCGCAGGCGGGCAAGGTCATCGGCGTCCTCGCCGACGGCGGCGGCACGGCGTCCGTGAACGTCTCCCTCACCTGGACCGAGCCGGGCCCCGCGGCCCCGCCGCCGGCCGGCGACGCCGGTACGCGGTCGGCGACGGCGCCCGCGGCGGGCTCCGTGCCCCCGCCCGCCGCCTCCCCGGAACAGGCCCCCGGCACCGTACCCGTACCCGTACCCGTACCCGTGGCCGGTGCCGTACCCGCCTCCGGCCACGATCCCCGCCCCGGTCCCGGCCCCGCGCGGCCCCCGGCGGCCGACGGCTCCGCATGAGCTCCTTCGACGCCCTCGTGCGCCCCGCGCTCGTGCGCATCGAGGCTCCCGACGGCGGGTATGACCCGCACGGCGACCCGTACTGGGGCACGGGCTTCTTCATCGCCCCCGGCTGGGTGCTGACCTGCGCCCACGTCGTGGCGAAAGGGGGGAGCGGGGTGTGGAGGGGAGAGCCTGTCGTCGGCATCGTCTGGGAGGGCGGCACGACCACCGGCAGCGTCGTGCTGGCCAAGCCCCGGCCCGCCGTCCCCGAGGAGCCCCCGGCCCGCTGGGACTTCCCCGACCTCGCCCTCGTCCACGTCCCCGAAGCCGAGGGCGCCGCCTGCGTCCGGCTCAGCGAGCGCCCGCCCACCACCCCGACCCCGGTCAGCATCCACGGCTGGTCCATGCGGACCGGCGAGGTCCGGATCCGGGACGCCGAGGCCGAGGCGCACGCCGTCGACGGCGGCGCCCTGCTGCTGCGCTGGAGCCTGCCCGTGGAGGGCCTCTCCGGCGGCCCCGTCGTCGACCTGCGCCGCGGCGCCGTCATCGGTGTCAACAAGGGCCGCGGCCGGGACGAGGGCGCCGCCGTCCCGCTCACCTCGCTGCGCGAGCTCCACGACGTCCCGGGCGGCGAGGTCCTGCACGAGGTGCTGCGGGCCCACGACCGCCACCACCTCGCCCGGCTCCGCTCGCCGGGCCGAGGGCGCACCTGGACGGCCGCGCAGACCGACCTGTGGCCGTCCGCCGCGCGGGGCGTCAGCCCGGTCCGCCGCACCCGGCTCTACGGCCTCTTCGCCGAACTCCCGCCGCCCACCGGCCCCGGCGAGGTCATGGCCCTCGTCGACGCGGTCAAGCGCCGGGTCCTGCACCCGGACTACCAGGCCGTCCTGGAGACCGACGCCCGCACCTGGCGCGACGGCGTGGGCCTGCTGCACGAGCTCCACTCCACCCGGTACGAGGAGCGGCCCGGCGCCACCGACCTCGGCCTCGACGCCGTCCTCCTCTACGCCGCGCTCGTCGTCCGCCACCTCACCGGGCGCTACGGCTCCGGGCCGGGCGGCGAGGGCGGTCTGGAGCGCCTCGCCGACTGGATCGCCGACGAGTCCGGGGCCGCCCACGGCGCCGTCCAGGAGGAGATCGACGCCCTCCTCGACCCCGAGGCGCCCCGCGCGGCCGAGCCCGAGCCCGCCGCCGAGCCCGCCGCCGAGACCGAGACGCCCGCCCCGCGCCCCGCGCGGGAGGCCGGGGCCCGCGCCGACGTGCGCGTCGAGGTGGACACCGTCCCCTGGGCCGCCCCCCAGCGCTACACCTGGCGCCTGATGCTGCTCTTCGACGGGCGCACGGTCAGCCCGCTCAGCGGCGACGAGACCGGGGTGACCCGCGAGCGCCTCCAGGAGAGCCTGCGGGCCCCGCTCGTGGACGCCCTGCGGCGCGGCGACAGCGGCGACCACCTCGCCGCCGTCGAGGTCGCCCTGCCGCGCGAGCTGTTCGACCTGCCGCTCGACACCTGGCGGCTCACGCCCGAGGAGGAGCACTTCGGCGAGCGCTCCCTGCCGCTCGGCCAGCGCCGGATCGTCGTCCTGCGCGACCGCAACCGCAGCCGCCACCCGCCCTCGCCCGAGTGGCGGCGGCGCTGGCGCGGCAGCGAGGGCGGCCCGCTGCGGGCCGTGCCGCTGCGCGCCGAGGTGCTCGCCGCCGGCGGCACCGAGCCGCACGCCCCGCACGTCCGCCGGGAGAGCCGGATGGGCGCGTACGAGCGGCTCGGCGGGGTCGGCGACGGCAGCGTCCCGGTGTACTGCGGCCCGGTCGGCGGCGGCGACGGGCACCGCGCGATGGACGTGGCGATCGCCGCCGGGCACCCGATCGCGCTGTGGCGGCACGGCGGCCGCGACCACGCCGACTGCGCCGAGTTCCACCACAAGGTCGGCAAGCTCCTCGCCGGCGCCGGCTCCGCCGAGGGCCTGCACCAGCCGGTCCGCACCCTGCGGATGCGGGTCGCCGACGCGGAGGCCGACCCGAGCGAGCGGTCCGAGCACGCCTGGGCCGAGGGCCTGGCCGTGCTGTACGACCCGCCGGACCGGCCGCCCTTCGACGATCCCCTCGAAGGGCCGCCGCTGCTGGGCGAGGCCGACCGGTGAGCGCCCCCGCGCGCCCGCCCGGCCGCCGCCCCCGCCCCGCGCACGAGAGCGCGCGCCCGGCGCGCGCCACCGCCCAGCGCCCCGCGCGGGGCATCCCCCGGCCGCCTCCGGGGTAAGTCCCAACTCGCCCGCGAGCGGACCGGTTTGAACGTCGGCAGACCGGCCGGGCGAGCGGTACCGTCGAGGGGCCGGCGACATCACCACTGCCAGAGGAGTCAGGCGTGAACGATTGGCGGATCTACCGCGGGGCCGGCCTTCCGCACGACGAGATACGGCGGCTGCCCGCCCCGCCGCCCTGGCGCGACTTCTCCTCCGGCGGCGCCGACGACACCCTGGCCGGCTCCGACCGGCGCCTCGGGGTGCGCCGCAGGCTGGTCCAGAACCACCACCCCCGCCCCGCCGAGACCGACGCCGTCAACGCCGCCCTCTACCTGCGCCGCCCGCTCCTGGTCACCGGCAACCCCGGCACCGGCAAGTCCACCCTCGCCCACGCCGTCGCCCACGAACTGGGCCTCGGCCGGGTGCTGCGCTGGCCCGTCGTCAGCCGCACCACCCTCCAGGACGGGCTCTACCGCTACGACGCCATCGGCCGCCTCCAGGACGTGCAGCTGGAGCGCGCCCGCGCGCAGGCGGGCGACGAGCTCGCCGCCGCCAGCCCCGCCGGCATCGGCTCGTACCTCCGGCTCGGCCCGCTCGGCACCGCGCTGCTCCCCTCCGAGCTGCCGCGCGTGCTGCTCATCGACGAGCTGGACAAGAGCGACATCGACCTGCCCAACGACCTCCTCAACGCCCTGGAGGAGGGCGAGTTCGGCATCCCCGAGCTGGAGCGGCTCGCCGACCGCGAACCCGTGGTGCGGGTGCTCACCGACGACGGGCGCAAGGTGCCCGTGCACGGCGGGCGGGTCCGCTGCTCGACCTTCCCGTTCATCGTCCTCACCTCCAACGGGGAGCGGGACTTCCCCGCCGCCCTGCTCCGCCGCTGCATCCGGCTGGAGCTCGAACCCCCCGGCGAGGAGCAGCTCGGCGCGATGATCGAGGCCCACCTCGGCCCCGACGCCGCCGCGGCCGAACCCGGCCTCGTCGACCGCTTCCTGGACCGCGAGCCCGGCGAGGTCATCGCCACCGACCAGCTCCTCAACGCGCTCTACCTGACCCAGCACGCCCCCCGCGCCGAGCGGGTGACCCGGGAACGCATCGCGGACATGCTCATGCAGCCGCTCGATCAGCCGAGGTGATGGCCGGATGCACCGGACGAGCCGGATGCACCTGGAAGAGCTCACCCGCAGAATGCGGGCCGGCGGCCAGGACCCGACCGCCGAGGAGGTCGCGGACGCCGTCTGGCTCGCCCAGTGGCTGCCGCGCGGCGCGCCGGAGGAGCGCCCGGAGGCCGGGGAGCCGGAGCGGGGACCGGACGGGCGGCCCGGGGACCGTACGGATCCGGCCATCGGCGACGACACCACAGCCGTCACAGAGGGCACACCGGACCCGTCTGACCCATCTGACCCGGCGGACCCGCCGGGCCGCCCCGCCGAGACCGTCGACCTGAGGATGCGCCACGAGGACGCCGGCTCCGGCGGTGCCGCCGTGCGCTCCGGCGCCGCCCTCCCCGTGCGCGCCCCCGGCGCCAACGCCCTGCCCGGACTCCTCGGCCTCCAGAAGGCGCTCCGCCCGCTGCGCCACTACGCCGCCCGCTTCCCCGCCCGGCCCGGCGAGGGCCGCCTCGACGAGGACGCCACCGCCGAGCAGAGCGCCGCCTCCGGCATCCTCACCCCCGTGCTCTGCCCCGCCGCCGGCCGCCGCCCCGACATCCAGCTGCTCATGGACGCGGGCCCGGCCATGGTCGTCTGGACCCGGATGGTCGAGGAGCTGCGCCAGGCCTGCCAGCAGTCCGGCGCCTTCCGCGACGTCCAGGTCCACCGGCTGTACGACACGGGCGAGGGCCCGCCGCTCGTCACCACCACCTCCGGCTCCGACGGGCACCCCCGGCTGCGCCCCGGCGACCAGCTCCACGACCCCACCGGGCGCCGCCTCACCCTCATCGTCAGCGACTGCGTCGGCCCGCTCTGGCAGCGCGGGGCCGCCCAGCGGCTCATCCACCAGTGGCCCCGCCAGTCCCCGCTCGCCCTCGTCCAGCCGCTGCCCCCGCGGCTCTGGTCCCGCACCGCCCTGCCCGTCGAGCCGGGGACCCTGCTGCGCCCCGGCGCGCCCGGCGGGCAGCCGCGCTTCGAGCCCGACGAGGCCCCCTGGGAGCCGGTCGCCCCCGACCTGCGGGCCGTGCCCGTGCTCACCCCCACCCCCGAGGCCTTCGCCTCCTGGGCCCGGCTGCTCACCGGCCACGGCGGCGGACCGGTCCGAGGCTGGGCCGCCCGGATCGGCCCCGAACCGGCGCGCCCGGCGGGCACCGGCGCACCCCGGGGCGCCCGGCGCGGCGACGAGGAACTGCTGCGCGCCTTCCGCGCCGGAGCCTCCCCGGGCGCGGTACGGCTCGCGGTCCATCTGGCCGCCGCCCCGCTCGCGCTGCCCGTGATGCAGCTCGTGCAGCGCGCCATGCTCCCCGACACCGGCCCCATGGAGCTCGCCGAAGTCCTGCTCAGCGGGCTGCTGCGGCGGCTGCCCGGCCCCGCCCCGTACCCCTGCTTCAGCTATCCGCCCGGCGTCCAGGAGCATCTGCTCGGCTCGCTCGACCGGGGCGCCGCCGCGCTCGTCCTCAAGCACGTCTCCGAGTTCGTCGAGCGCAACTTCGGCCAGGGCACCCGCAACTTCCCGGCGCTCGCCGCCGCCCGGCTCGCCGGACACGGCGCCGAGGACGAGCCCGCTGCCGCCCTCGCCCCCGGAGAGGAGCCGGCCGAGCCCGCCGACGCCGAGACCGAGCTCTTCGCCCGCATCCCCGCGCGGGTGCTGCGCTTCTACCAGCCCGACCTCGTCACCCCCGACCCGCTCGCCCGCGCGCGCCGGCTCCTCGACCAGTGGCACGCCCAGTCCGACCCGGCGCTGCTCGCCGCCGCCCGGGAGCTGGCCGAGGCGGCCCTCGGCGGCGACGAGGGGGACGGGTCCGCCGAGGACACCGCGGGCACCCTCCTCGTCCTCGGCCGGGCGCTGTACGCGCAGGCCGGCACCCGCGCCGTACGGGACACCGGACAGCGCCAGGACCTCCTCCTGCGGGCCGCCGCCGAGCTCGTACGGGCCGGGGAGCTGGCCCCGCCGGGCGGCGAGGTCTGGGCCGAGGCCCGCCTCGAACAGGCCCTGGCCCAGCACGCCCTGTGGCGGCACACCGGCGTCGCGGCCCACCTGGACGCCGCCCTCGCCGCGCTCGCCACCGGCACGGACGCGGCCGTCGCGGACGTCGAGGGCTGGCCCGAGGGCCGTCGCCCGGCCCTCCTGGTCCGGCGCGGCCGGCTGCTCCTCGCGCGCGGCGCGGGCGAACCCGCCGCGACCGCCTTCACCGCCGCGCTGGCCCTCGGCGAGAGCGCCCCCGTCCTGCTCGACCTCGCCGACGCCCTGCACCTCGCGGGCGCCGCCCCCGCGCGGGTCGCGGACGCGCTCGACCGGGCCGAACCGCTGCTCGGCGAGGCCGGCGCGCTCCGGCTGCGCTGGACCACCGCCCGGGCGCGCCTCTACGAGACCACCGGCGACGGTCCGGCCGCCGACCAGGCCTACGAGGAGGCCACCCTGCTCACCCCCGCCGAGGGCGAGCAGCGCGGCCGGCTCCTGATGACCTGGGGCGAATCGCTGCTGCGCCGGGCCGCCGCCGCCACGGGCACCGCGCCCGTCGACCGCGCCGAGTCCGTGCTGCGCGAGGCCCTCACCTGCCTGCCCGCCGACGCCGCCGCCCGCTCCCGGGCCCGGATCCTCATCGGCAGCGTGCTCGCCCTGCGCTTCGACCGGGCCGGCTTCCTGCCCGACCTGTACGAGAGCCGTCACCTCCTCGAACAGGCCGTCCGGGCGGCCCGCGAACCCGGCCCGCGCGCCGAGGTCTGGCTGCAGCTGGGCTGGGTCCGGCTCCAGTTGAGCGAGAGCACCCGGGACGGGCAGCTCGCCGACGCGCTCACCGCCTACCAGCGGGCCGCCGAGGACGCCCGCGCCGCCCGGGGCGAGGTCCCCGGCACCGTCACCGCCGCCCGCGCGCTGCACGCCCAGGGCGCGGTGCTCTACCTGATGGGGCGCGTGGGGCGGGCCGCCGGAGTGCTGCGCTCGGCCGTCGGGCAGTGGAACCGGCTGGACGCGGCCCAACTCCCCCTCGACTGGGCCGACGTCGAGCGCACCAGGGCCCTGCTGGCCCAGGTGGAGGCCCTGCCTCGGCCGCGCCCGGACCGGCTCACCCGGGAGGAGCGGCGGCTGATCGGGCCCCCGTGGTGGCCCTGGGGAGGCATCGAGCCCTGAGACGGGTCCCGGCCGGACGGGCCGGGGACCGGCCGAAACGGAACGACTGGATAACGGGGGCGCGAATGGGCGCAGTTGAGTCGAACGGGTTTCTGGGTTCCGTGCGTCGGGAAGAACCGCTGCGCCGCTACGACCGTGGGGGACAAGGGTCGGTGAGGAGGAGCCGAGGGTGTTGGAGCACACGCAGTGGGGGACCGGCGTCGGCCGGGACGCCGAACAGCCGCTTCCGCCCCTGCCCGACCTCGCCACGGTCGACCTGCGCACGCTGCGGGTCCTGGACCACCCGGAGCTGGCGGCAGAGGTCGAGCGGCTGCTCGGCCGGTCGCCGGAGCTGGGACAGGCGTGGGCCTCGGGCGGTGACGGCCTTCGCTGAGGCCCGCCCGGCGCGGGACCACCGACGGAATCCGGCCAGATCCGGCGCCCGGACACCGGCGCGGACGCGGGGCCGGGAATGACCCCCGGGACGCTCTCCTCGGCCTCCCTCGCCCGACTGGCCCGCACCCGGCCGGACATCACCGGCTCCCCGCTGCTCAGCGCGGGCGTACGCGCCCGGCGGATGCTGCTGCTCAAGGCGCTGCGGACCCGGGTGGAACGCGCCCGCGACTCCCTGGACCCCGGGCTCCACGAGCGCTTCGACACCTCCTGGCGGCTGCTGGAGCGGGCCGAGGCGCGCCGCCCGGCCGCGCTGCGCGACGTGCTCGACTACCCCACCACCGGCACCTGGCTCACGGCGGCCCTCGGCGCGCCCGACGGCGCCGCGTTCGCGGAGCTGCTGCCCCACTGGGACACCATCGCCACCAGCGCGGCGCTCCGCGCGGGCTGCGTGCTCGACCGGGAGGTCGCCGCCCCGCGCGGCTGGCTCACGCTCACCGGCGCCGGGCGGATCCGGGTCGGCGCCGAGCGGGCGTGGATCCGGCAGCGCGGCGGGACCGCGTGGATCGGCCCCGCCGGCGGCGGCCCGCCCCGCACCCCGCTGGTCGCCACGGGCGCGCGGCACACCCGGGTCCGGGGCCTCGGACACCGCTGGAACGCGCTGCGGCTGCTGCCCGGCGGCACCGCCGTCCTGGACGACCTCGACCCCTTCCGGGTCCCGCCGGGCGGCATCGGGGGCCGCCCCGCCGCCGAGCGCGCCGCCGGGGCCTTCCCGCTCTGGGCGGCCCGCTGGCGCGCCGGACACGAGCTGCTGGCCCGTACCGACCCCGGCCGGGCCGCCGAGGCCGTACGGACCGTACGGGTCCTCGTCCCGCTCGCCCCGGGCGACGGCGGCCCGGTCGGGGCCACCCTCGGCGACGCGCCCGGGGCCGTCCTCACCACCCTGCCGGGCGGCGCCCCCGAGCTGGCCGAGACCCTGGTGCACGAGGTCCACCACGGCAAACTGGGCGCCCTGCACACCCTCGTACCGCTCTACCGCCCCGGCGGGCCCGATGTGCACCGGGTCGGCTGGCGGCCCGACGCGCGCCCCGTCTCCGGCGTCTACCAGGGCGCCTACGCCCACCTCGCCCTCACCGACCTGTGGCGCAGGGCGACCGCGGGGGACGGCCTGCCGGGGGGCTGGCGGGCCAGGGCCGGGCAGCAGTTCGAGCGCTTCCACGATCAGGTGGGCGAAGCGCTGGGGATCCTGCTTCAATCCGATGAACTAACCAGCGCCGGGCGGGAGTTCGCGCACCAGATGCGATGGCATCATGCGAGCCTCGGCACCACCCGGGGCGCCCTTGGGTAACACTGTGCCCACGGCACATGACACTGCGTGGCACGTGAGCGAGGTAGGGAGAACTCATGGCGGAACAGGGGCGGTCGGGCGGCTCGGCGACCGCGGACCGGGGCGGAACAGCGCCACCCGAACACGTCCTGGTGGTCTTCCCGGGCTATCACCGCCCCTGGGCCACCTGGATCGCACAGCGACTGGAGGCACAGGGCGTCCGCGTCACCCAGCAGCGCTGGGACCCGCCCCGCGAGGTGCCGCTGGAGGACTCCCTCGGCGACCTGCTGCTCGCCCGGGGCAAGGTCCTGCTCATCCTCAACGACTGGTTCTTCGAACTCGGCCCGCGCCCCGCCGGCGAGTGGAACGACGTGCTGCGCGGCTTCGTCGCCGCCCACGCCGAACGCTTCGCCGCCGTCAACCTCACCAACCGGCCGCTGCTGCCCGCCACCGCCGTCCTCGAACCCGTCAGCCTCTGGGGCGTCGGCGAGGAGGAGGCCGAGGCCCGCGTCCTGGCCCGCCTCGGCGTCGAGCCCCGCCGAGGCAACAGCCGCCGGGCCGCCCTCGGCGCCGTCGTCCGCTACCCCGACACGCCCCCCGACGTCTGGGGCGAGGTCCCCCGCCGCAATCGCCGCTTCACCGGCCGCGACGACCTGCTCACCGAACTCCAGCAGCGCCTCATGGACGCCGACCGGGGCAACGCCGCCTGCACCCTGCTCGGCATGTCCGGCATCGGCAAGACCCAGATCGCCGCCGAGTACGCCCACCGCTTCAGCCCCGACTACGACATCATCTGGTGGGTCAACTCCGACGACCGCAACATCCAGCGCGACCGCCTCGGCGGCCTCGCCGCCGCCCTCCAGCTCCCGGCGGGCAGCGAGCCCGGCGAACGCATCCGGGCCGTCCGCGAGGCCCTGCGCCGAGGCGACCCGACCACCCGCTGGCTCGTCGTCTTCGACGGCTGGGACGACACCGACGGCGTCGCCGTGATGCTGCCCCAGGGCCCCGGCCACGTCCTCGTCACCTCCCGCAACCGCGCCTGGGCCGACCACACCGACATCCTCGAGGTCCCCAGCTTCGACCGCGCCGAGTCCACCGGCTACCTGATGCGCCGCGCCCCGCACATCACCGCGAGCCAGGCCGACGAGGTGGCCGCCGAGTTCGGCGACGTCCCGCTGCCCCTCGTCCAGGCCGCCGCCTGGCTGGGCGAGTCCGGCATGGAGGCGCCCGAATACCTGCGCATGGTCCGCGAGGGACGCCTCTCCACCGTCGACGACCCCGCCGCCGGCGACGGCTACCCCAACGCCTCCCTCACCTCCTGGTCGATACTGATCAACCGGCTCCGCCGCGCGCAGCCGCAGGCCGTCGAGATCCTCAGCCTCTGCGCCTCCTTCGCCCCCGGACGCATCCCCCTCGGCCTCGTCCGCTCCTACCCCCAGGCCGAACTCCCCGAGGAC
This sequence comes from Streptomyces sp. NPDC042100, assembly GCF_055582325.1. Lineage (NCBI taxonomy): Bacteria > Bacillati > Actinomycetota > Actinomycetes > Kitasatosporales > Streptomycetaceae > Streptomyces > Streptomyces sp. NPDC042100. The sequence goes on from NZ_JBVJDK010000013.1 coordinate 220,725, forward strand.
CTGCGCTGGATGGCGACCGACCTCGCCGCCTGGACCCGGGCCCTGGACACCCTGGTCAACTACTCCGTCCTCACCCGCGACAGCCGCGGCACCATGAGCACCGAGACGGGCCCCCACCAGGAGTCCGTCCACATGCACCGGCTGGTCCACGACATCGTCGCCCGGCTCACCGACGGCGACCACCGGGCCGCCCACCGCAAGGCCGTGCGCACCCTGCTCGCCGAGGCCGACCCCGGTGACCCGATGGACAGCAGGCACTGGCCCCAGTACGCCGAACTCCTGCCGCACCTCGTCCCGTCCGGCGCGCTCACCAGCCGCAACCCGCGCATCCAGGGCGCCGTCCTCAACTGTCTGCGCTACTGCTACCGCAGCGGCGAGTTCAAGGCCGGCACCCGCCTCGCCGAGCAGATCCGCGCCGAGTGGTCCGACTTCATGGACCCCATCGCCCAGCCGATGCTCGACCTCACCACGCAGGAGGGCAACATCCTGCGCTCCAGCGGCCGGTTCCGCGAGGCCCACGCCCTCGACCGGGCCCTCCTCGACCGCCTCACCCGCACCACCCCGCGCAAGGAGCTCGGCGAACTCTTCTGCAACAGCAACGTCGCCGCCAACCTGCGCCACCTCGGCCAGTACCAGGAGGCCGAGGCCCTGCAGAGCGAGGTCCTGGAGACCTCCCGGCGGCTGCTCGGCGAGGCCGAGTTCGTCACCCTGGTCGCCCGCCACAACCTGGGCGTGGTGCTGCGCCTGCTCGGCCGCTACCAGGAGGCGTACGACCTCGACATCGAGACCCTCGCCCGCCGCGAGAACGTGCTGCGCGCCCGCCACGTCAACACCCTCAACTCGGGCAACGCCCTCGTCCACGACCTGCGCCTGCTCGGCCGCTACCGCGACGCCCTGGTCCGCCAGGAGGCCAACGTCCGGCTGCACATCCAGGTGCTCGGCGCCCAGCACCCGCAGACCCTCACCGCCCGCGCCCAGCTCGCCCTCTGCCGGCGCCGGGAGGGCGGCGCCCAGCAGGACATCGGCAGCCAGATGGCGAGCCTGCTGGAGCAGATCGAGCAGGTCCACGGCCGAGGCCACTACGTGACCCTGTCGTTCATCAACAACTACGCCAGCTTCCTGCGCGAGCACGGCGACCTCGACCAGGCCAGGGCCCTGACCCGGGAGGCCGAGGCGGGCTACCGCTCGCTGCTCGGCCCCGCCCACCCGGTCGCCACCGGGATGCTCGCCAACACCGGCCTCGTCATGCAGGCCTCCGGCGAGCGCGCCGACGCCCTCGCCATGCTGGAATCGTCCCTCGCGGGCCTCACCGCCTCCCTCGGCGGCGACCACCCCTGGGTGCTGGGCTGCGCGCTCAACACCGCCGCCGCCCGCAACTTCAACGGCCGCGTCGGCGACGCCACCGAGCTGAGCCGGGACACCCTCCGCAAGGCCCGCCGGATCCTCGGCAACGAGCATCCGCTGACCCTGTCCGCGCAGATCGCGCTCGCGGCCGACCTGCGCGGACTGCGCGAGGTCGAGGAGGCCGCCAAGGTCGAGGAGGACGGGCTGCTCACCCTCACCCGCACCCTCGGCGCCCAGCACCCGCACACCCTGTCCGCCCGCCAGCGCAACCGCCCGTACTGGGACTTCGAGGCGTACCTGGGCTGAGGCCCGTACGGCACTCAGGCCCGTACGGCTGAGGCCCGTACGGCTCCCGCCGCCCCGTACGCACGCCGGAGGCCCGGCACCCCCACTGGGGTGCCGGGCCTCCGCGGTGCTCGGGCTCCGACGGCTCAGGCGTCGAAGACCTCCGCGACCAGCTGCGCCTGCTCGGCCTGGTGGCGCTTGGCCGAGCCGACCGCCGGGGACGAGGAGTGCGGGCGGGAGATCCGGCGCAGGCGCTCGCCCGCCGGGATGTCCGCGCCGACCGCCAGGTCCAGGTGGTCGATCAGGTTGAGCGCGATGAACGGCCAGGCACCCTGGTTCGCCGGCTCCTCCTGGGCCCAGATGTACTTCGCCGCGTTCGGGTACTTGGCGATCTCGGCCTGCAGCTCGGCACCCGGCAGCGGGTACAGGCGCTCCAGGCGGATGATCGCGGTCTCCGTGTCGCCGCGCTTGACCCGCTCGGCCTCCAGGTCGTAGTAGACCTTGCCCGCGCAGAAGACGACCTTGCGGACGTCCGCCGGGTTGACCGTCGCGTCGCCGATGACCGGGCGGAAGCCGCCGGTGGTGAACTCCTCCACCTTCGACGCCGCGGCCTTCAGACGCAGCATCGACTTCGGGGTGAAGACGATGAGCGGCTTGTGGTGCGGGTTGTGCACCTGCCAGCGCAGCAGGTGGAAGTAGTTCGACGGCAGCGTCGGCATGGCGACCGTCATGTTGTCCTGGGCGCACATCTGCAGGAAGCGCTCGGGACGCGCGGACGAGTGGTCCGGGCCCTGGCCCTCGTAGCCGTGCGGCAGCAGGAGCGTGACGCCGGAGGTCTGGCCCCACTTCTGCTCGGCGGAGGAGATGAACTCGTCGACGACGGTCTGGGCGCCGTTGACGAAGTCGCCGAACTGGGCCTCCCACACGACCAGGGAGTCCGGGCGGGCCAGCGAGTAGCCGTACTCGAAGCCCATCGCCGCGTACTCGCTGAGCAGCGAGTCGTAGACGTTGTAGTGGGCCTGGTCCTCGGTCAGGTAGAGCAGCGGGGTGTAGTCCTCGCCGGTCTCCTGGTCCACCAGGACCGCGTGGCGCTGGCCGAAGGTGCCGCGACGGGAGTCCTGGCCCGCCAGGCGGACCGGGGTGCCCTCCATCAGCAGCGAGCCGATGGCGAGGGTCTCGCCGAAGCCCCAGTCGATGGTGCCGTCGTCGATCGAGGCCGCGCGGCGCTGCATCTGCGGGAGCAGCCGCGGGTGGACCGTCACCCGCTCCGGGACGTTGACCTGCGACTCGGCGATCCGCTTCACGACCTCGGCGGAGACCGCGGTGGTCACGGCGACCGGGAACTGCGGCTTGGCGTCCGGGACCTGCGGGGCGGCCGGGGCGGCGGTGGCCTCGCGGACCTCCGCGAACACCTTCTCCAGCTGGCCCTGGAAGTCCTGGAGCGCCTGCTCCGCCTCTTCCAGGGTGATGTCGCCGCGACCGATGAGGGACTCGGTGTACAGCTTGCGCACCGAGCGCTTCTTGTCGATCAGGGTGTACATCTGCGGGTTGGTGAACTGCGGGTTGTCGCCCTCGTTGTGACCGCGGCGGCGGTAGCAGATGAGGTCGATGACGACGTCCTTGTTGAACGTCTGGCGGAACTCGAAGGCGAGCCGCGCCACCCGGACGCACGCCTCCGGGTCGTCGCCGTTCACGTGGAAGATCGGCGCCTCGATCATGCGGGCCACGTCGGTGGCGTACATGGAGGAGCGGGACGACTCGGGAGCCGCCGTGAAGCCGACCTGGTTGTTGATCACGATGTGGACCGTGCCGCCGGTGCGGTAGCCGCGCAGCTGCGACATGTTCAGCGTCTCGGCCACGACGCCCTGGCCGGCGAAGGCCGCGTCACCGTGGAGGGCGACCGGCAGGACGGTGAAGTCCGTGCCGCCCTTGTTGATGACGTCCTGCTTGGCGCGGACGATGCCTTCCAGGACCGGGTCGACCGCCTCCAGGTGCGAGGGGTTGGCGGCCAGGGAGACCGTGATCTGCTCGCCGTCGAGGCCCGTGAAGGTGCCGGTGGCGCCCAGGTGGTACTTCACGTCGCCGGAGCCGTGCATCGACTTCGGGTCGAGGTTGCCCTCGAACTCGCGGAAGATCTGCGCGTACGACTTGCCGACGATGTTCGCGAGGACGTTCAGCCGGCCGCGGTGGGCCATGCCGATGACGACCTCGTCGAGGCGGGACTCCGCCGCGGAGTCGATGACCGCGTCGAGCAGCGGGATGACGGACTCGCCGCCCTCCAGGGAGAAGCGCTTCTGGCCGACGTACTTCGTCTGCAGGAAGGTCTCGAAGGCCTCCGCCGCGTTGAGGCGGCGCAGGATCCGGAGCTGCTCCTCGCGCTCCACGCGGGCGTGCGGGCGCTCGACGCGGTCCTGGATCCACTTGCGCTGCTTCGGGTCCTGGATGTGCATGAACTCGACGCCGGTGGTGCGGCAGTACGAGTCGCGGAGCACGCCGAGGATGTCGCGGAGCTTCATCATCGACTTGCCGGCGAAGCCGCCGACCGCGAACTCCCGCTCCAGGTCCCACAGGGTGAGGCCGTGCTCGGTGATGTCCAGGTCGGGGTGCTTGCGCTGCTTGTACTCCAGCGGGTCGGTGTCGGCCATGACGTGGCCGCGGACCCGGTAGGAGTGGATCAGCTCGAAGACGCGCGCGGCCTTGGTGACGTCGTCGTCGTGCGAGGCGTCGATGTCCTTGAGCCAGCGGACCGGCTCGTAGGGGATGCGCAGGGCCTTGAAGACGTCGTCGTAGAAGCCCTGCTCGCCGAGGAGGAAGTTCGCGACGATCCGCAGGAACTCGCCGGAGGCGGCACCCTGGATGACCCGGTGGTCGTAGGTCGAGGTCAGGGTCATGACCTTCGAGATGCCCAGCTTGTTCAGGGTGTCCTGGGAGGTGCCCTGGAACTCGGCCGGGTAGTCCATCGAGCCGACGCCCATGATGACCGACTGTCCGGGCATCAGGCGCGGCACGGAGTGGACGGTGCCGAGGCCGCCGGGGTTGGTCAGCGAGACCGTGACGCCGGTGAAGTCCTCCATCGTCAGCTTGCCGACGCGGGCGCGCTTGACGATGTCCTCGTAGGCCTGCCAGAACTCGAAGAAGTTCAGGGTCTCGGCCTTCTTGATGCCGGCGACGACGAGCTGGCGGTCGCCGTTCGGCTTCACCAGGTCGATCGCGAGGCCGAAGTTCACGTGCTCCGGCTTGACCAGGGTCGGCTTGCCGTCCTTCTCCGCGAAGGAGTGGTTCATCGTCGGCATGGCCTTGATGGCCTGCACCATCGCGTAGCCGATGAGGTGGGTGAAGGAGATCTTCCCGCCCCGGGCGCGCTTCAGGTGGTTGTTGATGACGATGCGGTTGTCGAAGAGCAGCTTCACCGGGACGGCGCGGACGGACGTGGCCGTCGGCATCTCCAGGGAGGCGTTCATGTTCTTCGCGACCGCGGCGGCCGGGCCGCGCAGGGTGACCAGCTCGGGGCCGGCGGGGGCCTCGGCGGCCGGAGCGGCCTTGACCGGGGCCGGAGCCGCGGCGGCGGGCTTCGCGGGCGCCGGGGCGGGCGCGGCGGCGGCGGGCGCCGCGGGGGCCGCCGGAGCGGCCTTCACGGGCGCCGGGGCCGGCGCGGGCACCGAGGGGGCCTGCGCGGCCGGAGCGGCGGCAGGCGCGGCCTGTGCGGGGCCCGTCTGCGGCGCCACGGGAGCGCTCGGGGTGGTGGCGGCCGGGGCGGCGGAGGTCTCCGCGGCACCGGGCTTGTAGTCGGCGAAGAAGTCCCACCAGGCACGATCGACCGAATTCGGGTCCTGGAGGTACTGCTGGTAGATCTCGTCGACGAGCCACTCATTGGCACCGAAGGCGGCGGCAGGAGACTTTCCCTGCCCGCTTTGGTCGGTCGGGGAGCTCGGGGTACTGGGGGACTGAGACGACACGGCGGCAACCGCCCTCTTCCGCTTCACAAGGTGATGGACAGCGGAAATAAAGGCTACGCCTCCCTGGCCGGGAGGTGCAGGCCGGGCACTCCAACGTCGCGCAAGTCACACTTGACGGGGTGTTTCAGTGCCATGAATGGCGGGAAACAAGCGTGGTTCTGCCCTCGTACGGGTAGGGAAAAGTGCGGGTGCGGCCCCCCGGGCGCGCATCCCTGTCCTGTTCCTGACCACGTCATGCGGGTCTCTCGTACGAGTGCTCGTACGGTTACACGCAGAACGCCTGCTTCCGGTTCGAACCCTACGTCAATCCCGGACCGGAAGGCTGCCCGGAAGGGTGAGCCTGATCCGGCAGCCGCGTGAGGATTCGGCCACGCCGATGTGCCCGCCGTGCAGATCCACCGCCCAGCGTGCGATCGCCAGGCCGAGTCCGGTGCCGCCGTCGCTGCCCGGACCGTGCTGCGCGCGGACCGCGCCCCGGTTGAAGCGCTCGAAGACCTTGTGCCGCTCCGCCTCCGGGATGCCGGGGCCCTCGTCCTCGACCTCGACCTCCAGCGACTCCGGGAAGGGGCCGCGCCGGGCCCGCACGGTCACCCGGCCGTGCGGCGGCGAGTGCTTCACCGCGTTGTCGATCAGGTTCGCCATCACCTGGTGCAGCCGCTCCGCGTCCGCGTGCGCGGTCAGCTCCGGCGGCGACACGTCCAGGTGCAGATGGACGTCCGTGCGGTTGTGCAGCCCCGAGCTGGTGGTCAGCCCGCGCTGGGAGGCCGCCAGGTTCGCCTCCCGCAGCACGCCCGACAGATACGGCCAGACCTCGAAGCGGCGGGTCCGCAGCGCCACGACACCGTTGTCGAGCCGCGACAGGTCCAGCAGCGTCTCCACCAGCCGGCCCAGCCGCTCGGTCTGCTTCAGGGCGGTCCGCATCGTCTCCGGATCGGCCTCGGAGACCCCGTCCACCACGTTCTCCAGCACCGCGCGCAGCGCCGCGATCGGGGTGCGCAGCTCGTGCGAGACGTTGGCGACCAGCTCCTTGCGGTGCCGCTCCACCGCCTCCAGGTCGTCCGCCATGCGGTTGATCGTCAGCGCCAGGTCGCCCAGCTCGTCCCGCCGGTCCGCGCCGCGCACCCGGCGGCTGAAGTCGCCGCGTGAGATCGACCCGGCCACCGTGTTCATCTCGTCCAGCGGCGCGGTCAGCGACTGCGCCACGAACTGGGTGATCAGCAGGGTCGCGATCATCGCGAAGATCGTGATGTAGCGGAACTCGGTCGAGGTGCGGATCGCCACCAGCGCCAGGCACGAGGTCAGCAGGACCGCGCCCACCACCAGGGCGCCGAGCTTGGTCTTGATCGAGATCACGATGCGGTGCCGCTCCCGCCGGGGGCGCCGGCCGTCCTCCCGCCGCGGCCGGCTCACGGTGCCGGGGTCTCCAGCGCGTAGCCGACCCCGTGGACCGTGCGGATCCGCTCGGCGCCGATCTTCCGGCGCAGCGCCTTGATGTGGCTGTCCACGGTCCGGGTGCCGGAGGCGTCCGCCCAGTCCCACACCTCGGCGAGGAGCTGTTCGCGCGAGAGCACCGCGCGGGGCGTGTTCGCCAGGCAGACCAGCAGGTCGAACTCGGTCGGCGTCAGGTGCACGTCGTCGGTCCTGACCCGGACCCGGCGCTGCGCGTGGTCGATCTCCAGCTCGCCGAGGCGCAGGATGCCGCTGCGCGGGGTGACCGCCGCCAGCGCGGCGCGCTCCACCCGGCGCAGCAGGACGTGCACCCGCGCGGCGAGCTCGCGCATCGAGAACGGCTTCGTCATGTAGTCGTCCGCGCCGACGCCGAGCCCGACGAGCATGTCGGTCTCGTCGTCGCGCGCCGTGAGCATCAGGACCGGGACCGGGCGCTGGGCCTGGACCCGGCGGCAGACCTCCAGGCCGTCGAAGCCGGGCAGCATCACGTCGAGGACCATCAGGTCCGGCTGCCAGGCCTCGGCCGCGTCGACGGCGGCGGGGCCGTCGGTCGCCGTCTGCACGAGGAAGCCCTCGGCCCGCAGGCGGGCGGAGACGGCCTCCACGATGGTCGCGTCGTCCTCGACGACCAGGACCCGCCGCTGCGCTCCCGGAGTCGCCCCACCCTGATGACCGGTGTGTGTCTGCTCCATTGCCCCGCCTCGCGTCGCCGATGTCGGTGCAGCAGCCTAGAGGTAGCGGCGGCGTCCCGGCTACGCAGGCCGGACGGCGAGGTGGACCACGTCGGGGACGCCCCGGGCAACGGGGATCTCTTCGGTCCGTACCCCGCTGAATCCGGCATTCCGCAAGGACCCTTCGAAATCGGCGGACGGTCGCGCGGACCAGATCGCCAGCACTCCGCCGGGCCGCAGCCGCTCCGCGCAGGCCGCCAACCCCGAGGCCCCGTACAGGGATTCGTTGTCCTCGGTGACCGTCCACTCCGGGCCGTTGTCGACGTCCAGGCACAGGGCGTCGTAGTGGTCGGGTGAGGCACGCAGATAGGTCAGCAGGTCCGTGTGCAGGATCACGGTCCGCTCGTCCGCGAGCGCCGGGCCGGAGACCGAGGCCAGCGGGCCCTCGCGGTGCCAGTCGATGACCGCCTCCTCGCGCTCCGCCACCGCGATCCGGCGCCAGCGGGGGTCGGCGGCGGCGTGCGCCAGCGAGAAGCCGACGCCCAGGCCGCCGATCAGGACGGAGGGGCCCGAGTCCCGGGTGGGCTCCGGGAGCGCGTCCATCGCCGCGTCGACCAGCAGGCGCTCCGAGCGCCCGTCGGAGGTGTCCATCAGGAAGGTCCCGTTGGCGATGATCTCGTAGACCGGGCCGTCGTCCGCGGCGCGTCTGCGCAGCACCACCTCCCCGTACGGGCCCTCGCGGCGGTCGACGGTGACGGGGGTGGTCGTCAAGGCGCGCTCCGTTCTCGTCCGGCTGCTCGGCCCGGCCGCCCGCCGGAGCGGACGGCCGGGTCCGACACGTTACGGAGTGCGGGCGCGGCCCGCCGCCCATTTACGGCCTGGGCGCGTCGTGCCCGACGTACTGCCCGATCCGGTTCAGCGTCCGGCGGGCCGTGACCGGGCTGCCGTAGGTGCGGTCCCAGGTGACCGGGGCGATGGTGACGTGTCCCCTGTCCAGCAGCCAGACCGAGTCGGCGTCCTTCCGGCCCTCGGCGCACTCGCCCTCGCCGCTGCCGTCGTAAGGGCACAGGCCCAGCGCGATGTCGAAGGAGTCGCTCGTGCCGCGCTGCTCGAAGGCGTGGTAGACCACGGCCCCGTCGCCGACCCGGGTCCACACGGCGGGCTTGGCCCGCTGCCCGGCGCTGACGTCCGGGTAGTCGACCTTGAGCGCGAACTCGGCGGTCAGCAGCGAGCGCGCCCGCAGGTCCGCGACGAGGCGGGCGCCGAACTCGGCGTTGGCGCGGTAGTTCTCGCGCGGGAAGGCGGTGTTGTCGGCGTTGCCGGAGGAGGAGAAGGCGAGGGCCGGGACGCCCTGGTCGATCGCGGCGACGGCGGCGCCGACGGTGCCCGAGTCGTTGACGCTGGCCGAGACGTTGGGGCCCGAGTTGATGCCGGTGAGGACCAGGTCGGGGGCCTCCCGCCAGCCGACCTTCGCTCTCAGCCCGCCGCGCAGGGCGAGCTTCACGGTGTCGGCGGGGGTGGCGCTCGGGGTGTCGTCGGCGCAGGGTCCGGCGGCCAGGCACACGCCGAAGACCGCGCCCTTGGAGGGCGCGCCCGCGCAGTCGTCCGCGTAGCCGGCCGGCAGCGCGGTGCGGCGCTGGGCGGTGACCACGCCGCCGTTGGTGACGGCCGTGCCCTTGCCCGACTGGACCTGCCAGGGGGCCATCACGACGACGTCGGCCCCGGCGGCGCACATCGCGCGGCGCAGCTCGTAGAGGCCGAGGCCGTCGGAGTTGCTCGCCTTGGCGGCGCGCATGGAGTCGTCGTTGGAGATCAGGACGCGCAGGCCGCTGAGCGGGGCGCGCGCGGCGGTGGGTGCGGCGGGGGTGGCGGCGTAGGCCGTGGCGGCGGCGGTGAGGAGGGTGGCGGCCGCTGTGGCGAGGACGGTGCGTGTGCGCATGAGGGAGTCCCTTGATGTCATGGGCATGGCAGGTTGAGGGTGAAAAAGATCCGGGGCCCTGCCCCCCACGGGAGGGCCCCGGATCGGTGCGGGGCGGCGTCAGGAGCCCCGCGGTCTGTGAGTGTGCTGTCAGATCTCCAGGCCGTGCCCGTACGGGAAGACCGGGTCCTCCGTGTCGTTGGGGACGTCCGGGCGGGAGGCCGCGACCGCCGCCATGGAGCGCGGCAGCTCGAAGGGGAGCCGGCCCTCCGGCTTCGCCCGGCCGAAGGCCACGTCGAGCAGGGCCTCGTCGCTCGCCCCGTAGTCGGCGATCAGGGCCGCCGCGCGCTCCGCGATCTCCGGGAGGACGGCGGGGCGCTCCAGGTTGACGCACACCAGGGTGGGGGTGGTGCCGAGGAGGGTGAGGACGCGGCCGAGTTCGGGCTCGGGGAAGGCCAGGGAGCCCGAGTGGAAGAAGGACTCGAAGAGGTTCGGGCGCTCCTCGTAGGGGGTGCGCAGGCGCAGGACGGCGAGGTCCGCCTCCTCGGGCGTCGCCACCACCTCGGCGTACGCCGCCGCCACCTCGGCGTCCACGTTCTCCACGTACAGCTTCGGCCGCCCCTTCAGGGGCAGCGAGCCGTCGGTGAGGACGGTCAGGGAGCGGCGCTGGGCGGCGGCGCCCAGGGCGGTGAAGTCGGCGCGGCCCACCGTCTCCGCGGCCTCGTCGGGGTCGACGTACCGCCGCTCGTCGAAGAGGCCGAGGACGAACTTCTCGCGCAGCAGACGGCGTACGGAGGCGTCGATGCGGGACTCGGCGATCCGGCCCGAGGCCACGAGCTCGACCACGACCTCCGGGCACTCCTCGCCGCCGAACTGGTCGGCGCCCGCGTCCAGCGCCTTCGCCGTCCGCTCGGCCACGCTCAGGTGCTCCACGCCCCAGGCGCGCGCCTCGTGGGTCTCGCCGAAGATCCGGGAGTCGTTGAGCAGGCCCCAGTCGGTGCAGACGATGCCGGTGAAGCCGAGCTCCTCGCGGAGCAGGCCCTGGATGACGCCCTTGTTGAAGCCGAAGCCGACCTCTTCCCAGTCGGTGCCGATGGGCTGGCCGTAGTACGGCATCATCTGCGCGCAGCCGGCGGCGATGGCGGCCTTGAAGGGCTCCAGGTGGTGCTCGCGCAGCCCGCCCGGGTAGACCTGCTCCTTGCCGTGCGGGAAGTGGGGGTCCTCGCCGTCCTTCTGCGGGCCGCCGCCGGGGAAGTGCTTGACCATCGCCGCGACCGAGTCAGGGCCGAGCTCCTCGCCCTGGAGGCCCCGGACGTAGGCGCGCACGAGTTCGCCGGTGAGGGCGGCGTCGGAGCCGAAGGTGCCGGACTGGCGGGACCAGCGGGGCTCGGTGGCGAGGTCGATCTGCGGGTGCAGGGCGGTGCGGAAGCCGACCGACAGGTACTCGCGGCGCACGGTGTCGGCGAAGCGGAAGACCAGCTCCGGATCGCGGATCGCGGCCAGGCCGAGCGCCTCGGGCCAGGCGGAGAAGGCGCCGGAGTTGAAGGAGGCGCCGATGTTGTCGGTGAAGGCGTGCCGGGGGTCCGTGGAGAGCGAGACCGGGATGCCGAGCCGGGTGGCGGCGGCCATCTCCTGGACCGCGTTGTGCCAGCGGGCCATCTCGCGGGCGCCGTGGCTGCCGAGCAGGTTGAAGTGGGTGAGCCCGCGGCCCTCGATGAGCTCCGGGGTGGTGAACGGCAGCATCGAGCCATCGGTCTCGGTGACCGGGCTGCCGTCCGGGTTCATCATCAGCATCGAGTGGAAGAGCTGGCCGGCCTTCTCCTCCAGCGTCATCCGGGAGAGGAGGTCCTCGACGCGCTCGTCGACCGGGCGGGTGGGGTCCTGGTAGGGGTGCATATCCGTACCTGCTGCTCGTGCGTCACTGACCGGAAATGATCGGACGGCCAGGCTAAGCGCGAAAACCGAGTGCCTACTAGGTTTGTGTGATGTGGCGTGGGTCACATGGGGGAGGGGTGTCTTCCGGTGCTTCGTTAGGGTGTGGCCATGGCGGAGAACGAGGGCCGACCGGCCCGCAGAAGCGCAGGCCGGGGCGGGTACGCGGTCGGCGAGGCGCGGCGCCGGAAGATCCTGGACACCGCCGTCGAGCACTTCGGGCGCTGGGGCTTCCACGCCTCCTCGCTGGCCCGGATCGCCGACGACTGCGGGATCACCCAGGGCGGTCTGCTGCACCACTTCCGCAGCAAGGAGGACCTGCTGCTCTCGGTGCTCGCGCAGAGCGAGGAGCACGACGTGGAGCGGCTCTTCGGCGAGGAGCCCGCGTCCTACGCGGCGTACCTGGACACCCTCGTCGGGCTGATCGAGGACAACACCCGGCGGCCCGGCATCGTCCGCATGTTCAACGTGCTGGTCGGCGAGTCCGGCAACGTCGGCCACCCCGCCCACGCCTACTTCAAGGACCGGTACGCGCGCGTGCTCGCGCACACCGTGGAACTGCTGGAGGAGTCCGTCGCGCGCGGGGAGCTGCGCGTGGACACCGACTGCGAGGCCGTCGGCCGCGAGCAGCTCGCGGTGATGGACGGGCTCCAGATCCAGTGGGCCCTCGACCCGGAGGCGCTCGACATGCCCGCGCGGGTACGGGACTTCCTGCGGCGCCAGTACGAGGAGATCCGGGCCTGAGGCCGGGGCCGGGGCCGGGCCTGAGACCCGGGCCGGGCCTGAGACCGAGGCCGGGGCGCGCCGGATGCGGCGCCGCCCCGCGCGGCTAGCGTCCGGTCGGCGGGCCGCCGTCGGGGAGCGCGCCGAAGACCCGGTCCAGGGCGGGCGGACGCTCGCGGTCGCCCGCCGTCACGGTGCGGCGGGCGTGGGTGACCGTGTACTGGAAGCCGTCGGCGACCGGGGCGCCGGCCGGGCGGTCCGGGACGCGCGCGTACGCCGGGTCGTCCAGGGCCGCGCGCAGCTCGGCGAGCCCGGCCGGGGTCATCCGGCCGCCCTCGTCCGCGGTGCCGCGCCTGCTGGTGGTGTAGGTCCCGTCCTCGCGCACGACCAGCCGGTTGTCGACCCCGGCGAAGCCGCCGGTGACCGTCACCTCGACCAGGGTGTCCTGGGGCGCGGGGCGCTCGGTCGGCGGGGCGGGTGTGGCTGGTGCGGTGGCCGTGCCCGGTGCGGCGGTCGCGCCGGGTGTGGCCGATGTGCCGGGCGCGGTGCCCGGCGCGGTGGTGGTCGCCGCCGGTGTGCCGGAGGCGGCGGGGGCCGCGGGGGCCTGGCCGCAGCCCGCCACGGTGATCGCGGCGGCCAGCAGGGCGGCGGCCCCGTACCTCTTGTCCATGGAGGAGAGGATGCCGCCTCGGCCGCCGCCGCGCAGCCCGAACGGCTCAGGCCGCGCGGACGATGCCGGTCAGCGGCCCCCGGTGGTACCAGTCGAGGCTGTCGTACAGCGCCATGCCGTCCGTGGTCGCCGCCAGGACGCCGGTCTCCGCGCCCGCCTGGGCGGCGGCGGCTTCCAGGGTGCGCATGACGTTGGCGCCGAGGCCCCGGCGGCGGTGCGCGGGGTCCGTCTCGATCTGGTCGGCGACGGCCGTCGCCCCGGTCGGCGCGATCTGCCCGCGCGCGGCGAGGGTGCCGTCCGGGGCGAGGATCCGCACCCGGATCACCCCGTCCCGGGTCTCCGTCGTGCGGGCGTAGCCCTCCGGGGCCGGGGGCCGGGCCGCCGGGTCGAGCTTCTTCGTCATCATGAAGCCCGGGTCGTCGGGGACGGTCCAGTCCTCGGTGATCCAGGTCGCCACCTCCTCGGGCGCGGCCATCACCTTGAGCCAGGCGTACGGCTCGGTGACGGCGGCGCACAGCGCGCCCACCGAGGCCGCGTCCGGGTGCGGCAGCACGTGCCGGAAGGGGTGCTCGGGCAGTCCCACCTCGATCCGGTAGCCCCAGGGCTCGACGACGGCGGGAGCGGTGCCCCGGGAGACGGTCCAGCCGGCCACCCAGGAGGATGTAATAGATGCTATGTCCATGAGGGGATTACAGCGGCTGTTCGCGAGGTGTGCGGGGGTGATCGCTCAGAGCGAACAGGCGGCGGGGAACATTCCTCGGCTCACGTGCATTGAGTCCACATAGCTCAACTTGACTGCCGAAGGGGAGATCATGGCTTCTGAGTCCAAGGCGTCCGTGCCGCTCACTCTGCCCGTGCTGCCGCTCGACGACGAGGTCGTGCTGCCCGGAATGGTGGTGCCGCTGGACCTCTCCGACACCGATGTACGGGCCGCCGTCGAGGCCGCCCAGGCCGCCGCGCGCGGCGGCACGGGCAAGCCGCGCGTGCTGCTCGTCCCCCGCGTGGACGGCACCTACGCCGGGACCGGCGTGCTCGGCACCGTCGAGCAGGTCGGCCGGCTCTCCGACGGCGACCCCGGCGCCCTCATCCGCGGCCTCGGCCGCGTCCGCATCGGCGCCGGCACCACCGGCCCGGGCGGCGCCCTGTGGGTCGAGGGCACCGTCGTCGAGGAGACCCTGCCCGACCCGCTGCCCGGCTCCGTGACCGAACTGGTCAAGGAGTACAAGGCGCTGGCCACCAGCTGGCTCAAGAAGCGCGGCGCCTGGCAGGTCGTCGACCGCGTCCAGCAGATCGACGGCGTCGGTGCCCTCGCCGACAACTCCGGCTACTCGCCCTTCCTCACCGTCGGGCAGAAGGTCGAGCTCCTGGAGACCGGCGACCCGGTCGCCCGCCTCAGGCTCGCCACCGCCCAGCTCCGCGAGCACCTCGCGGAGCAGGACGTCGCCGAGACCATCGCCAAGGACGTCCAGGAGGGCGTCGACAAGCAGCAGCGCGAGTTCCTGCTGCGCCGCCAGCTCGACGCCGTGCGCAAGGAGCTGCGCGAGCTCAACGGCGAGGGCGGCGAGGGCGAGGAGTCCGACGACTACCGCGCCCGCGTCGAGGCCGCCGACCTGCCCGAGAAGGTGCGGGAGGCCGCCCTCAAGGAGGTCGAGAAGCTGGAGCGGGCGAGCGACCAGTCGCCCGAAGGCTCCTGGATCAGGACCTGGCTCGACACGGTGCTGGAGCTGCCGTGGAGCGAGCGGACCGACGACAGCGCCGCCGCGTACGACATCCAGGGCGCCAAGGACGTGCTTGACACGGAGCACGCGGGCCTGGAGGACGTGAAGGAGCGGATCACCGAGTACCTGGCGGTGCGCAAGCGGCGCGCCGAGCGGGGCCTCGGCGTCGTCGGCGGGCGGCGCGGCGGTGCCGTGCTCGCGCTCGTCGGCCCGCCCGGCGTCGGCAAGACCTCGCTCGGCGAGTCCGTCGCCCACGCGATGGGCCGGAAGTTCGTCCGGGTCGCCCTCGGCGGCGTGCGCGACGAGGCCGAGATCCGCGGCCACCGGCGCACCTACGTGGGCGCGCTGCCCGGCCGGATCGTCCGCGCGATCAAGGAGGCCGGGTCCATGAACCCGGTGGTCCTGCTCGACGAGATCGACAAGGTCGGCTCCGACTACCGGGGCGACCCGGCCGCGGCCCTCCTCGAAGTCCTCGACCCCGCGCAGAACCACACCTTCCGCGACCACTACCTGGAAGTCGAACTCGACCTGTCCGACGTGGTGTTCCTCGCCACGGCCAACGTGCTCGAAGCCATCCCCGAAGCCCTGCTCGACCGCATGGAGCTGGTCCGCCTCGACGGCTACACCGAGGACGAGAAGGTCGTCATCGCCCGCGACCACCTGCTGCCCCGGCAACTGGAGAAGGCCGGCCTGGAGCCCGGCGAGGTCGTCCTGGAGGAGGCGGCGCTGCGCCGGCTCGCCGGGGAGTACACCCGGGAGGCCGGTGTCCGCACCCTGGAGCGGTCCATCGCGCGGCTGCTGCGCAAGGTGGCCGCCCAGCACGAACTGGGCGACCGGGAGCTGCCGTTCACCATCGGCCCGGACGAGCTGCGCGGCCTCATCGGGCGCCCGCACCACGTGCCCGAGTCCGCGCAGGACCCGGCCGAGCGCCGGACCTCGGTGCCCGGCGTCGCCACCGGTCTCGCCGTGACCGGGGCGGGCGGCGACGTGCTCTTCGTCGAGGCCTCGCTGGCCGACCCGGAGACGGGCGCGGCCGGGCTGACGCTCACCGGCCAGCTCGGCGACGTGATGAAGGAGTCGGCGCAGATCGCGCTCTCCTTCCTCCGCTCGCACGGCGCGGAGCTGGAGCTGCCCGTCACCGGTCTCAAGGACCGCGGCGCGCACATCCACTTCCCGGCGGGCGCGGTCCCGAAGGACGGGCCGAGCGCGGGCATCACGATGACGACGGCCCTCGCCTCGCTGCTGTCCGGCCGGCCGGTCCGCACGGACGTGGCGATGACCGGCGAGGTGTCCCTGACCGGGCGGGTGCTCCCGATCGGCGGCCTGAAGCAGAAGCTGCTCGCCGCGCACCGGGCGGGCATCACGACGGTCGTGATCCCCAAGCGGAACGAGGCGGACCTGGACGACGTCCCGGCCGAGATCCTCGAGAAGCTGGAGGTCCACCCGGTGACGGACGTCCGGCAGGTCCTGGAGATCGCCCTCACCCCGGCGCGGGTGGCGGTGGGCGCGGCGGCCTGACGGCCGGCCCGCGACGAGACGGCGGTGGGGCGCCCTTCCCGGTGGAGGGCGCCCCACCGCCGTTGTCAGTGGCGGCTGCGATGCTTCCTGGCATGGACGAGAAGGCCTTCTGGGCGCTGATGGGGGAGCTGCGGCACCGGCCGGGGTCGCGGGACGACCGGCTGGAGTGGCTGCGGGGGGAGCTGGCGCGGGGGACGGAGCGGGAGTGCGTGGCGTTCCAGGTGGAGCTGGAGGCCGCCTGTGACCGGGCCTACCGGGAGGACCTGTGGGCGGCGGCCGAGCTGATCCTGGACGGCTGGTGCTCCGACGACGGCTTCCACTACTTCCGGCTGTGGCTGGTGGGCCTCGGGCGCGAGGTCTTCGAGGAGGCCCTGCGGTCCCCCGACAGCCTGGCCGAGCTGCCCGAGGTGCGGCGCCTCGCGGGGCGGAGCCCCGACTCCTGGTGCGAGTCGGAGGAGCTGCCCGACCTGGAGGAGCTGGATTACGTGGCGGGGGAGGTCTACGAGGAGCTGACGGGGGTGGCGGACGAGGGGGAGGCGTTCTACGACGCGCTGGACGCGGCCCAGGGCGGGGAGCGGCCGGACCCGGAGGCCCCGCCGCGCGGGGACTCGCCGGTGCGGGACGCGATGCCCGGACTCGCCGCCCTCTTCCCGCGCGGGGCGGAGCGGGGACGGGGGCGGGCGAGCCGGGGGTGAGGGACCGGCCCCGGGCCGGACCGGGTCAGGTCGGTCCGGCCCGGAGCGGCCCCGGACGGCCCGGTCCGGGGCGTGGGGTGGCCCGGACCGGGGCGGGGCTGCCGGGCCGTGGGGTGGCCCGGGGGTCAGGACTCCTTGCGGCGGCGGGCCAGCAGGATGCTGCCCGCGCCGAAGGCGGCGAGGGCGCCGGCGCCCGCGAGAGCCAGCGGGAGCGGGGAGGCGGGGGCCTCGGCGGTCTCGGCGGAGAGGGCCGGGGGCTGCTCGTCGCCGCCGTGGCCCTTGTGGCTCACGGTGGAGAGCTGCGCGCCCGCGGCGAGCTCGGCCTCGGTCGGGGCCTGGGCCTTCGTCGCGGTGGCGGCCGCGGCGCCGCCGAAGGTGACGTCGGAGCAGCTGTAGAAGGCCTCGGGGCTGTCGTTGCGCTGCCAGACCATGTAGACGATGTGACGGCCCGAGCGCTGCGGGAGGGTGCCGTTGAAGGCGTAGTAGCCGTCGGTGGCGGTGCGGGTGGTGTTGTAGACGGCGACCGGCGCGGTGTCGAGGTCGGACCACTTCAGGGGCTGCGTGGGGTCGAAGCCCTGCTTGGTGATGTACATCGTCATCGTGCCGGAGTGCGCGGCGGTGGCCCGGATCTTGAAGCCGAAGGCGCCGGGGGCGACGGCCGTGGACGGCCAGTCGGTGCGGGCCCAGTCCAGCGCGCGGTACTTGGCGCGGTTGGCGGAGCACAGCTTGCCGTCCGGGATCAGCGCCTTGTGCTGCCCGTCGGCGTTGGCGATGTTGACCTCGTTCCAGTCGTAGAGCGGCTGGGTGCCGGAGTCGGCGACGAGGTCCTTGCACACCTGCGACTTGGGGCTCTCGGGGCCCTCCGCGTAACAGGCCGCGACCCTGCTGACCGGGTTGAACACGGCACCGTGGGCGCCGGCGGACGTGGGGGTGAGGGGGACGAGCGCGGCGGCGGCCAGCGCGGCCGCCGCGGCGGTCCGTCGGGAGGTCGTGATCCGGGGCATGGCGGAGCTCTCTCTCGTGCGTGGGGGAGTACGGGGTGAGCAACGTGCGCACGGCGCGGGCGAGTTGCGGATCGCCCGGCCCCCCGAGGGTCGCATTGGTCCATACCAATGGGCAAGGGGTCCGTCCGAGAAAGCCGGGCGGCGGGCCGGGCGCGACCCCGACGCGAAAGGGCTCCCGGGGGACGCCGCCGCGCCCCCGGGAGCCCCGTCGCCTCATGACCCCGTTGCCTCATGGCCTCATGGCCCCGTGGGTCCCTGCCCGGATCAGCCGTTCGCGAGTGCCTGCACGCGCGAGTAGTCGCCGTTGAAGTGGTTGTGGTCGCCGACCGTGGGGCCGGTGGAGGTGTACTGCCACATCGTGTAGTAGCCCCAGCCGGCCGGCAGGGTGCCGACGTCGGAGGCGTAACGGGCCACCCAGAGCGGGTTGGTGGCGGCGAAGCCCCCGTAGTTGCCGGTGCACTGGGTCCACCAGCTCGTGGCCGTGTAGATCACCGCGTCCCGTCCGGTGCGGTACCGGTACCGGTCCAGGAAGTCCTTGATCCAGGCCACCATCCCGGCCTGGGTCTTGCCGTAGCAGGTGGCGCCGTACGGGTTCCACTCGATGTCCAGCGCGCCCGGCAGGGTCCGGCCGTCCTTGGACCAGCCGCCGCCGTTGTTCACGAAGTAGTCGGCCTGGGCCGCGCCCGTCGTGGTGTCCGGGGTCGCGAAGTGGTACGTGCCGCGGATCATGCCCACGTTGTACGAGCCGTTGTACTGCTGCGCGAAGGCGGTGTTCTTGTAGTACGTGCCCTCGGTGGCCTTGACGTAGGCCCAGCGCACCCCGCTGTTCCACAGGGTCGCCCAGTCCACGGTGCCGTTGTGGCTGGAGACGTCCACGCCCTCCGTCTGGACGGCCTGGACCGAGAGGCCGGCGGCGGGCTTCGCGCCCTGCCCGTCGTGCGCGACGACGCCCATGCCCATGTACGCGGAGCCGCGTGCGGGCACCGGCCGGGCGCCGGGGTCCGGGGCGGCGGCGGCCGGACCGGCGAGGGCGAGGGGGAGCAGGAGGGCCAGGGCCGCGAGGGCGGCGCCGGCGAGGGACGACCCGGATCTGTGCACACGCATCGCGTGCCTCCGAAGGCTCGGTGATCGGTGGGGGGAGCGGGGCGGCAAGTCCTCGCCAATTTCTGGTGTGGACATGTCAGTGAGTCCGCTGGGGTGAGACGCTACGCACGTAGACCCGTCGCACGGAAGAGGGCCCGACCGCTGCCGTTGGTCTACGCCTGCGAAATACTGGGGGAGCTGCGGCGATGGCCGCGGCAGGACATGAACTTTCAGCGAGCGAAAAGCGCGTGAGGGGTGCTGACGTGCACGGAAGCGGTACGGGGAGTGGATCCGCGCCCAAGCGCGGAGGTGGCGTGGACCAGGAGTTCCTCGCCCTGGAGCGCGAACTGGCGGTCTTCCTGCGGCGCGCGCGGGCGCAGTCCGGCGAGATGGCCCGCGAGGTGCACCCCGAGCTGGAGCCCGCCGCGTACGGGCTCTTCGTGCGCCTCGACGACGCCGGGCCGCAGCGCGCCACCGACCTGGCCGGCTACTTCGGCGTCGGCAAGGCCACGATGAGCCGCCAGTTGCGCGCCCTGGAGCAGCTGGGCCTGGTCGCCCGCGACCCGGACCCCGCCGACGGGCGCGCCTCGCTGGTCCGGCTCACCGAGGAGGGCCAGGGCCGCTTCCGCAGCGTCCGGGACGCCCGGCGCGAGCGGTACGTCCGCAAGCTGGCCGACTGGGACCGCTCCGAGGTCGCCGAACTGGCCCGGCTGCTGAACCACTTCAACGTCCGCTCGGAGGGCTGAGCGAGGGCGCGGGACGCGGGGGCGGCGCGCGGGGACGGCGCGCGGGGGGCGGCGCGCCCGCCCGCCGCTCCGCCCCGCCGCTCCGCCCGTCGCCTCCGCCCCTACAGCTCCGCGTACACCGCCGTCGCGTCGTCGTGGAGCTTCCAGCGGTGGACGCCGCCCGCCTCCGCGTCCGCCGCCTCCAGGCTCCGCACCCGGCGGAGCAGCCCGTGCGGGCCCTCCTTGGCCAGCACCTCGAAGCAGTCCGCCCAGTCGCCCTCGCCGAACAGCTGGACCCAGCGGGTCGCCCCGTCCGTGAGTGCCGCCAGGTCCCGCACCAGCGCGCGCGGCGTCGTGCCGGTCACCGCCCGCGCGGCCACCGCCGGATCCGCGGCGGCGGTGAAGAAGCCGCCCTCCCGGTTCCGCAGCCGGTCCGTCGCCTCCAGTGAGCGCAGCACCTCGTCCGGGACCCGGTCCAGCCGGTCGTCGAGCACCGCCCGTACCGCGCCGTCCGCGTCCCGCAGCAGCAGCGCCGCGTCCGACAGGACGAGGTGCTCCACCACCGTCCCGTCCCAGCGCGCCATGGCCACCGTCGCCTGCGGAGTGCGTACGTGAGAAAGGTCACAGGTGCCACGGTGGGCGTCCGCGGTGCGCCGGATTGCCACGGCGAGGATCTCGGTCAGCGTCAGATCGCTTCGCGAAGCGGACAGTTCAGTCAAAGCGCCGCCGAGCCGCGCGGTGAACCAGGGCACCGAGTGCACACAACCGTCGTCGCCCGCCGGTGGCGTCACCCCGTCGAGGACCACCACCACGCCCCCCGCCCCCGACGCGGGCAGCGCGGCGGCACCCCAGTCCTCGTTGGGTCGTTCGGGGCTGCCGGGCAGGGTGACCGCTTCGGTGCGCATGATCCCCAGTCTGCCTCGCGCGGCCCGGCCCCGCACCACTCCTTCACAGCGCCTCCAGAGGGCCGAATCCGGTGTGCGCGAAGGGGCCTGACGGGGCCGGAAACCGGGAACCGCCTGCCCCCGGAAGCTGCGGGCGGGCATCCTGCCAAAGGCCGCGCGGAAGATCCAACCGGGGGTAAGCCCGGCGCCCCGGCCCTCACCGGGGGGAGTTGTTCGCCAACTCATGAGTGTTGTTCACTCGTTCGGGTGGCGGAGCGGCCGATGCGAGTCCCCTGACCAGAACCGCTGAAATGGTCGGAAGACACACCAGGGGTGGGGGCTCTAGACATGTGACCGGTCGTCACCTCTGCTTCATGGGCGGACGATCAAGAATGCGAGCACCGGTGCAGAAGAAGCGGCCTCGGAGCAACAACGGCGCGCGGAGCCAGACCCCCGGTGACCCGCAGGGCTCCGGCCTGCCCGCGCACGGCACCGACGGCACCGACGCCTCGGCCGACACCCCTCGGCCGGCCCCCGCGGGCCGCCCCAAGCGCGTCCGGGGCCGCCTCGTCGCGGGCGTCGCCCTGGTCGGCATCACCGTGCTCGCCGCCGGTGCCCCCGCGATCCTCACGGCCTCCGCCGAGCTCGACGACTCCGTCAGCCTGGTCGCCCTCGCCGAGCTCGACCGGCAGGCCGTCACCCTCGCCCACTCCCTCTCCGACGAGCGCGACGAGGTCGTCGCGTACGTCGCCGCCGGACGCGACGACCAGACCGGCGACGGCCCCAAGCGGCAGATCACCAGCGCCCACTCGACCCGCGTCGACCGCCAGATCGACGAGATCCGCGCCGCCGCCCCCGACGAGCTGCGCCGCGAGCTCTCCGGGCTGCCCTCCATCCGCCGCACCGCCCTCACCGGCAAGGGCTCCGCCCTGGAGGCGTACCGCGCCTACACCGAGGTCATCGGCCAGCTCCAGGCCCTCGCCGACCGGCTCGCCGAGCGGACCCCGGCCCGCGCCGCCGAGGCCGTCCGCGCCCCCGCCGCCCTCGGCCGCGCCACCGAACAGGCCTCCGCCGCGCGCGGGCTGCTGCTCGCCGCGCTCGCCGTGCCCCGGCCCGAGTCCACCGGCGGCACCCACTACGACCCCGCCACCGGCACCTACGTCGCCGACGAGCCCGAGGGCGCCGTCGAGGCCGAGCGGGCCAGGAGCGCCCTCAGCGCGGCCGCCCAGCAGGCCAGGACCCGGGAGCTCGCCGCCCTCGGCGACTTCGACCAGGCCGCCACCGCCGCCTCCCGCGCCTCCCTCGCCGCCACCGTCACCGGCCCCGACGTCAAGAGCGCCGAGGGCTACCTGGCCCGGCTCACCGACCGGCCCGAGCTCTCCGAATCCGAGCTCGGCACCGACCCCGCCAAGCTGGACGCCGCGCTCTCCGCCCGCATCGAGCAGATGCGCGGCGTCGAATCCGCCCTCGCCGCCGAGCGTGCGGAACGTCTGACCGCGCTCCGCGACGACGACGTCACCGCGCTCGAAGTGCGCATCGCCTTCCTCGGCGGCTGCCTGCTCGTCGCCGTCGGCATCTCCACCTACGTGGCCCGCACCCTCACCCGGCCGCTCGCCGTGCTCCGCATCGGCGCCGCCCGGCTCGCCACCGCCGCCGATCCCGGCGCCGAGGAGCCGATCCGCTTCACCGGCCGCAACGACGAGTTCGCCCAGGTCGTACGGTCCCTCAACACCCTCCAGGACAAGCTGGCCGGGCTCGCCGTCCGGGCCGGGCGGCTCGGCGCCGAGCACGCCGACCTCACCGGCGCCCGCGACTCCCTCGCCGCCGAGCTGGCCGCCCAGCGCGCCGAGCTCCAGGGCCAGACCGCCCGGCTCACCGCCGAGCTGGAGCGGCTCAAGGACACCGTCCAGCACACCTTCGTCAACCTCTCGCTGCGCAGCCTCGGCCTCGTCGACCGCCAGCTCGGCGTCATCGAGAAGCTGGAGGAGCGCGAGCAGGACCCGGACCGCCTCGCCACCCTCTTCAAGCTGGACCACATGGCGACCGTCATGCGGCGCCACAGCGAGAACCTCCTCGTCCTCGCCGGCCACGAGCACCACCACGGGCACCCGGGCCCGGTTCCGCTGGTCGACGTGCTGCGCGCCGCCGTCAGCGAGATCGAGCGCTACGAGCGGGTCAGCATCCAGTCGCTGCCCCCGCACGCCCAGGTCGCCGGCTTCGCCGCGGACGACCTGAGCCACCTGGTCGCCGAACTCCTGGAGAACGCCACCTCGTTCTCGCCGCCCGACTCCCAGGTCCAGCTCTCCGGCTGGCTGCTGGAGTCCGGCGAGGTCGTGCTCTCCGTCCAGGACGGCGGCATCGGCATCGCCCCCGCGCGGCTCGCCGAGCTCAACGCCCGGCTCGCCGACCCGACGATCGCCGACACCGAAGGCGAGGGCCTCGGCATCCGCGTGGCGTCCCTGCTCGCCGCCCGCCACGGCGTCCGGGTCGAGCTGCGCGAGCAGCAGCCGGGCGGCGTCGCCGCCGTCGTGGTCCTGCCGCTCCCGCTGCTCCCGGCCGGCGCGCCGTTCGTCGTCACGCCGCCCGTGCCCGCCCCGGCGCCGGCCGGGACCGCCGCGCCCGTCGTCACGCTCCCGGGCTCGGTCGCCGAGGCCAACTCCCACACCCTGCCCTCGCGCCACCGCGACCCCCTGGTCGAGGCCGCGGAACGCGCGATCGCGGCAGCGGAGGCGGAGGCCCGGGCGGAGGCCCAGCCGGCCCCGGAGCCCGTGGCCGCGTACGAGCCGGAGCCCGCCCCGGCCCCGGAGCCCGCCCCGGCGTACGAGCCCGAGCCCGCGCCCGCGTACGCGCCGGAGGTCGCCCCGGAGGCCGCCCCGGCGTACGAGCCTGCCCTGACTCACGAGCCCGCCCCGACGTACGAGCCAGAGCCCGCGCCCGCGTACGAGCCGGAGCCCGTGGCCGCGTACGAGCCCGCGCCCGCGTACGAGCCGGCGCCCGGCGTGCCCGCGCCCCGCTACGAGGCCGAGCCCGCCTCCGTACCCGTGCCGCCCGCGTACGAGCCGGAGCCCGCGCCCGCCCACCAGGGCGAGCCCGCCCCCGCACCCAGCCCCGTACCCACCCCCACGGTCCACGGTGAGGCCCCTGTCGGCCGGCCCGTGGAGACGCTCTCCGAGACCACGCTCCAGGTGCGGCTCCCGGACCCCCCGCCGGAGCCGGACGCGCACGAGCGGACCGCTGAGGAGCCCGCGGAGCCCGTGGAGCCCGCGGAACCGGCCGAGGAGGCCGGACCGAGGCCCGGGCGGTGGGAGCGGGTCACGGACAAGGGGCTGCCCAAGCGCACGCCGCGGATAGTGCGGCAGGCCGGCCCCGCCACCCCGCCGATACGCACCCGCGGCGTCGACGCCGAGGCCCTGCGCCGCCGTCTCGGCGGCTTCCAGCGGGGCGCCGAGCACGGCCGCCGCGACGTGGCCGCCGAGATCGAGGCCACGCGGACAGCACGTACCGAGGAGAACACGGGGGACACAGTCGAGGAGGCACGCAGTTGACTGCGACCGGAACATTCGGGCTGAGCAGTGAAGCCCGCAATCTGCAATGGCTGTTGGGCAACCTCGTCGAGGAGGTGCCGGGGGTCCGCTCCGTCGCCGTCGTCTCCTCCGACGGGCTGCTCCTGCTCTCGTCCGACCCGGAGGTCCAGAACGCGGCGGCGGCCGGCGAGCCCGACCGCCCCGAGGGGCCCAGGGGCTCCACCGCCGACCTGGCCACCATCGTCTCCGGCATCGGCAGCCTCACCATCGGCGCCGCCCGGCTGATGGACGGCGGCGGGGTCAAGCAGACCATGGTCGCCATGGAGGAGGGCAGCGTCTTCGTCATGTCGATCAGCGACGGCTCGCTGCTCGGCGTGCACGCCACCCCCGACTGCGACATGAGCGTCATCGCGTACCACATGGCGCTCTTCGTCGGCCGCGCCGGCCACGTGCTCACCCCCGAACTCCGCAGCGAACTGGCCAAGTCGATGGAGGGCCCCCAGTGACCTCAGTCCCGGCCCACCACCCGCACCGGCTGCCGATACGAGGCGAGGGCCGGCGCCCCGCCCGCGTCCGCCCGTACTCGCTCACCGGCGGGCGCACCCGCTTCGGCCACGTCCTCCTCGTCGAGACCTTCGTGGCCGCGCTGGAGGCCGCACCCGAGCGCAAGGTCCTCACCGACGGGGGCCGCGCCGGGCGCGGCCTGATGCCGGAGATGCGGGCCATCGTCGAGGTCTGCCGCCGGATGCGCACGGTGGCGGAGATCTCGGCGCTCCTGAAGATGCCGTTGGGAGTCGTCCGGGTGCTGCTCAGCGACCTGGCCGACCAGGGAAAGATCCGCGTGTACGGGACGGGGCACGGCACCGACCGGCCCGACCGCGCGCTCCTCGAAAGGGTGCTGAGTGGACTCCGCCGTCTCTGAAACGCCGACCGTCGTCGGCGGCATCCCCGCCCAGCCCACGGGCCCCGCCGGTCCGGCCGCCCCGGCCGAGGCGGCCGGACCGGACCCCGAAGAGGGCGCCCAGGACTGGCAGCTCGACCACACCCGCGCCCCGATCGCGACCAAGGTCGTCGTCGCGGGCGGCTTCGGCGTCGGCAAGACCACCTTCGTCCGCGCGGTCTCCGAGATCACCCCGCTCCAGACCGAGGCCCTGATGACCCGGGCGAGCGAGGACACCGACGACCTCACCGCCACCCCCGACAAGCTCACCACCACCGTGGCGATGGACTTCGGGCGGATCACCCTCGACGACGACCTGGTGCTGTACGTCTTCGGCACGCCGGGACAGCAGCGCTTCTGGTTCATGTGGGACGACCTGGTGCGCGGCGCGATCGGCGCGATCGTCCTGGCCGACACGCGGCGGCTCACCGACTGCTTCCCCGCGCTCGACTACTTCGAGAGCTGCGGACTGCCGTACATCGTCGCCGTCAACCACTTCGAGGGCACCCGGTCGTTCGAGGTGGCCGACGTCCGCGAGGCGCTGACCGTGTCCGAGCGCGTACCCGTCGTGATCATGGACGCGCGCAAGCGGTACAGCGTGGTCGAGACCCTGCTCGCGATGGTCGCCCACGCGCTCGAAGCCTCCCCGGAATAACCTCCGAGTCTCCCGAGTCCCCCGAGTTCCCCCAGTCCCACAAGGTCGGTCGCACATGCGGAAGATACTCATAGTCGGGGCCGGCCAGTCCGGCCTCCAGCTCGCCCTCGGCCTGCAGTCCCGGGGCTACGAAGTCACCCTGATGTCCAACCGCACCCCGGACGAGATCCGCTCCGGCCGGGTCATGTCCACGCAGTGCATGTTCGACACCGCGCTCCAGCACGAGCGCGACCTCGGCCTCGACTTCTGGACCGCCCAGGCCCCCCGCATCGAGGGCCTCGGCGTCTCCGTCGCCGCCCCCGACGCCGGCCGCGCGATCGACTGGGTCGGCAGGCTCCGCGGCCCCGCCCAGTCCGTCGACCAGCGCGTGAAGATGTCCGGCTGGATGGACACCTTCGCCCAGCGCGGCGGACAGCTCGTCATCCACGGCGCCGCCGTCGGCGACCTCGACTACTTCGCCCGCGGCTACGACCTGGTGCTGGTCGCCGCCGGAAAGGGCGAGCTCGTCTCCATGTTCGCCCGGGACGCCGCCCGCTCCCCGTACGCCGAGCCGCAGCGCGCCCTCGCCGTCAGCTACGTCCACGGGCTCGGCCCGCGCCCCGAGCACCCCGGCTTCGACGCGGTCCGCTGCAACGTGGTCCCCGGCGTCGGCGAACTGTTCGTCATGCCGACCCTCACCACCTCCGGCCGCGCCGACATCCTCTTCTGGGAAGGCGTCCCCGGCGGCCCGGTCGACGCCTTCAAGGGCGTCAAGGACCCCTCCGCGCACCTGGCGCTCACGCTGGAGCTGATGGAGAAGTTCACGCCCTGGGAGCACGCCCGCGCCACCCGCGTCGAGCTGACCGACGCCGGCGGCACCCTGGCCGGCCGCTACGCCCCGACCGTCCGCAACCCCGTCGGCCGGCTCCCCTCCGGCGGTCTCGTCCTCGGCGTCGCCGACGTCGTCGTCGCCAACGACCCGATCACCGGCCAGGGTTCCAACTCGGCCTCCAAGTGCGCCGCCGCCTACCTCGCGGCGATCGTCGAGCGCGGCGACCGGGAGTTCGACGAGGAGTGGATGCGGGCCGCGTTCGCGCGCTACTGGCAGACCGCGCGGCACGTCACCAAGTGGACCAACGCCATGCTCGCCCCGCCGCCGGAGCACGTCCTGAACCTCCTCGGCGCCGCCGGACAGCTCCAGCCCGTCGCCGACCGCTTCGCGAACGGCTTCGACGACCCGGCCGACTTCGAGGACTTCTTCTTCGACCCGGAGCGGACCGCCGCCTACCTGGCCTCGGTCGCCGGGCCCTGATCCCCCCGACCGGCCCCGGCCGGCGGCGCCTGATCCGCCGTTCCGGCCGGGGTCCGGGCTCCGGCGGGCCCGTCGTGCCCGTCGTAGCCCTCGTCCGCGCCGTCCGCCGCTCCCGCCGGGAGCGCGGGCGGCGCGTACGTCGTCAGGGCCGGGGCGCCCGGATCCGGGCGTACGGCGCCCAGCAGCGGGTTCGCCGCGAGCGGCGACACCTTGATCCGGGCCCCGGGGCGCGGGGCGTGCACCACGAGCCCGTTCCCGAGGTAGAGGGCGACATGGGTGGCCTCCGGGAAGTACACCACCAGGTCCCCCGGACGCAGCTCGGACAGCGCCACCCTCGGCAGCGTCCGCCACTGCTCCTGGCTGGTCCTCGGCAGCTCGCGGCCCGCGCTCGCCCACGCCCCCTGGGTGAGCCCCGAGCAGTCGTACGCGTCCGGGCCCTCCGCGCCCCACTCGTACGGCTTCCCGAGCTGCGCCACCGCGAAGCGCAGGGCCTCCGCGCCCGCCCGGGACGGGGAGCGGGGCCCGTCGAGGACGCCGGAGCCGAGCAGCTCGGACTGCGCGCCGGCGGTCTGGGCGCGTTCCAGCGCGCCGAGCCGGGCCAGCTCCTCGGGCGAGAGCGCGGCGAGCAGCCCCTCCACCTCGCGCAGCCGCCTGCCCACCTCGTCGCGGTGCGCCCGCTGCCGGTCCGCGAGGGCGCGGCGCCGGTCCAGGGCGGTGCGGGACGCCGCGGCGAGGTCCGTGGCGTGCTTCTCGGCCGCCTGGAGCCGCCCGACGGCCCCGGCCCGCTCCCGGGCCGCGCGGGCCAGGAGGTGGTTCTGGTCCAGGGCGTGCAGCGGGTCGCGGGCGAGCAGCAGCCGTAGGTACGGGGAGAGCTCGGAGCGCCCCTGGTACTGCTCCCGCGCGAGCCGGCCGGCCTCGTTCCGGCCCTGGACGAGCGCCGCGCGGGCGTCCTTGAGCCGTGCGTCCACCTGCCGGGTGTCGGCGGTCTGCCGCTTGAGCGCCTCCTCGCCGGCGTTGAACGCCTCGGTGGCCTGCTCGGCCTGGCGGTACAGCACCTGGAGGCGGCTGAGGAGGGTGCCGAGGGCCGGGGGACCGGGGGCGGGATCGGGGGCGGGGGTCGGGCCGGGCGCCGTGGGCTCGGTGACCGGGTCCGTGCCGGGGTCCGTGCCGGGGCCGGGGGCCGTCTCGGGGGTGGCGGCCGGGTCCGGGCTCGTCGTGGCCGTGGGGCCCGGGCCCGGGGGATCGGCGGGGGCCGCCGCCGCGGCGGCGGGCGGGCCCGTGAGCGCCGTCAGGGCCGACAGGGCCGTTGACGCGGCCAGGAATCCCGTACAGACCGTGCGCAGCAGCCGTACCGACACGTCACCACCTCCATCGGGATGATGGCGCGGCGAATTGTGTGATCAGCGGACCGGCGTGGGGGTGTCGCGGGGCTCACTCGTTCGGCGGAGCCGCCGGGCGGGGTTTCGACCAGGGCCAGCGGATCTCGCGGCGCTCCCGGCCCTCCGGGGCGTACGCGTAGACCCAGCCCTGCTGGAGACCGAGCCGCTTGCCGTAGCCGGCCGGCTCGCGGCGGTACGCGTGGACCGTGGCGGGGCGGCCCTCGTGGGCCGGGACCGGGACCTCGTACCACTTCGGGGGGTGGCCGGTCGGGCCGAGCAGCACGGGCAGCGACCGGCCGTCGAGGGGGCCGCCGCGGAAGGGGGTGTTCTCGCTCTTCACCCCTCCAGTGTCGCCTCCGCCGCGCTCAGAGCAGGTGGGCGCCCTCGCCGAGCACCGGGACCACGTTCCTGGCGAGGGTGCCGACCGGGCCCGACGCGGTCTCCTGGGCCAGCAGCCGGGACACCACGCGGCCCGTCTCCGGGTCGCTCGCGGCGGTCGCGGCGAGCAGCGCGACCAGGTGGTCCACCAGCCAGTCCCGCAGCTCCCCGGCGGGCGGGCGCTTGCCCTCGTCCACCCAGATCAGGGACGCCGCCTCGACGGCCGCGATCCAGGTGCGCACCATCATGCCGAGCCTCGGCCCGGGGCGGTGCGCGCCCAGGTGGCGGAGGATCTGCTCGGCCGCCGCCCGCCGGACCTCGTCGACGATGGCCGAGGTCCGCGAGGTCTCCGCGACGCTGCCGCCGCGCAGCAGGGCGGCGAACCCGGCGTCGTGCCCGTCGACGAAGGACAGGTACCGGTCCAGGACCCGGGCCAGCCGCTCGGTCGGCGGGCCCTGCGCCGGCTCGGCGAAGCAGTGCTCCAGGGCGTCGGCCGAGGAGCGCAGCGCCGCCTCGTACAACTGCTGCTTGCCGCCCGGGAAGTAACGGTAGACGAGCGGCCGGGAGACGCCCGCGGCCTCGGCTACGTCGTCGAGCGAGACGTCCTCCGGCGCACGGTGCGCGAAGAGCGTCTGGGCGGCGTCGAGGAGCTGGCGCGTGCGCTCCTCGACGCCGAGCCGGCGGTACGCGGGCGAGGCCTGACTCGTCATGTCCGCAGCGTAACTCCGTACGGGTCCGCGCCGGGCGGTTCAGGCGAGCAGGCCCGAGGACTTCCAGAGCCGGCGGCCCGGGCCGTTCAGCAGGCCGATGTCGTCCAGGAAGTCGGTCAGGCGCTTGGCCCCGGACTGCATGACCTCCCGCCGGTGCCCGCTCGCCCGCACCTGGGCGACGGCCTCGCGGCGGTCCAGGCCGACGTTGTCGTACACCTGCGGGTTCACGAAGCAGCGGGAGAAGACGCGGGCCGCCTCGCCGCAGCTGAGCCGGGTGAACTCCTGCTCCCAGCGCGGCGCCGTCGCCATCTGGCGGCGCAGCTCCTCCCGCGCGTACCGGACGTGCCGGGCCTCCTCCACGACGTGGATCCGGGTCACGCCCCGGATGAGCGGCTGGACGCGCTCGTCGGGGAAGGTGAGCCGCTGCATCCAGTCCAGGATCTCCTCGCCGAGCAGGGTCGCGGCGAAGGAGCCGGGGGTGGTGGAGACGGTCTTCAGGACCCGGCCGAGGTTGTGGTAGGCCCGCGGCACCGGGTACTCGGGGGAGCCGCCTCGGGTGATCATGCGGGCGAACATCATCGAGTGACGGCACTCGTCGGCGATCTCGGTCAGCGCGTACCGGACGTGCTTGCTGGTCAGCGACTTGTCGTAGATGTGCCGGACCAGCAGCTGCATCAGGATGATCTCGAACCAGATGCCGAGCGAGGCCAGCGAGGCGGCCTCGTGCCGGGAGAGGTCGATCCGCTGCTCCTCGGACATCCGGTGCCACAGCGGGGTGCCGTAGAGCGAGACCAGCTCCGGCGGCCAGAACCACTTCCCGTCCTCGAAGGGGGCGTCCCAGTCGAGCTCGGTCTCGGGGTCGTAGGAGTGCCTGAGCGAGGACTCCAGGAGCCGTTCGGCGACCTGTTCGCGGTCGCGCAGCGGGCCGAGGGCGTCACGCAGGAGGGTGAAGTCGGGCTCGGTGAGACTGGCCATGCTCTTATGAGACTCCTCGTCAGTAGCGTCGTCAATCCCTCGCGCACGACTTGTTGACCCTGCGTCTACCAACGTGTGAGCCTGCTGGAAACCGTCGGAAGGAGCCGTCAGTGTCGACGCACGACCTCTACGTACAGGCCCCCGGGGAGCCCGTCTGGCAGGTGCCGGCCACCGGCTCCGCCCGCTTCAACTGGGATTACGACGACGGGCGCGAGCGCCTCCTCGCCCTCTACCAGAAGGGCAAGGACAAGCAGTGGGACGGCGCCACCCGCATCGACTGGGAGCTGGAGGTCGACCCGTACGACCCCCTCGGCACCCCGGACGAGGCCCTGGCGCTCTACGGGAGCAGGCACTGGGCCAAGCTCACCGAGAAGGACAAGGGTGAGCTGCGCCGGAGCTACACCTCCTGGCAGTTCAGCCAGTTCCTGCACGGCGAGCAGGGCGCGATGATCTGCGCGGCCCGGATCGTCGAGTCGGTGCCGGACCTGGACGCCAAGTTCTACTCGGCCACCCAGACCATGGACGAGGCCCGGCACGCCGAGATCTACGCCCGCTTCCTGAACGAGAAGATCGGGATGCTCTACCCGATCAACGACAACCTCCAGGGCCTGCTCGGCGACACCCTGCGCGACTCCCGCTGGGACATGCCGTACCTCGGGATGCAGGTCCTCATCGAGGGCCTCGCGCTCGCCGCCTTCGGGATGCTCCGCGACACCACCGACAAGCCCCTGCCCAAGCAGATCCTCGCGTACGTGATGCAGGACGAGGCCCGCCACGTCGCCTTCGGCCGGATGGCGCTGCGCGACTACTACAAGCAGCTCTCCGACGCCGAACTGCGCGAGCGCGAGGAGTTCGTCATCGAGGGCTGCTATCTGATGCGCGACCGGCTGCGCGGGGTCGAGGTGCTGGAGAACTTCGGGATCCCGAAGAAGGAGGCGGAGGAGCTCAGCGAGCAGAGCGAGTTCCTGCACCTCTTCCGCAAGCTGTTGTTCAGCCGGATCGTCCCGTGCGTGAAGGACATCGGCCTGTGGGGCGAACGCCTCCAGAAGGCCTACCTCGACATGGGCGTCTTCGACCTCGGCGACTCCAACCTCGACCTGCTGATGACCCAGGACGAGGAGATCGCCGAGGCCCTGGACCGCGAGCGGTTCGCGGCGGAGGAGCGGGCCCGGGTCGAGGAGGTGGAGGCGGCCATCGCGGAGGGCGGGGCCTAGCCTCCCGGGAACGGGGCGAGCCCCGGCGCCGTGGGGCGCCGGGGCTCGCTGTGGGTCGGGCGGGTTCTTCGTTACGGATCATCCGAAGGACTTGATGCCGGCCCAGTTGACGGAGAGGACCGTCTTGACGGGGCCTCCGGTGTTGGTGGTGGAGGGGTGGTAGACCTTCATGGTGCCGTCGGCTCCGTAGCGGACCCACAGGTCGGGGATCTTGTCGCCGTTGACGTCGGGGATGCCGATGACGGCGGTGATGTTGGTGGTGGTCCAGTTGGTGCCGTAGGAGGTGTCGACGCCCTGCCGTGATGCCGCGGCGGTCTTGAGGGAGTTGATGTCGACGCTTCCGGTGACGGTGCCGGGCTTGCCGTGGCGGATGTAGATGGTGCCGGAGTCGAGGCTGCGCCACAGGAGGTCGGGGGTGCCGTCGAGGTCGATGTCCGCGATGTTGACGATGTCGCGGGGGGCCCAGGCGGTGCCTTCCATGAGGGTGGCGGTCTGGATGGTGGCTCCGGTGTAGCCGGAGAGGAGCCAGAACTGGGTGCCGGTGGTGATGGCGAG